>URXV01000006.1 GCA_900551865.1 uncultured Rickettsiales bacterium
ACTGCCTGAGGCAACATGCACCTGAAGCATGCGCGTCTACCAATTTCGCCACCAGAGCAACGGATATTTTATTAGCGGCTTTTTTTTTATTAGTCAACAGTTTTTTTAGTATTTTTTCATAAAAAAACAATATGCCTTAAAACCGGCTTGTCATATCACTCCGTAAGCGTCCAGCAAGAGGCAGATTCCCAATATTATCCGGTAAATGACAAACGGCAGATACGTTGCATGCCGCAGCCACTGCATCATCAGAAATATGGCAAGAAACGAAAACGCAAAGGACCAGATAACCGCCTGATAAGCCATTATCACCTGAGCCAATTCGCCGCCGGTATATATTTCATAAAGCGCCAATATGCCGGCAGCAAATATCGCCGGAACAGACAGAAGCATAGAAAATTTAGCTATTTCGCTGCGGTTATATCCCAGAAAACGTCCCATTGTAATGGTTACCCCTGACCGGCTGGTACCGGGAAGAAATGCCAGGCACTGGGCAAAACCTATGCACAAAGCGTCGAAAAGGGTGATGTCTTTTAACGTTTTTCGGGTACTAAATTTAGTGTCGGCCACCCATAAGACGGCAGAATATACAATCAGCATCCAGCCGATAAGCTTTGTACTGCGCGTCCAGTCCATCCCGATATATTTAAGCGTGCCACCAATGACTATCGCCGGAATGGTTGCAAACAAAAGAAAATACGCAAGCCTTACGCCTTCTACCTTAAAATCAGGCAAAAATTTATGTTGCCAAAGCTGAACCAGCATATTTTTTACGGTTTGCCAAAAATAGAGAACAACGGCTATCAACGAGCCAATATGAAGTGCAATATCAATAGTCTGCCCCTGATCGGCAAAAGAAGTATATTTGGCAAATAAAATCAGATGCCCTGAAGAGCTTACCGGCAGAAATTCCGTCAATCCCTGGATTAAAGCCAGCCAAAATATATGCATATCAATCATTGCCTACCTTCTAAACCGTTGTTCATTTCACATTTTTCCAGAGAAGTATAAGGGCAAGTTGTTAAAAATCAAATAATGTTCCCTGTTCCGAAGAAGTTTTTTTTGATTTTCCGGAATGCGAACGCGGAGTTGCCGGTGCCGGAGCGACGGACTGCGGCGACATTGCCGTTGATATTTCCCCATCTGCAAACCTGATTGTCAGGCCGGTTTGTTTTTTTGCCTCGGTTACATTATATATCGTCTGATTTTCATTCCCCCTTACCCAGGCGAAGCCGCGCCTTAACACCGACTCTACGGAAACGCCTTCCAACCGGTGCACCACTCCCTGCAGACGTTCTTCACTGCGTTCAATCAGGGTCTTGACGTAAACAGGTTTAATCTCAGCCAAAGCGAGAGCACTTTTTTTCTGTATCAGGACGTTCTTTATGGCAATATGCAGACGCTCAAGACGGTAATCCAATTTCTGGACATTTTCCTCAAGTATCTGCTGCAGGTTCGGAATTCCCCGGCCGAGCCCCTCAATACGGTTTTTGTATTCCTCAAGGCACCGCCGGATTGAACTGCGCATACGGTTATCCAGAATATTCAGCCCCGAAACAAGCTCGTCTTTTACCGGAACGGCAAATTCGGCCGCGCCTGTCGGGGTCGGTGCCCTTTTGTCCGAAACATAGTCTATCAGCATCGTATCGGTTTCATGCCCGACGGCGGAAATAAGGGGAATTTCCGAATCATACACGGCACGGATGACGACTTCTTCGTTAAACGGCCACAAATCTTCCAAACTGCCGCCGCCGCGGGCAACGATAATTACATCCGGACGCCTGACGGAACCGTTCCCATCCAAAGCATTAAAACCGCGAATCGCTGCTGCCACCTTTTCTGCAGCCCCCTCGCCTTGCACCGGTGTCGGCCACAAAACGATATGGCTCGGAAAACGGTCGCGGATACGGTGGATAATATCACGGATAACCGCACCGGATGCACTGGAAACGACACCGATGGTCCGGGGCAGAAAGGGAATCGGCTTTTTGTGTGCCGCATCAAACAATCCCTCTTTAATAAACTGCTGCTTGCGCTCTTCCAACAGCTTCAGCAAAGCACCCTGCCCTGCCGGTTCAAGACTTTCTATTACCAGCTGGTAAGAAGACTTGCCCGAGAAGGTGGTTATTTTTCCCGAAGCGATGACTTCCAGACCGTCTTCAATTTTAATTTTCAGGCCGGAAGCCACACCACGCCAGCAAACCGCCGATAAAACGGCGTTTTCGTCTTTTAACGACAGATACCAATGCCCGGAATCGGCACGTTTGGCGCCGAAAATTTCACCGCGTACCAGCACCCTGCCAAAATTTCCTTCAACAAAACGTTTGATTTCGTTTGACAGTTCCGTAACGGTTTTGGGCTGAGGCCCCTCAGTCTTTTGTGACTCTGCCGGCACTAAATCTTCATTAAAATCAAAAGCCAAATCCATCATAAATCCAATAATCCCTTTGCAAACTCTTCCGCCTTAAACGTATCCATATCCTCAGCCTGCTCGCCGACACCGACGAAATAGACGGGAATGCCGGTTTCGGAAGCAATCGCAATCAAAATTCCGCCTTTCGATGAACCGTCCAGTTTGGTAACAACTATGCCGTTGACGTCAACAAGCTCCTTAAACGTCTTTACCTGATCCAGCCCGTTTTGCCCGGTTGACGCGTCAATCGTTATCAATGTTTTGTGCGGCGCTTCGGGCATAACCTTTTTAATCACGCGGACAATCTTCTGCAATTCTTCCATCAGCCCTTTTTTATTTTGCAGCCGCCCGGCCGTATCTATAAAAACAATGTCATCACCGCGTTTTTGCGCTTCTTTCAGCCCATCATAGCACAATCCGGCACTGTCGCAGCCGGGTTCTCCCGAATATACGCGCAGATTATTGCGCGCGCCCCAGACGGCAAGCTGCTCCACCGCGGCGGCACGAAACGTATCGGCGGCGATAAACGATACCTGGTACCCCTGCCCGGCAAACTTTTTTCCCAATTTGCCGATGGTGGTGGTTTTTCCGGCACCGTTGACGCCGACCATTAAAATTACAAACGGCTTGCCGGATTTGTCAATAATAAACTCCTGTTCGGAAACTTTGAGGATATCGACAATATCACGGCACAACTCTTGCTTTATCTGCGTTATATCACAGCCTTTTTCAAACCGGCGCGCGCTGAATCTGCCGATAATTTCCGAAGACGCCTTAACACCGACATCCGCCGTATATAATAATTCTTCCAAATCGGTTATGACATCTTCCGACAGGCTCTCTTTGGTAAATATATCGGCAATGCCGCGGCTTAAATTCTGCGACGTCTTCTTAAGCCCGAATCCCAGTTTTTGAAAAAAGCTGCTCATTTATCCTCCTTTCTCAGATTTCTGAGTTTTTCCGCGCGTTCCCGCCGGATATGAACGGGAATTTGGGGCATACGCGCCGCCGGCGTCCCCGGACGTTCAGAATACGGAAAAACGTGCAGGCGATCAATACCGGCCTCTTCAACCAATTTAAGCGTATTGGCAAAATTTTCATCGGTTTCCGTCGGAAAACCGCAAATAAAATCAGCACCGAACGTACATTCCGGACGTGCTTTACGCAAACGGCCGCACAGACCGATAACATCTTCGCGACTATGGCGGCGCCCCATCCGCTTTAAAATAAGGTTATCCCCCGACTGAACCGAAAAATGAAAATGAGGATAAATGTTCGGATAATTACGAACGAGTTCTATGAATTCATCATTTATTGCAGCCGGGTCAAGAGAGCCGAACTGCAGCGACGGCAAATCAGGAAAACGTTCCAGTACTGCGGCAACAAGTCTGCTGAAACTCGGCTCATACGAACAGGCATCAATACCGGTCAGGCATATTTCTTTGAACCCCTGCTGTAAAAACAGGGCTATCTGTGCCATAATTTTTTCTTCGGGAACCGACCGGTTAGCTCCGCGCGCATACGGCACAATGCAATAAGTACAACGATGGTTGCAGCCCTGCTGGATTTCAACAAAAGCCCTTTCGCGCCCTTCAAAACCGGTAATCATATAAGCGTCATATCCAGAGAAGGAAAAGATATCTCCGACTACCGTTTTATTTTCGGAAATGAGATACTTTTCAATTTCAATCTTTTCCTTATTTCCCAGCACAATATCCACTTCCGGCATTTCGGCAAAGCGCTCCGTACTGACCTGTGCGGCACAGCCGGTAACCACAATTTTGGCGGCCGGATTTTCCTTTTTCAGTTTGCGAATCGCCTGCCGGCACTGCCTTTCGGCCTCAGCCGTTACGGCGCAGGTATTTACTACGACCAAGTTATCATATTTTTGTAGTTTTTCTTTAAAAATTTCACTTTCATAGCTGTTAATGCGGCAGCCGAACGAAACAACTTTTACCATTTTTATTATCCTTGCGTATTTGCAATGGATAATAACGGGTAAATCAAATTTGTGCAAGCTAATTTAAAATGTCATCTGATATTTTTCGGCAACTTTGGCAGCGTAACGATACCATAATGGCTTTAGATACGAATGGGAGAACCACGGCGTCCACGGCTTATGCCCGGCAAAATGGAGAATTGCGGCAGAATCGTAGACTTCCCGCGGGTTTTGCGGAACAGTTTCATTAAAAAATTTACTCAAAAACGCTGCATCCTTTTCTTCAAAAAAAGTACTGTTGCAGTTGTAGCGGTATGATAGCGGTACGACTTTGCTGCCAAAAACGACATTCAAAACATCCTGATCGCCAAAAACCTCATTATGCGTATTAAAATAGATTACCGCACGCCGCATAATACCATCTTTGCGGATTTGAGCCAAATTCAGCAGCATCACGCCGCTGTTAAAATAAAAATCCCTGCCGTTCAAATCCATGCCGGCAACATGCTCGGGGAACTGATACATCAGCCCGTCCTTAACCGCTGCGGCATATTTTCCACGCAAATCCGTTTCATACACTTCGGACAAATCTGCCTGTACCAGCGTATCCGCGTCCAGATACAAAACTTTTCCCAAGCTTGGCAGATAATCGGCAATAAACAGCTTTTGCAGCGAAATTTTAAATGAGGAAAATCTTCCCAGCCGCGCATAATCAAGTTTCGGCTCTCGGGCGGAATGCAGTTCTATCGTTACATCGTCTTGAGCCATTTTCCGGATTTTGGCGGCATCTTCCGGCGCAAAATCTTTGGCTATGATATGAACATGATATTGAGTCCCTTTGTTTTTGCCGGCAATTGCAGATTCCAACGAAACCATCATATACGGCAGGTATCGCGCGTCTGCCATATAGACGATATTGACGGCTCTTGGGCGAAACATCAGGACGGTACACACGGCCGAGGCCAGTAAGACGGCAGCAAGGAGCAAAATATATTTTGCGGTTTTCGGCATCACAACCTCACGACTTCATTAAAATAGCGAAACCAGAGTTCTTTAAGAAATTCCGGCTTATAGTTATCCTGCCAGGGCTTGTCGCCGGCATAATGAATAACAGATGCATTTTCATATATGTAAAACGTATCGCGGGGCAGTTCCTCGCCAAAATAACGGCTGAGAAAATCAAGATTATCTGCTTCAAAAAAAGTGCTGATACAATTATAGCGGTATGACATCAGTTTCAATTTACTGCCAAATACGACATTGAGAACATCCTGATCCCCAAAGAAATCTTCATGGGTTTTGACGTACTCTACCAGCTTTGCCACAACATTGTCCTGCCGCTGCAGTTTCAGATTATACAGCATTACGCCGCTGTTAAAATAAAATCCGCGTTTGTCAAGCCCTATTTCTGCCATCTCTTTGGGAAAACGATAGAATATCCCGTCTTTGGCCACTGCGGCATAAACCGCTGAAACATCTATATCAAACAGTTCCCGCAAATCTTTCAGAACCAACGTGTCCCCGTCCATATAAATCACTTTGTCCAGTTCTTTCAGGGTATCCGGGAGAAAAATTTTATGCATACCGACCTTATACTGCATAAAGCGCTGCATATTTTCATAAGGCAAATCCAGTTCCTGCTGCGGAATAATCTTGACATGAACCGTTCCCGGCGCCAGCTTTTGCAGATTGAGCAGCACATTTTCATCCCGGCGGGTAATCTCTTCAGCGACGACATAAAAGTTATAAGTACTCTGCGGACATTTGTTTTTTATGGCTGAATACATGGAAACTGCCGTCGGCGTTACATAGCGGGAATCGGTTACCAGCACGATATTTACATTTCCCGGAGCGGCGGGACATTTATTTTTTTGAATACGGATTTTCTCCGGATGCGGCAGGCGCGCCGAAGCAATAACTTTGGGAAGCGGCGCTTTAAACGGCGAATCCATATCGGCAGAAGACAACATTAATCCGATAACGCCGGCTATGGATACCAGCAATAAAAAAAAGATGCCGTAAAAAACTTTTTTGGACATTATTTTCTCCTTTTGCTTTTTTATAGCACTAATTTATTAATTATTCGTGGATAAAATCTTTTCCGATTGTAAAACATAATTGAAATTATATATTCGTTTTGTAGCAAAGCCGCTTTGTTGCGGAGAATGTTTGTTACAATGTAGAATTTCTGCCATAACGGGGTTTGCCCGGAATAAACAACTGCAACACAGGAATAACAGCCATGAACAAAAAATCAGCACGCATTATTGCCACATATTTCGGATTGGGACTATCCAAAATTGCGCCCGGAACCATGGGTTCTCTGGGGACGCTTCCCCTTGCATACGCTTTGATTTATTTCGGCGGATTTTGGGCCTTGATTGCTGCGGCAGCGGTATTGTTTGTACTGGGCGTGAAGGCGACGGAAGCCGTTATTGAAGAAAGCGGGGACAGCGACCCTTCCAAAGTTGTTATTGACGAAACGGTCGGGCAGCTGCTTTCTTTTTCCTTTGTGGCCTATATGGCGCCGGAATATCTGACCGGAATCTCCAGCCTGCTCTATTATGCAGCCGGATTTGTCTTTTTCCGCTTTTTTGACATTTTGAAAATGGGGCCGGTCAAATATGCCGATACAAAAATCAAAAACGCTTACGGCGTTATGCTTGACGATGTCTTTGCCGGAATTTTTGCATCAATCCTGTTGCTCGGACTGCTTTGCTATATGGTAAACGTATAGATTATTTGTCTTCCGGCACTATCTGCTTTAAGTTCACGCAAACTGGCGGAAATTTTCTGAGAGCGGCCAGGCCTGCCGGCTTTCGGCGAGAGCTACCGGCGACAAGGTGAGTTAGGCAGTCCGCCGGAGTTAATCCAAAATGTTAATTGTCTTAATTAACAAAGTTTATTTTTTTGCTTTTGATGCTCTGAATACATTGTTTTCCTCAAAGTCAAAAAGCCCTTCGCGCACAAGGCGCTTGGACTTTTTGGTATGGGGATATTTGCTTAAGTTATATAATAAATCCAAAAACAGACGATTTGTATATTTAACATCGGCCAGACCTGTTTCAGGACTTGCCGCTTGAACATCTTTCTTTTTAGCCATTTTACATTCCTTTGCTAAAAGGGCGGTACTGCTTAACTCGTATAATAGTTTAAAGCAGAGGCTAAGTTATTGATATATTTATAATGAGCTTTTTAGCAATTCAATTTCAAGCCATTGGTTTTCTTTTTCATCCTTTTCCTTTTGCAGCTGCTGCAATTGCCCGCTCAAAGCGTAAAATTTTTTTTCATCCGCAGCATAAAGCCCGGGGTCGGACAATTCTTTTTCCAGGCCGGCTATTTTCTGCTCAAGGGCAGCTATTTCATCAGGTAAAATTTCATACAGCCGCTGATTTTTGTAACTGAGGCGGACAGTTTTCGCCTGAGAGCCGTTTTCAGGCACGATTGCCGAATCTGACTGTACAGGTTCAGAAACAGAGCGTCCGGATTTCGGAACCGCATACGGCTGGCGTTTTGTTTCTGCCGACGCTTTTCTGCCAGAACTGCCGTCCCGAGCAATATATTTGTAATAAAGCTCTTCATAACTGCCGATATGCTCAATAACGCTGCCATCTCCCCGCATATACAGCATTGATGTCGTAATTTTATTTAAAAAGTCGCGGTCATGGCTTACCAGCAGGATTGTTCCTTCATATTCATCCAAAACCTCCTGCAGCAAGTCCAGCGTATCCATATCCAAATCATTGGTCGGTTCATCCAAAACAAGAAAATTCGACTCCCGAGCCAGCGACAATGCCAGCATCAGCCGGTTTTTCTCACCGCCGGACAGACAGGAAACCGGACTTTGCGCCTGATCCGGCGTAAACAGAAAATCTTTCAGATAAGCGATAACATGGCGATAATGCCCGCGGACATATATATGATCCCCCTCCCCGCACAACGTCCGCCAAAGCGTTTTGTCCGGATCAAGCATCTCCCGATTCTGGTCAAAATATGCCATTTCCAGATTTTTCCCCAACCGGACAAATCCGCTGTCAGGCGCCAAATGCTGTGTCAGAAGTTTTACCAGCGTGGTTTTTCCCGAACCATTGGGTCCGACAATGCCAATGCGGTTCCCTTTCAGCACGCGCAGGGAAAAATCTTTGACTATTTCCCTTTCGCCAAACTTTTTACAGATATGTTTGGCCTCCATTACCAGTTTGGAACGGACGGCGGCTTCTTTTATTTCCAAATCAACCGACCCCATCCGCTTTACCTGTTCGCGGCGCTCCTGACGCAGCTGCTGCAACCGGCGCAAACGCCCCTGATTGCGACGGCGGCGAGCCGTTACTCCTTTGTGAAGCCACTCCGTTTCCTCTTCAATCTTTTTATTCAGGTGCTTTTCCTTAATAATTTCCTGATTGATTATCTCATCCTGCCACTCTTCAAAAAAAGCGAATCCGCGGCTGCCGGAATGGACAATTCCGCGATCCAGCCACAGCGTACGATTGGAAACATGGTTTAAAAAAGAACGGTCATGGCTGATGACGACGACGGCGCCGGAAAACTGTCTGACGATTTCTTCAAGCTTTTCTATCGTAGTTATATCCAGATGGTTCGTCGGTTCATCCAGAAGCAGGATATCCGGCTCTCCAATCAGTGCTCTGGCCAACGCCGCCTTTTTAAGTTCGCCGCCGGACGCCGTTTTCGGGCTTATTTCCCTTTTTATATCCAACTGCCCGGCCAATATATCGGTGCGGTATGCCTGGCTCTCCCTTGTTTCTGCTTCCAGCCCCGACAGAATGACGTCCTGAAGCGTTTCGTATTTTGAAAAATCAGCAGCCTGTTCCATATACGCAATTTTAATCCCCGGCTGGACAAACACCTCGCCGCCGTCCGGTTCCATAACGCCGGAAATAATTTTAAGCAGCGTCGATTTTCCGCTGCCGTTGCGACCGACAAGGCATATCTTGTCCCCACGGCAGATATTCAGGCTGACAGACGTAAACAACGGCCGGACGCCAAATGTCAGGCTGATGTCTTTTAGGGTATATACGGGCGCTTCATTTATCATTTTTTTATAGTTTTATCAGTTTATCCTGCTGATTAATTAGGATATCTTGCGGTTTAAAATTTACAATCTGTTTTTTATACTTTATTTTGGCTTGAAAGCAATATATTTTTGCGATATGCTGTTTTTTGGTGATATTTTCAAAACAGGGGCGGAATCATATGAAAAATACCGGTTTTATTTTGTTCGGACTGGCAGTCTGCGCAGCGGCGGATGTCTGTGCCCAGAGCGCGCAGCTGGAATTGGGGGTGGAAGATATTGCCGGCGCAGCGGTTAAAGAAGAAAAACTGGATTTCGGACAGAAAAAGCAAGCCCGTACCAAAACAGACAAAGTTACTTCGACAATCGGCGATACGCTTGATTTGTTCGGTGACGAAGATAAAGCCAAAGAGAAAAAAACCGTCAGCCTTGAAGAAATGAAACAGAAAGCTGCCGCCGGGGATATTGAAGCACAGCTTGACCTAGGTTATATGTACCTGTACGGGGTCAACGGCGTTAAGGCTGACTATAAACAAGCCCTTTCCTATTATGAACAGGCGGCCGAAAAAAAGAACGCCGTCGCCCTTAACAATTTGGGCAGCCTGTATTTCAACGGCCTCGGAACCAAAGTCGATTATCCGACGGCCATAAAATATTTTGACGAAGCGGCAAAACTAGGCAGCAACGATGCCGCCGTCAATCTGGCCATTATTTATCTGGGCTCGGATCCGCAGACAAAAAGCAAAGCCGATTTTGAAAAAATATATAAACTTCTGGAACAGGCACAGACGACAAACAATACGGCAAAATTTCTGCTGGGTTATGCCTACTATAAAGGCTTTTTGGTCAGCCCCGACTATAAAAAGGCTTTTCTGCTGATTAAGGCAGCGGCAGATGCGCAGTATGACGAGGCTCAATACGTGCTCTCGGATTTTTATATCAACGGCTGGGGAACCCCGAAAAATTATAACAGAGCTGTGCAGTACCTGCGTATGTCGGTTGCGCAGGGCAATCCGGAAGCCATTATGCGGCTGGCGGATATTCTGGCCGAAGGAAAGGTTTATACGCGCAATATAAAAAACGCCCATGTCCTGTATAATGTCGCTTCGGTTATGGGCATGAGCGAAGCCGCAGAAAAGCGCGACGACATAGAAAAGAGCCTGAGGATAGAAGACCTGCTGGCCGTGCAGTCTGAGGCGGAAAACTACAAACCTGCCCCTTCCCAGCTTACCTCTTTTATACGCCAGACATTCGGCAACAGCCTGAAAGTCTACATTGATACAAATTTGGATTCTGATTTGGCAACGCAAACGGTTAACTAAGAATTACGGGAGAATAACAAGGTGAAAGCTTCATCGGCACTAAATAAAATCGTTTCCTGGCTTGGACTATTTTTCTTTGTTCTGGCTGCATATATGATATACAGGCAGTTGTCGAAATATTCCATGGAAGAGCTTAAAAATGCGCTGCTGAGCATTCCGCTGGACAATCTTCTCTATGCCCTCTGTGCTTCGTTTACCGGCTATGTCGCCTTATCTACATACGATTATCTGGCATTAAAATACATTCAAAGAAAACTGGCGGCATGGAAATGGATACTGACCGGATTTGTCGGCTTTTCCATCAGCAACAATGCCGGCCACGCCATCGTTTCCGGCGGCACGGTTCGCTACCGCTTTTATTCCAGATGGGGAATAAGCCCCGGAGATATTGTCAAGATGGTAACGTTTTCCGGCTTTACTTATCTTGTGGCCTGTTTCTTTCTGATTATTATCGGTTATGTTTTGACGCCGGATCATGCTTTCGGCGGAAATGATTCCACCAAAATGTCGACTTTTATAACCATGATACTGTCGGTTATCGGCCTTGCGGTTTATTTGTGGGCCAGCATTTATTATAAAAAGGATTTGGTTATTAAAGGAGTGGATTTCCGGATGCCGAATTTTAGGCTGGCGCTTGAGCAGGTTTTTATCGGCAGTATTGATATCGTGATGGCATCGCTGGTGCTCTACTCCGTTTTAATCTGTTTTGTCGAGATTGACTTTGTTACGTTTATGGGAGCATTTATCATTGCTCAGGTTCTTGGCGTATACAGCCAGGTTCCCGGAGGGCTCGGCGTTTTTGAACTCGTTTTCTCCAATATTCTTCCCGGGCAGGATAACCAAGCGATTTTATTCGGCGCGTTGATTGCTTACCGCATTATTTATTACCTGCTGCCTTTGATTTTATCGGGTGTTGTGTTGCTGCTGTATGAGTCATTCAGAAAAGAAGACGATACTCCTGTCGATGCAGGGGGGGCTTCTGCTGCTGAGTAGCGTTAGCGAATCGCCTTTTTCCTTTACTTTACGTCGTTTTTCTGCTATTATGGGAACAGACAGCGGGAATTATTGTTATATCGGAGCTTTACAATGGCGACACTTGATGAGATAAAAGAAAAAGCAAAAACAGCTGCCTTGGCTATTGCACTGGGAAGTGCTCCCGCAATGCAGGCTCAAGAAGCCCATCCGAATATGCCGGAAAAAGAGACTGTACGCTTAGAAATGAAGCAAGACGCCAAAAGAGCCGATTTTATCTGTGAAAATCCAGAGACATATCTCAAGGTTAAGGATGGCCAAGGCACCCGATTAGCACAACAATTACAGATGCCGGTTGCCGATGATAATAAAAAAATTGCAGAAACGGAAACGGCCATCGGCCCTTTCCCGGGATTTGTCATTGAAGAGGAACTGGATACGGATTATAAAAAATACAAATCGAATTTGAAAACCCCGAAAAATACAATGGAACGGGAATTTAGAGAAGTAAAGTCCAAAGCAGATTTTAACAAATATCGCGATATGGCATATTTTGATTCCAGTGACAAAAAAATATATATGCCTAAGTGGGATTTATCTGAAGAAATGAAAAACCTTATCAATGAAAAAATGCCCCACACATGGGACGCCAAGCTGATTAACGGCGACCAAGCGGCAGAAATTGCGGCGGAACGGCACGAAAACACTCACTTTCTCCACGATGCAAGAGGTCAGACCGACAGCGAAAAACGCCTAAACAACACGCCGGACATGTTTGTCGAAAAAGATTATGTAACAGAAAAAACAGCTTATGCCGTGCAATGTCTTACTTTGGCGAATATCTGGAAAAACTGTAAAGATTCAGGAATGGAAATGATAGAAATAAACGGCGAAAAAAAGCCTGTCGGCGAGATTTTAAGCCAAGTTCCGGGATTGAGGGATACTGTTGAAAAAAACGGCTTTGACCCGGTTTCTTCCGAATCTTGCAGCAGAGTAATCCAGCTGGCATCTGCTCATTGGGACAAGCATTATCTTCCCGGTTACAGCGAGGGGCAATTTTCCGACGCGGCGGAACACGGTTCTTCCGCCAATATGATGAATCAAATCAAGGCGGCGCGGGAACAGCCGAAAATACTTAAGGATATGATGAAAAATCTGGATATCGGTTATGGCATGAAAATTGACATTCCTGATGACTGTATCGCTTTGATGATGCCTAAAAAAGAAATCACTCAAGAAATAACCTCTTCCGTCTCTCCCTTTTCCGCCAGTACCGAAGGGCTGTTGGCTATTGACCGCTATCTTGAAGAGCGCGGACTTAAAACGGATAAGGACAAGGACGAGTATCTGAAAACACAGTTTAAAAATATCGTCAACCGCAGCGAAGATGCAGATTGGGCATTAAAGGACCTGATGCTGGGCTGTTGCAACAAAGACAATAATATGATTTATTATACGGACAATCTTATGGTCAGGAATCAGAACGGCATCCAAACCGTATCCGACGATTTAGGCAAAACCGTTCATGCAATGAGCCGTATGGATGAACGCCCCGACCTTGCCTCTTCCGGGTCAAAAGGCAACGAACAGATTCAAACGGGTGAAAAAGAAACGAAAGTTTTAACACCGGCGGAAATATCCCAGGCTTTTTATAAAGGAAGATAATCATATCAGCCTTGCAGCCAAAGCGGATGCGATTATCTCCTATTATACCGTTGCTTCACATTTGGCTTGAGATGTCTGGAGGACGGAAGTGAGGTTCGAGATTTATATTCATTATGTTTTATTCTGACTTTCAGTCCGTTCAGGCACTGGGCAGTAGGCTATTTCAATTCAGAAGTGCAGTGCGGGCAGCGGCAGGCTTTGGCCGGAATTTCCGAACAACAGTAGGGGCAGGTTTTCGTTGCCGGTTCTGTCGGAGCCGCTGCGGCTTCTTCTTTAACCATTCTTTCCTGAAGCTTATTAATAGCCTTAATCAAAACAAATACGGCAAAAGCTACAATCAGAAAACTAATCAGCGCATTGATAAACAATCCGTAGTTTACGGTTACCGGATTATCACCGTGGGTCAGATAAAGTTTCAAATCGGAAAAATCAACTTTTCCCAATAGCAGGCCAATTGGCGGCATCATAATGTCTTTTACCAGAGAATCGACTATCTTGCCAAATGCGGCACCAATAATAATACCGACAGCCATATCAATAACATTGCCGCGCATGGCAAATTTTTTAAATTCGTCAATAAAACTTTTCATGTTTTTTTCCTATCGTAAATTTTCTTTTCGGGTTGATTATAATACAAAAATTTTATTTTTCCATTATTTTATATTGACTTAACAGGCTAATGATGATACATTTTAGACAAATATAATTTTTATGTCATCTAATTTTATTTTTTATGGAAAATTTTTTAACAATTGTCAAAGAGATGAAAGTCGTCATCTTTGATATGTACGGGGTAATCAACTTTGGCGCCGGCCTTAGCCCGACCGTTTTGCAAACTTTGAAAACACTGAGAGAAGACGGAAAGACAGTTATCATATTGTCAAACGCTTCTTTCGGTTCTGCCGATGCTGTCAGCAAATATGCCAAGAAAGGCATGTTCAAAGGCGTACATTATGATGATGTCGTTACTTCCGGCCAGTTCGGATACGAAGCCATTCAGTGCGGCGATGTTCCTGTTCCGGGAACAACAATGTATGTTTTTGGGACAGCAAATTTTAAACGCCCAGAAGACAAGTTGCCGGATTTATTTAAAGATTCGGTTTATTCGGTTACAGAAGATATAGAAAAAGCCGATTTTGCCTATTGCGGCGTACCGCAGATTCACGGCGAGGACAGAATGGATGTTAATGACTTTCTTCCGGAACTGGAAAAAATCCGCAAACGTAATCTGGACATGGTCTGCGCCAATCCGGACTTGCGCGCTAACGAAGACGGCAGGTTTGTTGTCCGGCAAGGGCTTATTTGCCAGGCTTTTCGGCAGATGGGGGGCAAAACCGTCATTTACGGCAAGCCGGATCCAAAGATTTTTGACCGGGCATTAAGAGGATTTGAGAATGTTCCGAAAGAACAAATTCTGATGGTCGGCGACACTCTGCAAACAGACATTCTCGGCGCCAACCGGGCGGGTATAAAATCCTGCCTTGTTGTTGAAGGCGGCGTAACGGAATATGCTATTCAGCAGCAGGGGAAAGACGTCAATGACAAAACTGTAATGTCGCTGATTGAAGCCCAGCAGATTTATCCCGACTTTGTTTGCCAAAGGGTTACCGAAGGCGAACTCTTCTAAAATCTAAAAAATCCCTTTAAGCGCTTCGGCTTAAAGGGATTTTCTTTGCGGGATAAACTTGTGTTTTTGACTGATTATTCTTTTTTCAAATCCTGCTCAACTTTTGGATCGCGCAACAGTTTTTCAATCCTGTCGACTTCGGCAAAAGAAGTATCCATCCGAAAGTTCAAATCCGGCGTATAGCGGAGTTTTAATTTGGAAGCTATCAGTTTTTTCATTCCCCAGACTTCGGCATTCAAATCGTCTTCAATCTGCCCCAGATTTTTCCCGTTCAAAGTCATAAAATAGACAGTGCAGTATTTTAAATCCGGCGAAATATCAACGTCCGTTATCGTTACCAGATTGTCTAAGATTAAAGGGTTGCGGACTTCTCCTTTCTCCAGAGCGCCGGCAATAATTTTCCTTATCTCCTGAGCAATACGGAGCTGACGCTGCGACGGCTCTTTGCTGTTTCTGCTTATCATAGGCTTTTCCCCTTTAAAGTTTTGCCGCAATTGTTTCTATTTCATAACATTCAATATAATCACCAACCTGAATGTCATTATAATTTTCGAAACTCATGCCGCATTCGTAACCTTCTTTAACTTCCTTGACGTCTTCTTTAAAGCGTTTCAGCTGAGCCAGATTTCCATCATGGATAACAACGTTATCCCGGAGCAGGCGCACTTTTGCACCGCGCTTTACCATACCTTCAGTAACCATACAACCGCCCACCTTACCGACACCGGTAATATTAAATACATTGCGGATTTCGGCATAGCCAAGGAATTTCTCCCTCAATTCCGGCGACAACAAACCTTCAAGACCTTTTTTCACATCATCGGCAACATCATAAATGATGGAATAGTAGCGGATATCAATCCCGTCGCGACGAGCCATGTCCCTTGCCTGCGGAATGGCACGGACGTTAAAACCGATAATAAAGGCATTTGACGCTTTGGCTAAGGTTACGTCAGATTCAGAAATCGGACCGACTGCCGAATGCAGAATATGCACGGAAACTTCATCCGTGGACAATTTATTGATTGTGCCTTCAATCGCCTCAATAGAACCCTGAACGTCTGCCTTGATGATAACAGCTAACTGTTTGGATTCACCGGATTTAATTTTATCCAACATTTGTTCCATCGCCGACTTTGCGCTTTTGACCAATTTGGCTTCGCGTTCTTTACGAATACGGTAAGCGGTTACTTCGCGCGCCTGATTTTCATCTTTAACGATAATAAAATCATCACCGGCAGAAGGCGTCCCCTGCAGCCCCAAAACCTCAACCGGAGTTGCCGGTGCTGCTTCAAACACCTTTTTGCCGTTTTCATTAAACATGGCCCGGACATGTCCCCACTCTTTGCCGGCAATGCATACTTCACCGACTTTTAAAGTTCCGTTTTGTACCAGAACCGTCGCAACATTTCCGCGCCCTTTTTCCATTTTGGCTTCAATAACGGCACCTTCGGCGGCACGGTTCGGATTAGCTTTTAAGTCCAAAATTTCCGCCTGCAACAAAATTGCCTCAACAAGTTTGTCAATATTGATGCGTTTTTTGGCCGATACCTCCGCACACAGGCTTTCGCCGCCCATTTCTTCTACGGCAATACCATGCTGCAACAACTCGGTTTTGACTTTCATCGGGTCTGCACCGGGCAAGTCTATCTTATTAATCGCGACCACAATCGGAACATTTGCCGCCTGGGCATGGCGGATGGCCTCAACAGTCTGCGGTTTAATCCCGTCATTGGCCGCAACAACCAAAACGACAATATCGGTTACCTTGGCTCCGCGAGCGCGCATCTCAGAAAATGCTTCGTGTCCCGGCGTATCAATGAACGTAATTTTCTGGCCATTGTCCAGCGTAATCTGATAAGCACCGATGTGCTGCGTAATACCGCCGGCTTCACGGGCGGCAACGTTCGTTTCACGCAAGGCGTCCAACAGGGAGGTTTTACCGTGGTCAACGTGTCCCATAACAGTTACTACCGGCGGACGAGGCAGCAAATCGGCCTCGGTATCAGCCGGACCGGTCAGGCCTTCTTCAACATCGCTTTCGGCCACGCGCTTAAACTTGTGCCCCATTTCTTCAACGACAATCTGCGCCGTATCGGCATCAATCGCCTGGTTAATCGTCGCCATAACGCCCAAGGACATCAGTTTTTTGATAACATCAGAGCTTTTTTCCGCCATACGGTTTGCCAAATCCTGCACGGTGATAATTTCGGGAATTATGACTTCCTTGATTATTTTTTCCTGAGGAGCCTGCGGCTGGCTTTGCGGTTTCGGCGCCTTTTTCTTAAAACGGCGGCGAGGCGCGCCATAACCATAATCATCGTCGTCGTCATCATTAAACATATATGAGTTAACACTGATTTTCGTATTGCGTTTCGGCGTTTCAAAACTGCGTTTCTGAATTTTCTTGCGTTCCTGTTCAAATGCCTCTTCGCGGCTTATCGGTTTTCCGTTTTCTGCCGGCGAAGACTTTTTGCCTTTTTTGGCGTAGTAGTCATCATCCTCGTCATCCTCATCATAATCATCTTTTTTATGCTTGGAATTATAGGATTTGTTATCATTTTCGGAAAAATTAACGGCTGAAGCGGCATTTTTTTCATTGCGTTCGGCCGATGCCTTTTCTGCCGCAGCTTTTTCACGAGCTTCTTTCTCAGCTTCTTCCTGTTGCTTTTTCAAAGCTTCTTCCTTTTGCTTCTGGCGCAGCAAAGCTTTTTCTTCTTCTTCCTGTTTTCTTTTAGCTTCGTGTTCTTTCGCTTTAGCCAAAAGCTCCAGCTTTTGAGCCAGAGTTTCATCAATTTCAACCGCCGGCTTGGACTGCGTCTGCGGATTTACAAACCTTTTCTTTCTGACTTCTACCTGAACAACCTTTTTGCCCTCGGGTTTCAGAGTCATATTCGTTTTTTTCAAAGTGAGGGTGGATTTTCCGGATAATGTTAGTTTTTTGCCATTATCTTCTGTCATTCGTTATTTTCTCCGTTTACGATAAAAAGTTTTGATACTTTTTTAAATTATTATAAACCATACGGGACATATCGCTTTTTAAAACAGCCAGATGTACCGTATTTTCTTTATTTAAAGCCATATCTAATTCATCTATACTAAATAAATTAAATATTTCAATACTTTTAGCAAAGAATGCCACTTTTTCTTTCCCGTCGTTGCCGGCGTCCGCCGCTTCGACGATAAAATCTACTTTGTTTTTTTTGACTGCCTCTTTCACTTTTTCAAAACCTGTAACCAATGCTCCGGCTTTCCGGGCCAGGTTCAGACTGTCCAATGCCTTTTGTTTTATTAAATCCTCAACCATTTCGGCAAACCCCTCAGCAATTTTCAGATTATGGCGGCTTGCCTTATTAAAGAGCTTTTTCTCCAATGCCTTCGTCAGAGAGAGCCGATTGCCGGTAATATACATTCCTTTCCCCGGAAGCTTTTTATTAAAGTCCGGCAAAAGGGCATTGTTCAGCTCCACAAAGCGCAGCAACTCTGCTACCGGCTTTACGGTTCCTTCCACAATACATTTGCGCTCAATCAGCTCTCTTGACATCCAAACCTCCGCTTAGTTCTTTTCCTCGTCGGCAAACCAATGCTCGCGGGCGGCCATTATGACTCGGTTGGCTTCAACCTCGGTGATAACACCGTCGCCGAGAATCTCAATCAGTTCGTCGGCAGCAAGGTCCGCCAAATCATCAAGCGTTTTAACGCCGTGTTCGGCCAGACTTAAAATCATATCCTGATCAAGTCCGGAAATCGTTTTCAGGCTGTCGTCAACACCAAGCGACTTGCTCTTTTCGGCAAATTCTTCGTTACGTTTCTGAACAAAGGCTTTGGCGCGGTTTTGCAGTTCGGTCGCCAAATCTTCGTCAAAACCGTCAATTGAAGAAAGCTCAGACAAATCAACCATCGCAATCTCGTCAACCGTTGAAAAGCCTTCAGAAATCAAAACGTGAGCAATCATCTCATCGACATCAAGCGCCGAAACGAAACGCTCAGAGCGAATCCGGTTTTCATTGGCACGACGTTCACGTTCCTGTTCTTCCGTCAAAATGTCAATATCAGAGCCAACCAGCTGGGAAGCAAGTTTGACATTTTGGCCACGGCGGCCGATAGCAATGGAAAACTGGTCTTCGGCAACAACAACTTCAATCCGGTTATTTTCTTCGTCAAGTACCACCTTGCTTACCTCTGCCGGAGACAAAGCGCTGACGATAAATTGCGCCTTATCGGCAGAATACGGCACAATATCAATCTTTTCACCCTGAAGTTCAGTTACAACCGCCTGAACACGGATGCCGCGCAGGCCTACACAGGCGCCTACCGGGTCAATAGACGAATCCTTGGCGCGAACGGCAATTTTCGCTTTTGAGCCCGGGTCACGCGCCACCCCCATAATTTCTACCAGACCGTCATAAATTTCCGGCACTTCGGACGTAAACAGCCTGGCCATAAATTCCGGACAGGTACGGGAGAGGAAAATCTGCGGCCCGCGGGTTTCGCGACGAACATCCAGCACATAAGCACGGACGCGGTCACCGTTTTTGAAATTTTCCCGGGGAATGATTTCATCACGACGCAGGACAGCTTCGGTTTTGCCCATATCAATGATGACATTGCCGAATTCAACCCGTTTAACCGTACCATTGATAATCGTACCAATCTTTTCCTTATATTCTTCATATTGTTTGTTGCGCTCGGCCTCACGAACCTTTTGCATAATGACCTGCTTGGCCGTCTGAGCCGCAATACGGCCGAAATCAATCGGAGGCAGAGGGTCTATGATATATTCTCCGACTTTTATATCCGGGTTTATCCGCTTAGCTTCTGCCAGCGTCAGCTCCGTCGTTTCGTTTTCTATCACGTCAACAACAGCACGGTAACGAGCCAATGTGATAGCACCGGTCTTGCGGTTAATATTTACCCGTATATCATGTTCAAACCCGTATTTGGAACGGCCGGCTTTCTGGATAGCTTCTTCCATAGCCTTAAAAACATCTTCACGGTCAATATTTTTTTCTCTGGCAACGGTATCGGCTACCATAAGAATTTCCGGTCTGGGCATATTAACAATATTTTCCATAGTGTCCTCTTTTATGTGGGTTAAATAAATTAATGGTTAATCCATCTCTGGTTAGGTTAAACAATCAAGCATCTGACGATTTGCGGGATTTCAGATACTGCTCCCACAGCTCGTCGGTTAATACGATTTTTGCCTTGGCTACATTGTCAAAGGCAATATCAAAATCCGTACCGTCCATTTCAAGCGTTATAACGTTGTCTGAGGATACAGCCTTTACAATTCCTTTAAAACGCTTTCTCTTTTCCACCGGTTCAACAGTTTCCAGTTTGATAACGTATCCTGCAAAACGGCGGAAATGTTCGGCTTTGGTCAACGGGCGGTCAAGTCCCGGAGAACTGACTTCCAACGTATAGCGGTTTTCTATCGGATCCGCCTCATCTAACGCTGCCGAAACGGCGCGGCTGACCTTGGCACAGTCATCTACCGTCAGTTCTTTATCATGGTCTTTGTGTTCAATCATAATCTGCAATGTCTGATTGGTTTCACCCATTGTCAGAATCCTGACCGTTTCAAACCCTTCCCCGTCAACAACCGGTTCTATTATATCTGCCAAATAATGCTTCTGCATTATATTCTCCTTGTCCGAAGTAACAAAAAAGCGGGGCTTTCGACCCCACTTTCAAGTTTTTATGAAAGATTATGTCAACTTTATAGCATAAAAAATTTTAAAATAAAGCTTTTTTTATCCATATTCATGTTTTTTTGCACAAACACCTGACTAAAGGCATTTTATTTAAAATTTATACTTAAGACCAACGTCAACTTTTATCGGATATTCCTTTTCCAGATACTGCATCAGTTCGCCGTAGATTGAAAAATCTTTATAATCGTAATTAACTCTTGCCGACAAAATGCCGCGGTCACGCGAATTAAGATGTTCTACATCACGAAGCTTATATGAGCCGATAGTATCATTAATTTGTGCATCCAAACCCCGGTACGGGTCGGCGAACTCATGATAATATCCTATACCCAATGCCACATTCAGCTTATTATCCGGTGCAAATTCCACATCCTTGTCTATATACAGTCCCAGAGCACTTTCAAGCGAAAAGACATGGGATGACGCAATCTGCAATGCCAACGCATCATTCCCCTCATCTATATCGTCCTGATACCACCCGACCGCATTCAGCCCGACAAACGGCGTCAGATTTACGACTCCGAGATTCATCGTATAACGCAATTCGTTCAGCCAGCCATAGGTAATTTCTGTCGTATCGGCTTCATAGGTATGTTTGTATCCCCGCCGTTTATAATCGCCATCGGCAAAACCTAAACGAGCCATCGAAACCGCCGTCAGCCCTTTACCGTTCGTATAGGTTAACGGAACATATCCCTGAACCATAAAGCTCTTTCTGGTCGAATCGTTATTATAATCTGTATCGGTATGCGTAAAGCTCATACCAAGACCGAGACGATAGCTGTTGTCCATTTTTTTATCGTACAAGGCATACATACTCTGCGATGTTATATCATATCCGCTGAGCGTTCCGTGGTCATCACGCCCGATATACAATCCGTCGGCTCCGACCATTCTTCGGACGTCTTCGCCGTCTTTGAACAACTGTGCCATCATTGTGCGATCCAGACTGCGCTGAACTTTCAGATTTTCCTGCGCCATATTCGGCAATGTCGACGTTCCGGTAATATCGGCTTCCGTCTGCCGGTATTCGCGGGCAGTCGAGGCCGACTTCAGCGCATTGAAAAGCTCGCTGTTCTTTTCATTTGCATAGTTTTGTTCCAGATACGCCGCCATATCGTCATTTGTTACTTCATTGAAGTCTTTCATTTCCATGACAACATCATAGCTGCCTTTGTCGTTTTCTTTGACACCGGCATTGTAGAGATAGGATTTTGAACTCAGGTTAACACCGCTGACATCATCAGCCGCGAGAGCGTCTTCCACCATTGAGGTCGTTTTAAAAGTATCGGTTACGACATTTGAGGACACCTTCAAATCGCCGCTGATACTGTCTTCAGCTTCAAATTTTCCGCCCTGGCTCAATACGACATTGCCGCCCCATTCGTTAAAATCCATGCTGCCGGTGCTGGAAGTCGTACCGCTGTTATCATACGTTGCGCCATTTTCCAAAACGATTGACGAACCGTTGTTGCAATCGCCGCCGCTGCATCCTTCGCCGTTTATATTTATTGTTCCGGTATTGCTGACAGTTGCCGTTTCGCCGGCGGCATAAATACCGGTATTATTCCCGTTTCCATTCAAATTAATCGTACCGCGGTTTATAACGGTTGCCTTACCCGAAGCCGTACCGTCGGATATTGCATAGATGCCATAGTTATTGCCATCTCCGGTAACGTTAATTACCCCGCTGATATCATTAATTGCAGACCCTTTATTGACATATATTCCGTATGCATCGGCACCTCCGGTGCTTTTGACATTGATTTCCGCATTGTTTGTGATATGGGCATTATCGCCTTTCATGCCGTAGGCAACTGCCTTGCCTTTTGAGGTTACATTTATGGCCGAACCGGCACCGGAATTGTTCAATGTCGCATTGCTGCCGTACATACCTGCCGCAATGCCGCCGTTGGCTCCGCCGACAACATCGACCGTAATAGTTCCGATTACATCGGCATTGGCGTTTGAGCTGTATGCATTATAGGCAGCACCGTCCTGTACATAAATGCCATAATACTCACCCATTGAATTTGTAGTCGCGTTTTTTGCAATGACGCTTATATTTCCGCGCACTTTCCCTTCAGCAACATCGCTTCCGTTTTCATAATAGGCATTATATACAGTCTTGGGCTGCGCATCTTCGGCATTTTCTCCGGTTTTGTAACTTGTCGCGTAAATGCCGTACATACGGTTCGGCGCCCGTCCGCTGGAAGCATTTACAGTGATGTTTCCTTCAACGTTATTTTTATCATTAACCAAAGCCGCATTATAAATCTTTGTTCCCTGCGGATTTATCGAATCGCTGAAAATTCCCGAAGCCGTTGACAAACCGTTTTTGGTGGCAAGAATATTTACGTTTATGTTGCCGGTTACTTTTGTTGCCGTATTCTGATTTTGTCCCGTACTGTATGCGTTGGCTATCGTTGCCCCGTTGCTTTCAATGCCGCGAAGGTTCATATTTCCGGTTTCGCTTTTATCGTTTATGGTTATATTGCCTATCGTTTCCAACATAACGTCAGAACCGGAATTGGCATAAGAGTTAAAAGCATTGCCTGCGGCATAAATCCCTGCAACCTGCTGACCAAGAGAACTGTATCCCTCTATTGTCATGTCAATATTTCCGGTAGCGACGCTATCGCCATAAATAGCGGACGAACGGAAAGCATTGTATGTATTATTATAATAGACGACATCATCATCACCGGTATAGGTCTGCGCCGCAGAATATATGCCAAACGCACTGCCGCCAGATGTATTGCGAACTTTAATATCGCCGGTACTGTTGTATCCCATCGCATTATATACACTTGTTTTGGTATCCTTGGCACCCGCCGCATAAATACCATAGGCCGCTGCCGTATCAGACCGCGTGGTTACGTCAATCACGCCGTGGGAGCTGAAATCCTTAAGCATATTATAGTTTTTATTAAACTGGGTTTCACTGTTGGCTATCGTCCCATTACCGTATATTCCGTAAACATTGCCTTTTCCCGACAATACGATTGAACCTTCCGCCACAGCATCCGAGACGGCCGAATTCAGGTATGCCAGCGCATTGTTTATCTTGCCGGCGCTGTTTGTTCCTCTGATACCGATAACGTCGCCATATCCATTATGGGTAATATTGATTTTTCCCTCTGCTCTAACATTGGTATTTACACCGTCACTGGTATTGGCGTAGGCGTTATAGAGATTTTTACCGCCCTGCATACCAATAATGTTACCGCTGCTTGTTTCTGATTTAGTGATAGTTATCGAGCCGTCCGAACCATTTTTGGTAGCTCCCTGTCCCGTTCCAAAAGAAAAACTGTTATAAATATTATTTTCGGAAGAATTATACATTCCGTAAATTTCAGAAGACGTATTGTCGTCTTTAATATTTATGGTGCCTGTTGCCCTATTGTTGCACCCGTCGCATTCTTCGGCCGTATTGCTGATTACGGCACTGTTATATATATCGGACTGTGAATATATGCCATAAACAAAATTGCCGCCGGTATTGCTGTTGGTTATATCAATAGTTCCCTGATTTGTTCCAGATGACGTCAGTGCATTATAGACACTGTCATAATAGGTGATATTGCCTTCATCATCTTCGCTCAATACCGGTTTCATCCCATAAACGTCGCGCAATACGCCGTCGTTGGCCACCGTAATCTTGGCATTATTAATATTAGAATCTGACGATCCTATCAAATCTCCTTCCATCTTCTCGCAAACACCTGCCGCACTCATTCTCCAGCCGTTTTCGGTATCGCATCGGCAAGCCCCGGTTTCCTCATCTTTTATATACCCCTCCTGTCCGGTCGTACATTCGGTTGTAATACAGGTGTTGTCGATACTGCTGAATTCATAACCCGGCGCACAGGTTTCGCAAGTCGGGTTTTCGGCAATCGGCGCACGGTTATCTGCACACTCCAAACCGCAATGGCGGCCGCTGCTGTCTACCGTTATCTTGAATTGTACAGGGCAGATGTCGCACTGATCCCCTGTCCATTCTTCTTCACAGATATATTCCGTACGCAGACAGCTGTCTGACGTGCTGTCATATTCAAATCCCTCTTTACAATTTTCGCAATTTTCGTCAAAATCGGGTTTGCAGACACATTCATCCGGCCCAATTTGTTCATGATGCAAATCACAGGTTATCTGTGCCATACAGGTCATTCTACCGCCTTCATCATAATAGGGGATATATCCGTTTTCGATATCGCAGACGCAGGCGTCGTTTTCCTGAACCAAATGATTTCCTTTCTGCGGGCATTCCAAATCACGGAAACACATACCGCCAAAATTCAGATAATTTGCACTGCATTCTGAGCAGCTGTCTCCGGTGTACCCCGTATAGCAGAGACACCTTTTTGTATCCGTGTCATATTTTCCGTGAGAATTGCAATACAACTCGTTGTAATTGTTCCATTCTTCGTTATCTTCATCACCTTCGTTATAATCGCCTCCGGTCGTCTGGGAACACCCCTCGCCATAAGGGTCTCCGGTATAGCCCTTGTCAGCATTACAGACACAGGTGGTTCCGCCTTCCGCCGGCACAGAATTCGGGTACGCGGCACACGGATTTTTGTCATAACATTTATAGGGGTCGCCAAAAGTGTCGTAGCCGGGCATACACTGTTTACAAACGTCCTGAACCTGATTTAAGCAGTTTTCAACCGTTTTATAGCACCGGCTGTCATCTGAATAGGTACCGTAGCCTGCCTCACATTCCTGACAAATATCCATATACTGGTTTTTGCAGTGTTCTATGTCCGGATAGCATTTGGTTCCGTCTCCACCATGAATTCCAAATCCGGTTTCACACTGAGAACATGTTTTACCACTTTGAGCAATACAATGATCAATCTGTGCGTAACAAACATTATTTTCCAGTATATATCCGCCGTTACATGTTTTGCATTGGTCTGCTTCCTGTACGCTGCAATTAGCTACCGTCGCATGGCAGTTTGGCATATCGCCGTAGTTTCCGTAACCGCTGTCGCAGATACAGATACCGTCTTGCAAATGGCTGTTCGGCGGGC
Organism: uncultured Rickettsiales bacterium; assembly: GCA_900551865.1. Taxonomy (GTDB): domain Bacteria; phylum Pseudomonadota; class Alphaproteobacteria; order RF32; family CAG-239; genus CAG-267. Next base: position 25,721 of record URXV01000006.1, read on the forward strand.
AATCATCACCCGGATCAGGATCCGGGTCGGGATTTTCCCCTCCGCCCCCGCTGCCGCCATCCGTATCGCCGCGGAAAATGTATGCCGCTGCCACTGCACCAGCCGCCAAAGCCGCCGTACCGATAAGATACGGCGAATCCGGCTTATAGCTTTTTACCGGAGTTTGTTTCGGAGACAACCCGAAAAAGCGGCGATAAGCGCTGTCGGGAATTTTTTTCAGGCATTCCGGGCTCTTATTTGCACCATACCCTGTCAACACCTTATAAGCAGAATGGTTCTGACGGATAACCGAAATGCAGACCGAATTATAACCGCGTTCGTCAACGCTCTCAAGAGAGTAACCGCGTTCCAACAGAGTTTCAATTTTCTGTGTATTATTTTGCCGTGCAAGTTCATAAAACGCCCGGGCGACGCTGATATTTCCACCGGCAGCCTCCGCCGCACCGATTACCCCGCAGACAAGCGCCGCAGCCAATAGAACAACTTTTCTTTTTATTTTCATATATTTAATCATAAGCAAAACATTCAGCAACGGTTATACATACTCTTTTGGTTTTTATTTTAGGCGTAAATGTTTAAAAATTCAGTTAAGATTCTGCGTTTTTTAATTTTGACTTGATTTTGCAGCTTTTTATGAGTAGAGTTGGAAAAGTTTGTGAGTTTTAGGAATTTTTAAGATGACTGAAAAGAAAAAATATTATCCGGAATTGAATGCAAAAATCAATTTTCCCGAAATGGAAAAAAATATCCTGAATTTCTGGGAAGAAGACAAGACTTTTGAAAAATCCGTCCATAACCGCGACGGCGCTGCGGAATTCGTCTTTTACGACGGCCCTCCGTTTGCCAACGGAACACCGCATTACGGGCATATTATGGTATCATACGTTAAGGATGCGGTTGCCCGTTTTCAGACAATGAACGGTAAAAAGGTCGAACGCCGTCTGGGGTGGGACTGCCACGGGCTGCCGGCGGAAATGTCGGCGGAAAAGCAGCTCAACGTTTCCGGGCGCAAACAGATTGAGGGGTACGGTATTGAAAAGTTCAACAATTTCTGCCGCACCGACGTCTTAAAATATTCCAACATCTGGGTTGATATGTTTAAGCGCATCGGACGTTGGGTTGATTTCAGCCACGATTACAAAACGATGAACCTGCCGTTTATGGAGAGCGTCATCAACAACTTCAAACAGCTTTATGACAAAGGGCTGGTATATGAAGACTACCGCGTATTGCCGTATTCCTGGGCAGCGGAAACCCCGCTTTCCAACTTTGAAGTCAACCTCGGCTATCAGGAAAAAACGGATAACGCCATTACGGTTATGTTCAAGCTTGCAAACGGACAGAAAATCCTCGTGTGGACAACGACACCGTGGACTCTGCCTTCCAATTTGATGCTGGCGGTCGGCAACGACATAGACTATCTGGTTATGAACGAGAACGGGCAGGATTACATTATTGCGGAAGCCCGGCTCGGCAGCTATAAAAAACAGCTTGAAAACGCCACCTTAGTCAAGAAGATAAAAGGGGCGGAGCTGGTCGGCATGAGCTACGAGCCGATGTTCCCGTATTTTCAGCATTTAAAAGACAAAGGCGCGTTCAGGGTTCTGGCAGGCGAATTCGTTTCCACCGAAGACGGTACGGGCGTAGTTCACATTGCACCGGGTTTCGGACAGGACGACTTTGAGGCCTGCCGTGCATATGACGAGAATTTCCCGGTGGTCTGCCCGGTTGACGAGGCGGGAAAGTTTACCGCTGAAGTACCGGACTATGAAGGGCTGCAGGTCTTTGATACCAACGAGCCGATTATGCAGTGGCTGAAAACCAACGGGCTGCTGGTTAAAAAGGAACAGTATAAGCATACCTACCCGTTCTGCTGGCGCACGGACACGCCGCTGATTTACAAGGCGATGTCTTCCTGGTTTGTCAAGGTAACGGATTTCCGTGACGACATGGTTAAGAACAATCAGGAAATCAACTGGATTCCGGGACATATCAAAGACGGGCGTTTCGGCAAATGGCTGGAGGGCGCGCGCGACTGGTCTATCTCCCGCAACCGTTTCTGGGGAACGCCGATTCCGGTTTGGAAATCCGATAATCCGAAATTTCCACGGATTGATGTCTTCGGCTCTATTGCTGAGATTAAGGAAAAGACCGGCGTTGACGTAACCGATTTGCATAAGCCTTACATTGACAACGTGGTTTATCCGAATCCGGACGACCCGTCGGGCAAAACGATGATGCGCCGGGTCAGCGACGTGTTCGACTGTTGGTTTGAAAGCGGTTCCATGCCGTATGCGCAAATCCACTACCCGTTTGAAAACAAAGAATGGTTTGACAAGCATTTTCCGGCAGATTTCATCGTGGAAGCAATTGACCAGACCCGCGGCTGGTTTTATACGCTGACGGTGCTTTCCACCGCTTTGCACAACAGGCCGGCGTTTAAGAACTGCATCTGCACCGGACTGCTGATGGCCGAGGGCGGGCAAAAGCTTTCCAAGCGTTTGAAGAATTATCCGGACCCGAACGAGATTCTGGATACAATCGGTTCGGATGCGTTGCGCTGGTTCCTTATTTCCTCTCCGGTACTGAAAGGCGGCAACGTCGCCGTAGACAAAGAGGGCAAGGAAATTGCCAAGGCAGCACGCAAGGCGCTGATTCCGTTCTGGAACGCTTATTACTTCTTTACGCTGTATGCGAATGCGGAAGGGATTAAAGCGGAAGAAATTTCACAATCCGACGACGTGTTAGACAGCTACATTCTGGCAAAGCTTAAAGCGCTGGCCAATGCGGTACGTAAAAATATGGCAGCATACGAAATTGCGCGCGCCTGTGCGGAAATTGAGGATTTTCTGGAAATTCTCAACAACTGGTACATCCGCCGCTCCCGCGTCCGGTTCTGGGACGGAAACGATTTGAGCGCCTTTAATACGCTTTATACCGTTCTGGTCAACGTTGCCAAGATTGCCGCACCGCTTATGCCGTTTATGAGCGAGTTCGTTTACAAAGGGCTGACCGGCGGCGAATCGGTACATTTGGAAGACGTGTCGAATCTGAACACCATCGCCGACAATAACGGACTGATTGCACAGATGGATATGGTTCGGGCGATTTCTTCGGTAGCCAAAGCCATCCGCGAAGAACACAAGCTTCGCAACCGCTTGCCGCTGCGGTCGATGACGATTGCAGGCGATAACGCAGGAATGTTGCAAGATTTTGCCGAGGCTCTGAAAGACGAGGTCAACGTCAAGAATATTGTCTTGAAATCGGATATTGCCGATGTTGCCGAACGCTTTCTCTACCTCAAGACGCCGCTTATCGGCAAGAGGCTCGGCGGCGCGATGAAAGACATTATGACAAAGTCCAAGTCCGGCGAGTGGTCGCAGAACGAAGACGGGACGCTGGCGATTGCCGGACAGACGCTGTTTGCCGAAGAATACGAACTGCGCCTGATTATCAAGGACGGTATGAGCGGACAAGCTCTGCCGGACAATACCGCCGTGGTTATTCTGGATACGGAGGTTGACGCCGACTTGGAAAAAGAAGGAATCGCCCGCGACTTTGTGCGGATGATTCAGGCTTTGCGCAAGAGCAAGGACTTTGACATTTCCGACCGGATCAAGCTGGCATACGCTTCCGACAACGCTACGGTTAAGATTGCTATCAGCGAATATGCCGATTACATCAAAGAGCAGGTTCTGGCGCTGGAGATTGCCGAAAATAGCAATCTGTCAGAACCGACCGTTGACGAACTTGGCGGTGCGAAAATCCGTTTTGACGTTGTTAAGGCGGCATAAACACCCCGGCGAAATACAGAAAGAAACAAAAGGGAGCTTATCGGCTCCCTTTTGTTGTTGAAACACTTTTCAACCGACAGCCGGAGCCGGATTTTTAATGGAATGTCGTAATTATGTTACAAACTGCTTCTTCGGCACAACTAGTACAGAATTTATGTATTTCAGGTATGGTTATGTGTGCCAGGCATTTTCTCCCTTTTGAGCAAAAATTTACCCCATAATACGTACCTGATTTCGTCCCTGTTCCATTTAACCAGACATTGCCAATCCATTCCTGATTGGGCAAAATAAAGTTTTGCCACATTTGAATACAAAACATGGTATTAGTGCTTTCCCCTTTTTTGGTATTCAGATATAATCCCATAACGATTCCGTTTCTGCTCAAACCAGAATACAGATTAAACCTGTGTCCTAAATTATCTACAATATTACTGCCTTTCACCTGCCAACCAGATGGAAGAATTCCCAGTTTTTCCACATCTTTGGTATAAAATACCCATTGCGAAGTCCCCATTGCATCGTCTGATTTCAAAATCAACGACTTATGTTGCATAAAATCCTGAACAAACAAATTGTATTTTTCAACTTCTTTCATGGCCTTATGTTTGGACATTGCCGTTGAAAAACCGGCAATGCCGCCAACCGACAGAATACCGACAACAGCCAGGACGCCAAGCATTTCCATTATTGAACGCCCGTTTTGATTTACTTTTATCAAATTCATACCCACTTCCCATACAAAAAAAGCCGCTTGATGAAGGCGACCGGAAGTTGAAAGCATTTGTGTGAAATGTGCAGTGTATTCGGTATAGAATCTATGTAATATACCTTATTAACTGCCTTCCGGCCGACAGACCAAAAGGCAGTTTTTACGCTTATATCAAGCAACACACAAGAGGCTTTCAAACCTCACACAAGTTATCATCTTATGCAGTTTCAGGCTACTTTAGGGTGCAGCAATTGTCAATTAAAATTTTGGGGATATTATATTTGGGGATATTATATATTGCGCGCATTTCAGGATTTATGCATATTTCAAGGCATCAAGCGCACCCTGGAGAATATAGGCGGCAGCAGATGCATCCAAAACTTTGGCGCGCTTTTTGCGCGAGAGGTCAACCTCCTTAATAAGAAAATTTTCCATTGCCGAAGAGGACAGACGTTCATCCCACAACAGCAGCGGGAGATTAAAAATTTCTTCCAGAATTGCAGCGAATTTGCGGACTTCGGCGGCTATTTCCCCTTCTTCGCCGTTCATTTGCAACGGCAGCCCCATAACGAAAGCACCGATTTCTTTTTCGGAGATGATTTTCCGAAGTTCAGCCAAATCGACAGAAATTTCCCGGCGATAAAGAATTTTATAAGATGTGGCAACGGTACAAGACAAATCGGAAACGGCCAGCCCCATTCGTTTGGAACCGTAGTCTATACCCAGAAGGGCGCGGCGAAACGGTAATCGGGCTTTAAATTCTTTAATATTCACCTTTTTCTCCTTATAAATGCTGATTGATATTGGATATAACATAAAAAAATTTTGATGTAAACAGTTGAATGTTAGGAGAAAGTAAAGATATTATACTTTATATTATTATTGGCATTAACGGCAACATACACCTGAGCATAACTTCAGTAACAACGGCAGCATGAATTTGGGCGTAACCTCAGCAATAACGGCGGCAGACATGTGGAAAAAAATTCTCTTTATTATCATCGGCATCGGATTTGTTTGCGGAGCAGCACAGGCAAAAGTTAAGAGCGTGGAAGAACAACGCGCCGAATGGAACAAGTGGCTGGAACAGCTGAAAGAGGAAATGACTGACAAAGGCATTTCCCAAAAAACGATAAACGAAGCCTACAAAGAAGATTATTTTCATGAAATTAAAGAAGTCGAGCTGCAAGACAAAAAGCAGGCAGAATTTATCCTTACTTCCGACAAATACATCAACCGACTTGTTAATCAGGGAAAAGTCAGCAAAGCGCGCGAACAGTATAAGAAATTAAAGCCCAAATATCAGAAAATCAGCGTTGAATACGGCGTTCCGCTTAATTATCTGGTCGCATTTTGGGCGGTTGAAACGCATTTTGGCTACAACAAGGGGAAATATCACCTGATTGACGGTTTAACAAACCTCAGTTACAAAAACCGGCGGTCGGCTTTTTTTAAGAAAGAACTGTATAACGTTTTGCAAATTATGGATATGTACGGTCTAGACGGCGACAAGATGATGGGGTCTTGGGCCGGAGCCATGGGACATTTTCAATTTATGCCGTCAACATACAACGCCTATGCTGTTGACTATGATGACGACGGCGTTGCCGATATCTGGGACAGCTTTGACGACGCAATCGCCTCGGCTGCCAACTATCTTTCCAAACTCGGCTGGAAAGCTGACGAGCCTTGGGGACAGGAAGTCAAGCTGCCGTGGAATTTTGATTATAAACTCATCGGCGCAAAAAAGTACAAAACGGTTAAAGAATGGAAAAAACTCGGCGTTGTCAGCGCCAACGGCAAAGGTATCAGGCTGCCGGACGAGGCAGCTGCCGGCATTGTCCTACCGGACGGGCGGCGCGGAAGAGCTTATATGACGTTGAGCAATTTTCGGCGGATTATGATTTGGAACCGTTCTACAAATTACGCCCTGGCGATTGCGCGGCTGGCTGATTATATCGGCGGCACACAAAAATTTATGCCGCTCGACGAACACGGATATTACAAACTGACCGACGAAGATATTCTGGCGGTACAGCAATTTGCCAACAAAGTTTTAAAATCAAAGCTCAAGGAGGACGGAAGACTTGGCGCGCAGACCGCTGCAGAAGTCAAAAAGCTGCAAAAGAAATGGAAACTGCCGCAAGACGGCATGCCGGACTATACTCTGCTCAGCAAGATAAAACGCTATAAGTCGCGGGCGGATTTCCATGTGCCGCCGCAGCCGAAAAAGCCAAAACGTTTAAAAATATAAAGACTGTACAAAACAAAAGGGCGGAAGAAATGATATGTTTCTTCCGCTCCTGCTTTGCAATGCATGTTTTGCTCTTCATTTCATCTTACATCATTAATATCGGCTCTGATGATGATATCGGGTTTTTGCTTATACATTGTTGGGGTTATTGTCTGCCCTATATACAGTGCATTATACCGCCACCAATAGTCTCTTTTCGTCTTAGCAAGGATCTTGGGGACTTTTTTGCAATATTTGCGTATATCCGCTTCATATTCTTCCTGCGATGGATGGTTCTCGTATGTTTTGGAAAACAATGGGTACTGACCAGCCACGTCATTTTCCCCTCCTATCATTATTTCCTTAACGGTATAATCCTTTGAGGAAATAATCAAGTATGCGGAAACCGCAGTAAAGCCCTCCATATATTCATCAAACGATGCGCTCCTCAAACGTATCTTCAGATTAGCTGATTTTATTTGATTGCTTGCTGCAGAATCGTAACCACAGGAAAATTTCTCACATATATAGCAATATCTATCCCCAATAAAAATGACAGCATAGAAACCACAAACTTCAACGACATATCCATATTTAACTTCTAAGTATTGCCGCAATATGACATTTTTCATAAATCTCCATGCCCTTATTGGAATCGGGGTGGTAAAAGAAACCAGAGAGCCAAATAACTTCTTAAAAGCCACCATAGCCTGCTCCGGAGAAAAAACAGGGTGCCCCAAATCTACTCCGGCGCATAAACGACGAGCATTTAGGTTGTAACAGAGATAGCAGTTGCTGGAAAAATATTCCAGCCTTTGAATACCAGTTTCATCCAGTATTTTATCACTGACTTTTCTGTAGATTGCATTAGCCCAGCATACAGGTTTCATTATTTCCCTGATTTTACCTTCCGTTAACGGGAGTTTTACCTTTGGAACTAAGATTTTGCACACTAAAATGCATAGCAAAACCACGATAAGAACAATAATTATTTTTTCCATAAAGATTAAGATTTTAGTAAATAATAGATTTATCGTTTGTTATGTTAGACATTTTTTATTTTTTGTCAATTACTTTATGCAATTTTGCGTAAAATAACCGGCTTGGCTTCCGGTTTTTCCGGAACTATGGTTACGGCACGGCGGATAAGTGCGGCAACTTCGGCAATTGCGGCTTTGTCTTCGGCATGAATATAGCACAAAGGAGTTTTGGGATTGACCTTGTCGCCAATCTGACAAAATGAAGTAAAGCCGGTCGTATAATTTATCTGCTGTTCCGGACGGGTTCGGCCGCCGCCGAGCATAATCACGCCTAACCCGACTTCTCTGGTATTGACGGCAGAAACATAGCCGGAAGTCTGCGGACATACCGGTTCGATGTACGGTGCTTTGGGCTGCAGCAAGTCATAATTTTCAAGAACGCGGGTATCGGCGCCAAGAAGCAACGCCATTTTGACAAAGTGTTCGTAAGCCTCACCGGAAGATATGCTATGACGGAGTTTGATTTCCGCCTCCAGCGCATCTTTGGCCAATCCACTGTTTATCAGCAACTCGGAACACAAGGCCATTGTTACTTCATCCAGGCGGGCATCCGGTTTTTCCCCTTTAAGATAAGCCAAAGCTTCGCCCAATTCCAGCGCATTGCCAACGGTTGTTCCCAAAACGCTGTCCATATCGGTCAAAATCGCCGATGTTTTGGTTCCGGCGCCATTGGCAGCTTCAACAATTGAATATGCCAGGTCTGATGCCCGCTGCATATTTTCCATAAAAGCGCCGTTGCCGCATTTGATGTCCATAACCAGATACTGCAGCCCTGCCGCCAGCTTTTTGGACAAAATAGATGCCGTAATCAGCGGAATAGATTCAACAGTTGCACAAACATCGCGGATGGCATACAGTTTTTTATCTGCCGGCGCCAAATCCGCCGTTTGTCCGATTATGGCACAGCCTGCCTCTTTTACTGTTTTTTTAAACGTTGCGATATCCACGCCGGTATTGTAGCCAGACAGAGAATCGAGTTTATCCAGCGTTCCCCCGGTATGCCCGAGCCCCCTGCCCGCTATCATAGGCACATACGCGCCACAGGCTGCCAGCATCGGCGCCAGCATCAGGCTGACTTTATCGCCGACGCCGCCGGTCGAATGTTTGTCGACAATCGGTTTGTCCCGCAGTTCTTTCCAACTCAACTTTTCGCCGGAATCCCTCATCGCCAGTGTCAACGCCAGCGTTTCCTCACGGCTCAGCCCGTTTAAGAAAACCGCCATCGTAAACGAAGCGGCCTGAATATCCGCAATATCCCCCCGGCTCAGCCCGCGGATAAAAAACTCTATTTCTTCAGACGTCAGCTTTTCATGGCTGCGGGTTTTACGAATAATTTCCTGTGGCAGCATCTTATTCCTCCTCTCTGATAAATGCGGTTAAAAGAGCCGTCATCCTTGCCGAAGCTTTGTCTGCCTCGGCCAGCGTTTCCTGATGCGACGGCGTATTGTCCATTAAACCGGCGGCATAGTTGGTGATAACGGAAATACCCAAAACTTCCATACCGCAATGGACGGCGGCAATAACCTCCGGCACCGTCGACATACCGACGGCATCGGCTCCGAGCAGTGCAAAAGCGCGGACTTCCGCGGCGGTTTCAAAATTTGGCCCCAGCACCATCAAATACACTCCTTCGGCAAGTTTTATTCCCTGCTTTTCGGCTATCTCCCGGCATTTGCGGCGAAGAGGCCCGGCGTAGGCGTTATTCATTGACGGAAAACGGGGGCCATACGCCTCATCGTTTAGCCCGACCAGGGGATTCCTGCCGCTGAAATTAATATGGTCTTTTATCAGCATCAATGTTCCGGGCGCCAATTCCTTATTAAGCGAGCCGGCGGCATTGGTTACAATCAGGCGGTTTATGCCGAGTTCCCGCAACAGCCGGACGACTTGGGCTATTACAGCCGCATCGTGCCCTTCATAAAGATGAAAACGCCCGTTCAGGCAGATAAGCTCCCGGCCATGCAGGAACCCGCGGATAAGCTGGCCTTTATGCCCCGAAACCGTACTTTGCGGAAAACCGGGAATATCCTTATAAGCCAAAACCGATACATTTTCCAACCCGGCGGCAAAACCGCTCAGCCCAGACCCTAAGATGACTGCGGTACGGGGCTTTTCTAGCTGCAGTTTTTGGCGGATAAAAGACGCCGTGTTTTTAATGTTTTCAGCCATGTCCAACCTCCGAAGATTTAAAAGCGCAAGGCAGCAGCTCTCTCAGCCTGCATTCCCGGCGTATCCCCTCCGGAGATGCCAGATATATCGCCGTTTCCGGTTTTGCAAACTCGGCAATCCGTTGCAGACAGGCGCCGCAGGGATATACCAAATCTTCCCCTCCGGCGACAACAAGCAGCGCCTTTATCCGCCGTCCGCCAGCAGAGACCATTGCCGCTATCGCCCCGGCCTCGGCACAGGTGCCGCAGGGAAAAGAAATGTTTTCAACATTGCATGACGCATAAATTTCTCCCTCCGGCGTACAAAGCGCCGCCCCTACCTTATAGCCGGAATAAGGCGCATATGCATTTTCCCCGGCCTGCCTTGCCTTTTCAAACAATTCCCGCTTTATATCCATAAACGCCCTCCTTTTAACAATTTTGCAAAAAATATGCCAATGTTATCGTTTCGTTAATTTTTTATAATATACAATGACAAAAAAATTTAGCAAAGCTTATTTTTTATTTTAGGAGAAAAACGTGCTAAAAAAAGTTATTATAGGTATTTTATGCTTTGTGATTCTGGCTGCAACAGCAGGCGGCATATACCTTTATACGCTGGACTGGAATAAACATAAAGCCGTTGTGGCACAGCGCTTCTCGCAAATTACGGGATTAAAAGCCGTTATTGACGGCAATCTCGAGGTTAAGCTGTTCCCTTCTCCTGAATTTTCTGCCAGCAAGGTCAAGTTTTTCAAAAACAACGGCGGGAAATCGCCGCTGGTCGTTGTCAACGAAATCAGAGCTTCCGTCGACCTGATGCCATTGCTTGACAACAATTTTATCGTTAAGTCAATGACTTTAACCGATGCGACAGCCTATGTCGAAATTGATGAAAAAGGTGTCTTGAACTGGGACGGCGTCGGGCAAAACAGCAATACAAAATCCGGCAATGTCGAAGTTTCATTTAACGACGTCCGTGTCAACAAGTCTACCCTGAGCTATAAAAATCTGGAAGACAAGAACGAATTTGAAATTCACAACGTTTCCGCCAATATCAGTGCCCCTTCCCTGAAAGGCCCGTATAAGACAAACGGTAAATTTATCCATAATAACAGCGAAGTGCAATTTAAAGGCGACATCATAAAAGACAGCAGCCTGACTTTAAAAATGGCACTCAACAACATATCCAGCGGCACATCTGCAACCATTGAAGGCACGCTTGGAGCAAAAGCCAAGGGAAATGTTACGTTTGACACGCAAAGCCTGCTGGATGTTTCCAATGTCGTTTTCGGAAATGCAAGCATATCCGAATGGTACAATAAGCCGCTCTATTTTTCTTTTCAGTACGATTATGAAAAGGGAATAGCCAAACTCGACAATTTTACGGCTAAATATGACAAGAACACTGCCGGAAGCGGAACTATTATTATTAAAAATAATCAAGACCGCACGGACATAAATGCCGATTTTGATATGGCCAAATTTGATTTGGGCATTTTGGAAGGACTAAGCAAAGACATTATTGCTCAGAATAAAGGCGGAAAGAAATTCGCAGACAGCGCTTTTGCAGGCTATAACCTGAACATTTCCGTCAAAGCGGGAACGGCATGGTATAACAACGTTGAGGCACAAAACCTCAGCCTTGGCGTAACTCTGCAAGACAATGTTATTGATATTACGCGTTTTGGCGTCATTATGCCGGGCGATACGATGATTAAAACCGTCGGCCGGATTAATCTGAATAACGGCGTAGACTATATCTTTAACCAGGCTGCGGACTCGAAAGACCTCAGAACATTTGTCTCCGTTTTCGGCATTGACCTGGCAAAACTTGCCGCGGCCGAGAATAAAAAATCTATCTTTAAACGGGCGCAGGCCGAAATCAAGATTGACGGGAATTTAGACAGCCTTAAAATTTCTTTTCCCAGAGCCGTCATCGACTCAACAGCATTGAGAGGGAATATCGGCTTCGTTAAAAAAGAAAAAGTTTATGTACTGGCTGACATTGATACTTCCAAGATTATTTTTGACAGATACCTGCAGGCAGTTCCCGAACAGCTTAAACAAGCGTCTGTCCAAGACAAATTTATCTACCAGATGAATTTAATCCCCTGGAACCGCGATCTTGATGTTGATGCAGAAGTCAATATTGCCAGCGCCGTATATAATGATATTCCGTTAGAAAAAATCTATCTGCATATCAACACAAACCAAGAGCATATGGACGTTAAGAAGCTTTCGGTTGACAATATAGCCGGCGCCAGCCTGTCTTTGAGCATGAACGCAGACAAAATCTTTTCGGCTCCTTATTTCAATGAATTGAGCTACGACATCAAAACGGACAATTTCCCGTTGTTCGCATCGACGCTGGGCATTGATACCGGCAGCAAAAACCTGTTTAAAAGAAAAATCTTTGCCGCACAAGGCGCCATGAGCGGCACATTGTCCGAATTCAGCCTCAGTTCCGTCCAGAAATTCGGCGATACAGAGTTTTCCTATACAGGCGTTGTAGCCAACAATTCCAAAGAAGGAGCGGCTGTTAACGGCGACTGGGAAATGAAAACCAATAATTTCTCATCGTTTATCAAGGCTCTGAATATAGATTATACTCCGGATATGCCGGTTACAACTTTCACTCTGGCCTCAAAAATTAAAGGAAACGCCAATCTTTTTGCGTTAGATGGCATCAAAGCCTATCTCGGAGCCAATGCCATCAGCGGAAATCTCCAATTTGACAATACGGCAGCCAAACCAAAACTTGCCGCTGAAATTAACTTTGACAAATTTGAAGCCGACAGATGGTTCAATCTTGCAAAAAAAGCCTCAACCCAAGCGGCAAAAAACAATCAGGCTACTTTCATAGCGGAACCGGTATGGAACAGTAAAATTGATTATTCGCGGCTCGGCAAAATTGATTTTGACATCAAGGCGACAGCAAAACAACTTAGCTGCAACGGAAAGAATTATACGTCAGCAGCAACGGAAATGCAATTAAAAGACAGTATTCTCAATGTCGTATCATTTGATGCTTCCCAAGACAAAAGCCATGTCAACTTACGCTTTATTTTAGACAGCAACGGCATTGCCAAAGTTAACGGCTATTTTAATGTCAAAAATCTTAAAACGCCTGAATTCGGCGGCTCTGTCTATGCATTGGAAAGCGGCTGGCTGACGGCAGAGGGCACGTTCAATTCCCTGGCCGGCTCACAGAAAGAATTTTTTGACAATCTTAATTCAAAAGGCAAATTTTCTCTGGCTAACACGGCTGTCCGCGGATGGGATTTGGATATTATCAAATTTGAGTTTGAGCAGAGAAAATCCGTATCCGGTTTTGAAAATTCCGTTCTTAACAGTTTGAAATCAGGGAAAAGCAGTTTTTCAAAAATCCGCGGAACATATAATATCAGCAAAGGACTGGCTGTTGCCGAAAGCGTTATCTGGGAATCTCCGGTTGTCAATATGAATATGAAATTTGACCTTAATCTGAGCGACTGGTTGTTTACGGCTGTTTTTAACGCCGTATATCATAACGCATCGTTTTCCGATATATTTAAATTCACATTCGGCGGCAATCTGGCAAACCCGACGGTCAAAACAGATCTGAGCGAAACCATTAAACGCATAAGCGAGCTTGAAGACCGCATAAAAAATGCCCGCCATTATAAGGAAAAGGAAAAAATGGAGCGTATCGGCGGCAAATTGAAATCTTTACAAAGAGCCGTTGACGGCGCCTTGCAGGACATCAATCGCCTGACACTGGAAGTTGTCCGCTTCAAGCCAGTTACCCAAAACGACAACGTGGTCAACGTCTATGAAGAAAATCTGAAAACTATCCGTAATGCCGAAATCAGTATCAAAAAAATGAAAGATATGCTCAACAATTATCCCGAAGAAGAAACGCTTATGTCGATTGAAGCCGACCTTGGCGCAGAAAAGGCAAAACTTAAATTTATTCCCAAAGTTTTGGAAGAAAACTTTATTGTTGACAGCAAATACATTTTTGACGACACGTTTAACAAAATTGCGTGGATGTATAATCTTGCCCAAAACAATTCTGCTTACCATACCGGGCTGACCGATGTCTATATGGCGCAAATTGAACTGCTCAAGACGAGCGAAAACCCGATTGCGGAAGATAAGGTACAAGAATTGCAGGCAGGTATTGACAAGACGAAAGAGGTGATGGACAACATCGGCGGCCTGCATGCCAAAATCCGCGACAATTACCTTAATATAATCGATTCTTCTAAAATTTCGGAAATGAAGGAAAACAACGAAATTGCAACGCAGGCGCTTAAAACCATGCTGACATATACCAAACAGCTTGACGAAGATATTATTGCAAATATTGACTTGTTCAGAGCCGCTTTGGGAATCAATGCCCGAGATTATGACGAATATATGGTTTACCCGCCGGAAACGATTGAGGAAATTGATGTAACCAAACCAACCGTAAAAACAGGAGGAGGAGCTGCTCCTTCTTCTGCGTCAGATTCTTCAAACTTACGTTCTGCCGAACCTGAAGAGGCGCCCTCCCCGCAGGAAAAAGTTCCGGCAGGTTCTGCAAAACAACAAAAAGAGCATTCTTCTTCTCAGGCCGGGCAACCGGCCTCTGAATCTGTTCAGAAGGCAAATACCGGACATCCAGATGTTTCCACCACAATAACAAACAATGAAACAAATCCTGAAAGCAACTCGAAAACAGCTCTTCCTTCCGTTACTGACGAAACAAAAAATAAAGATACCAAAACCAAGAATGAAAGCGCTGAAGCAAACAAAACCGTTTCCAACAGGACGGCTTCCCAAAGGCAAAAGGCGTACAATATGGTTTTAACCGAAACGTCCGGAGGGCTTTTCAATTTATTTAACAAACTTGAAGATGAAAAAGCATCCCGGCAGACAATAGAAACTGCCTCCACCGCTGAATTCGGCGGATTGTCACAAATTCTCAAAAGCAATGCTCCGCAGCTTTCAGTTAAAACTCTGCCGGACGTTCCAGCCCCTACTCCGGCAATTACCGTTTCGGCCGCTCCCGCTTCTTCGCCTAAGGATGCCGGAGAAAATATCCTTACAAAAACCAAAGCCGCTATCTCTAAAATTATGGCTAAACTGCAGCAAGCCGAAAAGGATTTGGAACAAAACGTTATTGCCTATAACGATATCAACGCAGCCGATACTACGAGCACAAAGGCAAACAAAAAGGAAGATATTGCGCAGGTTAAAACCGCAAAGACGACGACAGCAGAAAAAGAAAGCAAAGAAAATTTAATTGCCAGCATAAAGCATCCAGACAAAAAGAAAACAGAAACAGCTGTTGCAGATATAAAGCTTTCTGACAAAAAGGATACAGAAACGGCAATTACGGATATAAAGCTTTCTAAGAAAAAAGATATAAAAACAGCTGCTGCTGACAGAAAAATTACGGAAGAAAAAGCTTCTGCCGCCGGAACGAAATCCTCAATGAAAATCAATCCGGTGGTTGCCCTAAATATCGGCAAGAAAGACTCTTCCCAGTCAGTTCTTACCTTATCAGACAGTATCGGCAAACGGCAAAAATTTGCGTTTAATAAAAAGCAGAACAACAAACAGCAAGGCCTTAAGACCGCTGACGCCACACAGCATAAAGACTTCATCCCCCCTGCCCGGCAGCAAAAATCCGCCAGCCCGGTACAGCCGGACTTTAAAATTCCATCTCCTGCTTCCAGCTCGGATTTTTCTGCCGCTCAAAATGCCGAAAAACGGGACACCAGCATTTTACAACATTTATTTGCCGAAAATGACATTACATCTGCACCTTTTGCCGGAGAACATATTACGGATGACGCACTGGTTGCCGTTGAAACATCTTTTGAACCTGTAAAAAAACAAAATTTGTATGTCTTTGCCGTCCGTTCCCCGTATGTGAAAGAGGCGAGCGGCATTGCCGGAAAATCAATGCTTAAAGAAAAGTTTTCCGGACAGCCGCAAAACCTTAATCTGAAAAAACAATATTTGTATGCCGCAAATACGCAGGGAAGAAACGTTTTCAGCGGAACGATTTCCAAACGAAATTCCGTTACCGATATGTAATACTGCATAACGGGCTGTGAAATACTGCTTTTATAATTGCCAAAACCGTCTGCCATGATTATACTCAGCGTAAGTTACCGTTTTTAAAAGGAGCATCATCATGTTTGCAAGACCAGAAGTTGTCGTTTTGCCCGTTGCCGGACTTTCTACCCGCAACCTGCCTGCTACCAAAGCCATGCATAAAGGTTTTCTGTGCCTTAATAACCTGCCGATTATTCAATATGCGGTTGATGCCTGTGCCGAAGCCGGCGTTAAGGAAATTGTCTTTATTTACAGTGACGACACTAACAAGAGTATGTACGAACATTATTTTTCTCCCAATAAACAACTTGAAGAACGGCTGCTCAGAAGCGACAAGCTTGAACTGTGGGAAGCTTTGAAAAGAACCGTTCCCGCCGGCGTCAAGTTTTCGTTCGCATGCCAGCCGGAACCAAAAGGAAACGGGCATGCCATACTTTGTGCCAAAGACATTATCGGAAAACGCGATTTTATGGTCATGTGGGTTGACGACGTTTATGTCTGCCGCGGCAAAGGGATTTTATCACAGCTGCTTGACGTCTATGAGCGTTTCGGCGGAATGGTTGAAAATATCATTAAATTTCCCAAAGACCAGCTTTCCCGCTACGGTGTTCTGACCGGAGCCAAGCAAAACGGCAATGTCGTTATGGCGACCGGCGTGGTGGAAAAACCGAAACTTGAGCAGATAGAATCCGATTTTGCCAGCATGGGACCGTATGTTCTGCCGAATCTCATCCTTGACTTGCTTCCGGAAGTAACCAAAGGCAGCAACGGCGAAATCAACCTGACGGATGCGATTAACCTTGCCGCCCGCAGAGGCTGCCCGCTGCACGGCGTTTTAACCAATGCCGAACGCTATGACTGCGGAACCAATGAGGAACTGGCAAAATCAAATATCCGGCTGTCTATCCGTGAAAACAAAGTCTTGTATGAAGAGGCCGTAAAGACCATCAAACAGCTGGACAAACAGGCTTAGCCTCCGGTATTGCCGGTAACAGAAAAACGATAATTTACAACATACGGCTTTGGTTGAGCCGAAGGGTGGTTATTATGGAAAACAGCATGTACAATTCCGTAAAATTTTCTTCAATCCTTCGCCGATTAATTGCCGAGCGAAAGAAACTGCTGCATTCGAACATATTCTTCAGCGTTTCAATCTTTACCAGAACATGGTTGGAGAAAAAGCTGAATTCAATCTTTGGAAAAGACTGTCTGAGTTCTATCATATATTCCAACATGACAGTGGTCAGAATATAGCGGGATTCGACCTGATTATCGGTATAAACCTCAAAAACCTTTTCAAATTCCGGCGATTCCAACCCTGCCCGCTCTAAATTTTTATAACGCGTCAATTTGTTGAGCAGGCCTTTATCTCTGACGACAATTGTCTGCCCGGCAAAATTTTTATTCATCTGCGCATAGAATATTATGCCGCGGCCAGCCGGAACATACACATTGCGAATCCGTCCCGTTTTGCTGTCTCTCTGATGCCGCAGCCTGCTGGCACTGTATTCGGCAATATTGACGGCAATACCTTCATATACACCGTCAAAACCGTCATCACCGGCAATCTTGTCATATCCTTTAAACAGCCGTGATTGATCCAACAGTGTTTCGGGAAGTTCCGGGCAAAACGAATAAGAAAATTCGCCGAAAAAACGCGCCAAAAGCGGCAAAAGATTTTCCTTGCCATATTTATAATAGCTGAACATCGGCCAACAGGCAAACAATACAAGCAAACAGCCAATCGCGCCGTATACGCCGTTTTCTTCCGCCACTGTGCCCGATACAGATTTCAGGCCGTTCTGCAGACGGAAAAACACATACCCGAGCCATGCGGCAACAAAACAGCACAGCAGCAAAAATATACAGAGGTGTTTTTTCCGGCGCTGTTCAATACGGTGCAACACCGGAAGAATATTTTCAGCATAATATGCGGAGAACTTATTTTTAGCAGCAATATATTCCGGTGCGGAAAAAATTTTTGAATTCTCTTTCATAACGCTTTTCCTTTGGCAAATCTTAAGCTTTACGGTTTATTATGGCTTTAACATCTTAAATATTTGCTAAACGGGGACTTTATGATAAATTTTTTATGGGCGGGCATGTTTCTTGCGGCAATCGCCGCAGCTTTGTGGAATCTTGCCGTTTATCAGGACAGCGGCAGCTTTTCCCTTCTGACGGAGGCAATTTTCCAAAATGCGCGAAATGCCGTAGAAATCTGTATCGGCTTAGCCGGAATTTTAAGTTTCTGGCTAGGTATGCTTAAATTGATTGAAGAAGCAGGAATCGCTGAAAAAATATCCCGCAAGCTGACTCCGCTGTTTAAAGTACTTATGAAAGACATTCCGGAAAACAGCCCGGCAATATCTACTGTCGTCCTGAATATGGCTGCCAATTTCCTGGGGTTAGACAATGCCGCAACGCCAATGGGACTGAAGGCAATGGAACAGCTGCAGGAGCATAATCCGCAAAAAGATACGGCAAGTGATGCGCAAATCCTGTTTATGATATTAAATGCCTCTTCGGTTACCCTAATTCCAATTACGATTTTTATGTACCGGGCACAAATGGGAGCCAGCCGGCCGACAGAGGTTTTCATTCCGATTTTGCTGGCAACTTCCGTTTCAACACTGGTTGGATTTCTGCTGACGGCAATCCGGCAGAAAATCAACCTTCGCAATAAAATACTGATTAAATGGCTGGCAGGTTTTATCTTTATTATCGGCGGGCTCTGCATCGGTTTCTGCGCTATCGGATACGAACAGCGACTTGCCGTGTCTTCCGCCCTCGGCAATATTATCCTGATTTTGCTTCTCGGTCTGGTTATCATTGTTGCAATGCGACACAAGGTTAAATGCTACGAAGCTTTTGTCGACGGAGCCAAAGAAGGATTTGGCGTAGCTTTGCGGATTTTGCCCTATCTTCTGGCCATGCTGGCGGCCATCGGCGTTTTCCGCGCCTCCGGTATTTTGGACGCATTGGTCGGCGCGGTTAAATCCGCCTGTCAATGGAGCGGGATTGACAACAGCTTTGCCGATGCACTGCCTACGGCTTTGATGAAGCCTTTATCAGGCAGCGGTGCCCGGGCAATGATGATTGAAACAATGCAGAACTACGGCGCAGACAGTTTTGCCGCCTTTACAGCCTCTGTGGTGCAAGGTTCAACGGAAACAACTTTTTATGTCTTGACGGTATATTTCGGAGCGGTTAACATTGCCAAAACGAGATATGCGCTCAAATATGCCTTGCTGTCAGATCTGGCAGGCATCGGGGCGGCTATTTTCTTTTCTTATATGTTTTATACCCGGTAAAAAACCGGAAAGGGCTGCATTAGATATTAAAGAAAATACGGAGAAAGCAAATGAAACTTTTAGTACAGCGGGTTTTGGAAGCAAGCGTGGAGGTCAACGGTGAAACCGTCGGAAAAATCGGACAGGGACTGTTGGTCTTTTTGGGCGTAGAAAAAGGCGACGAATCCAAACAGGCCGATTATCTTGCCAATAAACTGGTTAATCTCCGGATTTTTGAAGATACCGACGGCAAGATGAACCTCTCCGTACAGGATATCCGGGGCGGCCTTCTGGTCGTTTCCCAATTTACGCTGGCCGCCGACGTTTCGCGCGGAAACCGTCCGGGATTTGACAAGGCTGAACTGCCGGAGAAGGCCAAAGCAATGTACGATTATTTTAACAGTATTTTAGCGCAAAAAGGGATTGAGCCGCAAACCGGCATTTTTCAGGCAGAAATGAAAGTTAAACTTATTAATGACGGACCGTCTACATTTTGGCTGGAGAAGTAATTAATACTTTAAAAGACTGTTTAATTTGCCTGAAAGAGCCGTCAGGGCATCTTCCAGCAGCTTTGTCAGAAGTTTTTGAGCGGTTTCCTGCATATTTTCATTATTATTGACGATAATATAGCGATTTTGTTCTTCCGAATCGACAAGACTGCCGTCGCTTTTTCGCAATTCCACGACAACTGACATACTGTAACGGCTGTTTTCGGCATTAACCGGTTCTATTTTGGACAACAGCAATCGGGGCTTAAGAAAATAGTCGGCAAGCTCGCGGGTTTCGGTTACAAGAATCCGTGGTTCAAAAGCCAGTTTTTCGGTAATTTTGCCGGTAAAAGCAGAAGACGTGCTGCCATTATAATATTCAAGATCATCAACATATAGCAGCGGTATCGTGCTGTCTGTTTCATACATTGATTTGGGAAGTTCCCGTTTTATTTTCTCGGCGATTTGGGCAACATTTGCCGGGTTAAATTCCGGCTGCTTTGTCCTAAGGACGGCGTTTGTTTTCTCTTTATCCAGTTCTCCGCTGACTTCCAGGCAGATTTTTTCATTGTCATCGCGTACGGTGATAACCGTAATGTCATTTAACGCCTTATCCGCCAAACGATATGCCAACACATTATAGCCGTAATCGTCCATACTGGCTGCTTCCTGCCGGATATACGGAGAATTTTTGACTGCCAGGAGTACCGCTTTGTCATACGCACGGTAACGGATTTCTGAACGTGTCTGTTCCGCAGATACGTCTGCGCAGGCGGTTCCTCTGACGGCCAAAGAAAAACTGTCCGCCTCTGCCTTGCCGATATGATTTATCAGCAAGGCAAAGACAGACAGTTTCGCCAGACTTTTTATTGTCATCCTGCAGATTATTCCTGAACCTGCCTGATGATTTCAACCCATTCGTTGACCTTTTTGCCGCTCTTGTCATACATTGACAATTTATACTGCAGAGCCGGCGTCGTATTGTCGGGAGCAACGTACCAATCGGCTGACGTATCAATTACAAAATCGGCATTATTTACATTGTTGACGACTTCATAGGTTTTTGAACCGCTGATAATGTCTTTGGTAGCCCCTTTCAGGCGATGGCTGCCGTACGGCAAATCCGTGCTCAGAAGCTTTGTATCTTTGATATAAACGGTTCTGGCCCTGCCGCTGTCATAAATAGCCGAAGTATCCTGCAGCATACGGTTCGTGGCACGCGTTGCTACAACAATGTAGGCTTCCGGCGAATACTTTGCCGCAACGGACGCGTCAACCTTGGCATTTGAAGACCGCATTCCGACAACTTCGGAACGATACGGATTTTGTTCAACGGTTACTTCTACGTAATCATTCGGCTGAGCCTGCTGAACCGGCGCATTGTATCCCGTATAGCTTATTTCAGCAGGGATAACTTCTTCGTGTGTCGTTACAACGGGTTCGCAAACCGGTTTGCCGCAGGACTCTTCCATTGTCGTTGTTGTGGTAATAATTT
Organism: uncultured Rickettsiales bacterium; assembly: GCA_900551865.1. Classification (GTDB taxonomy): domain Bacteria; phylum Pseudomonadota; class Alphaproteobacteria; order RF32; family CAG-239; genus CAG-267. The sequence goes on from URXV01000006.1 coordinate 47,010, forward strand.
TTTTGGTTGTCGTTACTTTGGGCTGCGGTACGGGCATCGGCTGGCAGGCACAGGGCTGATAACACGGCTGCTGATAGCAGGGCTGAACCTGCACTTCCGCGCAAGGACAATCATAAACAGGCTGCGGCGCAGGAATGTATACAGGTTCCGGTTTTACAACCATCGGAGTCGGCTGTGCCGGGGGCAGTTCTGACTGGATTACCGGTGCCTGATCTTCATACACCGTCTCATCAAACGTTACATTATCGACCTCTTCCCACTGATTTTCGCTGCAAGAGCAGGCGGCCAACACAGTGCAGGCAACGACGCTTAATACTCTTTTCATCTGGCATCTCCTAATAAATTTATTATCGTTTATACAACTAATAGCCTAAAGCAATTAAAATTTTCTTAAGTTTTTGATTTACTTTTGGCTTTTTTTATGATAGCCAACATCTCTAAGGAGGCTTTATGACAATTACTTTTGCTACTCTTATATTTGCTTTTTTGTTTTTATTCAAGGGCGTACAGAAAAACGCCATCTTTCTGCTTTATGCAACGGCAATGGTTCTTGTCGCCTATTACTGCGAAAACAATCTGGGCTGGCGCGTACGGCCGTTTACCAAAGCCGCATTTATGCTCTTCGTCTTATTCCATCTGCCGATGATTAACCTTTTTACCTTTTTAGCATACGGCAAAGACAAGCGAAGCGCCCAACGCGGCGAATGGCGCATTCCCGAAATCCAACTGCATACGATGGAATTGATGGGCGGCACAATCGGCGCAATTGCCGGGCAAAAGTTTTTTCATCACAAAAATAAGAAAAAGGCATATATGGCTACCTTTTTTGCCACTGTCTTTATTCAGGCCGGCATTATTTTCTTTATCCTACACTATCTGAAGATTTTATGATATCCCCGGGTATACGTATCCCTGATACGGAGGTAACGTTTTACATTACCATAACGCTGGTATACAATGCCTGAGCCGGTTCAACATTCTGGCGCATTACAGCATTAAAAATCGGATAAACCCGTTCGCATTCCATAATTGACAGCTCTATAATCTTGCTTATTTTATGCGTAAACAGTTCTTCGTTATCCTGCAAAATCAGGGAATGTTTAAAAATCGGCATTTTCTGTTCGCTCCAGTAAGAAAAATGCCCCAGCCAGAGATTTTCATTCAGCATGGCCAGCAATTCAAACATCTTCCCGCGGTCTACCGCAGATGCTTCAATATTCAGCAGGCAGGAAATATGCAGACAGCGCAGATGCTCCTCATAAGCAAAAAAAATCAGCATATTGTCCCATTTCCCCAAAACTTCTGCTACCAGTTCATTATCCTTGCGGCGGTCAAAAGACACGTTATCGCGGGAAAATATCCCTTCTATCGTATCAATCGGATTATACAAATCCTGCTGTTCCAATGCCAAATTCATTACCGCACTATCCTTTTATTTTCCTGCTTAACGCAATTTGCCGGTGCAAAATAAAATCTGTCAGACCGCGCCTTGCCCACTTACAGGTCTTATTTTTGCCGCAGCCTTCTTCCTTAGACAACCCCAATATGGAGTTTTCCACTTATTTAAGTAAAAAGTAACTTTTTTAATTTTCATAAATTACGCTTTATCATATAGTTAGATAAGCACATCTAAAATCATATTTTTTTTATGTGGATTATATTTTTTTGTTAATATAACTTTAAGCGTTGAAGACTGGCCATTACCACTTACGGAGTTTTAGCATGTATATTGATTTTCCCGATATATCCCCGGTTATCTTTTCAATAGGTCCCTTTTCTTTCAGGTGGTATGCCATGGCTTATTTGGCGGGCATTGTTGCAGCCTGGCTTCTGACCAAACGCAATATTGCAAAGTATAATCTCGGCATCACCAACGAACAGCTTGACGATTTGGTTTTCTATACAACACTCGGCATTATTTTCGGGGGAAGAATCGGATATGTCGTCTGTTACGGAGACGGCTACTTTTGGAAGCACCCTTCGGAAATTATTGCCGTATGGCATGGAGGGATGTCTTTTCACGGCGGAATTGCCGGGGTTATTCTGGGATTGTTTTGCTTTGCGCGAAGATACGCATTCCCGTTCCTGAAGATTACGGATATTGTCGCTTTATATGTTCCTATCGGAATCTTTTTGGGCAGGCTTGCCAACTTTGTCAACGGCGAGTTATGGGGACGGGTTACAACCGTTCCCTGGGCGGTTAAATTTCCGGAAGGAGGATATCTGCCGCGTCATCCCTCGCAGTTGTATGAAGCTGCAACGGAAGGACTTCTGATGTTTGCCATTCTCAATCTGCTCTGGCGCAAACCTTATGTCCGAAATCATAACGGGGTTATCTCCGCGGCATTTCTTATTGTTTACGCAATATCGCGAATGTGTATGGAACTTTTTCGCGAACCGGATCAGCAAATCGGCTTTCTTCCCGGCGGCATTACGATGGGACAGCTGTTATCCCTGCCATTTCTTTTACTCGGGCTTTTTGTTTTGCACCGCGCGGTCAGAATACCCGCTGACAAACATTAAGCCTTAATCGTAATATTACGCGTAAACCGGCAGGCCTTTTGCAAGTTTTCTTCGGCTCGCACCAAAACCGCCGCAGCATCTGCGTCACTGCGCTTTTTTTCGCTGACGCATTGCGATACCGTCAATTGCAGATGGTTATTTTCATTAAAAACAAACACTGACTTCGCCAAAATGCGGCGGACTTCTTCTGCTTTTTCAAAACTTTCTGTGGCATTGGCATTCATAAACGCCAAAATAAACGCATCTGTCTTATAGTTGTACACCAAAATATCGGCATTGGTTTTGTTTATGCGTTTTAAGAACATTTTTTTCAGCAACAGCATTTTTCGCCGGCCAAAACGCTTCAACAGCCGTTCGTATTCATCGATATACATCAGGGCAATACTGTATTTAAGCGGGTATTTGTTTTCCGCCTCCCGGCAAAATGCCCTGCTGTTGGGAATCCCCAAATCCTCGTCGCGACTCCTTGAATAATATACATAATACAACGATGATAAAAGCAGTATCAGGACAGCTGCCAGAAAAAACAGGCTGAAAGCAAACAAATTATCTGAAAAATAAACGCCCATAAATACGGCAGTTCCGGCAAAAAAAGCGGCCGCACTCAATATCCGTCCTTTGCAGACATGATAAACAAACAAGACTGACAGACATAAAACGGATATATTCAGAGCAGGGTAATTAAACATGCCGATATGTTTGTAGAAATAATACGAATCGGCATCAATACTGTGATTCTGCAGTTTTTCAATCAATGCTGTCTGAGCAAACAGAAAAATATAAAACCAACTCCAATATTTATGAGGCTGTCTTTTGTGAAAAAGAAAATATGCCAACAAAATATCGGGAAGCAACAGCGCGCTCCATATATTATACCCGGCCGAAAAAATATAATCCTCTCCGTATGTATATCTCAGGCTGTTTATAATCAGATACCCCGTATAAATGACCGAGGCCATCATGACCGAACTTAAAATCCGGAAATACCCCATAACCAGCAATGTCAACCCAACGCAGCCAATGAAAAAACCGTGTATCGCATGGTAATTTTCTTCAGAAAAATCCGATACGGAAAAAAAATATACCAGAAAAGCCCCCAATACCAGAATCGGAAACAAAGCGCTCTTGTTATACCCTATAATTTTTTCCAATTCCAGTTCCAACTTTAACACATCCGCTCTCCATTTGCTATTGCCATAATTTTGCCCTGTGCCAGACGCGGGTATCCGCCGGCGCGGAACCGTTTGCGCAAACAACGGCGAAAAAGCTCTGCTCAGCCATATACGGGCAGTTTAAACCGGAATAGTTAAATTTTATTTACACATTTAAGGATTGAACTGTCGCCATAGGAATAAAAACGATACCGTTCTTTGACGGCATGCGCATACGCAGCCTTCATACGTTCGGTTCCGGCGATGGCGCATATCAGCATAAACAGCGTTGATTTCGGCAGGTGAAAGTTGGTAATAATATAATCAATCACCTTAAATTTATATCCCGGCGTAATAAAGATTGACGTTTCTCCATTAAACGGATGCAATATGCCATTGTCGTCGGCAGCGCTTTCCAACAGGCGCACCGACGTTGTGCCGACAGCAATTATCCGCCTTCCGTCCCTTTTGGCTTTATTGATAATTTCGCAGGCTTCGGGAGTAATAATACCGTATTCGGCGTGCATCTTATGGTCTTTGGTATCTTCCGTTTTCACGGGCAGAAACGTTCCGGCACCTACATGCAGGGTCAGAAACACTTTGGATACGCCCTTTTCATCAAGTTTCTTCAATACACGGTCGGTAAAATGCAACCCGGCCGTGGGCGCGGCAACTGCCCCTTCATATTTTGCATATACAGTCTGATAATTTTCCTTATCATTGTATTTATTCCATAACCCTGCAGCCGGTTTTTCACGCTTAATGTACGGCGGCAGCGGCATCATCCCATACGTTTCCAACATTTTCGACAGATTATCAACCGGACAGAGAAATTCCAGAAGCACGCCGTCTTCACCGCGTTTTTCAACCACACGCGCTTTAAACAATGATTTTTCGGGCGCAATTTCCGACGTATAAAAAGTAATTTCGTCCTCAGAATGCAAACGCTTGGAGTTTTTTACAAATGCCCACCATGTCTGACCATTTTCGGGATGATACAAGGTTACTTCGACCTCCGCTTCCCCCCTTTTTCCGTAAAGGCGCGCGGGAATTACCTTTGTATCATTAAAAACCAAGACATCGCCGAAATGCAGAATATCCGGCAAATCATAGAAATGCCGGTCAACGGTAACGCCTTCTTCCGATAAATCCAGAAGGCGGGACGCGTCCCGCGGGTTTGCCGGTTCTTTGGCAATTAATTCTTTGTCCAAATCAAAATCAAATAAATCTACGCGCATGGTCTTTCCTCTTGTTATTTTTCGCGTTTATAAACCAATGTATGAAATTTGGCAACCAATTTTTAAGAACATCTTTACTATTGACAATTTTTTAAAAAAATATTTAAAATTGACAAAAAAGTTGTTGAAATAATTAAAAACATGATATATACTGCCCTTAAATAATGGTGTTTTTTATGGAGAAAAAAACAATGACTAATGCTTTTGACAGCATGGATTTAAATACGGCATACGAAATTGCCGGAGGCTATATTGAGGCTGATGACGAAATTTTTGCCAAAGCCCTTGAAATGGTCAAAGCCGACGATGCCCGCTTCGCCGAAGAATTGAAAGCCGCCCGCAAAGCCGAGATTTCTCTCAAAGCCCAACAGGACAAAGAAGAAGAAATTGCAGCCAATGCCGAAGAAGTTCTGGACAACACCTCATTTTTAAAGCAGGAATTCGGCAATGACAAATTTCAGCAGGATTTTTTTGCCGACGAGGAAATTAAGGCAGCAGAAAAAAACACCCCTGTTTATGACATCAATCCCGAAACGCAAGAACGGTTTGAGCTTGAAGGAAACGATAAACACGCCCATTTTGAAATGCTGTTTGAAAAAGCCAAGCTGGACGTTTGGCGCGAGCAGGCGGGAAGCAAAGAATTTCATAATTTAAAAAACAAAGATAAAAAGAAAAGCCTGTTTGCTGCGGTTAAAAATTCATTTTTAAGCACGGTCGCCCACCTCAGAACATCTGCGCAGATAGAACGCGAGGTTCCAGATGCCGTTCATGCCGTACAAAAAGAAGACAAGAACTTTTTCGCCAAACAAGCGGGAAGCATGTTGTCGAAAATTCAGAATGCCCTTAATTCGAACAAGGAAATAAAGATTTCGTCCAGTTCGGTTATGGCTGCTTGTGCCGAATCGGAAGCCAGAACAAACAAATTCGCCAGAAAACTTGCCGACCTGGCTAAAAAGGCAACCGGCAAAAAGAAAGAATGTTTTTCAAAAGCTGCTTTAATGACCCACAAGGCCAAAGAGGCTTTTGCAGAAAAAGCCAAACTGGTTTGGGGTCAAAGGTATGAATTTATGGCAAACATACGCGACCGCGCCCCGAAGATTGTTACAGATATGGCCGCAACCGGCGTTTTGGTCGGCGCGACAGCCCTTTCCGCACCGTGGCTCGGAACAGCCGTTATCGGCTACGGCGCTTACAAGGCTGCATCCGCCTGGGTCTGGCCGATTGTAACCCATGCCAGAAAAGAAGCGCGTTTGGCTCAAAAAGATGCCAAAGCACCCAAAATGAAGTTTTGGGACAGGCTGAAAAAATCTGCAGATACGGTTACTTCTTCCAAAGAGTACTATAAAGAAGCAGGCTGGGGCTGCGCCGCGGGATTACTTGGCCTCGGTGCCGCCGGAATAGCTTCCGGCGCCGGCGCCAACGTCCTTTTGCAAAAAAGTTTCCAGCGCTTATCCAGCACTGCCGTTTATACGGCTAACAGCCTGACTAATGCCGTCAAAAAACTTAAGGAAAAAGAAGGCAATTGGTGGGGCAAAGGAATGGCCGTTGCCAGCACAATGGTTATGGCTTACGTATTGACTTCCTGCGGCGAAAATACGGAAGAAACTTTGCGCATGCCGCAAAATAACGGCGGAATGCCGGATTTGACCGGTGACGGAAATAAAGTACAGACCGTGGCAGATACAACCAAGACAGCTCATCAACCGTCGGTTCAGGCCGTTGTCGAGACGACTCCGACTATAAGCGTTCCCGAAAATTGGGAAAGCAATATGGGAATCACCGAAAACCAATGGGAAAGGCTGCAAAGTTTCTGGGGCAGCAAAGAGCAATATGAAACTTTTTATAAAAAAATAAGCGATGATATGCTTGAAAAAGGCGGTATCTTTGAAGGCATGACCCGTGAGCAGGTTTTGTTTAAATATGAGCGCTTATCTTCATGGAATCTGACCCAGCATCAGGAAGTTATCCGGCGCATGGACTCATTCTTCGGCTGCGACGGCGAGGAACGGATTATGCTTACGGCAGACGATGCAAAATCGCTTGATGACGTATTGTCCAATGGTGCCATCAGAGATGTGGACGGAACAAAATGCGTCAGGACAACCGGCATTGACATCAATTGCGGTGAAGAAGCCGTCAGACACGACGTCCGTGTTGACTGCGGATGCGATGAAAATGTGCCTGCGAATCACGCCAAAACGGAAAAAGTTTCCGTTCAGGCCGCGCAGGATTACAGCTTTGAGGAAGTTTCAGGTTCTTCAGTTATGGTTGTCAGAGAAGGCGTACAGGAAAATGCAAGCAGTTCTGGTACCGGCGTCAAAATTGTTCAGGCAAACAACCTCAATAGCGGAAAAGTTATCGGCGAAACGTCACCTGATGCCGTCAGCGGCGTGAAACCTGACAATGTCCAAGTCGTTATCGGACAAACTGGTGACGGTATCACGAAAGAAGGAACCGGTGTTGCAGCAGCCGATGGTACCTCTACGTCCGGAGCAAGAGCAGTCGCAGAAGATGAATTTACCTTCATCGAAATTCCGGGAACAACAACGCAAGTAACCGGCAGCAGCAGCCTTTCCGGCGAAACAATCGCTGTTTCAGACGGAAGCGATGCAACGGCAACGGTTTCGACAGAGGAGTATGTCTTTGAAGAAGTACAGGGTTCAAGCAGGGTTGTAACTACTGGGGCAGGTACCGAGATAAAGAGTTCCGGTCTTAGAAATGAGGATATAATTCAGACCGATGCCCCGGCCGCCGGAGTTACCGAGCAGATTGTTGCCGATTCAGACGAAATTGCCGCCGGCACGCCTGCCGCTGACAACGTTCCCGAACGCGGCGGGTATCAAAACACCGGTTTGACCGAAGCCCAGTACCATCGAACAGAAACATTTTTCAAAAATAAATTCGGCGAAAATGCTTTTGATGACTATATGAACAGAATTACAGACGATATGCGCGCCAAAGGCGGAATATTTGAAGGATTGAGCAAAGCTCAGGCATTATACTCCGTCCAGCAGATGACAGCATGGTCCAACGACCAACACGGAGCATTCGCCAAAGAAATTTCAACGATGATTGAATATCTTAAAGGGGAATGCAAGGATACTATTACCGTTTCGGAATCCGGCGCCATTAAAACCGTTATCGACAAAGTTAACGAAAACGGCACCATCGACGGCGTTACGGGTTCTACAAACAAAGTAGTCAGGTATTTTCAAGCCAACGACTGCGGCGAACACGGCACTTACGCCATCAATGAAACCACGGCTGCAAATGAAATTACACAGCCGTCCGGCAACAAATTCAAACGTTTCTTCAAAAAGATGTGGAATACGTCTCCTGAACCGGTTTTTGAAGAAATTGAAGGAACCAGCCGGGTTGTTGAGAGAATACATGTTGTCGAAACTGCCGTTGATCCGAAAATTGAGGTTGTTCAGGCTAACAATCTTGACGCAGGACAAGTCATCGGCACGGCCAATGCCGACGAAATTTCCGCTGTCCGTGCAGACAATGTCGAGGTTGTAATCGGCTCAGAACAAGCTCCGGCTGAAGTTTCCGCAAACGAGGCTGCGGCAGAAGAAGCCAAACAGCGCGTTTCAAAAAAAGTCGGCAAAAAAGCTGCACAGGCAGCTGCCGAGAACAGTACTCCGAAACTTTCTCCTGAAGCCGCAGCCGCACTCAGGGAAAGCGGACGGGATCCGAGCAAACTCACCAACCCGGCTTTGATAAAACGGGCAAATGAAATATACAAACGATAAGGCTGATTGGAGCCATGCATTTAAACGCCGGTATAAACTGCCGGCGTTTTCATTTTTCTCAAACAGTGCTAAACTGTAATTGTAAACCGGAAATAAAGAAAACAGCATATCTGTATCAAAAGTTTAATAAATTGGGGATAACTTCCCCCTATATCAGCTCTCTTTTTAAAATTTTGCTTGAAAAAAGCAGAATTGGTGTTAATTTATGCTCGATTTTATGATATATGCCGTGCGGGGCTGTCCGCACTCTGATATTTTGGAAGGATAATAATATGACTATTCGCGTCGGTATTAACGGATTTGGACGTATCGGTCGTCTGGTATTTCGTGCTGCACAGAAAAGAAACGACATTGAAATCGTCGGCATCAATGATTTGATTGATGTTGAATATATGGCTTATATGCTCAGATATGACACCATGCACGGCCAGTTTGACGGTACAATTGAAGTTAAAGACGGCAAATTGGTTGTTAACGGAAAAGCTATCCGCGTTACAGCCGAAAAGAACCCGGCCGATTTGAAATGGGATGAAGTCGGCGCCGAATATGTTGTTGAATCTACCGGTTTGTTCCTGACGAAAGAAAAGGCTCAGGGTCATATTGACGCTGGTGCAAAATATGTCGTTATGTCTGCTCCGTCAAAAGACGATACGCCAATGTTTGTCTGCGGCGTCAACACCGACTCTTATGTTAAAGGAACACAGTTTGTTTCCAATGCTTCCTGCACCACGAACTGCCTGGCTCCGATTGCCAAGGTTTTGAATGATGCATTTGGCATTACAGACGGTTTGATGACCACTGTTCACTCCACCACAGCAACCCAGAAAACCGTTGACGGCCCGTCGATGAAAGACTGGAGAGGCGGACGTGCCGCTTCCGGCAACATTATCCCGTCTTCGACAGGTGCGGCCAAAGCTGTCGGCAAAGTTATTCCGACCTTGAACGGTAAACTGACCGGCATGTCTTTCCGCGTACCGACTTTGGACGTTTCGGTTGTTGACCTGACCGCCAATCTGGCTAAACCCGCTACTTATGAAGAAATCTGCGCGGCAATGAAGAAGGCTTCCGAAGGCGAACTGAAAGGCATTCTGGGATACACCGAAGACCAAGTTGTTTCTTCCGACTTCCTCGGCGATGCCCGCACGTCTATCTTTGACGCTAAAGCAGGTATTCAGCTTACGCCGACTTTTGTCAAGGTTGTCAGCTGGTATGACAACGAATGGGGCTACTCCAACAAGGTTCTTGACCTCGTTGCCCATATGGCTAAAGTAAACGGATAATTTTACCTTTCCCCGCCGCTTTGAAGTAGGTACCGTTGTTAACGGTACAAACGGACAGGCTGCGGGGATTGTTTTTTTAGATTGAGGAAAATACGAATGACCGAATACAAAACGATTAAAGATTTAGGCGACTTGAACGGAAAAGTTGTCATGCTGCGTGCAGACCTGAACGTTCCTATGGACGAAAATTTCAACGTTACCAATACGGCAAGAATTGACAGAACCGTTCCGACAATTAAAACATTGATGGAAAAAGGTGCGAAGGTGGTAGTCATTTCCCACTTCGGCCGTCCTGAGGGCAAAGGCGATATGAAAAATTCTTTGTCCCATATTGTCAAAGATTTGGAAAAAGCACTGGGAAAACATGTCGTATTTGTTGACGACTGTATCGGTTCAAAAGTTGAAGATGCTGTCAAAAATATGAAAAATGACGAAGTTTTATTGTTGGAGAACCTGCGTTTTTATAACGAAGAGAAAAAGGGCGACGAAAATTTTGCCAAAGAACTGGTTAAACCTGCTGACGTCTATGTCTCAGATGCATTTTCCACCGCTCACCGCGCTCACGCTTCCATGGTTGCAGCAGCAAAACTTCTGCCGTCTGCAATGGGGCTGTTGATGGAAGAAGAAGTCAATGCGTTGTCTACCGGCTTGAACAACCCGGTTCGCCCGCTGATTGCAATTGTCGGCGGTTCCAAAGTTTCTACCAAGCTTGACCTGCTGAACAATCTGGTTAAGAAGGTTAACAAACTGGTCATTTCCGGCGGCATGGCGCATACTTTTATGAAAGCCAACGGCATTGATACCATTAATGAAAACAACTCTCTGGTACAGATGGATATGTTGGATACGGCCAAAGAGATTATGGCCACAGCCAAAAGCAACAACTGTGAAATCATTCTGCCGACAGATGTTGTCGTATCCAAGGAATTCAAACCGATGGCCGAGCATAAAACTGTCGATTTGGAACATATTCCGGCGGAGGGCTGGAGCCTGCTCGACGTAGGGGAAAAGACTATTGCCGCTATCAATGCCAAGCTTGACGAATGCAAGACCTTGGTATGGAACGGTCCGCTCGGCGTATTTGAAATGAAACCGTTTGACAATGCAACAAACAAGGTGGCACAGCATGCGGCCGAGTTGACACAGGAAGGTAAGCTGACGTCTGTCGCCGGCGGCGGCGATACCGTTTCGGCTCTTGACAATGCCGGCGTTGCCGACAAATTTACCTACATTTCGACGGCCGGCGGCGCGTTTCTGGAATGGATGGAAGGCAAAGAGCTTCCGGGTGTTGCCGTACTTACAAAATAACCGGGAATCACGGTAAAAATAAAGAACAGAGGCAAGATGTTATTTTGTCTCTGTTTTTTTATATTATAATATTTTGTAATATTTTTTTCATACTATCCATACTTTTGAGTATATATTTTTACTTGCTTTTAATATTTTGGCTTATAAACTTTTTTACATAACACACAGTGTTATATTCCGAAACAAGATAGAGGAGTTTATCATGAACTACAGAACTATGTTATTAGCAACTGCTGCGGCGCTCTTCAGCTCTCAGGCAATGGCTGCAGATTTGACCAACCCGTTCTTTACGCCGGGTCAGGGACAAATCACTTCCGATACAAACGTTGGCTATTACCGTATCAAAGCAAAGCATGACGGCGGCGTTGCGGAAGGCTATTATGCAGCAGAAACGTTGGAATACGGAATTACCGACAAGTTCAGCATCAACGGCACTATCGCCAATATGTTTGACACTCAGGGCGCGTATAATAACGATCATAACTTTGCATATCAAATCGGTGCAAAATATAACACTAACTGCGATAAAGTTTTGTTCCAGGTTGCGGCCAATTATATGACGTTTGAACCGCAGTCATTTTATGGAAACGAAGCTTCAAACAAGTGGTATAAGAGACTGGACGGCGAAGTCAAACTCGGTTATGACCTCGGCAACGGCCTGACTCCTTATGCTTCTTACAATATTTCCGGAAATATTGACGACAGCAACAGAGATTTGGATCAGTCGGTTAAAGCCGGTATTCATAAATATGCCGGAAAATATGCCCTTGATTTGGGTCTGCGCTATAACTTCAGCACAGACGGCGGACACAGCCTTTATGAAGGAAGTTACAATGATTTGTGGGCCGAAGCTGCCGCAGATTACTATGTTAAGGAAAACATCGCTGTCGGCATTTACGGAAGCTATCGTATAGACGGCTCCTATGACAAAGACTTGGATTATGCTTATACAGCAGGTGCCCATGTAAAAGTTCTGTTCTAATCAGAATAAACAGGTTTTACCGAGGGAGGATTCAGAAATGAATCCTCTTTTTTATATTGCAGAATAATTTTTAAAGTTTCTTAATATTAACAGCATATACTGTTGACATTGCAAAGTACTAAACTAAGCGGTATATATTTATTCGGAACAGTATACCGTTTGCGCAAAATTATACTTCGGGAGGATAACATGGCAAAAAAAGCAATCATTATCGGCGCAGGACCGGCCGGTCTGACAGCCGCTTACGAATTATTGACGAGAACCGATATTGAGCCGGTTATTCTGGAAGAAAACGATTTTGTCGGCGGCATCAGCGCCACGCTGGATTATAAACATAATAAAATCGACATGGGAGGACACCGTTTCTTCTCTAAATCCGAACGAGTCATGGACTGGTGGCTGAGTATTCTCCCCCTGCAGGGAAAACCGGCCAAAGACGATATTCTGTTAAGCCGGGAAGTTGAATTATCCACGGCCGCCGATGCGCCGGATCCGGAAAAAACGGACAAAGTTATGCTTAAACGCCACCGCCTTTCCCGCATATATTACCTGAAAACGTTTTTCAGCTATCCGGTCAGCCTGAATATGGATACGATAAAAGGACTGGGACTGTGGCGTATGTTTAAAATCGGCTGCTCTTATCTTAAGGCTCTGGCTTTCCCGATTAAAGACGAGAAATCGCTTCAGGATTTTATGATTAACCGGTTCGGGCGAGAATTGTATCTGACCTTTTTCAAAGACTATACGGAAAAGCTCTGGGGAATTGACTGTTCTAAAATTTCTGCCGAATGGGGAGCGCAGAGGATTAAGGGCATTTCTATTTTAAAAGTTCTGAAACAAATGGCGAAAAATATCAGCGGCAACAAAGGCGGCGCCGTAGAAACCAGTTTTATAGACAGTTTCTTTTACCCCAAATTCGGACCAGGGCACATGTGGCAAAACGTTGCCAGAGAGGTTGAAGAAAAAGGCGGAAAGATATTATGCAAGCATAAAGTCATTCGCGTGGTTAAAAAGAACGGCAGGATTGCCTCTGTCGAGGCTCTTGACGATAAAGGAAAGTTACGGGTCTTTGAAGGAGACATTTTCATTTCTACCATGCCTGTCAAGGATTTGTTTGCCAGCATGACAGATGTTCCCGCCAAAATCAAAAAGATTGCCGACGGGCTTATGTACCGGGATTTCCGCACGGTCGGAATCCTTTTAAACAAATTGAAACTTAAAAACACAACCCATTTCAAAACAGTCAATAATATTGTGCCGGATACATGGATTTATATTCAGGAACGCGATGTAAAACTCGGGCGGCTGCAAATATTCAACAACTGGAGCCCCTATATGGTGAAAGATTTTGAAAATACGGTATGGATTGGCCTGGAATATTTCTGCAACGAACAGGATAAAATATGGACGGATGATGACGATACTTTTATTAAATTTGCCATAGAAGAAGCATCTCAAATAGGCATTTTTGACAAGACTGACGTTTTAGACGCCTATACGCACCGTGTCAAGAAAGCTTATCCGGCTTACTTCGGAACCTATGACAAATTCGGAGATATCAAAGATTACGTAAATACCATTGACAATCTCTATCTTGTCGGCAGGAACGGCATGCACCGCTATAACAATATGGATCATTCGACGTTGGCTGCGATGAAGACCGTAGACTTTATTCTTGGCGAATGCAATGACCGCGAGGAAATATGGTCGGTCAACACCGAAGCGGATTATCATGAAGAAAAAAAGTCTGCATAATGTTTTAAGACTATTGATTTCACAGGGTTTGAACCGGTTACAGACAAAGATAAGGAAATATGCGCAGATTTATTGAACAACAGCTTAAAGATTTTGATGACAAGGCCCTTATCCGCATCTTTAAACTTTTTTCGGCAGCTGCGGCTTTGGTGCTTCTTTACGCCTTTTTCTTTTCGGGTTTCCAAATCGTCGACGAATTTGAACACCTGCACGCCTCTTGGCTGGTCAGTGCGGGAAAAGTTCCGTATAAAGATTTTTTTGAACATCATAATCCCCTGCTGTGGTATCTAAGCGCGCCGTTGGTCAGTTTATTCTATGATAACGCCGTTATCTTTTATGTTATGCGCGGCGTCAGCGCAGGCATTTCCGTGTTGACCCTGTTCTTTATTTACAAAACCGTTTTGCTTTATGCCTCCAGGAGCGGAGCGTGGCTGGCGGTTGCACTCACACTCGGAAATATTATCACCGTTTATAATTTCAGCCAGTTCCGACCCGACAATTTTATGAACTGCTGCTTTATTATCGGCATTTATTATTGGTTTTGTTACATGAAGAGCCGGCAATTGAAGTCGCTCGTCCTGTCTTTTCTGGGCTTTACCTTTTCAGCCCTGTTTTTGCAGAAAATCTCCCTGTTGCTTATTGCCGTTGAATGTCTGATACTCATTATGGCCTTTGGCAAAAAAATGTCCTTTAAAGACATTACGCTGGCGGCGCTTCCGTCTTTGGGCGCGGCTGCCGTTTTTCTGCTTTTTCTGTATCAGCAGGGCGCATTTGCCGACTATATTGAACTAAACCTCCATTTTAACCGGGCTATGGTCGCTTACTTTGACAGAGGTTCTTTTTGGTACGGAAACTTATTGTTTTCTTTTTACGGCCTGGCCTTGCTGGCAGCCATCCTTTTCTATCGGCAGGAGAATATCTGTTTCCGAACTCTTGCGTGGATTTACGGAGCAGAGTTTATGATGCGTCATTTTTATTTTGCGCCGCATCCGAATTATTATACGTTGCTAACCATGCTGGCGGCAATGGTTTTTGCACCTGCGGTTTCCCGCATTCTGCCCCGATACAAACTTTTCGGGCTGTTTCTGATTATTCTGCTGTTTGCAAGGCTGGGACTGCTGTTTAACACTGTGGATACCACTTCCGTCAAACATAACAGCTATAAGCACTATCTGTTGGCCGATTATGTTCATAAAAACTCGCAGCCTGACGACTATCTAATGAACGGATATGACAAAAATTTCAACATTTACCGGCCTGATGTCAGTTATTACTGGTTCGGGCTGGATATGCTGCTGCCGATTATGGAATTGGAATATGACATCAAAGCAAAGCCCGACGTCAATGCCTTTATCGTAAAATACCGCCCGAAATTTATTTATGTGCAAAATTACCCTGACCTCAGGGCATACAGGACTTATGGCGAAAGCAGGTTCGCCCAGACCTTTATTCCCGAACTGGTGTGGGAACTTTACAAGAAAACGCCATTTGAAAATCTGGCCGTGTTAAAGTAATTTATTTTTAATTCTTTTTGTGGTATACTTATGCAAAATACGACAAAAGGAATATTCGATGTTTAAGGTAATAACAGGAATTGTTTTCGGCTTTTGGTTTGCACTGGCTCCGGCTTTTGCATCAACTGTCGCCGTAGACAGCCAAGAAGCAAAAATCTGGGCAAATACCAAAGGGCAGGAACTTTTGCAGGCATTGTCCGAATCTGACCCGATATCCAAATACTCCAAGCTGGATAAGATGCTGACCGAAGACGTCAATTTGGATTATATTTCCAAATTTGTCATCGGGAAATATGCCAGGTTAATGAACCAGGAGCAGCAAGCCCGGTACAGCGACTTATTCCACCGTTATGTTTTGAGCCTTTATAAGCAAATCAACCTTAATTTTGATGCGGGAGCCATAGACTTTTCCATCGACAATGTGATTGAACACCCTAATTTTACAACGGTCAACTGTACGGTCGACCCTACCCGGCTGATGGCGGAATTTAAAAATCTTGAACCGCAAAAAATCCCGGTTAAGTTTAAGCTTATCCGCGGAACAAGCAATCGTATCCAGGCCGTTGACGTTGAAATTTCCGAAGTCAGTCTGGTTGTTGAATACCGCAAACAATTTTACCGGATGATACGAGATGAAGATGAGGACATGAACTGGTTTTTAGATAAGTTCAACGACAAAGTTTTAGCTAACGAAAAAGCCTTTTACAAAAATGCAGGCATATAAACATATTACGGTATTGCGGTTTCCGGCAATTTGCTGGTCGAAGGGAAACTATTAAAACTTTCCTGACAAGTTCTGCTTAAAAATTTTAAAATAGCATTGTATTTTTTTTTCATTATGTTAAGTTAATGGTAATTTTCGGAACAGGAACTTAAAATATAAGGATTTTAGAAATGGTAGAAAATGCCAGATATAACGGAAAAGCCTCTTTTGAAGAATGGAAAAAAGACTGGGAGCTGGAAGAGCGCTATAATTTTAAAACGATAGAGAGCAAATGGCAGAAAATCTGGGAAGACGAGAAAGCATACAAGGTAGACATTGACCCGGAAAAAGAGAAATTTTACGCTCTGGTTGAATTTCCCTACCCGTCCGGCGCAGGCCTCCATGTCGGGCATCCCCGTTCTTACACGGCCTTGGACGTCATTGCACGCAAAAAGCGTATGGAGGGATTGAATGTTCTGTATCCGATGGGGTTTGACGCATTTGGCCTGCCAGCGGAAAATTACGCGGTAAAAACCGGTATTCACCCGGCAATTTCTACCAAAGCAAACATTGCCAACTTTACACGCCAGTTGAAATCCATCGGCTTTTCGTTTGACTGGGATAGGTGTTTCAATACCTGCGACCCGGAATATTACAAATGGACGCAGTGGATGTTCCTGAAATTTTATGAAAAGGGGCTGGCCTACAAATCTAAAATTGCAATCAACTGGTGCCCTTCCTGCAAAGTCGGTCTGGCAAATGAAGAAGTTGTCAACGGGTGTTGCGAACGCTGTGGTGCCGAAGTGGTACGCAAGGACAAAGAACAGTGGATGATTGCCATTACCAAATATGCAGACAGGCTGATTGATGATTTGAAAGACGTTGATTTCATTGACAGGGTTAAGTCGCAGCAAATTAACTGGATCGGGCGCTCGCATGGTGCAGAACTCGATTTTGAAATCACCGACAATAACGGCGAAAGCTTGGGACGCAAATTAAAGGTATTTACAACCCGCCCGGATACGGCTTTCGGCGTAACTTATATGGTTATGGCGCCGGAACACCAATATATTAAAGAGCTGGCGGAGAAATTCGAGAACTGGAACGAAATTGTTGCATATGTTGCGGAAGCAGCCAAAAAGTCTGACTTGCAGAGAACGGCGAACGACTCGAAAACCGGCGTTGAATTAAAAGGAATTAAGGCAAAGAATCCTTTCAATGATGCTCTTATTCCGATTTTTATCTCTGACTACGTTTTGACCGGTTACGGCACGGGCGCGATTATGGCGGTGCCGGCGCACGACCAACGCGACTATGATTTTGCCAAAGTGTTTAATCTGCCGATTATTCAGGTTTTGGAAGGCGGAGACATTTCCGAAAAGGCGTTTGAAGAAGACGGCGCACATATCAATTCCGGCTTTTTGAACGGCATGGGCAAAGAAGACGGCATTAAAGCGGCAATTGATTACGCTAAGGAAAAAGGGTTCGGCGAAGCAAAAATCAACTTCAAACTGCGCGACTGGGTTTTCTCCCGTCAGCGTTATTGGGGCGAACCTATTCCGATGGTTTACTGCGAACACTGTGGCTGGCAGCCAATACCGGAGGATGAACTGCCGTTAAAGTTGCCGGAAATTTCTGATTTTCTGCCGAACGACAACGGCGACTCTCCGCTGGCCAAGGCAACCGACTGGGTTAATACGACCTGCCCTAAATGCGGCGGACATGCCAGACGCGAAACGGATGTTATGCCGAACTGGGCCGGTTCTTCATGGTATTTCCTGAGATACTGCGACCCACATAATGACAAGGAGTTTGCTTCCAAAGAGGCTCTTGACTATTGGATGAACGTCGACTGGTACAACGGCGGCATGGAGCACACGACACTGCACCTGCTTTATTCCCGTTTCTGGCATAAATTCCTGTATGACTGCGGTTATGTTCCGACCAAGGAACCGTATAACAAGAGGACTTCACACGGAATGATTCTGGCAGAAAACGGCGAGAAAATGTCAAAATCGCGCGGGAATGTAATCAATCCGGACGAAGTAATTGATGCTTACGGTGCGGATGCTTTTAGAATGTATGAAATGTTTATCGGCCCGTTTGACCAAGTTGCGATGTGGTCCGATGAAAGTTTGAACGGCGTTTATCGTTTTGTAAATAAAATATTTACGCTGTTTAACAAAGTTACAAAAGCAGCTCCTTCGGCGAAAGATTTGCAGGTAATGCACAAATGTATTATTGATGTCAGCGAACGTATTGAACAGATGAAGTTCAACACGGCAGTTTCCGCTTTGATGACTTATGTCAACTATATGGCCGGCCTGCCGGAAGTTCCGGAAGAAATGTATGCGGTTCTGCTCAAGCTCGTTTCTCCTTTTGCGCCACACATTGCCGAAGAAATGTGGGCGCGGCTGGGACACGACACGCTGATTGTCAAAGAAAGCTGGCCGAAAGGCAATGCCGAACTGGCAAAAGACAATACAGTTACAATTGCCGTCCAGATTAACGGAAAAATGCGCGGAACCATAGAAGTTGAACGCGACAGCGATAAAGAAAAGGTTATTGCCGTAGCAAAGCTGCTTGATAATGTTGCCCGTCAACTGGCTGAAACCGAACCGAAAAAAATCATTGTTGTACCAAATAGGATTGTAAACATTGTTTTGTAAAAAGAGAAATATTATACCCGTTGTTGCTTTGATGCTTGTTTCTGCCTGCGGGTTTGAGCCATTATACGTGGAGAAAAAATCTTCCGGCCAATGGTATTATGACAATAAATTTGATACCGGCATCAAAGAGGAAATGGCCAGCGTTAAAGTTGAGCTGATTCAGGACAGAATCGGCCAGCTTATCCGCAATGACCTTCTTGACAAGCTTTCCCCCAAAGGCGAACCTAAACACGCCAAATATATTTTAAGCGTTACAAGCATTAACAAGCAGGAAATTGACCAGGCTCTGCGCAATGATATTACGGCTACCCGCAAAAAGGTTATTTACAAGGTAACATATGTTTTGCGGAATCCGGAAAGGAAAACGTTGATTAACGGCACAAGTGTCGCCTATACAGGATATGATATTCTGCGCGACCCGTATTCAACAACCTTTGCCCAAAAGAAAGTTGAAAAAAACGCGGCAAAAATCATAGCAAATGACATTTCGTTGCGTCTCGGGGCATATTTCCATTCTTTGCAGACTAAACGGGGCGATCCGGATGAATATTAAACCGGAACAAGTCGAAGGCATCCTCAAATCGCTGTCGCCGCAAATACGCGGAGTGGTTATTTACGGCAGCAATGAGGGGATGATTTCTACACTGTCCCAGCAATTTGTCAAAGCAGTTTCACCGGACGTTTATGACGCTTTTCATGTCAGTTATTTAGAGATGTCCGACATTTCTTCCGATGTGGGGACGCTATATGCCGAATATAATGCGCAGTCGCTCATGGGCGGGCGCAGGGTGGTTGTTATTAAAGAGGCGACAAACCTTTTGACCAAACCGCTGAAAGAGATGCTCTCCTCCAGCCGGTCGGACAGCCTGCTGGTTATTACATCGTCCTCTTTAAAAACCAAAGACTCATTGGCAGTTATGGCAAAAGATGAAAGTGATTTCTATGGAATTGGCTGTTATGACGACCGTGATGAAGATATTGCCACATTTGCCTCTAAATTTATGAGCAAGAACGGTTTCAGTATTGACAATGCCACATTTCAACTCTTGTGTTCCCGCCTCTCCAACGACCGAAAAATCAGTGCCAATGAACTGGATAAACTGATTACCTACATGGGAAATAAAAAAAATATAGACATATCTGACATTCAAACGGTTATCAGCGATACGTCTGCCTCCTCGCAGGAAGATTTGTGTTACTTTGTTGCCCAAGGATTTACGGAGAAAGCTGTAGCTTCATACAATCGTCTGGTATTTGAAGGCGAGCAACCTGTCAGCCTTATCCGAACGCTCAGTTATCATTTTATGAAACTCCTCGACTGTGCCGTTAAAATGGAAAAAGGCGAAACTGCCGACAAGGTTGTTTTCGGAATGCGACCGCCTCTGATGTTTTTCCGCAAAAATGCCTTTTTGAGCCAGCTCCGGATATGGAACCGGATGCGGATAATGAATGCGCTGGCGCTATTGTACCAAACGGAAAGAGAATGCAAAACAACGGATTTTCCGGCTGAACAGACCGCAAGTTTTACGATTATGCGAATCGCCAACGGTGTCAAAAGGTTTCGCTGAATTTCAGCAGTTGACGACTGGAATATAGCTTAGCTATGTATTCTAAAAAAAGCGGATGAGAACTCATCCGCTTTTTCATGATTAGGTACCTATCCCTGCCTTATGCGCTTTTTTTATGTTTTTTACGGATATATTCCGGCGCGCTACCGTTATTGATTACTTCTGCATCAATTATAATTTCGGTAACATCTTTTTTATCCGGAATATCATACATCAAATCCAGCAGGTTTTCTTCCATAATCGCACGCAGCCCGCGGGCACCTGTTTTTCGTTCAATCGCTTTCTTGGCAATTGCCTTCAGCGCATCATCGGTTATGGTCAATTTTACGTCTTCCATTTCAAACAAGGTCTTGTATTGCTTGAGAAGCGCATTTTTCGGTTCGGTCAGAACTTTTACCAGAGCCTCTTCGTTAAGGTCATCCAATGTGGCAATAACAGGCAAACGGCCGACAAACTCGGGAATCAATCCATATTTCAACAAATCTTCGGGCTGAACCTGTTTATAAATTTCGCCAAGCGTTTTTTCCTCTGCATCTTTTATCTGCGCCCCAAAACCGATAGAAGTTTCCTGCCCGCGACGGCCGATAATCTTTTCCAAGCCGGCAAAAGCGCCGCCGCATATAAACAGGATATTTGTCGTATCAACGTGCAAGAATTCCTGTTGAGGATGTTTTCTCCCCCCTTGCGGCGGGATATTGGCAACTGTTCCCTCAATAATTTTCAGCAACGCCTGTTGAACGCCTTCGCCTGATACATCGCGCGTAATCGACGGGCCGTCGGTCTTGCGGGTAATTTTATCAATTTCATCAATATAGACAATGCCACGCTCTGCTTTTTCAATATCATAGTTGGCGGCCTGCACCAATTTCAGAACGATATTTTCCACGTCTTCCCCGACGTAACCTGCTTCTGTCAGCGTCGTGGCGTCCGCAATCGCAAAAGGCACATCCAGAACTTTGGCCAAAGTCTGAGCCAGCAAAGTTTTGCCGGAACCTGTCGAACCGATTAAAATAACATTTGATTTGGAAATTTCTATTTCCGGATTCTGCTGCTTATTGTTCAGGCGCTTATAATGGTTATAGACAGCAACCGACAATACCCGTTTGGCAAACTCCTGGCCAATGACATACTGGTCAAGAAACTCCTTGATTTTGGACGGGGTCGGCAGATGTTCATGAACTGCAGCCTCTTCCGCCTTCCGCTCCTCTTTTACCTCCTGCGAAACGATGTTGATACATACGTCAATGCATTCGTCGCAGATATACACGCCGCGACCGGCAATCAACTTCTTTACTTCATTCTGGCTTTTGCCGCAGAAGGAACAATGCAACACCTTGTCTTCATCTGTTCTGTCAGTCATTCTTTCTTTCCTATATAATTACTTCCAAACGGTTTTTTACAATATGGTCAATCAAGCCGAACTCCTTGGCTTCTTCAGGGTTCATAAAGTTATCCCGGTCCATAGCCTTTTCAATCACCGCCAATTTATTGCCGGTATTTTCCGCATAAATCTTATTCAGCCGCTTTCTTAATTCCAGTATTTCGCGCGCCTGGATTTCTATATCCGAAGCCATGCCGCGGGCACCGCCGGAAGGCTGGTGAATCATGATGCGGGAATTTGGCAGGGAGTAACGTTTGCCTTTTGTACCGCCGGCTAAAAGAAACGACCCCATTGAACAAGCCTGACCGATACACAGCGTTGCTACGTCACAGGAGATATATTTCATCGTATCATACATTGCCATTCCGGAAGTAACGACGCCGCCGGGAGAATTGATATACAGAAAAATATCTTTTTTGGGATTTTCTGATTCCAGAAAGAGCAACTGCGCACACACCAGAGAAGATACTTCATCGTTTACTTCTCCGGTCAGAAAGATGATGCGTTCTTTTAAAAGCCGGGAAAAAATATCAAAAGAACGCTCGCCTCTGGAGGTCTGTTCAATGACCATCGGTACCAGAGTATTGTCAAAAACTTCCAATGCACTTTTACTCATTTGTATTAAATCCTTAAATTTAAATTATATTACTTTTGTCATCCTATATGCCATATATTCAACAAATAGTAAATAAACGCAAGAGTTTTCCATATTTTTTTATCATAGCCTCTATTCTCTCTTGCTTTTAATGTTATTACCCATATACGACAAGTCATACGTGATAATCGTTATGCCGAACGGATTAATCAGCCCCAAGTCTTTGTTATCAAATTTGGCAAAATCAAACTGCATTCTCAACGTTGCAATCCAATAGCTGACAACGGGCTCTTCCCGGCCGGGAAATTTTTCGATAATGTTAAACCGCGTTTGCCAGAAGTCGAACGATACCGGATAAATCATCGTCATTTCCACTTCACGGCGAATGCCTTGCTTTTGCAACATTTCAAAATACGGATATTCCGTATTCATAAACGTTTTATACACTTCATCGCTGGACGCAAGATGAATAAATTCATTTATGCCGAGACGCTGCTGCATTTCCTGAAGGCTGTCTCCGATGGTATAGCGTTTGGTAATATATTCGGCTAAAATGCTTTCCGTCACCAAATCTCCGGCAAACGCCTCACTTTCCGATGCTTCCATACGTGTAATCTGATAACGGCTGTAGTCTATCTGCAACGGCATAATTTTTGTTTTTTTCAGCGGTATCATCAAACATAAAATTCCGCCCAGTATCATACTAAAGCAGAGGCTTAAGCAGGACACGACGACAAAAAAGCGGGAAGTCCAGAGAAAGCGCCTTTCGGGGAAGGCTTTTACATCTACCTTTTCCGGATAATACCCTAGTTCGTCTTTCTGGGCTTTTTCCTTATATTTAAACAGCGTATAAAAAAGATTAAACATTTAAACACCCACCCCGATAAATTGCTATATGAATATATTTTACATGAAAGTTGTATAAAATCAAATAAAATACTATCAATTAAAAAATAATTAGTGTAGACATTTAGTTAAACAATAATGTTTGAGGGATGGTTTGATGAAAAAATTTATCTGTTTTCTGGGAGCTTTCGCCGGACTTTTGGCTGCGTGCTCAACAACAACTTCACAACAACAGGTAACGGAAGCACCGGTAATGTCCGCTTATTATTCCGACTGGGACCGGGCGGTACGTGCTGACGTTGACATGCAGAATATGTATATCGGAACCCCGTCAAAAATTACAAGACCGATTGATATGTATATGGCTATGGCTCTGGCGCTGAAATATAACTATACCAGGCGTCTTGCCACATATCAGGAGAATCTGGTCAAAGGGAACGTTTCCCCGGCAACGCTTCCAACTATGGCCGAAAACTTAGGCTATGACAACGCCACAAATTCGTCCGCAGTTCCGGCAGATTTGAAAATGTCCTGGAACTTGCTTGATTTATCTTCCCTCGTTTATCAGAATGGTTTTGCTTCGCCTGAAATTGCCGCACAAGAGCAAAGCAGAAAAGTTGTCAACAATATCCTGCAGGAAACGCGTACCCTTTATTGGAAAGCATTAGCCTCGCAAAGACTGATTCCGGTAATTGACGACATGAACGAATATCTGGTTCGCGTTGTTGACGAACTGAATGCACGTTCCAACGAAATGATTAAAGAAGGAAAGACGCCATCAACCAATCTGTTGCTCAAAAAAAGGAAATATCTGGAAAGCATCAAGCAACTTGCCGATTTGCGGAGAAAACTTGATACGGCACAGGCAGAATTTGCCGGACTGCTCGGGATGTATCCCTCAACGGAAATCAAGCTGGCCGGTGCGGAATACGGCAACTTTGCCATTCCGTCAATGAGAGCAAAAATTCAGCAGTTAGAATGGCTGGCTCTGACCAACAGACCGGAATTAAGAGCTTTTGACAACGGCACGTCCAAAGAAGAGCTTGAGTTGGTCATTAAAGATTTTGATACGGTAGATAACAGCGATTACCGTCAGGATCCGAATTATTACAACAGAAAATGGGCAAGAGAATCTAACGACCTGTCGATGACTGTTTTTGAAGAAGTGCGCCATCAGGGGGCGGGAACATATAACTCTCTGGCAAGACAGCGCATGACAAATATTATACTTAATCAGGTTTATCTGTCTTGGGCTTTGTATCAATCGGCGGTTGAGGATTATCTGCTCAATATGAGCGTTGCGTCAACATCTGAAGACATTGCCGAGGATATTACAGGCAGAGAAGGCGCCAATAAAGCTATCAGCCATCTGGAATCGGCAAAAGCTATTATCGACGAAGCCAATGCGTTCCTGTCATACATTGATGTACAAGAAGCTATCGGCAAATTATATGCCAGCGTCGGCATGGATGCCGTTCCGGCCGATATGTTGAATGACAGCCCGTCAGTTTTGGCTATTCAGATAAGGGAAACTTTGGATAAATGGAAAGACGGCATATTTATAACCTCTCCCAAAGGAGCCTCGGCCACGCTGTCGGCGAGAAAACCTCCGGTTGATATTTCTTCGAGTACGCTGGTACCGAATGTTGTCGTCGGGACAGGTTCAGACGTTAATATAAAGATTCCTGATGAAGTATTTGATGCCGTCGACTGGAACGGGGAATATACAACAGTAGCAGGTTCTCTTGATGATGCGGGATTGCCATCGTGGTTGAAATATGATGAAAAAACACATACATTCAGCGGACGGCCGACTATTGACGATGAAGGCAGCCATAAAATCAAGGTATATGCCATGGACAAATCCGGAAATTCAGCCGTTTTGAGTTTTACGATTACCGTGGACAATATTTATATCCAGACAATGGAATATAAGGGACTGACCGGATACAGAAGGGCAAAAGTCTACCATAAATGCACTCCGGGTACTCCCTGTGCCAAAGGAGATATTTAAGGTCAGCATAAGGAGCTTTGTGTGTTAAAAATTATCGCTAAATATCCGTTTGGCTTTAGTTTTGTAATGTGCCTGCTGTCATATCTGGCAGCAGGCATATTTTTCAATGCCGCATTTATGGAACCGGGAGAGGCAACCTATCTTCTCATTGCAGGGATTGTCGCTGCCTGCGCACAGGGGTATGCCCGCCAGATTATATTTTTTCTTTGCGCTTTACTGCTGTTCTTATACCATATCATAACCCAGGGCAATGCAGATATTTTGCTGCTGGCTGAACTGTTTCTGACCGCCATAGTTTTATATACGGAAAGAAAGGACAAGTCCACACTGCTCATCGGTATTACAAGCGCTGCTTTTCTGTGCCACTTGTTTTATGTTCAGCAAACGCCCGTTGATGTCAGGCAGCACGATTTAAGCGGTATTTTTCTTTATATGCGGCAAATTACACAGCACGGATTTAACGGGATTGATTTTAATCCTTGGCACATGTATTATTTATTTCACCAGCCTCTGCATTTTATTGTTGCCGGTTATCTTTATCTTACGGGTTCTGCGTTGTGGGAATCTGCAGCGGCTGCGGCGGAGGGACTGCAATACCTATCTTTGTTTTATGTTACGGCAGCTTCCGTTTTTGCCGCATTTATCCTGAGAGAACTGCATCTGCCCAAAAAGATATTTTATGCAGGCGTTCTGTTGTTTATGTTTAATCCGACCCTGTTTCTTTTTTCAGGCTATATCTCGGACGATACGCCGGCCATGATGTGGAGCATCGTAGCCGTATATTTTCTATTACGTTGGTATAAAACGGAAAAAAGCCTTTATATTTTGGCTGCCGCCGCCGGATTTGGCTTTGGCGTACTGACCAAACTTTCCGTACTGATGGCTGTTCCGGCGATTATTATTCTCTTTCTTTACAAGATATCAACCTCAGAAGGAAAGCGAACCGATATTTTTGCTGATTTATGCCTGTTTGTCATTATTGCCGTTCCCTTGTCGCTAGGCTGGGTCATTCGCAACCATATTCTGTACGATATGCAATTTTACAACATTCCTGATACGTCGCCCTGGGGACAAAATTTTAAGTACCAGACTTTAGGAGAAAGAATTTTTGACTTTTCGCAAATATCAAAACCTTTTATTAATGTTCCAACGGCCGTTGATGCAAATATTTGGCTGGCAATGATAAAAACCGAGCTTTTCGGCGAGTGGGATATGAGTATCGGAAACGCTTTTATTTACGTTCCGGCAAAATTACTTTATCTGTTAAACATCTTTCTAAAAATTTGTACGATAGCCGGCATACTTTATCTGGTTCATCAGGAAACTACAGACAAATTGTACCGGAATAAACCTTTTGTTTGGTTTTTCATTGTTTTATACATTACACTTTGGGGATACAGTTTTAAATACGCCATAGACTATCCATATGCCTGTTCAACGGATTACCGTCTGTTTGCCCAGCTTATTCTTCCCGAAACGGCGATTTTATGTTTATGTGCAGCCCGTATTTTGCGTTCCGATTGCAGACAAAGTTCTTTTCCTACCCATTTATGGCAAAAAGCAGCAGCAAACTTCTTGCCTGCTGCTGCCTTTATTTATGCTCTGTTAAGCGCTTTTATTTATGTGTACGGGCTATAGTCAATACTTGCTCCAGCGCTTTTATTTACACATGGAGGCTATAATCAGTATTGCTCCAGCCCTTTGATTTCCGCATCAATGGCTGCAGATAAATCATCGTCCTGGTTATTTATCCGATGATAGTCATTTATTTGGCGGACGTTTTCTTTTCCGCTTTCCGTGTCACTGTCGAAACTTCTGGCTCTTACCGCAAAATTTTCTGCTTCCGGCATTTCAGCAGAAGATTTTTTTACTTCCTGCATTTTGGTAAACTGCAATAAATTTTGCGGTTCATCACCTTCCTCAACATCACTGACATACGGCGCAGAAGACTCGGAAATATATGCCGGAACATTTCTTATATCCTTTTCAATATCCCTGTCCTGCTGCATAAATTCCTGAATGCGTATCACTTTTTCCGGTTCAGCGGCAGACGGTACATCCTCTTTTTCCTCAATAATCTTCGGTTCGGCTTTGCCTAACACGGCATCTTTATCTGGCAGATTATCCCGCTCTGCCAATTCTTCCGGCGTCAGCAACTTTGATGCATCTACGTCAGTATCAATGCATTCCAGCAGCCACACGTCATAAATCGGATGCTCAATGGCGTTCATTCCCGGCGCAGATGAAAGCATCCACCCGCGAAAGATACTATATTCATCTGTACCGAAACTTTTATCGGCAACATCTACAAAGGCAAAATTCTCCGGAGTTTCTTCTGCCGGGCGCTTTTTACAGGCTCGCAGCACCAGGGAAAAATCGCCAAATGCAATTTTGGAATTGACCGGAACCGTAATCTTATTTACACGTCCGGTTACTTTGTCCATTGCCTGCATCAATGCAGCATTGGTAGATATTTCAGCAGCAAAAACAGGTGCCGCGGCCATTCCGGCTGCAGCTGCACATATTGCAATGAGACTAGTTCTTTTCTTCATTTCCGGTCACCATAAAGATAATTTCGCCAACCATATCCTCCAGAGACTTTGCATCTTTGGTATTTTCCGCCGTTCCTCCGGGCAGCAATCTGTCTGCCGAAGTTCCCGGTTCTATTTTGATAAATTTGTCGCCCATCAGGCCGTCTCCGGCAATCATTACGGCACTGTCGGCAGGCAGCGAAATATCCGGACGCAAGCTCATTTTGACGTCAACCATATAATCAGCGGGATTTATCGACTGCGACAATACCGTGCCGACTTTAATTCCGTTGATGCGGACATCAGCCCCCGTATTCAACCCTCCGACTTTTAAGAATCGGGCATTAATTTCATACCCTTTAACTACCTGCAAGTCAGAAACCCTGTATGCAAATACCATAAACAAGGCTGCTACAGCCAAAACGACCAGTCCCATTATTGTTTCAACCGGTTTCTTATTCATCGTTTTCTCCTTTGTGTTCTATATTCATTTTGCCTGCGTCTGCCGCCTCTGCCTTTATTTCATTACTACGACGGCTTTTCCCCATGGATATTATCCGGTCAAGCAGTTCTTCCAAAACCATCGCATCCTGTGTGTAGCTTACGTTGCCGTCTGGGGGAATAAAATCCTCAGATCCTCCGACGTCAATCTCCACATATTTTCCGCCAATCAGACCAAAGCTGACAATTGAGGCACTGCTGTCATCCGGTATTTTATACTTTTCGCTGATTTCCATTGTCAATCTGGTATTGAAGTTTTTATCAAGCTCTGCCGCCGTAACGCGGCCAATATTTACTCCGGACAGCCTGACAGCGTCTCCGACATTCAATCCGTCGGTACGGCCGAAACTTGCATAAATATTATATGTTCCGCCCAATCCTCTGCCCCGTATGGAAGCATTGTGCGAAACCGTTATAAAAACGGCAACCAAAATTACAAGAAGAGCCGTTATTCCCGTACGGATTGACCGCGTTTCTTCTTTTGAATACATCTCTTCCAATTTATACCTCCGCTTTCTGCCGTTATAACGCAACGTTGTATCTCGAATAACTTTTTGTTATATTCAATTTATGTGTGTTATAGCCCATAAATAATTTTTTGTCATCAATGTTTTCATTATTTAAATCAAATTGTGAAAATTTTAAACATTTTCTGGTATGCAACAAACAGTAAATTATACAGTTTAAGGTATTTACATGATTGAAATAAAAAATATTTCAAAACTGTTCGGCAGCAAGAAGGCTCTCGACAATATAAACGTTACCCTTTATCCGGGAGAAATTGCGGCTCTTATCGGCGAAAACGGTGCGGGGAAATCTACCCTGATGCGCGTTATGTGCGGCTATCTGCATCCTGATACGGGAAGTGTCAATATTTTCGGGCATAACGCAGAAAAGGACAGAATTAAAGCTTTATCATATATTGGGTATGTTCCCGAAATTTCCTCCCTTTACGGCGAAATGACCGTTTATGATTTTTTGGCATGGATTGCCGTCATCTGGAACATTTCCGACAAGAATCGAGCCATTTTCAAAGCGGCAAAACAAATGCAGATAAATGACGTATTGGCAGAAAAGGTTGAAAATCTTTCCAAGGGGTATAAAAAAAGGGTTGAGATTGCCTCTGCCCTGCTGCATGAACCGAAACTCCTTATTCTTGACGAACCTACAGACGGGCTTGACCCTAATCAAAAGCATGACATCAGAGAATTTATGAAACAATATGCCCGCAACAATACGGTATTGGTTTCCACTCACGTTCTGGAAGATGCAGATATGGCGAATCGTGTAATTATGTTATCGCATGGGCGACTTGTCCGAGATACGGATATAGAAACTTTTAAAAAGGTTTCCCGCAACAGAGATATCAGCGAGGCATTCCGGATTATCAGCGAAGCAGCCAAAACGGAAACCGCCAAAACCATCAGCAAAAAACACTCCCCAAACCCGGCTCCCTCTATCCGTAAACCAGCAAAGGGAAAAAAATGAAACAGTTTCTTACACAGTTCAATAAAGAATTCAGGGCTCATTTTAACGGTTTCAGCGCCTACATTATCATTGCAGCCTATTATATTCTCTCGCTTTTTTCCGCCTTGTATCTCGGCGATTATTTTTTGCGGGAATCGGAGATTATGAACGCCTACTTCATCATGCAGCCGGTCATTTTAACTTTAGTTATTCCGGCGACAACCATGCGTACTTGGGCGGACGAGGCCAAAAGCGGGACGTTGGAACTGCTGCTAACCCAGCCTATCGGCTATTTCAAACTTGTGCTTGCCAAATTTTTTGCCGCATACGCCTTTTTCATCCTGATGGCGGCAATGTCATTATTTTTATTTTTTGTTTCCGACAAGCTTTCTATCCTTGATACCGGTTTGACTTTGTCCGGATATGCGGGGCTTTTGCTTTGCGGAGCGCTATTTACGGCGACAGGGTGTCTGGTATCGGCCCTCAGTCGCAATAATATTTTAAGTTATATTGCGGCAATTTTTGTCCTTTTCTTTCTGACACAAGCGGAATTCACCTCGGCCGGTTCGGGAATTTATGTCTTTTCGCTCAGGGGATTAAACTTTGAAGACAATTACAAGGCTTTTCTCAGCGGTGTCTTAACCTGGAGCAATTTGGCCTATTTTATTATCGGAACCTGCATCTGCCTCTGGCTAAATACGGCTGCTGTTGAATGCAAAAGAGACGTTTCCTCCGCGGGTAAAAAGCAATTCACCGCCCTGGCTTTTCTGATGGCCGCCGTTTTTGCATGCAGTGCTTTAAGCGCCGGATTTTTTTTCAACCGGCAGTTTGACTTTACCGATGAAAAAAAGTTTACTTTATCAAACGAGGATACTGCTTTCCTTAAAGCCCTTGACAAACGTATAAACATTACGCTTTATGAAGCGGGAAGCAAACGGATGGAAGCCAACTCAGGATATGCCGTATATGCCGAATTCGCAGAAAAGATACTCAAGCTTATTGAACGGCAATCTAACGGCGCCGTGCGGATTGAAACGGTTATGGTTAAACCGTTCAGCCAGCTGGAACACCGGCTTACCAGAGATGACCATATCTGGTTTGAAGAAGATAAATTCGGGCAAAAAACTTTCATGGCAGCGGAACTTTCTGACAATGAAGGCAACCGGCTCATTATTCCGTATTTTGGCAATTTGCGGCAAAACCTGCTGGAAACAGACCTTATACGCGCTATCAGGCGGTTTGGCCAACCGCAAAAGCGCATTGCCGTTGCCGCCTCAAAAGAAGATATGGAAGAGATGCAGGCTTTCAGAGGGATTTTAGATGAATTCTATGATGTTCAATACCTTGAAGAAAAACCGGTTTTTATTCCTAATGAATACGCTGCGGCAATTGTTATCAACCCGACGCAACTCTCAACCGAAACTTTGCTGGCTATGGAACAATATGTTCTCAACGGAGGCTCGCTCATCATTTTCAGCGAACCAAAACTTACGGGCAAAAGCAGCGGCCAACCCATTATATCGTTTTTAAAAAATTTCGGCATTACTCCCATTGCGGAAGAAACAATTTCATATATTTCCGATAATGTGGAGACAGAAGCTGGCGCAGCCGAAGCATTCCATTCCGCAACTAGCAAGAATATCCGTTCGGTTCTGTTTAACGGAGCCGGAAGCATTGACCTTAAAAATGCAGACGGGTACCAGACGTTGCCCGTGCTGAAGTTTGCCGACAAAACGATTGCGGCTCTTTCTTCCGGAAAATATTTTTCAAACTATCTGAATTTTGCCGCACAGGACAGGCATATTGAGCCGGCTTCTCTAAAAGAAGGGAAGGTTATTTTTATTTATGACAGTGATCTACTGAAAGACTATCTCTATGTGTCAGAAGAATCCAAGGGATTTAACTTTTACCAGATTATCCCGACTGCCGACAATTTGCTGTTTTTACTAAGGTTGATGGATTATACTGCCAATGGCGATATTGAGAGGCATCTTTCTTACAGGCACTATGCTCTTAACAAATCGAGTATCGGCAATGCCATATTGGCAAATATCAATAAATACTACGAAGATGAAATCAGGCAGCTGGAAAACAATATCAATCTGTATAAGCAGCGCAGAGATAACTTTTATAATGTCCTGAATATGCAAGGGTATGCATCAATAAGAAATATCGGCGATATCGGCAGCATTGAACAGAATATTGACGAAAATGAAACCCGGCTTTATAAAATAAAGTCTGAAATTGCACAAGATTACCAGACAGTGATTATGGGCGTGACCATTCTGCTGATTTTGGCTGTTCCGGCAATATTGCTTGCCCTTCTGGGACTGGGAACTTTCTTTTTTGCAAAATATAAACAAAAGAAAATCAGGAGGCTGGCTGATGCTGCAAAAACATCTTAAAATTGCGATTTTACTTTTAATTCTGTTGGTTCCTCTGACAATTTCGGGAATTCTGCGCAACGGAAAACAATTTCATATGCTGTCCAAAGGCAACTATTTTTTTGAACAGACCCGCAGACGAGCCGATATTGCTTCCATCAGCATTTCTTTTCCAAACGGGCGCACCGTTACTATTGAAAAGAAGGATGATTTTTGGCGGATAGCAGAAGCTGACGACTATTTTGCCTCTTTCGCAAAAATTAACGCCTTAACCAGTTTGATTCGCAATACGGTTATTTACCGGGCTGACCCAATACGGGAAAATGATGCCGCTTTTTCTGACAGAACAAAGCATATTGTCATAACCAGCAAAGATACTCTTGGCGGCATTGTCGATAAAGCGGCCATTGCGATGCAGAGTAACACTGACGAAAAAACAGCCATTGCGGCAAAAAGCGGTATAATCGGACAGGCCACTGTTTCCAAGCAAGGCAGCAATGCTGCCGGAACCGCTCAGGCGCAAAGAAAACCATATTACTATGCAACCCTGAACAATGACGGTTTTCTGTACCAATTGACCGGAGATTTTGCTTTATCCCCCAACGTCATGGACTGGGTGCAAATGCCTTTATTTGTTTGGGACGGTAAACAAATAAAAAGAATTAAAACTGATAATTTTGAAGTCTACCGCCGTTTTCCGTCCGAAGAATTAAGGTCGGCAGAATCCGGCGAAACACAACCGCATATTCAGGGGCTTATCAGTAATTTCTGGTACTTGGGAGCTGATGAAATTAAGCATGCCGCCAATTTTAAAACTGAAAATTACAAAAAGGCGAAACACTTTGACATCACCCTGTTGAACGGCATTATTTACAGGGTGGACATATATAATCACAGCGACGAGTACTGGCTTTCCGTCCGGTTGGACAGAGAGGGGCTCGTTAATAGCGATGCGGTAAAACGTTTACAGGAGAGCAGCCTTCTTTACGACGGATGGTTTTTCAAAATTAATTCCGATAAGGGGAAAATCATTTCCGGATACATATTATGATTTTATTTCAGATACCTCGGTTCCCAACAAGATTTAACGTCTGTTGAGCAAAAGACAATAAAAAAGCCGGAATAAATTCCGGCTTTTCGTTTTTTGCTTCAGCGTTCAAGCTTTTTATATCTGACTCGGTGCGGACGGCAGGCTTCTTCACCGAGGCGACGGATTTTATCCTTTTCATAATCCTCAAAGTTGCCTTCAAACCATTCGACATGCCCTTCATCTTCATACGCCAAAATATGGGTTGCCAAACGGTCTAGAAACCAACGGTCGTGAGATGTTACCAATACGCATCCCGGATAGTTGCTGATACCCTCTTCCAAGGAGCGGAGCGTATCAACATCCAAATCATTTGTCGGTTCGTCAAGCAGGATAACATTGGCTCCTTTTTTCAGCATCTTTGCCAAATGGACGCGGTTGCGCTCACCGCCGGACAGCTGGCCGATTTTTTTCTGCTGGTCGGTTCCCTTAAAATTAAACTGTCCGACATAGGCTCGGGACGGCATTTGTTTTTTACCCAACTCGATAATATCCAAACCATCGGAAATTTCTTCCCAAATCGTCTTATCGGCAGAAAGTTCATCGCGGCTTTGGTCTACATAACCCAAATCTACGGTTTCACCGATAATAATTTCTCCCGAATCCGGCTTTTCCTGCCCGGTAATCATTTTGAACAAAGTCGTCTTTCCGGCACCGTTCGGCCCGATAATACCGACAATCGCCCCCTTCGGAATCTTGAAAGACAGGTTGTCAATCAATACGCGGTCGCCAAAAGACTTGGAAATATTTTTCGCCTCAATGACCAAATCTCCCAGACGATCTGTCATCGGAATATTGATATAAGCCTGCGTAATCTGCTCTTTTGAAGCTTCCGAAAGCAATTCTTCATAAGCATTGATACGGGCTTTGGATTTTGCCTGACGAGCTTTGGGATTTTTGCGAATCCATTCCAGCTCATTGGCCAGCGTCTTCTGCCGGGCGCTCTCTTCGCGGGCTTCCTGTTCAATACGCTTCTGTTTTTGTTCCAGCCAAGACGTATAGTTCCCTTCATAAGGTATCCCCTGCCCGCGATCCAACTCAAGTATCCAGCCGGTTACGTTATCAAGAAAATAGCGATCATGCGTTACCATTACCACCGTTCCCTTATAATCGCGCAGGTGGTGTTCCAACCATGCGACCGACTCGGCATCAAGATGGTTGGTCGGTTCGTCAAGCAAAAGCATATCAGGCTTGGACAACAAAAGACGACATAATGCCACGCGGCGTTTTTCTCCGCCCGATAATTTGGTAACATCAGCATCAGCCGGCGGACAACGCAGCGCATCCATGGCTATTTGCACCGTCCGTTCAACATCCCAGCCGTTAGCTGCATCTATTTTTTCCTGCAAAGCGGCCTGTTCTTCAATCAGCGCATTCATCTCATCATCTGACATCGGTTCGGCAAACTTCATTGAGACTTCTTCAAAACGTTTTAACAAAGCGACGGTTTCCCCCAGCCCATCCATTACATTTTCCATAATGTTCTTGGACGGATCAAGTTTCGGTTCCTGTTCCAAATAACCGACCTTTACCCCTTCGGCTGCCCATGCTTCTCCGTTAAATTCTTTGTCTACGCCGGCCATAATTTTCAGCAATGTCGACTTACCGGCTCCGTTAACGCCGAGAACACCGATTTTTGCGCCGGGAAAAAAGGAAAGGCTGATGTTTTTGAACAGTTCTTTTCCTCCCGGAAAGACCTTGCTTAAATTTTGCATAACATAGATATATTGATATGAAGCCATACTGTTTTTTCCTTTACTGTTTAACGATTATTTCCTGCAATTAACCTGTTGCAACTGACATCAACGCTACCGCGCTTTTATTTCTTCCTGCTTAATTTTCTGATAAATGCCTTCTTGTGCGGCACGCTGCTTTTTTTTGGCCATTACCCTGTCATAATAAGCATTCAGCTTTTTTCGCTCGTTTTCATTACGGTTATACACCAGATTTACATTATACGCCCGCCTGGGTTTGATTACCTTTCCGTCCGGAAATTTTATCGTGCCGTTTTTGTATAAGGTCGATTTAAAGATTTTCTGGTTATTAAAACGGCGGTTGACCTCATCGCAACCAAAATAACCATCGCCCCGCTTTTCCATAAATGCCGTCGCTTTGGCTTTATTGTATTCATACATGCCATCTGCCTGCTCACTGTCTGATCTTGCCTTTGACACCAAATATGCCCTCGCAATAAGCTCATAAGACGGATATCTTTCGGCACCGCATGCCAGCCCTTCGCCTGACACATAACCAAGGTTTCTGACATCTTCCAGATAGGTAGCCGCCGCGGCAGGAAAAACTGCCGAGCATACGATAATACAGATGGCTGCAATAAATTTCATTTCTTTCAATCGCCCGTGTTTCTTTGTTTTTGGCATTATAACGGCAAATAAATCTAATTCAAGCGAAAAAATGATTTGACAAATTAAAACAATTATCGTATGGTTCGCTCAAACTTTTGTGTAAGGAATAAGAAAAATGAAAGTATATAGCTCTTTGAAGTCTAAGAAGGCGCGCGTGAGAGGTTGTAAGCTTGTTCGCCGCAAGGGTCGCCTTTATGTAATTAACAAAAGAGAACCTAAGTATAAGGCTCGTCAAGGTTAATTGAGACGTATTATAGTTTAAAACCGGGCTTTTGAGTCCGGTTTTTTTTGTCAGCATATTTTAGCGATGCGGAATTAAGCCTGATTACAGACTTTCCATAACGGCAACGGCATTCACGTACTCCCGTTCATTAGAAAGTGTCAGATGCATATTAAAATTTTGATTTTTTGAAATAAAATAAGCCCGGGTTAAAGCTTTTCCATATAAGTTGACTTTAGGGCACCCTAGGGAATCGTGAACAATTTCTACGTCTTTAAGAGTTATCCCTTCCCGGAATCCGCTTCCCAAAGCTTTTGACACGGCTTCTTTAGCTGCAAATCTGGTGGCAACAGCCAAGACCAATCGCGACAAATCCTGTCCTGTTGTGCGAACTTCAAGTTCTGCAATTTCCCTTGATGTAAAGTATTTTTTTATAAAACGCAGCAGAAACGCCTCATTTTTAGAAAAACGCGAGACCTGCACAATATCACATCCCAGCCCCAGTATCATCTTTATCCCTTTCGTTTTTTGCAGGATTGTTCAACAGAACGCGCCAAGTCATACGGCTGACGCTCCACCACACAACTATATACAGAGGTATGCTCCCAATCAGCATCGGATAGAACACAGGCCAAATATCCTCTAAAAAAGCACTAAAGTCAAGACCAATCACCGTATGAAACAACTCCGTAAACAATGCCTTAAAATCTACAGGCAGCTGCGGCGCATCTGCTCCCAACATAAAAAGGCCGATATGCAGCGTTATATACCAAATCAGAGGAAACGTCCACGGATTTCCCGCTATAGTTCCGAGAGCCGCAGCAATTCCGTTTTGCCCGGCAAGTCTGGCAACAGCGAGGCTTAACAGCAGATGAAATCCGACAAAAGGCGTAAAAGACATTGCTACCCCGGTAGCAAATCCGTTGGCAATTTCCTGAGGTGTCCCTTTCAGCGAATCGAGCTTCCGCAAAATTTTCAGATATAAGCCCTGCAGCCTGCGCCCCACTTTTTTCAACGAAAACATTGCCTTCTCCCTGGACCCGGTTCCAAACGGCATATTGCAATATCCCTCTCCCTCAAAAACTGCTTGCGGGAAACTCCTGACGTTTGCCGGCGACAACAAAAGAGATTATTACACTCTGGCAACAAAACTGACGACTTTTGAAGCCCTTAACGCCGCAATAATATCGTTCAGATGACCGGTGTTTTTTACATCCACGTCAACAAGTATCTCAAAATAACTAATCGTCCGGTACACGATATTCAAGTTGGTGATATTGGCATTTTGCCGGGCTATCAGGTTAGACAGTTCGCCCAGCGTTCCCGGTTCATTGCTAATCATAACCTTGATACGAGCCGTATGATTTTCCGTTTCGGCATCGCTCCCCCAGGATATATCCAGCCAGCGTTCCGGCTCATCGGCATATTTTTCCAGCGCCTTACAAGCCAAAGAATGCACGGCAACACCTTTTCCCGTCGTTACAATCCCGACAATTCTGTCACCGGGAATCGGATGGCAGCAACCGGCAAAATGAACTGCCATACCGGTTATCAGCCCTTCAATTTTCAGCGCGCCGCTTTTTTTCTTTTTCGGTTTTGATAATTTTATCGAATTGACAACCTGAGTTATCTTGGATTGCTTATATGCCGGATAGACGGTTCGCAAAACATCCCAGCCGGTAACCAGCCCTTCTCCAACCTTGGCATATAAATCTTCAAGGCTTTCGCTTTCAAAATGCGGCAGCGTAGCATATACAGCCTTTTCGTTAAATTCCAGATTTTCCTGCTTAAACAGTTTTTCCAAAATATCTTTTCCCAAAGACAAAAACTGTTCGCGTTTGCAGGCGCGAACATAGCGGCGAATGGCTGCTTTGGCTTTTCCGGTTACGACAAAACGTTCCCATTCGGTAGACGGGTGCTGCGCCTTTGAGGTCAAGACTTCTACCTGATCCCCGTTTTGCAAAACACTGCGCAAAGGCTTTATTTCCCCGTTAATTTTTGCGCCGACGCATTTATCTCCAACGCTGGAATGTACGGCATAGGCAAAATCAACCGGCGTCGACCCATAGGGCAACCCAATTAAATCCCCTTTCGGCGTAAAGCAAAATACCTGATCGTTATACATTTCCAGCTTGGTATTTTCCAAAAACTCATCAGGGTTCTGCGCCTGCTCCAAAATTTCCAGCAATTCGCGAATCCAACGAAAACTTTTCCCTTCAACTTTTTGCCCCTGTTTGTACGCCCAGTGCGCCGCGACGCCTTTTTCATTTATTTCGTGCATTTCATGGGTGCGAATCTGAATTTCAATGCGCGTATTTTCCGGCCCGATAACGCCGGTATGAATTGACTGATAGCCGTTCGGCTTCGGCGTGGAGATATAGTCTTTAAAACGGCGGGGAACCATGTGGTACTTGCTGTGAATAACACCTAAAGCCTGATAGCAGGCGGCGATATCGTCAACGCATATCCGAAAAGCCATGATATCCGACAATTGCTCAAACGAAGCGTTTTTCAACTGCATCTTGCGCCAAATGGAATACGGCGACTTTTCACGACCGGTAACTGATGCCTTTATGCCGTTTTCAGCCATATCCTTTTCCAACTGGCTGATTATTTTCGGCACCAAATTGCTGCCTTGTTCACGCAAAAAATTCAACCGTGCTACAATAGAATCGTGAGCCTCTTTGTGCAACTCGGCAAACGCGATTTCTTCCAGTTCGGTTTTAATCTCCTGCATGCCGATACGTTCGGCCAAAGGAGCATAAATATCCAGCGTTTCCTTGGCTATCCTTTTACGCTTTTCTTCAGGACAGAAATGTAAGGTTCTGATGTTATGAAGACGGTCAGCTAGTTTTATCAGCAGCACGCGGATATCTTCTGACATTGCCAACAGCAGCTTGCGAAAATTTTCCGCCTGTTTGCTTGAACCTGATTTCTGTTCAATAATCGCCAATTTGGTTACACCGTCTACAATAGCGGCAACCTGCGGGCCAAACAGCTCTTTAATCTCTTCTACCGTCGTATCGGTATCTTCTACCGTATCGTGCAGCAATCCGGCAATAATCGAGTTACAGTCCAAACGAAACTTAGTCAAAATCCCTGCGACTTCAATCGGGTGGGAATAGTACGGGTCGCCGGAAGTCCGGAGCTGAGCTCCGTGTTTTTTCATTGCAAAAACGTATGCACGGTTCAGTGCATCTTCGTCTGCGTTAGGGTCATAAGATTTAACCAAATCAACTAATTCATACTGTCTTAACATGCGACCTCTTTATTTTACCCACATTTTTTAGTTATAGCGCATAAATTACAAAAAAGCAAGATATGTTTACCAATATCTTGCTTTATGAATCCTTAAATTTTATCAAAAAGAAGATTTATTCTTCCAAATCTTCCATATCATCGGAAAAATCGTCTTTGCCGTCCAGCAATTCGTCGTCCAAATCCGCATCATTATCGTCAAGAGACAAGTCATCACCATCAACATCAAGCGTTTCGCCGTCCGTATCCTGAATTTGCATATTATCAGCCAAAGCGGCATCCAGAATCGTATCCCCGTCAAATTGAGAATCCAGTTCAGACAATTCTTTTTCGGCAGCAAGAATTTCCAGCTCTTCTTCTTCAGGCTCTTCAACCTCAACATACTTCTGAAGCCCCATAACCAAAGATTTCTGCAAATCTTCAATATCGGCTTTCCCTTCGGCGATTTCACGCAAGGCAACTACGGAGTTTTTGTCGTTGTCCCTGTCAACCTTAATCGGGGAGCCGGACTCTATATCTTTTGCCCGCTGCGCCGCAACTAAAAGCAACTCATAGCGGTTGGGAATCTTTTCAACACAGTCTTCAACTGTTACACGTGCCATTTTGACCACCTTTTAAATTTGTTTTTACACTTTGTGAGAGTTTATACACAAGACATCTCGGAAATGCAACTATTTTTTTGAAAAACTTTAATAAAATATCGGCGCCGTCAGCATTACCCCTCTGATTTTAATCATCTTTTCGGCCAATTCCCGCTGATGCGGCCGCACCGCCTCCACATCCTCTTTCAAAACCGTGTACATTTTTATGATAGCAGCTTCGACTGCGTACATTTCATCCTGCCATTTTTCAGGCAACTGGCGGATATAATTATCATAATACCCGCGACGGTGAAACCGAACGGCGTATGCCGTCGCCTGATTTGCCTCTGCAACACGAAACGCCTTAATGGTGCGATCGCAGGTATATGCCCATTCTTCCGGACTGAACCCCTGCTTGACAACCACAGATGCAAATTCATCGTATATCCCGGCAAAACGCGTTTTCAGGACAAGGCGCTGACAAGGGTTGACGATATCTTTCAGGCTGTTTTGCTTCAGAGCAGTTCCATTTTCCTGTTCCCAGATATCAAGCAGCGCCTCTCCGACAATCAGCTTGGAATAATTACGCATATTATCTTTGGTTCCGAATTCCATAACATCATCAATGGTCGCCGTAAATGCGGCAACGTCTTTTGAGGTCAGCGGAGAAGTCAGGGTCGGCGCAATCGTTCGCAGCGACAGGGCAAAGGACGGCTTTGCCTTTCGGACAGACGAAGCCTTTTTCTTTTCCGCGTTTTTTTCCGGAAACTCGGCCTTATCTTTTAGAAAATCAGGCAGTTCGGTATCAATTTTCGGCTTTTTAACGCGGACGGTTTTTGGCCTGTCGAGGTCTTCCGGCTTTTTTTCGCCCCAAATTTCCGGCATCAACAAAAAATACAATGCCGGCGACATAAATTCCAAATTTTCAATTCCTTTAAGGCGGTCAGGTATTTTTTCGGGAAATTTGTTTTTGGTTTCTTTTATTCCCGGCAGATTTAATATTTTTTCGGACATTCCGGGAATCTGATGCAGCATCGGACCAATGTACTGATAGGAATCCCGGGGCAGCCAGCCGATTATTTCCAACAGTTCGTCTTCATAATTGTTTTTTAATCTTCCCTCGCTCAAACCGTAAAAACGGATTGTCCGGCTGAATTCCTGTTTAAATTTGCGTCCCATTTTGAACCGGGATTCATACCCTTTGTCATAAAACTGGTCAATCGTATCAAGCTTTTTGATATAGGTCTTGATATCAGGCACCTCCATTTTCATGTCGACTTTAAAATAACGGTCATAATCCGCTGCTGCAGCCCATGCCGTTTCCGACAGCAGCAATCCCGATATTATGAAAAAGAAAAATTTGACCATTTTTATTCCCTGATATTACAAACGATTGAATCTTAAGCTATTTTAATAGTTTATTTTTACTTTAGAAAAAATAATTTAAAAAAACGTTATACTTGCATTTTAAATCTGTTTGGATTATGGTTTCAATAAACAAGCCGCAACCAATTAATGGAGAAAGAATTATGATTTGGACCGATGAAGCTGTCGAAGAACTAAAAAGAATGTGGGATCGTGGCATGACCACCGGGCAGATAGCCAAAGCCCTCAATGTTACGAAAAATTCAATTATCGGCAAAGTACACCGTTTATGCCTGACAGCGAGACCCTCTCCTATAAAAAAGGCACCGGAAACCAAAAGCGAAAAGAAAACGGCAAAGGTTGAAAAAAATATAAAGGCTGAAAAAAATGAAAAAACAGTCAAAACGGTAAAAGAAGAGCATAAGATTTCCACAGAGAACAGACTTGCGGAAAGAGTTCCTTCCAAGGAAACCACCGCGATTGAAGAGACGAATATTCCATTGATTAAGCTTGACAATCACACGTGCCGCTGGCCTTTGGGCGATCCCCGTGACGATGATTTTTGTTTTTGCGGAAAAAGGGTAAAGACCGGACAGACATATTGCGAGGAACATGCTGCCGTAGCTTATGTAAAACCCGGCAAAAAGCTTTAAATGTTTTGTTTCGAAAAATGACATCTAAGGCGTACCGGTTCTATCCGGTGCGTCTTTTGTTTGTATTATTTCTCAAACAACGCTTATTTGAAATATTTCAAGAGGCGGCCAATAAGATAACCGGCGCCTGAAAACGGATTAAGAGATGTACAGTGAAAAATTTATAAAATTCATTGAAATGTGGCAAAAAGAGTTTGCCATCGAACGAACGATTGATGAAAAAATCTGTATAGACAGAGACGGGAATCCCATTCCCTGGTATACTTATCCGGCAATTGAATATCTGTCGCAATTTGACGTTGCCGACAAGGAGGTCTTTGAGTTCGGCTGCGGCAATTCCTCCCTGTTCTGGGCGGACAGAGCCAGACAGGTTACCAGCATTGAAGACAATCCGGAATGGTTTGCCAAATGGCAGAAAAGCTTCAGCCGGCCGAATCTGGACATTCGCTGGCGAGACGAAGGCGAAGGATATTATAATGCCATATTTGAAGACGGCAAAAAATACGACATCATTGTCGTCGACGGGAAACGCCGCGCCGATTGTACCCGCACAGCACTGAAAGCTTTAAACCAAGGCGGCTTTATCATTCTGGACGACAGCGACCGCATTAACACCAGCAAAGAATATGTGGACGCCGTTACTTCTCTGAAAAACGGCAACCTTATCCAAGTTGATTTTTACGGCTTTTGCCCAATGAACGTTTACACCAAAACGACATCCGTCTTTTTGAGCAGGGATTTTAACTTTCAATCCCTGTACAACGTGCAGCCGATTAACGGGTTTGGCAACTTATGGAGCATGAGCCATAAAGACCGCAAGGAATTTTATAAGGCCAACAAGTAGATATTAAAACGACAGACAAACCGTCCGGCGTTTTTATCGAAGTTTTAATTTTGCAGCAATCCGGGCCGCAATATTTTCATATGCTTTTGCATAGCTGCTGTCAGGGGCGCTCTGGACAATCGGCGTCCCATTATCTGCGTTAGCCCGGATATCATAATGCAGAGGAATCTCTCCAAGGAAATCGACTCCGTACTTTTCCGCAGTCTTTTCTGCGCCGGCATGTCCGAAAATATCAGCCCGGTGCCCGCATTTTTCACAGACATAGTAACTCATATTTTCGATGATACCCAAAACCGGAACGCCTATTTTATTAAATAAGTTCAGCCCTTTTACCGCGTCAATCAGAGCTATATCCTGCGGCGTAGAAACAATTACCGCGCCGGAAAAGTCGATTTTCTGCGACATGGTAATCTGAATATCCCCCGTTCCCGGCGGCATATCTATAACCATAATATCCACTTCGCCCCACGCTGTCTGCGTCAACAGCTGTTCAATTGCTCCGCAGGCTTTGGCTCCGCGCCAGATTAATGCCGTATCTCCGGCCACCATACTGCCGATAGACATGGATTTAATGCCGCATTCCATAAATGGTTGAAATGTCACTCCGTCATATGACGAAGGCGGCATCTTGTCATATCCGAGCATTGTCGGCACGGAAGGACCATAAATGTCGGCGTCAAAAAGCGCCACGTTCAAATTCAGGTTTGCCAGCGCCAGCGCAAGATTAACAGACGTTGTCGACTTGCCGACGCCGCCTTTGCCCGATGCTACGGCGATTATATGTTTTACACCTTTTATCTGCCATTTATCCGGAGCAGCAGGTGCCTCAACACGGTCTTTAACAAAAACGACACTAACTTTTTTATCAGGATTTTCCCGCTCAAGTTCAGCTTTTAACTGTTGCGCATGTTCAGCGTTTTCATCGGCCTTCAGCGTTACAATCAACCGACTGCCCAGTTCTTTTACGGAAGCAATTTCCTCCGGCTTAAAATATTTTGCGGCCAAAACCTGGTTTTTATTGTCTGACATAGCATATTTCCCTAATGTGGATATAATTTTTTCAATATTGTTTT
>URXV01000007.1 GCA_900551865.1 uncultured Rickettsiales bacterium
AAAAATTCAGTAAAATTTATATTTTTCATTGCGAATCCACAAGTTGTATTCAATAAATATATTTATGAAAAATCATAAAAAACACGAAAATAGACCTTTAAAAATGAATTTAAGACAATTTGAAAAATTATTAAATAAATTAGATGAAACACCTGAATACGTTGTTCAAAACCGCATCCAAAGCCAGACCAATATATTTTATCAGAACATTAAACAAATTAATGTAGGTAGAAAAGATATTTTTATTTTATCAAACTTTGATAACACCAAATTCAGATTTGTTTTAGAATGCCCCGGCACGGTTTTGAAATTTACAAATGAAATCAGTTATTTCTAAAAAAAAGAAAAATCAGCACCTTTTTTATGATGCTGATTTTTTAATCACAAATCTAAAACATTAACCGCATTTTTAAGCAATGTTGGCGATTGCTGATAATAGCCCATAGTAACATTTAAATTTCGGTGATTTACAAGCCGGGAAACAATTTGAATTGCAACCCCTTTATTGCACAATTCTGTAATAAAGCTTCTCCTGCCGGAATGTGAACGGCATTTTTTCAAACCACATTTATCATACCATTTACGGAAAAGCCGCACGATAGATTCCTTGCACAAATAAGAATTTGTTTTTTTTGACCAC
This sequence comes from uncultured Rickettsiales bacterium, assembly GCA_900551865.1. GTDB lineage: Bacteria > Pseudomonadota > Alphaproteobacteria > RF32 > CAG-239 > CAG-267. The sequence continues at coordinate 641 of URXV01000007.1, forward strand.
AAAAGATAATCATCATCTTTTATACGCATCCGCACCGATTTTATCCATTTATAATATTCGGCTAATTCCTTTTTCATTTTATCCGACAAATAATATTCAGCAATTCGGGAACCTTTATTTTTTCCCCGACCTAGCACAATTTTATCAAATACCCGCCCTTTTTCATCATAAACATCAGAAATTTGTATCTTTTGAATATTGCAAACACGCATACCAGCCATATATGAAAGCAAAAATATAATCCGATTCCTTTGGGGATTTTCGCCCGTTGCAATCATATTTAGCACATTTTTTATATCATATTCATTTAAAATTTCAGCTTTTCCCATAGCCATTTTAAAAACTCCTTTAATGTTATTGTTTAATCATATAATCATAATAACATAACTATTATATTTTGCAATGAAAATTTTAATGCGCTGGAAGAGGCTAAATATATAGTCTTTTTAAGCGTAAATCATAGATGATACAAACAATAACATTGTCAAACATAGAATCATATTTAATCATAAAATCATACTGAAACAACCTTGTTCGACCATCACCCAAACATTTAAATAAAAAGTAATGTAAAAACAAATGGTTATACAAGCGGTGGAATGAAGAAACATTTTGACAATTCTTAAAAATATTGTTATAATTCAAATGATTAATGCACATAAAGTTAATTTTAAAATGGTTATATAACATTTGGCACAAATGTTGCCCACTTCATTTTTGAAAGTATAAAAATAATGCTTGACATTCAGGACTGAAACCCTTTATATAACAAGCGTTATATTGATTCTTGGGGTTGTAGCTCAGTTGGGAGAGCGCTTGAATGGCATTCAAGAGGTCAGGGGTTCGATTCCCCTCAGCTCCACCAGTTACTAGTATCATCAAAAGATGATAGTTTATTGAAAGGGAAAGCTAAGGTGTAGCCTAGCTTTCCCTCTTTTAGTTCTAGAGTTCGGAAGATTAATTTTAAGAGATTCCTTTTGAGCGCCAAATTGGGCGATTTTAGGAAAATATCCCAGGAATTATTCATAATATCAATGAGTTCGCAAATTACTTCGTTAAATGTGTCATCGGCGGCGGAGTGGGCGGCAATTTTGTTTTTTATCTTCTCTTTTTCTGCAATGAGCTGGTTATTTTTTTCTTGAAATGTTTCTTTATCAATATTGCCGTCAAGATATAAATTGAATAAACGGTCGATTCTTGTTAAGGTTTTGGTTAAGTCTGTTTTTAGTTGTGTCAGTTCGGCCTCGCGAAATTTAATTTCTGCGTCCTTGGCTGTTTTTAAATGTTTATGGAAATCAATAAGCATTTCTTCAGGAATTTTAATGCTGTGGAGGATATAGGCGATTTGGTCGGTAACATCTTGCTCGCGGATGTATTTGCGTTTGCCATTTTTATCATAGCAGACTATGTATGTGAACTGCTCTTTTTTTATTTCGCAGGAACATATTTTTCCTGTGTTGGCGCAATGGATTATTCCATGATATAAAAATTCACGCTTAGGACGCTTATATGGTCTGTTCTGAGCGCTGATGCGGGTACGGACAGCTTGGCAGCGTTCCCATAATTCCTGGCTGATAAGCGGCGGGTATATGTGGGGTTTTAAGCCGTCGCATCTTTGCATCATTCCGTAATAAAATGGATTTTTAAGTATTTTTTGGATAGTGGGTAGGTATAAAGGTTTTCCGTTTCTTCCCAGCAAGCCGTGTTCGGCAGCATATTCCTGCAGTTCCTTCATTGAGGTTTTTCCAAGCGAGTATATTTCAAACATACGGGTAACGACAGGGGCAAATATTGGGTGTGGACGAACGGTCGCTTTGCCTAATTCGTTATGATAGTTTTGATAGCCGAATGGAGCTTGGTAGGTTATTTCACCGGCATCTTTTTTATATTTGTTACTGCGTTTGATATTTTCTGATTGTTGTAAAACGTAGGATTTTGCACCCATTACGGCAAAATCCCATTGCAACACATTGATTGAACTGGCATTTTTGCCGATAATCATATTTTCCCGCAAAAAATGGAGCTCAATTTTTTCTTGTCTGACAAGATCGTCTAAAATAACGCTTTCTTTAAAAGAGCGTTGTACACGGTCGACGGCATCAGCTAGTAAAGCGATTGTTTCTTTTTGTTTTTTACAAAACTCTAAAACTTCACGGAATTTTTTACGATCTCCTTTGGTAGAAGATTCAACAATTTGAAAAGAATTGATAACTTCAAGATTTTTTCGTTTCGCATATTCGGTAAGGCGTGTATTTTGGGCGTCTAAGCTTAGTCTGTCCTCTTGCTCCTTTGATGACACCCTTGTCAAAATAACAGCCTTCATTTTTAAGTCCTTTCCACAATTCACACCAGCCTTTTATTGCGCCAACGAAACAGAAAACACCAAATTCAATGTTTTCTTCAGGCGAATCGGCTAGATCTGTTATTTGTTTTTCAAGACTCATAAACGCTCTTTATTTAAAGTTCAAGTTTAAAACCTAACAAAAGGTTAAGACGCTGCAAACGAGCATCGGGAGTAGGCGGGCGCAGTAGTTTTAATTTAACTTGATGTGCCAAAATCTGCGTCCGAAGTTGTGCGGTACCACCATTCGCTTTCACTTAATGCCAAATGACATTTATGAATTTCCTCTGCCTAAAGCTTGAACCCTTGCGGGCTGGTCGGTTTAAAAGCCTCCGCACAATGCTGTATAAGGAGGGCAGGGAAGAGGAATGGGCGGTAGTGTGAAATTCTGTACTCCGGCCGCTATCCGCCACGCTCCTCAACGCTTCAATGGTTGCCGGAGAAACTGCTAGGTACCGGCGGCACATCGTCGTCGGTAATATGATAATAATGTTTTGGTTTCTTCTAGTTTTGCTTTTTCAAACCAGCTGTCTTCTTGATAGTAAACAGCTCGTCGATACCATGATTTGTAACAGTGAGGACAGTAAAACATAGCCAAGACCGGAATATAATATCCTCCCGAGACAGGTAATTTTGAGCAATAATCGCAGATGCCCAGCCCTCCATACTCTCCCCAGATGCCGACAGCTTCTTCATGAGACAGGCGGATAATGGTAAATCCCTTTTTCGTTTTGATTAATTTACTCATTTTTTTTCCTCAATAGTTTTGTTTAATTCCATTAAATCAATCAAATCATAATCAAAATTGACAATGTTGTTCCAAAAAGCATCCGGTTCTATTCTATCTTGCCAGTGTCCGATTATTTTGAGGTCATATCCGTCGTTTACATATTCCAATAGGCTTTTGCTTTCATTTCTGTTTTTACCCCATTGTTTTCCGCTCATTATAATGGAAGCCCAACTGCTACCGCTATCTTTGGTCTCTCGGCAAAACCTGACAACATCTCCGTCTTTTACTTGTGAAAGCACTATCTGCGTATTTTTTATGCTCTCGGAGGTGTGATAATATCCTTGTTTATCTTTAATTATTTTTGACATTTTATGCACTTTCCTAACTCAATATCAAAAACGCTTTCCGGGCAATGCAGGTCTGTTTTTAAGCCTATCGGCAGCCAGTCCATACTTTTTATAATAAAAGTCATACGCTCCGGATTCTTTCGGTATGCCTTTTGAAATTCTACAAAAGTATATGGTTTAAAACTATATCCAGTAATTTTTTCGTTTATATGATTGATATTCATCAATCTCTTTTTCCAATATATCGTTGCCATCCGGTATTCGTGCGTCTTGCGGCCTGATTTAATTTCTTCAAACCAATGGTCGGTAAGAACGAGTTTTAATATGTTACTCATCTATTGTCTCCTTTAACATTTCCTTCAGATGCGTCAGGATTTTTTAACAAAATGTTGCAATTTGGCTCGGAATGTTGCGAATTTGGTTTTGCAACATTGATACGGGAACAGCAAAGTTTAAATAAATCGCCTAGGCGTCTTGCTAACTTCCGGTACATTGGCCGTCCTAAATCTGTAGACACTTCATCTGAATTTGTGCCAAAATTGTTGAAAGCCCACAAATAAAACAAGCACTCTAATTTTGTAAATTTGTTTTCTCGCATATAATGTTTGATTTGTTTCGATGAAAAACTGCACTCGATTTCATCTGTATCAAAAATATATTTCGTCATCGTTCCTCACTTTCGCCAAGAGCGGCGTTGATACGGGTTAAAAGATCTTGTCCTCTTTTATGGGATTCTTCCCCGCCTCTGATTTGCCAAGTCATAATTTCAGCAGAAACAATCGGTAAACACTCTTTCAGCAATCCTCGGAGCTTGCCAATATCCTCGTTCTGGGCTGTCTGATACCAGCGGGCAGATTCAAGCTCTTTTTTGAGCTTTTCGTATTTGTCAAGAATTGCTAAAAGGCTATATTTTTCTTTACGTTTAAGAAAATCAAGCCGTTGTTCTTTTGTTCCGTTTTTAACTAAATTTTCCCAATTTCCCTCTTCCAAATATAAAAGATTTTCAGCAAGTTCTGCCCACATTTTGTTTTTCTGCCGCAGGCTCTCAATTTCCTCTTCTAATTTTGCCTTATCCAGCCGCATAACTTCGTTTTCCATACAACAACAATAATGCCGGTGTTCGGCAAGCTCCTCTTGTATAGCTTTGTATTCGTCATAGGACAGAACGGGGGCAAGGATTTGTTTCACGTCCTCATCTGTGGTGTAATCCATTGTTATTTCTTGAGGTTTCCCATTTACAAAATAAGCCCCGTTTGCGTAATCAATACAAATTTCTCCGCTTATTAGTTTAATGTAATAAAACTTGTTCCAGTCAAGCTTTCCTTCTTTCCAATCTGCTGTTAATTCTTCAGGTGTTTTAGTCATTGCGTGCCTCTTAATTAAAATCTTTCTTATCCAATCTGTCGGCTTTACTGAGCACGAGTAGCATATATTTTTCCGATAAGGTGGTAAGTACGGTATTTATAGCTTTCTTGTATTTGTCAGGTGTGCTTTCATCTATAAAAGTGGCGTCCTTGATTCCTAAAGCGTCATCATCGTCAAAAATCTCAACGGTAAATCTTCCGTAGATTTTAGGTTTCGTATCAGTCATCCGTGTTTCTTTAATCTTTGTGGTGTCCATCTTTCCAAGTCCTTTTGCGGTTGATTGCCATTTTGGTTTTGACAAGCGTTTGGATTTCCGGGTAGCGCAACAGGTTGACGGCGGCAATGACAACGTCTGCCAGCTCTCCCTTTATTTTTTCAAGGTCAGACTGCAAGCCGGTCGCAATCAGCGTGTCTATTGCTGCGCTGTATTCGCCGATTTCCTCGCCGAGCTTTAGCTCTTGGTCTTTTGCGGTAAACTCCGGGAATGTCTGTGCGTGCCATTCCTGAATATCTTTAATTAACTCAATCATTACGAGCCTCCAGCTTTGCGGCGGCGTAATCGTTGATTTCGTTTGCCAAGATGTAATTCTCCAAAACGAGGTTGCGTTCGGCGAGGCAGTACAGCCGTACAATCATAATCGCGCCGATAACGCCCAAGATAAAATTAGCAAGGTGGGGCAGAATATGTAGAACTTTGAGGATGGTGCGTCTGCCCCGAAGATTAATTTTCATAGATGACCTCCGCATATTTGATAAATTGTTGCAATACATTTCGCTCGCTTAATACCTCAACCGCAAATTTCGGGTCTTCCTTAATGTCGCGGAGAAAATCGCGTACCGTTTCGCCGTCCTGATAAAAAACAATATTGTCGCGGATAGCTTCCATAAGGTCGTATCCGGCCTTGCGAATACGCTTTTCATGCTCGGCTTCCGCCTTGGCTTTCATTTTGTCGGCGAACATCTTGGCATATATAACAGCGGTGTTAGCCGGGTCTTTCCAGATATTTGTCATACTTTTGGGTACTCCTTTTTAATCAGCTCATCAATGTCGGTTGCAGGATTGAGAGCTACCTTTTCGAGCATTTTGCGGATAATCGGCCGGCGTTTCAGCAGCACCTCGGCGGCAATCTGGCGGTATTCCGTGGCGCACTCGGTGCAGCAGAAAACCTTTTGCGCGTGGTTGGTCTTAAACTCCTCAAGGCACACCGGGCAGGTGCGGGTGTACAACGGAGCGTCGATGCCCCGGTGGCGGGGCTGATTGCGGCGGTTGCCTTCTTTCTTGCACTCTGGAGAGCAATAGCAAACGTTCCGGTAGTTTTTTGGCGTAAATTCCTTGCCGCAGATTTTGCATTTATAAATCATTTTTCTCGCTCCGGTAATCAAATTGCGCCTGAAGCTCGGCAAACTGCTGTTGCTTAAAGTCTTCGTCTATCTGTTCTGCCGTAGCCATATCGTAGTCGATAACGGGAGTTTCATCTTCCTGCTGGCTGGCGAAATCGGCGGTTTTTTGCGAGGCGACGGGAGCAGGAGCGGAGGCCTCCTGCATCTCGTCATCAAACAAAGCCTGAATAGTGCTGTTGACGGCAATTTTGGCGAGCGCGATTTTAATCGCCTTGCGGACGCCGCACTTTAAATACATATCGTTTCTAAAGTTCTGCCACGCGGGGCTTTCATTATCGTGCATCTTTTTCAGGGACTGCTGCCGCGACTTTTCCAGCTCGTCATAAGAATAGGTGTAAACGCGCTTTTCGCCTTTGCAGACAATATAAACGTAACATCCGGTAATGTCTTTGCGCCCGAACGGGTCGGAGCGTTCTATCTCATAGCTGTCGCCGTCCGCCGTTTCTTTCATTCGGAATGTGTCGCCGGAGAATATCAGCCCGGCATGAACGCTAAGCCCGTTTTGTTCGGCAATGTAAATTAAGCCTTTGTATGACGGTTCGCAGGTCAGTTGCCCGTTTTTGTTATAGAGATAATACAAATCGCGGCTGTCGGTCGGCAATCCCCAAGCGAGAATTGACAAAAACACCTGTTGTTTGGAAATGGCGGAGCAATTTTTAAATTGCCTGTTGGCGTTATTTTCCTGCAAGTCATGCAGCGTTATCTTGTTGGCAAATGCCAGACCTTCGCGGCAGATAAGCTCCCGCGGGTAGCCGTATTGCTCGGTAAAGAATTCTACAAGTCCTGTCGTTTCAAAGAACTCGGCTATTTTTGTAATCTGCGGTTGTTCTTTTATGATTACTTCGTTTGTCATTGTACTGCCTTTGTCAAAAGCGAGCCGGACGCGGAAAGGCGGATTGAGCCGCCGTCCAGCGTGTAAATCTCGCAAAGTTTGTTGTCATACATAAATTTTTTGAGTTTGGTTTTGTTGAGCGTGTCGGTGTCTTTGTTGTCCCGGATGACCTGATTGAGCCAGATGTATTCGTTGACGAACTCGTGCAGGGTCTTGCCCTCGAACTCGTCCTGCGAAGTGGCGAGCTTGCGGGCGTCGGGATTTGATTTGTAAACAGCCTGATAGATTTTGAAGTCCTGTTCGGCGAGCCGGGCGCAGCGGTCGTTGATGTCCGGGATGCGGTTTTCGGCGACGGCGGTTTCAAAATGTTTCAGCGCGGCGATAATGACGGCTTGGATTTCCGGGATTTTGCTATATACGAAATTGTCCACGCGGATTTCAAACAGGCGGTCAATTTCCTCAAAGCGCTCCTGTTCTATCAGCGACACGATGCGGCCGCGGTTAAACGGCGTGTCCGGTTCCAGCACCATTGACGAGATAATCCCGGCGTCGGCGTTGCACAGCAGCATCTGATACTGGTTTTGAAAGATATACTGCCACGGCAGCCCGTTGTAGAAGATGTTTTCCCGCGCGGCCTTGAACGGATTGACGGTTTTTTTCTCCCACACGAGGCGTCCGGCCGTGTGCGTCTTCAGATTGATGTCCACAAAACTGCCGTGTCTGCTTTCGGCATAGCCGTCCGGCGAACAGACCGCGTAGGGCGAAATGTCGGGGCGACGGATAAAGTCTTCGGTGCCTTGAAAGTCAAAGTCAGGGTGGTCTTGCATTTTCCAGTCAAGGTATTTTTCCATCGCGTGTCCGTAAATTGAAAACTCGTCGGGCAGGGGCGGGAGGCGGTAGCCGCGCTTGATTTTGTGATACACCTGATAGCCGGTGGAATACAAGTCCTCGCCCAAGAAGTTGAGCGCCGGTTTTTCGCCCATCAGTTCCATCAGTTCCTTTTGCGGCACGAAAGACTTGGCGACGGCGGCGATTTCGCTCGCACCGATGCCGCTGTTCTTTTCTTCCAGCCATTCGGGAGTGTTTTGCCTGAACTCGGTTTTGCCGATGTTGGCTAAAAGCTCGCGTTCCTTTTGCCGGAAAAAGTCGTCTTTGGTGATGTTCAGCTCCAGCAGATACTGCTTGAAATCAACGTTTTTCATCCGCAGAAGATAGGCGCGCCGCCCCTCGTCAATAAAATCCATGCCGCGGCCGTACAGCCCTTCGTCGTGGATTTGGCGATGGCACTCTTCGCACAGCGGCAGCAGGTTGTTGACGTCATACCGTAACAGGTCAACGTTTCTCCGCACGATATGGTGGCAATGTTGGGCTTGGTGGTTGCAAGCCGGATTGGCGCATTTGCGGCCGATGCGGAGTTTCGGGTATAGCCGGTCGAGCTTTTCTTCCAACGAGGTCATAGCGTTATTTCCATAAAGTTAAAATCAGGCCGATGAGGTTGGCGATAAGTAACGCCGCAAAAATATTGCTGGCAAATTTTATCTGTTTTAAATCCAGCAGGCGCAGCTTGGCATTGTATCTGTCGTTTGCACGCAGGTTTCCTCTGATAATTACGCCAAGAGTTTGTATGCTGCTGCTATGTGCGAGTTCTGCCTTAACCAAACCGGAGAGGAGATTATTTTGCTTTTCAACCTGTTGGCATAGATTAAAAAGTACATCTTCAAGTTTGGGGCTATTTGTCTTCTTTGTCGGCATTTTCTGTGTCCTTTGTTATAATATCTTTACTAATGAATATTTGAAATAATCTGTACACTTCGGGATGGTGATTAAAAAAACTTCTAATCAGTTGAGCCTGATATTCTACAGCCCCTCTTGTGGAAACGAATTTGTTGTACTCAATGTCTTCTGTATCAACATCAGCTAGTATGACACAGTAGTCGGAAAGCTCTTTTATTTCATCTATCTTTTCACTTAATAAGTTTATTCGTTCTTGGGATGATAGTTTTTCTTCTTCAGTCATTATTTATCTCGCCAAAAGTAAAGCTAATAAGCATAATTTTTTATCTTTTTTAAGTAATTCAGCCAGAATATATGCTTGGCTTGTCAACTCTCCGCGAGCTATTATAGCGGAATTAAGGCCGCCGCCTTCATCTTTTCCGCCGAGGAATATCAAATCAGGAAAGATTTTTTCCAGCTCGGCGATGTGTTTTTGGGTTTCCTTTTCTATAATCTCTTTTTCTTTTTCAGAAGTTTTCGATGTCTTTTTATTAAACATTACTTTTCCTTTCAGAGTAGGTGGGAGGGCGATAGGTCTGATGCCCTCCCGGTTAAGGCGGGAAAGGGGTGGCGCGTGTTAAACCAAACCTTTCTCTGACACTCAAAGGCGGCTGTCAGATGTTTTGCTTGCGCTGTCTTTGTGTGTTCTGAGGATGGTTTTACACTTATTATGTGTTAATGTCAACACAAAAAATGTGTTAAAAGGAATATTTTGTGTATAAATAAAAATAGCCCCTTAATTCAGGGGCTTGTTTTTTCTGCCGTTAGATTTCGGACAAATTTTACAATTTCTTCCAGTTTATCGGCAATAAAATTGAGGGTTTTTTTATAAATTTCTTCTTCCATATCTTGTTCCTTTCTAGGGAAACCTTATGCGCTAAGGTGGCGGAGCTAGAAAACACGCAAGATTCGTGCCTGCTTATTTAAATATATCACAGACTCCGCCTTAGGCGGCGTATCTTGTTGAGTTTTCTAAGCTCGCTAAATATGCTATTTTATAATTTTTTATCAGTCAAGTTAATTAGCAACTTATATCCCCATATTCATTGGCACGGCAATCTTCTATAATATTTTCTACTTCGCTTCTAAAATTATATATGTCATAATGACTAAAGCTATGACTAGATAATGCTCTATCAATAGCATTTTCGACATCGCTTGAAAAATCATAGTAGCTACAATTACATCCCCCATAATATGCTTGTGCAGGGGAAATTAACTTATTAGCGATTAAACAAGAAACAGCTCCCAGTATAAAAAAAGAAAAATATAAAATTTTATTTTTCATGCGGTTTATCTCCTTAACAACCACAGCTAGGACTTAAAGTTCCATCACAACATCTTGCTTTCCCGCCGGAACATCCACAAACGCCTCCGTGCCAAGAACAACATCCACGTTGTTGCATTTTATCATACTGGGGAATTAAGCACATATTTTGTTCTGCAAAAAAACAGGTAAACAATAAAATTAAAAATATTTTTTTCATCGTAGTTCTCCTAAAATTGTTCTAGTATATAACTCAATATATGTATTGGGGTTAGCAGGCTTTTTTTGTGTAAAGGTTTACAACTAAAGCTTGCATTTGCCCTTTTCTATCCGTTGTATCAACTTTTGTGGCGCTTAAACAGATTTCAGCCATCTTCTGTCCGATGTTTTTAATTTCTTTGGGATTTTTAGACATACAATCATAAAAAACGTCAAAGGCTGTGGATATTATTTCTATAAATTTATTTTCGGATAAGGATATATCTTCTGGAGATTTTGCATTGTAATTACATTCAGACAGTGCTAAAATAATTTTTTTTAGGTTATTAGGAATCAGGTCTGATACTGGTATATTTAAGGCAGCAGAAAGGGAGAGTATTTTATCAGGAGTTATTTCTCCGCCATTTTCTAAACGCTGAATGTGTTGTTGTGAACAGCCTATTTTTTCTCCTAGTGCTGCTTGTGATAGGCCTAAAGCTTCTCTACGCTCTTTGATTTTATTCATTTTTTTCTCCTAATACTTCCTCTCTTAATTATGCACAAAAAAAGTGTGTTTGTAAAACACAAAATAGGTGTTGACATTAACACTTTAGATGTGTAGCCTTGTGGCTAGGAGGTTTATAATGAAACTAAAAAATTTTTTAGATAAAGAAAGTATCTCAATTCAGCAAATGGCGAATGATTTAGAGTTACCGTATGAGTATATCCGACGATATGTTAATGAAAATAAAATCCCCCGGCCTGAAACTATGGCAAAGATTGTCGCTTATACAAAAGGCGAGGTAACGGCGAACGACTTTTACGGGATTAAGGAGAAAAGCGAATGAGTTTTACTGAAACCCTCTTAATGCTGCTTATCGGTTTTAAATTAACCGGTTGTATCACTTGGTCTTGGTGGTGGGTGCTTTGCCCTTTGTGGGGGGAAATAGTTTGGGGTTTGTTGAAGTATCTGGCTTTGGCATCACGCGTTTTGAAGGATAAGGAGAAGAACGAGTGATTTTGTTATGTGTTTTATTTCTGGTCTACTTTGTAGGCAGTTTAAAGTATGTATTTACTGGAAGATGTTGGAAGGTTTCTTGTGATACAGTGGAACGCTTTAGCTGTGCAATAGCGACAGAGCTGGCAGTGGAAATGATATTTTTCCTTGGTTGGGTTATAGCAATATTATGAAAGATGCCCGTGTGGGGTAAGAGGGTGCGAATATGAATAGCAGGCAGAATAAGCACAGTTTTCAGAACTCGGGGACGCCCGCCTCTTTCCTGTTTCTATTAAGGATATAGTGAAAGGTATTGGCAGAGATGAGCGGGGAGAATCGGAAAATTATCGTTACCGATAGGGCGAACCGGCAGAAGGACAATTTTTACCCGACGCCCGAATGGGTAACGCGCGTGTTGCTGGGATTTCATAAATTTGACGGCGAGATATGGGAACCGGCGGCAGGCTGCGGCGATATGGCGGAAGTCTTGAAAAAGGCCGGCTATGAGGTTTATGCGACAGATTTGGTGAATCGCGGCTACTGTCCGGCGGGAATAGATTTTTTACTTGAAACGATGAAAGCGCAAAATATTGTTACCAACCCGCCATTTAATCTGGCGTATGAGTTTATGGAAAAGGGGCTTGAATTGGCGGAAAGAAGCCTAGCCCTCTTACTGCCGATACGATATTTATGCGGCAAAAAACGGGCAGAGTTCTTTTTGAAACATCCGCCGGCAAAAATTATCGTAATTCCGAATAAGATTGACTTTCATGGGATGGGTAATCCGATGATGGAATTTGCCTGGTATGTCTGGGATAAAGGGGCAGAGGGAACAAAAATTTATTGGGCGGAGTGGAAATGAGTTTCTTAACCGAGAATATGGATACGATAATAAATGCCGACTGTATGGACGTGCTAAAACAGCTGCCGGACAAATGTGTTGATTTGGTGCTGACTGACCCGCCGTACGGGATAGGCAATAAGTTTACGTCTGAATACGGGCTGCAAGTGCAAAAAAGCAAGCGTGGCAGTTTTGACTGGAATGACAAGATACCGGACAAAGAGGTTTTTGACGAGATTATAAGGGTGTCTAAAAATCAGATTATATTCGGCGGCAATTATTATACCGAATATTTGAAACCGACAAAAGCCTGGCTGGTTTGGGATAAAATCGGGCAATATGATTTGAAAAATCCATTTTCCGACTGTGAGCTGGCGTGGACAAGTTTTAAAAATCCGGTGAGAAAATACACGTTTGTCAATATGGGGTTTATTTCCGGCAAAGATGAAAAAGGGAAGCGCATCCACCCGACGCAGAAGCCTTTGCAGCTGTTTCAGGCAATTCTGGAGGATTTTTCCAAACCGGGAGACATTGTCCTTGATTGTTTCAGTGGCAGCGGTACGACGGCGGTAGCCTGTCATAACCTTGGCCGTCATTTTATCTGCGTTGAGAAAGACCCGGACTACTGGGCGGCATCGGAGAAAAGGCTGGAAGAGGCACGGCGGCAGATGACGATTTTTGACGTATTGGGGAGAAATTGAGATGAGTAGATATCGGCCGAAACAGTTTTCACCGCGCATATATCCAGAATGGGGCGAGCTTGTATCGGATTTGTCCCCGGAAAAGGCGCAGGAGATATTTATGGCGATTTGCCAGTATCCCAACCGGAATCCGGACATTGGCGTCTGGCGGTTCATTAAATCGCAGATTGATAGGGATTATGCCGAATTTGTGGAAAAGGCGGCCAGAAACAAGGAGGTTATAAAGAGCTACTGGGCGAACAAGGGTGAACGAACGTTATCGGACGTTAAACAACCGTTAACGAACGAGAACCTGAACGAGAACGTAAACAAGAATATGAATAAAAAGAAAAACAAACAAAAAGAAAAAATTTCTTTTTCTGACGTTTTTGACTGGGAAAGTTTGTTTGACTATTGGGAAAGCCGGAAAAAGGGCGGACGATACAAGACGGCGGAGAGCCGCAGCCGTATGCTTGCCAGACTGAAGGAACTGACCGGAAACGATTTTGAGCTGGCGAAAAAAGCGATTTGCCACTGTGTAGATTCCGGTTATCAGGGATTTTGCAACGGTAACGAGCTGTTTTACAAACCGGCGAACGACCCGCCGAAACCGCCGGAAACGAGTGCGGAGGACGAGCGAAAGCGGCAGGAAATAATCAACAGGCTTTTTGAGGATTAGCGATGAAAAACTACGAATTTAACAACTGGGTTGAAGCTGTCAAGGCGGCGTTTCCGAAATTTAACCCGACGAGCGAGATGCAGCTGGCGGGATGGAAGGAGGCGTTGGGCGATGCGACGCTGGACGAGGCCAAGGCGGCGGTTGTCAGGTACATTGCCGAAAATTCAAGCCGGTATGAGCCGCAGCCGAAAGAAATCAGGGAAATCCTGAAAGCCATCAAAAGCCAACGCACGCTTGCGTATCAGTCGCCGGGCGAACTGGTTGAAGATTTGCCGGAGCGGCGCTTTCGCGAGGACATTGCGCTGGGACGGTGCCGCCACAACCTGTACTGTTACCGGGATGCGGACGAGCTTGTCCGGCGCGGAGAGGTCAACGACTTTGACGAGGGGTTAAGGCTTGCCTGCCGCAGACGTTTGGCGCGCCGGGGCGAACAGCCGCGCGATTTTGAATTTCCGAGCGATGAGGATTTGGCCGCCGCAGGGCTGAAAGGCGTTAAGGCAAAATCCGGCGATTGCCAGCGAATACTGGAAAGCTTTGTCCGCCAGTGGAGTATGCCGCGATGAAGAAAAAGGTTATAGATGTCAAAACTTTGGAAGTTTGGGAATCGTACAGCGAGGCAGCCAGATGTCTGCGGGTAACAGTTCCGGCCATTTATCATTCGATTTATTTCGGGTGGAAGGTCAAGGGCAGGCGTTTGGAGGATTTTGAATATTGGAGAGGTTTGCATCCGCGCGATAAAGAAAAAATGGCACAACGTAATTTTTATTTTATGTGAGAAAACGCTATGGACGAGATAAGGGATAAAATCAGGGCGTTTATTGAGGATTGCCTGTCCGAATATCCGGGCGAGGCTGACAGGATAGAGGTTACGATAAGCGCACGGTGGGGAAAAGTCGGCGTTTCGTTGAGCCAAACCGAAAGCCCGCTTTATTTCTCAAAAGAGGTAAAACTGGCGGAAATCAAAGAACGGCCGGACTTAAAAGCCATAGCGCTGGAGGTTTACAAATAGGGAGGGACGATGGAAGAGGGAATTCTGGAGAGATATTATCAAACCGGCGTTTTAGGGATTGAGGAGGGGCGATGGAAAGCGGTTGACCGGTTGCGGGCGGGAACGTTGCTTTTTCGTGATTTTGTAAAGTCCGGGCGAATTATCCGCACCCTTGACCCAAGCCGCCCGCGTGTTGACTGTAAAGGATTTAGGCAACCGACAGAAGCCCGTGAGATAGCCGAGGACAGGTTTAACAAGGCGGTTCGTTCCGTTTCTTTTTGCAACTGGGCGATTGTGCAACACGTTGTCATTGAAAAAGAGCGGATTCCGGTAAAAAATAAATCCCGTGAGATGGTGTATGCTCTCAAGCGGGATTTATGCCGTGGTCTGGACGAGCTTTGCGATTTTTATGGAAGGAAGAAAAATGATAAGTGATAAAAATATTGATTATTTATTAAACAAAATTCGTTCTCTTGAAGAGGAGATAAGGCGAAAGGATAGCAAAGTTACGCATAACGGCGTGCCTATTGAGTATGTGGCAGATAAAGTTTTGGAAGAGGCGTATAAAAAATCATACGAAAATATCCTGGATAACTCTAGCGTTGCTATTATGCTTGAATTGACGCACCGTAAAAAATTAAGAATAAAGGTCATAGAAGCTTAAGCTTTAGTTTTTTTCCAGTGGTAAAGCGCCCACGCGTCGCGGTTTTTTTCACAGTCAGAGAGATTTTGCGCCGAAAGGTAGTTGTTATAGTCTTCTTCATCAAAACGCACCAGATGCGCTTTTTTTCCCTCAGCTATGAAACGACAGTATACCTTACGGACGGCGGCGTTGCGTTTAACGTCTTCAGGATAAAGGATTAAGGCGAAATCGGCATACTCCCAGCGCTTGTATTTGGTAGTCAATGATTCTACGGTGTTGGTGATTTCAATATAGGCGGTTTTCAGCAGTTCGATAATTTCATCGCAAGCGCCGATTGGAGCGCGGCAATCGGCATACTCCCAACGCTGGATTGTCCGGTAATTTTTAACTTTCAGAATCCGTTGAAACTCGGATTGTGTCAATCCGAGCTCTTCGCGGATGGTTTTTATTTCAAGCCCGGTTAAATACCCTTTGTTTATAATCGGCATGGCAATTTCCTATTCTTCTAAAAGGCGGGCGGCTTCATCTTCAACGTCCCACTCGTCTATGTCGTAGTATTCTATGCTAAAATCTCCGGTTCGTACGCATTTGGCGCAATTAAGGTAATATTCTTCGGCTTTTTTAAAGCAGGCTTCCTCTTCTTCAGCGGTTTCGGCGGGGCGGTATCCGTCTAAATTCAAGATATAAAAATCATAGGCTTTGCCGTCTTCTTTTGAAATTCCGACATAACGTTCGTGATTTATTCCGCCAATTCTTAAAAATTCAGTCATTGTATAGCTCCTTTCTTAAAATTGTAAACGTTAAAGATTAAAAAGCGGTTAAAAGTTTATTTTAGCCGTTTACTTACTACTCTTCTTGACTTTTGATTTCTTGCACAGCTTTACAAAAAGCGCGGTTTAATACTTCATTTTCTACAACTTCGCGAGCGGTCAGGCCTAAAGCATTAAGCGCCGGTTCTTCGTTGTATGTGTAACCGTATTCGTGATTAGCAAGTTCACACCGGAAGGCAGAATAAGCAAAATTAAAATTTTTCATATTTTCTTTCAATTGCTGGTCGTGTCTGTCTGCCATTTTATTATAGTCTGCCACTTTATCGGCTCTAATTGCTCCGCCATAAAAAGAAACATATTCTTTTTGTAACTCTTCTTCGGTGATTCCGAGTTCTTGGAGCTTTTTTTCGAGCTGGTCGCGACCAAACGCCCAAAAACAATATTGTTTAGTGAATTCGTTAAGCTCTCTTGCCGTAATTTCTTTAAATTCCGAATATAACATTTTTAAATCTCCTAAAAGTTTATCGGTCGTACCGAAGGTTAAACATTTGTTATTTATTTTTATTATGTGTATTATACGACAAAATAAAGCAAATGTCAATATAAAAATTTAATGTAAAATCAAATATTTATAAAATATTATACATTCTTTTAGTATGTATAATATTAAGTTATGCACAGGGCAAAAAAATAAATTGTTTGGCAAAAAAATGGTGCTAATATGATAAATGGAAATAAGTATGTCAAAACAAAGGTTTTTAAAGGCTCGCAGCGTTAAAAGTTGCGGGCTTTTTTTCGTATATGCGGAAATAATCGGGAATAACGGACGAAAAGAGGCGTTTAAAAAGTGGCGAATGTAGCGAAATACGGCAAGCCTGAAGAGATGGAAAAGCGGATTGACGAGTATTTTGCGCAGTTTGAAAACCCCGAACCGCTGCACGATAAGAACGGCCTTGTAGTCCTAGATAAACAAGGGAAGCCTATATATAGGGATGAGATGCCGACTTCTGCCGGTTTGGCCTATTTTTTGGGGTTTGAAAGTCGTTGCTCGCTATGGGAATATGAACAGAAGCCAACGTTTGCGCGGGTGGTAAAGCGTGCAAAACTAAGGCTTCAAAGGTTCTGGGAGCCGGTTTTGGCAACTAAAAACTCGGCCGGTGCGGTGTTCTGGCTTTCTAATATTAAGGACGACTGGCGCGACGTTAAGCAAATTGAGGATATGCGGGACAAAGCCCCAAAAACTGCGCTTGTTGTTTATGTCAATGCACAGACGAAGAGCCGGAAAGCCGCGGAAATTCCCACGATAGACGCGGAAGTTGTCAGCAGCAGCACAGCAGGCGCCGCGGATGTCGTAACCCTTGCCAAGCCTAAAAGAATAGCCAGCCACGGGAAGAAATTAGGCAGGCCAAAGAAGCGCGGCAGGCCGAGGAATACAGCCAAAGCAAAGGATTGAAGCAGGCAGGGCAAAGAGTAACACAGGGCAGGCAAACCACAAGGAAACGCAGGGAATACAGGCGGCACAGCACAAGGCAGCCAAAGGGAAAAGCATTCTTTTTTCCAAACGAGGGGGTGGGGGCGCGCCGGGTTGGCAAACCACAAACAACCATACCGCCTTCGATACCATACAGGGTTGCGTGAAAAATTGTGTCAAATAAAAACGAAATTAAAACAAATACATAGTAAAAATACGGATAATTGGGTACGCTAAAATACGGGTTTATATACAAAAAGTTTAGTCTATAATTATTCTGTCAAGTATTAAAATTAAATAAAAACAATAAGATACTTCTTTTTGCAGAAACGCGGCCGCCAGAAAACAGGGCAGCGGGCAAGGGGAGGTAGGCTGAATTTTATAAAACAGTGATTCGGAAAGTCGTTTTTGACAAAAACTTCTACTAATAAAAACAATATGTTAGGCGTTTGGGTGTCAAAAAATACGGGGTTTATACCTGATTTGGAAAGATATTTTGTCTATACATTATAAGGTAAAAAAGGTTAAAATTTCGCTAATGGCAAAGAGGATAAAAGAAGAAAAAATACGGGTTGAGATACAAGAGCAGTATGCCCCGCTATTGTCTATGCCAGAGGTGAGATACAAGCTGTATTATGGCGGGCGTGCCGGAGGAAAGTCTTACGGGTTCGCCGATGCGTTGCTGGTTTTAGCCCGTCAGGGGAAGCTTTTGGTTGCCTGTGTGCGCGAGGTGCAGAATTCCATAAAGGATTCCGTTTATAAACTGCTTAAAGACCGGGCGGAATACTGGGGATTTGACGATTTCCGCTTTTATGAGGACAGAATTGAAAATCTTTTGACCGGAAGCCGGTTTATTTTTAAGGGGTTGCAGGATAACAACGCGCAAAACATCAAGTCGCTGGAAGGCGTGGATATATGCTGGATAGAAGAGGGGCAGTCAATCTCTAAAAAGAGCTGGGAAATTCTTGACCCGACCATCCGCAAGCCCGGCGCGCAGATATGGATTTCCATGAACCGCGAGCTTGAAAACGACCCGATATGGGTAGCTTTGGCGAGAAATCCGAATGAAGACGTTTATGTGCAGAAAGTCAACTATACTGATAACCTCTATTGTCCGCCGGAAATGAAAAAAATCGCGGAGAGGATGAAGGCGGAGAATTACGAACAATGGCTCCATGTCTGGGCGGGGGAGCCTGTGCAGGAAGGCGACACGAAGCTTATCGGCTACCCGGAAGTGTATCGGGCACTGGAAACAAAAATTGAGAACTCTGCTACGGTTGATTTGCCGCTGATTATCGGGGTGGACGTGGCACGGTTCGGCGACGACAAGACGGCGGTTGCGAGGAGAGTGGGGCGCAAGGCTTATAAAATTAAAACCTATGCCAAACTGAATGTGGTACAGGTGGCAAATATGGTTGTCGGGATTATACATGACGAACATCCGGCGATAGTCAATATTGACGTTGGCGGTGTAGGCGGCGGTGTGGTTGATATTTTGTATGACAGGGGATACGGCAGCGTTGTGCGGGCGGTTAATTTCGGCGAAGCAGCGCAGGAACAGGAAAAATACTGTAATCGGCGGGCAGAGATGTGGGGTAGGCTCAAAGAGTGGCTGACTGCCGAATTGCCGGTGAGTCTGGTTGACTGTGAGGGATTATCGGAAGATTTGACCGCGCCAAACAAAAGCTATGACAGACTGGGACGGTTATTATTGGAAAAAAAAGAGGAAATAAAGAAGAGGCTGGGGCGTTCTACCGATGTGGGGGACGCCCTTGCTTTAACTTTTGCCGAGAGGTTTTATCCGTCTTCGCTCGTACATCGGCAGTATGACGAGGCGGAATATGTGGATGACAATGTATATACGGGGTGAGTGATGAGTAGTTTATTTTCAAGTCCGAAGGTTACGCCGCAGGTGATAGAAACGACGCCGACGGTTATTGGCAATTCCGAACAGACGCAGGCAATGGAACGGGCAAGGCGTAAACGCCGCGGTTCGCAGAGCCAGTTTATTGCCGGGAACCTGTCCATGACGGGGAACGTTGTACGCAAAACCGCTTTAGGGGAGTAATATGGAAAAGTTAAACGAACATATTAAAAGCCGCCTTCAGTCGCTGAAGGATTACCGGAAAGATTTGGAGCCGTTTTGGAAAAAGCTTGCGGAAATGTGTTCCTTTTCGCCGGAAATCTGGACGGAGGACAAACGGAGGCGGCGGCAGAACGTTTTTGACAATACGCCCCGGAATGCGCTGACGTATTTTTCCGCGTCCTTTAAAAGCGTTTTGGTGCCGACAACGCAACGCTGGCACCGCCTGAAGTCGTCAAAGCCGGAATGGGAAAATAACGACGCGGTTAAGGCGTATTTGCAGTATGCGACGGATTTGTTATTCCGGGTACGGTATGCGCCTTCGTCCAATTTTGCTTCGGAAAGCGATGTGCTGTTTAATCAGCTCGGCATTTACGGTACCGGGTACTGGTCGGTTGAGGAAAATGTCGGCAAAGGAATAATTTACCGGGCTGTTCCAGCCAATGAGATTTATATCGGACGGAATCCTCACGGCGTTCTTGACACGGTTTACCGCGAATTTAAGCTTTCGGCCAAGGACGCATACGAGCTTTATGGCGATGCCGTGTCTGACGACATAAAAAAATGCCTCTCAAAGGAACCGGGACGCCAGTTTTGTTTTGTGCATGCCGTAGAGCCGAGAAAAGACCGCAATCCGCGGGCAAAAGACTATACCGGAATGAAATATGCCAGCTATCATCTTGAGGTGGAGAGCGATAAGGTCATCAAAGAGGGCGGTTATCGGACAATGCCTTATATGGCGCCGCGTTTTCTGGCGCTGGAGGGAACGCCTTACGGCGACAGTCCGGGGTTGCAGGCGTTTAATGACATTCTGACCGCCAATGAGATGGGAAAGACCATTTTGCGTACCGGACAATTGCAGGCCAATCCGCCGGTTCTGGTCGGAAATACGATGCTTGATTCTGGAAAGCTGGGTCAGGCGGGCGCGATTATCCGCGGCGGTATGGACAATCAGGGGCGGCCGGTAGCGGCGTCTATGCAGTACGGCAACAATCTTGCCATTACGCTGGAAATGCAGCAGGACGTCAGGGCTTCAATCAATCAGGCCTTTTTAATCCCGTTGTTTCAGGCATTGACGCAGGACAAGGAAATGACCGCGACCGAGGTGGAAAAACGCGAAGTCGAAAAGGCGATGCTGCTGGCGCCGATGTGCGAGCGGATAGCGGCGGAATGGCTTTATCCGATGATAACCAGAGAACTGGACATCCTTTCGCAGTACGGGTTGCTGGACGGAGTTCCCGACGAATTGCTGGAAGACGGTTCCATTGCGATTGAGTTTGAAAATCCGGCGGTGCATATGCAGGAATCGTCCCGCATCCTCGGCTTATACAAGACCATAGAAGCGACGATGACGATGGCACAAGCCGACCCAAGTTCTCTTGACATTCTGAACTTCCCCGAAGCCCTGCGGCAGATTGCCGATTATTACGACGTTGACGTGGCGGCGATAAGGTCGCGCGACGAGGTTGCGGCATTGGGACAGCAACGGGCGCAAGCACAGGCGGCAGAGAATTTGCTTAATGCCAGCGAAGTCGTTACCAAATCAATGAAAAATCTGAAAGGTACGGGGTTTGGCTGGGCGTAACATTGGGGAGCAACGGAATTGAGTTCTAAAAGAAATATTAAACACGAATACTCCGTAACAAAGGCTTTCAGGGATTTGTTTCTGCAAGACGGCAAGTTAAAGCCGGAAGCGGAAATAGTCCTTGCCTATTTAAGGGACGAGTGCAATGCAAGGGGCGAAATCGGACATAACGGCGTACCTTGTTTGTATGACGCCAACTGCCGTTTTGACGTTGGTTCGGCAGCTTTCCTTTTAGGGCGCCGCCGGGTGTTTGACCTGATTGTCAAGCATCTGGCGATGGATGAAATTCAGATATTCAACCTGCTTTCGGCACGGCAGCGGCAAATGGACGAATTTCAGATAACCGAAGAAAACATCAATTTATAAGGATTTTTCAGATGACAGATTTAAACGAGCCGGAGGTTGGGGCGACCTCCGATAACTCAAATATGCCTCAAACAGGGACAGCGGACAAATCTTCACAATCTGCATGGGAGGGATTTTCCGATGAGGAAACAAAATACGTCGGCGACAAGGGCTGGAAAGCTCCCAAAGACCTTTTGAAATCCTATCGCGAACTCGAAAATATGGAGAGTAAAAGAATCTCTATCCCGGCGGACGATGATGCGGAAGCCTGGAACAAACTTTACGCCAAACTTGGACGGCCGGAAACAGCCGACAAGTATGACATCGGCGTTAATGACAACGATAAGGCGGAAATTCAGAAACTTATGTTTGAAACCAATCAGACCTCAAAACAGGCCAAAGCGCTGGTCGCCGGTTTTGACAAGCTGATTAAGGAAAAACAGAAAGCTGCGGACGCCTTGATTGACGCCGAAAACAAGAAACAGGAGGAAAGCGTTATTGCCGAATGGGGCGACGACGCTGAAAAAAATACGGAACTCATGAACAGAGGAGCCAAGCTTCTGGGCTTGGATGACGAAGACCTTGCCGCCGTCAGAATGACGATTGCGCCGAAAAAATACATGGAGGCGATGAAACGTCTGGGCGAGGCAATTTCGGAAGATAACATCCCGGCAGGAAACAAAGGCGGGCATGAGGAAAAAGTTAGCTTTTTTAGTATAGCACATGAAATTATGAAAGGAAAAGACAATGACTGAAGAATATATTAGCGGCACATTAAAAGAAATTGCCATCGGTTTGGCAAAAAAACAGGAACACATGGTCAATAGCCTTCTTGAAGATACACAGATTCTTGACTTGTTGAGATTTGAACCGGCAAGCCATGGGATGTGGAACGCTTATGAAGAGGTTACGCATATCGGAAATGTGGCAACGGTGGATATGAACTCTCCCTTGCCGAAAGCAACGGTTGACAGTGAATTGAAAAAAGTAGATTTGCAGATTACCGGTGCTGAATTGGAAGCGGGAGAGGACACCATCGTTGCTATTGGCAAAGATGAGTATTTCGGAAAAAAAATTCCTCTGATTCTAAGACAAGCCGGTATGCAGACCGAGAAGAACATTATTTACAATAACATTCGCCAGTTTGCGATTGATAAAGGAAAAGTTAACGATGCCGGAGGCTCCGGAACCGGTTTTTCCATGATTGCATTTCGCGAAATTCCCGGTGAGAACATCGGTTTATACAATGCCCGCGGTCTTGGTTCAAAGACGTTGCTTGATATTAAAGCGATTAATGACGGAGCGCTGTATAAGAATGAAAAAGGCGTTTTGGTTTACGGTATGCGCCTGAAAGGGTATCTGGGGTATCAGCTTGCCAATAAGGATGGCGTTGCGGCGATTGTCAACATTGATAAGAGCCATATTCCGACAGCGGAAATGATTGATGACATGATTCTTTCGGCAAGAGCGGATACCGGGTCGCGCGCGTTTATTATGTGCCATCCGCGGATGCTGTCTTTCTTGAACAAGTATAAGGCTTCCGTTTTGCAGACGAATGTAACCGACAGGGATTTCAACCGTACGATTGACACCTGGAATAAGGTCAAGATTATCACGTCTTATAACTTTGAAGACGGGACGGAGCCTCACGTTACTCTGTAATTAACGAAATAACATTATAATACGTTTAGGAGAAAATTGATGTATAAAAAAACGCTTAAAGTCTATGACGAAGACTTAAACTACGCCAATACGCCGGGCGTTGTAAACGTCGGCGGGACAATGGGAGCTCTGGCAATTAACCTTGTTGCCATTGCTGATGCCGAAACTTTTAAGGCAACGACAGTACAGGTGTTGCAGGGAGATGCCCCGGATAATGTTACGGAAGAATGCGTAACATTTGTCAGCAAAGCCGCTTCCAATGTCAAGGCCGGCGATGTTGTGGCTTCGTTTGCATTGCCGAAAGATGTCAAGACGTTTGTTACGGCGAAACTTCTCGGAACCGGCGAAAGCAATGAAACACCCGGCGAAACTACAAACGCAAGGGTA
Source organism: uncultured Rickettsiales bacterium (assembly GCA_900551865.1). GTDB lineage: Bacteria > Pseudomonadota > Alphaproteobacteria > RF32 > CAG-239 > CAG-267. The sequence continues at coordinate 24,026 of URXV01000007.1, forward strand.
ACTCCAGAATATCTGCCGAGATAAAAAAGCTGCCTGACGGCGGCTTTTAATTTTGTTATAAAACAGGAGAGAGGCTTTGAATACGGAAATTATAAACAGGGCGCTGCTGAAGCTGGGCGAAGAGCCGATAAGTTCAGAGAACGAACGGCCGCATGGAATATCGTTTAACCTTATTTATGATGACGTCAGGAGAAGCCTCCTTTCTATGTATGTCTGGCGGTTTGCGGTCAAAACGGCGGATTTGGCACCGCTGGACGAGGAAACGGAAACATTCCGCCGGTATCGGTTTCTGATGCCCGGCGATTTGATTACGGTACTCTCTGTCGGCGAGATGTATAAATTCCCGGATTTGCGGGATTTGAAAATGTCGTCGGGGGAAAGATATGTTATTTTGGGCGATAAAATAGAGGCGTGCTGCAATCCGCTGCCTTTGACGTATGTGGCAGATATTGACGATGCGACGAAATATCCGCCGCAGTTCAGGGAAGCGCTGGCAGCCCGACTTGCTTTGGAACTGACGACCAAAATACACAAAAATCTGAATTTGTACCAGCTGCTTGAAAGCCAGTTTACGCAGGCGATAAATTCGGCGATGCAGCATAATGACATCATACAGGATACGCAGGCGTTTGGCGACAACAGCTGGGTAGCGGTACGGGAGGCTTGGGGCTATGGGGATTAAACCGGCATTAACGCAGTTTAACGGCGGGGAAATTTCGCCGCAGCTTGAAGGCAGGCTGGACTGGGATAAATACAATTATTCGGCAAAGCTCTGCAAGAACTTTATTCCCTTAATTGAGGGGAGCCTCCGGCGGCGCGGCGGCAGCCATTTTGTCGCGCTTAGGAAACAACTGGGAAAAATTAATCTTAACATTACAATTTTGGGAACGACGGAAAATAATCCGCCTGTGCTTAAAATCAACGGTCAAGTCTGCGAATTAAAATATGTCGAGATGTTTCCGGGGAACATTCCGCAGTATTTAAGCCTTGGAATTGTGGTTGACGATGGCAGCCGGGTTGATATGGAAGTCAGTTGTCCGGGGTATGAAAAATATATTGAAACCTTTACGGCTTCAGCCGATACGGCGACCAGAACGGTAACGCTTAAAGAAATCGGCGAAAAAGACGTTACGCTGACAGTGGTTAAGTTTTCTGATGAAGCGACACTGTTGCTGAACTCGGTTGAACGCGACACGATTACCGTCAAAGACGGGCAGGCGATAAACTGGACGGCCGTGTATGAAGGAGTGAGCGGCAGCGGAATAATTTATATATATGAAGATACGACATATTATCTTTTATTTAACAACGGACGGCTGACGATGGTTCCTTTTGAGGGGGACGGGCTGAACATTACAGCGGAAACATCGGGAGCAATACAGCTTCCGGCCGGGAAATACCGCATTACGGGCGTCGGCGGCGGAGGAGGCGCTTATTATACGCTGTCGGTGCTTAATTATCCCGGTGCGAGCGCCGCGGCGGTAGACGCCGTATTTAACCTTCCGGCCGGAACATATGAATATGCCAACGGCGGCCTCGGCAAAAACGGGCGCAACTGGACTGGGGAATATGAAAACGCGGAGAATGGCGGCGATACCTATTTGAAACTTGGCAACGAGTATATTTTTAAGGCGGAAGGCGGAGGGGGTGCCTACTTTGTGAACGGGGACGGATTTTATGGCGGCAAGGCCGGAGAATTTGAAATTAATGAAACTTATCTTGATAAACTTGAGTTCAGTTCAAACGGGATAAAGGGCGATTACGACTGGAATGCAGGCGGGTCGGGAAAAGCGGGGGCTTCGGTATATGGCGGCTATGGCCGGGGGTCGGGAAACCGCACGGAATATATCGATTCCTATCAGGACGGAACCAACGGCGTTTTAATCCTCAAACTGGAGGGATGATGTCAATTCTGAAAACAAGCATTATTAACAAAAGCAACAGTTATGTTATTGAGTTCGGGCATAAGTATATACGCTTTTATGCCAACCATGGCATCTTGCTGCAAGATTCGGGCGATGTTTATGAAATATCGGCACCGTATCTTCAGGACGAAGTTGACAGTATCAATACCATTCAAAACGGAGATTATGTTTATATTTTCCATCCCAACCATCCGATACGGACTTTATTGAGGATGTCTTTTAACACTTGGATATTGGGCGAGTTTGTTTTGAAAAACGGGCCGTGGGAAAGCGTTAATACGACGGAAATCGGCCTTAAGGCAAGCGCGGAAACGGGGGAAATAACGCTGACGGCAGACAGCGGCATCTTTTCGGACACGGACGAGGGGCGGCTGGTGCGGCTGACGGTATATGATTCCAACACGCGGCACTGGACGTCCAAAACCTCGGTGCAGAAAGATGAAATCCGCATTTCCGACGGCAAATACTATCAGGCGGTTGAGGCGGGTACGACCGGCGACAATACGCCCAGCCATACCGAAGGAACGAGGAGCGATGGGGCAGTACAATGGACGTATCTTCATGCCGGGTACGGCATTGCCCGCATTACCGAAGTTACGGATGACAAAACGGCCAAAGCGGAGGTAACGTCGCGAATGCCTGATGAGGTTGTCAGCAGCCCGACGGTTTACTGGGAGCTGGGGCTGCTGCACAAGGGCAGGTATCCGATGACGGGAGATTTTTTCCGCGGCCGGTTCGCCTTTATGCTGGACGATGCGGGAATCCCGAAAGTCTGTTTGTCCTGTTCGGACGATTATAACAATTTTGCTGACAAGGAATACGGCGAAGTTCTGGCGACAAACGCGATTACGGTTCCGGTTACGAGCGGCAGATACAACGAAGGGCGATGGCTTTGTTCCGGGAATGTCCTGTTTGTCGGTACGAATACGGGGGAATTTTATATTGACGCCTCTTCTCCGGCTTCTGCATTGTCGCCGGACAATGTTGTCATTAAACAAATATCTTCTGTCGGTTCGCTTCGTATTAATCCGGTCAAAATCGGGGCGCACGTTTTGTTTGTTACGGCCAGCGGGAGTTCTTTCCGCGATATAGTCTATTCTTATGAAAATGATGCGTATGACCCGATAGACCTGTCGATTTGGGGAAAGCACCTGCTGCAATCCGGGATTGTCGACATGGCGTATCAGGAATATCCCGACAAGATTGTCTGGTTTGCGCTGGAAGACGGCAGACTGGCAGGAATGACGTTTTCATCCGAGCAAAAAGTATTTGCGATGCATCAGCATTATCTTGGCGGAAAAGTCAGGAGCCTTGCGGTTGTTCCGAACCCCGACAATACGTTTGACGATTTGTGGCTGGAAGTCAGCCGGACGGTGAACGGCAGGGAAGTCCGCAGCATAGAGTGGCTGGATTACGGCGTTCCGGTTGTTTATCCCGATGCGATACGCAACATGACGAACCTTGACGAAAAAGAAAAGGCCGAGGTGCAGTATATGAAGGAGAACGCTTTTTTTGCCGACGGGGCATTGACTTGGGAGAGAAAGGCGGGAAGCACAGCAACGAAACTGACCGGGCTGGAACATCTGGAGGGAAAAGAAGTTGTCATAATGGCGGACGGGGCAGAGTGCGAACGACAGGTTGTGTCCGGGGGAAGCATTGCCATCAGTGCGACGGCAAAACGGGTTATGGCGGGATTGCCGGTGGAAAGCGCCTATATTCCGCAGACGCTTTATATTCCGGGGAATAACGGGCAGGGCGTCGGCGATGTGCAGCGCATAAACCATGTAACGCTGATGTTATGGCGGACGCTGGGCGGCAAAATCGGAAAGAATTTCAGCGGGTTGCAGGATATTTACTTTCGCCTGACAGACGATGCCATGAACGAGAGCGCGCCGCTTTATACGGGCAACAAGGAGATTCCCGTAAGCTTTAACACGTCAACCATTAAGGAAAAAGGAGCGCAAATTCTGATTTACAACGATTCGGCGTTTCCGATGAATATTCTGGCGATTGCGCCGAAAATGACGACTTCGGGGAACGGGCTATGATAAGGCATTTTCAACAGGGCGATTTGGAAAAAATCAAAGTCCAGTCGGAACAAAAGGCGGAAGACAGAGAACATTGGCATCTGTTTGACGACGAAGATACGATTGTCTTTGCGGACGGCGAGAGGGTGCTGGCGATTGTCAGGCCGTTTTTTGAAAACGGGGGCAGGGTCTGGCTGGCTGCGCTTATCGGCGCGGACTGCCGGGACAAGGCGGTAGCGATGTTTCGCGAGATGAAGGCGGTTATCGACGGCTTTTTTATAAACGGCGAGGCGCAGCGCGTGGAAATGACTACGCAGGCGGGGTTTACGCAGGCGAACCGGTTGGCGCGGATGCTGGGTTTTGAACAGGAAGGAACGATGAAAAAATACTTTAACGGAATTGATTTTAACCTTTGGGGGAGGACGGAATAATGTCGGCAGGAGCAATCGGCGGCTTGAGCGCAGTGAGCGGTATTCTTAACGGATTCGGCGCTTTGCAGGAAGGGAATTTTCAGGCTTCGCAGTATGGCAACAATGCGGCGGTATTGCGGCAGAATGCTTATCGGACGCGTTTGGAAACCGCCATAAACGAAGGACGGTTGCGAACCGGGAACCGGCAGGTAATGGCATCTAACGAAGCGGCGGCGGTTGAACAGGGAATGGCCGGAAGCGCAACGACGGCCGGCGTTTTGGGGCAACAGGCGACGGTTTTGGAGCAGAATGCCCTTGATTTGCGTTATAAGGGTATATCTTCGGCGCAAAATATGGAAGCGCAGGCCTACTACCTTGAACAGATGGCGAAAGCCGCGAAAAAGAAAGGCAAGGCCAAATTCGGCATGAGCCTTTTGACGGCGCCGCTTTCTTTTGCACAAGGCTTTACATCAGCGGGAGGGAAATGGTAAATCAAAGGGCGGGATTGCTCCCGCCCCACCATAACTATTGAATTATAATTATGATGATTTTAAGCACCATAATCAAGATGCTTAAAACTTTGATTAAGTCCATCATCTTATCCTTTCAGCCCTTTTGGGCGGTTGGGAAAGAAACCGACTTAAGCACAAAATAAAAAGTATTGACTTTTGTTTTTTTTGTGCTATATTGTAACCATCAGGGAAGAAGTTACAGTCCAGCTTCTTTCTGAGTTACACAGACCAGTTGTCCCAGCAACTGGTTTTTCTTTTATATAAGATTCGTTTTTAAAGTCAAGCTCCGGGAAACGGGGCTTTTTTTGTGGGGTAATCAATGGCAAACAGACAGACAACTCCGGGGATACAGCCGGTCAGGCAGGGAATGGTTGAAGGGGCGAAAGCGCCGCAGGTGCCACAGATAAGCTGGCAATCGCCTTTGCGCGACGTTGCGGGGATAACCGAACGTGCGGCGGATTTTACGAAGACGTATCAGAATCTGCGGTTTGAGGAATATCAGGCGAAATATGACAATCTGGCTAACCAGATGTATCATGAAATGGACGTTGCGACCGACCCGTGCCAGTTGCAGGAAATCAAAAACAAATATGATGAGGCGTTTGCGAAAACGCTGGACGATACGATATGGGCGTCATCTTACAATAACAGCCGTTATAAACAGGAATGGACACGGAATATGAACACCAATTACGAAAAGGTGTATCTAAAGAAGATGAATGACTTTGCCGTTATCCAGACGGAACGGACGTTAAACGAAATGGTATCGGCAGCAGCACAGAGCGGTGATGCTAATGCGGCGGCGAGCTATTTTACGGCAGGAATGAATCTTGTCAGGAATGACCGCTATATGAACGTCAACCAGAAAAACAGCCTACAAGAGGCATATGCTAAAAATCTGGTAGGAGGTCTTTTTACCAAAGACCCTAATTTTGCCCTGTCGTTTGTGGATACGGCGGGGGGGAGTTTGGCAAAGTACGGCGTTGACATTAACGACATCAGGAACAAAACGCGAAACTATAATCTTGCGCGGGAAAGGGAAAGAATTGCACTGGAAAAGGCCGAAAGGACGGCCAGAAACAATTTTTTTACCGATGATTTTGAAGAAACGCTTGCTTTATATTATCAGGAGAAACTTGACAAAGCCTCTGCGGAACGGCGGCTTTTGCAAAATAAGAACTATAAAGGATATAATGATTTTGTGGAAAAGACGAAACCCGGCAGTGATGCGTCCATTAACAATAAGCTTATTGGCGAACTGACGCAGAAATTAAACAATCTTGTTACCGAAGACGAAATTGAAGAAACCGCGTATAATTTTACGGCAGCGCACAGTGCCAATATGAACTCGGCCACGTTGACGCGCGCCAATGATATTATCAGCAAGAAAAAGGCAACGGCTTTATCCGCGCAGGCCGGCGGGAAAAACGGAAAATCCTCCGGTACAAGCGGAATTGACTATGAATTTATACGCGTGAATATGCCGCAGATTTTAGCAAGCGAAGACCCGTACGGAACAGCTAACGAACTGATGACGCAGGCGGAAGTCAGTTCCTCAACGTCAAGTGCCGTCCGCCAGCGCATTAAAGATTATTTTGACAGGCGAACCGATATTCGGACAGAAAAGGCGGCAGAGTATAAAAACGAGTTGTTGCAAAATCCCGGTGATTATGAGGATGTCGGAATGAGGGTTGCAAGCGACGATACGCTGACGCAGGCAGAAAAGAATCCCATATATGCCCAAGTTGCGGAGCTGCGGAAAGCCGAGCAGGAACAAAAAGCCAAGGCCAGGGCGGCGGCGCAGAAAAAATCGGAAGCGGCGGAACTGAAACTTGAACAGGATATGGACTTTAACCAGATGATTTCGCGGCTTGACGACAAGGTTTTTTATGACGACGATTATCTGGCAAAACTGGAGGCTGCATCGGTTTTGCGCGAAGAGCAGGTCAAAAGCTATAAAACAGAGCGGGACAACAGGATACAATCCGATGCGCAGTTGGGTTTTGCGTACAGAATGGATACGATGGAGATTATTCCGCTGGAAGATGTTGACAACAGCGTTTTGGATGATGAAAACAAACTTAAGACACGTTCGCTGGTTGCCTCGCATAACGAATCTGTTTACAAAAATCGTTTTGAAGACGGAAAACAGGCAATAGCGGCGTCGTATAATTCAGGGCAATTAAGTTATGATGCGGCCGTCAATGCCGTAACGTCGCTTGCCAGACAGACGGGGCAGGATGTTAACGATGCGATTTCAACATTTAATGCCTTGGTTGCCGATACAAGTTTCAGCAATAACCTTTCTAAAATAATGGCAACATTTAAAAACGAATACGGGGATATTAACGAAACCGATTTGTCCGAAAAAAATGCGTGGCAGAATGCGAACAACAGTTTTTCTGCGGCGGTAAAAAAGGATTGGAGCGGCGGCAAAGACCTCTCCAAATATACGGAAGAATATATCCGGGGGCAGGCCAGACAGTATCGTGCGGCGGCAGATGCACCGTTTGGGGTCAATATGACAGAGAACGTGAGAAACAGGGCTTTGGGGTCGGGGGTTAATTTTAAGCAGGAAAAGGGGGTGCTGACCTATAGAAAAGAAGAGAAATCCAAAATTCTAGGGTTGCATGCATTATATACCGCGGCGCTGAACAATCCGAATATTGCGGCAACCGACAAGACGACCATCAGGAAATATGACGGCGTTATCAGGAGTGAGGCGCTTGCACAGGTACAGACGCTGGCTAAAAACGAAGACATGGCAATGGGAAAAGCGATAAGGGCGTGGCGGCTTTTTACCGCAAAAGACCCGTATGTGGACGATTTGACCTCTTTTGACGTATTGCTGCCGTATTTGCGCGCAAACGGGCTGACCTCGGCGAGCAATGCTTCGCAGGATAAAATCAACCTTATTGTCAGTGCGGCATTTTACGACCAGTTTCCGGTTGTGGATGAAGTCAATTATTACGGACGGATAATTACGCAGCAGGAATTGGAACGTGCCAGAACCAACTTAAAAGACATCAGAAGACCGGGGAAATAAAATGAACATTACAGGAAGCAAAACAACGGACTTTTCCGTAACCGTGCCGGATAACATTACCGGCAGCCGGACGGAAGAAAAGGAAGTAAAGAAAAAGAACGTCTATGTGGCTGAAACAAACAGCCTGATTACGGTTCCCGAAGACTATACCCCGGCGCAGCAGATTTCAGCCGCCCGGCAGGAAGAGTTTGAAAAGATTAACGAATATACAGACAGCCAGAAATTTTGGAACAAATATGTTTTTGACCCGACGAAATCGACAGGGCGTTTTGCGAAAACGCTGTTGAAATCCGCTGCCAATCAAACGGTAGACCTGACCGGAGGAAGCCTGCTGCGGCTGGAAGAATGGGCGGAAAATACCGGCGCGGAAATAGCGTATGACGTTGCCAAAGAAAAGGGAATGGATTATCCCGGCGCACTTTTGGAGTTAAGGAAAGATGCGGTAGAAAGAAATCGCAACCTGCTTGACAAGGCGATGTTCAACATTGGGGAAGAGGAATCGGAGATAGCGCAGAATCTTGGCAGCGGCGCCGTATCCATCGGCAGTATGTTTTTGGCATGGGGGCTGGGAAACAAAAGGTTTGCGCTGGATTTGGCAAAAATATTCGGGTTAAGTTCAGGAACCAGTATGTATGAAAATCTGACGCTGGCAGGGGCGCCGTATGATACGGCCACATACCGCGGAGCGGTTGCTGGAATCAGCGAGTATGCGTTGGAGAAAGCCGGGTTTGAATGGGTTACGAACCGTATTCAGAACCGTTTGCTTTATCCGATTACCAAAAGATTTATAGAACCGGGGTTTGCCGGGGCGGTACAGGAAAGCCTGCAAGAGGGAAAAGACATTCTTTTGGAAGAGGGATATGTAGAAAGCACGCCGGAAGAGAAGTTTGACAGACTGTCAACGGCGGCGATTTACGGGGCGATTTTGGAAACGGCCGGTGCGAATGTCGGTTATGAACTGTACCGCCGCCGGATGCGTGAAAATCTGCGTCAGGCAGCGATAGAAGACGGTTACGATACGAAGACGGCCGACAAAATGGCGAAAGCGGCAACACCCTCTACGAATGAAATGCTTAATATTCTGCGCGATGAAGAAAGGCGGACGCTGGACGGATTGGAAAAATTTACGCCCGAACAGATGTCAGAATATGAAAAAAGCATTGAATTGGCGAGAAATCTGCCGACAGAAGATGCCGCAGCGGAAGTGCAATTTTATGACGGGGTTAAGAGCGTTATTCTTAAAAGCGGAATTGATGAGAACGAAGCCCGGCGTCAGGCATCATATTGGAGCCTGATGGTGAAGAATGACTACGAATTAGCCAAAGAAAACGGGGCTTATCAGGGGAATATGGCTGAATTTCAACGCGACTGGCTTAACCTTAATATTGCCAACCGGACAAACGTTCGAGCCGTTAAAATCGGCAACAGGGTTGTCGAAACTTCGGCAGCGATGACTGAAGAGGAAATAAACGAAGCGTGGCAGGAGCGAAATACCGAAAGGCAGATGACGGCTGAGGAACGTTACCGCGAGGAGAGCCAAAGAGGCGTGCTGTTTAGCAAAGAAAATCTGACAACGCGTGAAGACGGTTATTCGATTGCCGATGACAATGAGGTGGTGGATGTGGTAAATATTCCCGATAATGCTGTACCGGATTTTAAGACGAAAACAGAATTAAGAAACTGGCTTATTGGTAAATTTGAAGAAATAGGCAATATAACAATAGAATCAACAGGTGCAAATGTTGATTTTAATAAGACCGCGGCACAAAAAGTTGTTAAAAATGCTAGAAATAGGACTAATAATATAGCGTATCCTGAAATTGAAAAAATTGTTTCAGGTGCAAAATATTCGGGCTTTCGCTCTGCTGATGAAAAACACAAGGGAAAAGTAAGGGGGCAGGATGTTTATCATTCTGGGGTGGTTTATAAAGGAAAGCCATATAGTGTGGAATTTTATGTAGATGTTCCTTTAAACGCCGGTGCGACCGATAATTTTGCAGGAAATAAAATCAGGCAAATAAGAATAGAGCCTGCTGACACGCAAGTTACTTCTGAAAGTCAGAATAGTTTTGCTCAGGCTTATGGCTCTATTCATAATATAAGTTTAGCAGTTCTTCGCGGAAAAGTCAACCCCGCAAGACAAAAAAATGGGAAACTATTTTCGAAGGCGTATGTTTCGATGAAACAACCGTTGCAGGGAGAGTATCTGGATGCTGAAAGATTTGAAGGAACTGGCGAAGGCATTATGGCACACGGCTGGGGGAATTATCTCTTGAAAGACCGGGTAACCAACAAGGTGCGGTATTTCAATAGGTTTAATCAGCAGTCGGTAACGTATCAAGGAAAACTTGTCGACAATCTCCACAAAGACGGCGCGATTGAAAAATACGCGAACCTTTTAGAGTATTATCATGGAGATAAAGAAACTGTTGGCGAAGAAATAGAAAGTACGCTTAGAATCGCAAATATGCATATTGAGGATGCGAAAAGAAAGATAGAAGCCTATGGCGGACAATTATCCGAAGATAGAAAGAAAGAGGCGAAGAAAAGAGCTGAAAAAGCCCAGTCGTATGGCGATTTGGGGGTGTCGGCGAATATGGTTTTTGGTGAAGCAAACACCTTTGAGCTGTATACTGACGCGTTGTGGACTTTGCAACAAACAGAAAGGACGAAGACACTTTTTGAACAAATGCAAAAACTCAATCCTGATGATTTTGAAGTTCAGAACACGGCGGCGCAGTATGAGGCGGAAGTGCCGGAAGACGATGTGTTGCTGGATGAACAAAAGCCGCTTAGTGAACAATCTGATTTTGTTAAGTCAATACTGGAAAAAATGAATAAAGACAGCTCCGCAAAGGGGTTTCTTGATTCTTTGAGAACATTCAAAACTGACGAAGATATTGACGGGGAAGACATATATCAAAAAATTGCAAAATATATGGATGAATTTATACTCGATGCCGATGGGAATGTGGCGGAGTATAACGACCCGTTTAAGCAAGCTTCGCTGCTTTTAGCCGAGAATGGCATTAAAGGTATAAAGTACGATGGGAAAGTAGACGGCGAAGGGTATGTTATTTTTGACGGGAAAGATGTTACGGATTATAACCGTTTATTGTCATCAAGAGGTGAAACCGTGCATGGTACATACGACCCGTCGGAACGGCTGATAGAGTTGTTTGCCGATGTCAAGCCGGATACGTTGACGCATGAATTAAGCCATCATTTCTTCCAAAACCATTTCCGGGTTGCACAGGAATACGGCTTTTCGGATTATGATCGAGGGGTGATGAAGTGGCTCTCAAAACGGGGAAAGCACGATATAACCGGTTTTGCGGATATGCAAGACCAAGACTGGGAAAACCTGACCGAAGCCTTTATCCGCTATTTGAATACCGATACGGCGCCGACGATTGCAACGAGGGGGCTGTTTCAGAAAGCCAAAGAGTGGGTATTGGGCGTTTATGATGACAACCGCGATTATGCGAGCAGCGAGGTCAAGGACTTTTTTGACGCTCTGGTATCCCGCGAGGGTGAAATTCCGAATATTGACAACATTATTCAGAACAAAGCAGACTTTGAGGAGGCAGTAAAACGGGCGTTGCGCGGGGAAGGAGCGACTTTTCGGGGACAAAGTATAAAGGATATTCGGGCATTAAGGAAGGCCACGAATACGCGTATCCGGCGACCGGGGAAGACTTTAGCACAGGAATTGCGGGCTTTGGGCTATCGGATTGACAATGTGAATCGGACGCTTGTTGATGAAAAGGGCGTTGTGGAAGACGCGAGGCTGGCGGAAATTTTGCAGGAGCTGGGCGTTTTGGATAACGTTGACACGGAAACTTACGAGCAGACCGAAGCTTTGTCTTCTAAAATGCAGGAGATTTTAAGCAATGCCGACACGACGTATTCCCCGCGGGAAGCGAGAATCCGGCAGGAACGGGAAACGTCTGTTGCAAATCAGGCAAAGGCGCAGCAGTTTATTGACGAGCTTCTGAAGGACAATCAGTTGGGAATTAAGACGATTGAAGAGCTTGACGAAATGCTGGCGCGGATTTTAAGCAAACCGGACAATACGGACATTGTGAAAGTCAACCGCGATGCGATTAAGTACCTTCAGGCGAAAAACGCCGAGATGAACAAAAACTACCGGGAGGCGATTAGGCAGGTCAAACAGGCAGAAAAAGTCCGGCGCGAAACACAGTATCAGCTGCAAAACCGGGTAAAGGACTTTATCCGGGGGCTGCCGGTTACGGGCGACCACAAGGCGGCTTTAATGGGAAATATCCAGCGCGTTAAAGACGCAGACAGCTTTGAAAAGGTTTTGGCGGACGTTCGTATGCGGGCGGCAGGCTATATTGAACAGGAACAAAAGCAGCTTAACCGGCGGAATATTGAAGAAACAATCAAGTCCACCAAACCGACAAAGTTCAGAAAACAACGCTATACATACGAGGATAATACGTTTTTTGCCGAAATGCGGGACATTCTGAAGATGAGCCGGGAAGAGGCGCGGGCGGCGCAGGAAGCTTTTGCCGGGCAGATAGGGCTTCAAAGGGCGGACAATGATGATACGCCGCTTGATATGAATATAAGCGAATACGACCGGCTCAAAAATCTGCTTTACTATTACAAAATCAACGGGGCGGAAAGTTCGCTGACCGCTTTGCAGGATTTGGCGACGTCTTTGGAGGAATTGAAAGCGGAGGCGATGACGAAACGGCTGGATGAAGACGAGTTTAAGTCGGCGGTGCGGAAAAAGGACAAAGACGAACTTCTGAACGGGATAAACAAATATAAGGCATCCAACATATTTGCGAGGGGAATGGCACGAATCGGCACGGTGCGGTCGGCGATGAGCGAATATTTCGGCAAAAAAATGGCTGATAAATGGAATTTGGAAACGGATTTTGAAAAAGTCAATATTTTCATGCGTTCAAAGATAAAGCCGGCGATGGACAAAGCCCGCAAAATATACGGCACCAGACGGGCGTCTGATTTTCTTAATCTGATGCAGCAGAAGTCCCGGCAGGAATTTGAACTTACTGACAATGACGGCGATTATGACAGACTTTCAATTATGGAAATAGCCGATATTTATATCGGTATGAAAGACCCGAATACGCGCGCCAACTATTATGCGGCGTATGAAAAGTTTGACGATACGATGCCGACGGACAGAGGACAGCTCCGGGCGGCGATAGAAACAATGAGCGACGAACAGCTGCGCGAGCATCTGCTGACAAACAATCTGGGAACGCTTTTGAGCCATTTGAGCGAACAAGATATGCGCTTTGCCGACATGGTGCAGGAAGAGGTTGGCAGTATGTGGGAGCTGGAGAATGAAATCTTTGTCAAAATGTATGGCATAGATTTGCCGCGAAACAAAAATTATTTTCCGCGGACTTCCAAAAATTCGCTTGATTATGACGTTATGGAAAACTTAAGGGTGCGCGGCCAGACGCCGGGCTTTTTCAAAGAACGCGCGTCAACGGTTACGCCGCGGCCGAAAAATATATGGACGAAGTATCAGGAATATGTAACAAGCGTCGGTTATGTGCAGAATGTTGCCTTAAAATATAAAGACCTGCACGCACTGATGACGGACAAGGCAATTCGCGGTGCTGTCGTTAAAAAATACGGCGACGCAGCTTATCGGGCATTTATGGCGAATTTGGACGATTTGAGTATCAAAGGGGCAGTAAAAACCTATAACGAGGTAGGCAAAATGATGCAGCAGCTGTTGAACAATCTTGTCAGCGGGACGGTAGCGTTAAACGTGCCGATGGCGATAAAGCAGCTTCCGGCCGCGCTTAACTATTCCGTCAATATGCCGAAAACCGAGTTTGTCAAAAACTTCCTGTATGCGGCGACGCATCCGGCAGAGGTTAAAAGAGTTATGGAATCCTATGTCGGGGACTTTTTGCATACCCGGTTTGAGCAAGGGTCGCAGTCAGATGCCATCGGGCGGGCTATGGCCGAAGCGGATTCGCTGGTAAATTCCAAGTTCGGGCTGGCGGGTTTTTCGCATAGCTGGCGGACGCTTGCGACAACGCCGATACGGTTTGCGGATATATTTGCGATTTACTGGGGCGGTTATGCCAAGCTTAAATACAATATTGACCGGGGTTTGACGCCGGAAAAAATCCGCGAGGACTTTATTGACGAAACGTTAAGCAATCAGGCGGCGGGGAATCCGGCGACGCTGGCGAAATTCCAACGCGAGCAGAGCCTGCGTTTCTTTACGGCCTTCAGGAACGTTCCGGCGCAGTATATGCGGCTGATTACAACGACGATGACGCAATGGCGCAGGGGCGAAATATCCGATGCGCGGTTTTACAGCAATATCGGCAACTATGTGTTTGCACAGCCCGCTTTGTATATCTGGCTGGGCTGGCTGGTTAAATCTTTTCTTTATGGCGATGATGACGACGAATGGTATGACGGAATGATGACGGAAATGGCGGTAGCTCCGATTGCGGGGTTGCCGATTATCGCCGATTTGGCAAGTTTTGGATTAGACAAGGCAGAATCGGCTTTAACCGGGAAATCTTCGGAGCCGTGGGATGCATTGCAGGTCTTTGGCGTTGATACGCTTAACCGGCTGATGTGGAAGCTTATGAAAGACGACAAGACCGGGTGGGATTGGGCGGAAATTCTGGCTTCCGTTGTTGACGTCGGCACTGGTGCCGGATTAGGAACGGCTGTACGCACCGTTAAAAAGATGGCAGATTGACTTTAAAGAAAAGCAGCGGTATAAAGAAAAAGTCCGGTGCTGCAACACCGGACTTGTCTTAACCTAGAAAGGGGTTAAACCCACTTTAACTTCTTTCCTGAAGTTAAGATAGCCTATTTTTCTTGATTTGTCAAGTTTAAAATAGGTTGTGGGTTTCCCCTTTCATATTATTTGAAAGGACTAATAATGATAATAAAATTTATTATTGTTATTCGGAAACTCCGAATTTTCCTGTCTATTAAGAAATAGCAGGACGGAGAGGGGTTGTCAAGCCCCTCTCTTGTTGATAAGTGAAACAAGCTTGACATTTATGTCAAATTTTGTTTTGATTTTGATATAGTGGAGAATTGGCTCTTTAGCCGTTCTCCTTTTTTTATGGAGAAAAGGCATGACGGTTATAAACGAGGCGTCGCTTATTACATATCAGGCAAACGGCACGACGACGAATTTCGCGGTGCCGTTTAAGTTTTTTAACGATGAGCTGGCGGTATATGTCAACAAGACGTTTGCGACCTATGAAAAAGGTGTGGACTATACGATTGAGGGAGCGGGCAATGCGCAGGGCGGCGAGATTGTGTTTAAGGCGGCTCCTCCGGCAGGGGAATATATTACGATTACGCGGGACGTCGTTTTAAACCAGATGGTGAAGTTTATTGAGGGAGAGAATTTTCCAGCAAGCGATTACGAATATTCGCTTGACCGGATAATTATGGCCTTGCAGGAATTTATGCAGAAACTTAAGCGCTGTGTGCAGTTTCCGGCAGGTGCCGACGACTGGGACGCGTTTGCGGCAACGCTTTTGAAAATGAATTATCAAGGGCAACAGCAAACGTATTGGAAAGAAAGTTATCCATACGGCATGGGCGAATTGACGCGATATGGGGAATATTGGTGGTTAAGCCTTTACGAAAATAACAAAGGGAACAAGCCGGGTAACAGTTCGCCGTATTGGAGCAAGTTTGCCATTTATGACAGTTATACGACGAACGAAATTGACAATAAGCTGACTTTGAAAGCCAACGCTGCCGACGTTTACACAAAGGCAGAGGTTGACGGGAAAATACCGGTTGTGCCGCCGGTTGTCAAAGCGCAGGACGTTTCTTTCGGGAATTGGGCGGAAGACAGCTACCTTGAAGGATATAGCTATAGCGCAACGGCGACACTGCCCGGCGTTACGGCAGGCATGATTCCGATTGTCGCGTTTAATCCGTCTGATGCGGCGAGCGGCAATTTGGCGCCGATTGCAACGGCGTACGACAATACGGTTAAAATTTTTGCCAAGACGCAGCCGGAAGCAGCAATTGTGGCGGCAAGCGTTATTTGCCAGTGAGGTGAACCATGAAAGGATTAACGAACGCGGCAGTTTTGCAGGGCGGAGGCGGCGGCGAAACGGTTTTTGCCATCAACAATACGGGCGGGGCGATTATAAGCGGGACAAAGGCGTTGTTAAACAGCCACCAGCGGGAAACGACGGCTACGGCGGAAAAGCTGATTAATTCGACTTCTGGAAGCGTGATGTATTTCCCTTTTTGCCAGGGAAACGACGTTTACGCTTATTTCGCAAGCAGGCTATACAGCCTGACATATACACCGGAAACCGAGGCTTGGGCGGCGACACAACTTGACCTTGCCGGCGTTAGCGGAAATTTTATTGACTTCATCGACGGCGACATCTGCTCGGCGGTGCAGGAGAGGCTTATCCGTTACACGGTAAATACGCAGTCGATTTATCCGCATGGCATCATCAACCCGGCGGCATATTACATCGGGCAGTATAACGGCGAGCCGCGGTGCTTGGGTCGCTGAACGGTGCGTTTGTTTTGGGTAAGGTTATGGAGAGAATGGTTGATTGGGCGATTACCGGAACGTTGAATTATAAACTGGGGATAAAGGAATTGTTTCCGCCGGTATCAGTTTTGGAAAACGGAGCGAAATTTTTATCAGATTCGGTAAAATATGCGGTGGATGATATTTCGCTGGAAGATTATATGGACGCGCTGCGGGGGGCGGTCAGAACCGCGGGCGAGGCAACCGGACTTCCGCTCAAGTACCCGATGGACGTGGCGGCGGCAAGCGGCGATTATCTGGATGAAGAGGAATACGGCAAGGCCGTGCTGCTGTGGTTGGGCTGGTCGCCGTATGCTCTGCGGGATTTGGAGGAATAAAAAAAGCGAATGAGGTTTAATTATTATTTAATGATTTATATTTTAGCTATATATTTATAGGTTGACAATAATACTTTTTGTATTACATATTGTTAACGGAATGTTAACCTTTTAAAAGGCTAAAGAAATGAGTTTATTTGATGTTAAGGTTAGTGATTTACCTTCGAAGATTGAATATAAGTGTTTATTAAATGCAATAATAGAAGTTCGTTTTTCCTCAACGAAACCGGCTGAGATGATAGTATGGCCTTTATATGAAGCACTAAAGGATCAATTTAAGGTGCCTGAAATTACGTCAATAGGAAGAGTCCCTAGAGAGGTTAGAAATAATTTAGATTTAAAAGAACAGATTTTATATACAATGACTAGTAATGATCGTTTATATACAGTAGGAGTTGGTGATGGAATATTTCAAATGAATTTAGGTAATTTTAACTATAGTACTTGGGATAATTTTGTGAAGCAGTTCCAAATAGTAAATGATATAATTCAGAAGGATATTAATAAAGTTACTAGGGTTGGAGTTCGGTATATAAATATTTTTAATGCACCTGATTCGAATGTCAAGAATTTTACATTTGATTGTAAGCTGAAAAACAAAAGTTTGTTTGATTATTCCCTGCAATCAGTTTTTGAAGCTCCTATTGATGAAAGAATAGCTAGAATTTCAATTGTTAATCATGTAAAATATAAATATTATGATGGTAATGGCGTGCCTCAAATAGGTGGCGATAACGCGTTAGCTCTGGATATAGATGTTGTATATAATAGGGACTTAAATAATGATAATATTTTAGATGTTATTAACTATAGTCATTTATCTGTAAAAAAGATATTTTTTTCGATGTGCACGGAAAAATTCAAAAAGAATGTTTTGAAACCTCAGAAGGAAAAGAACTAATATGTCAAGTTTAGCTTCTCCTGATTGTAATTCTTATGATGCAAACATTTTAAAGGAGATGAATCGTCCTGGTGTTTATTGTGATGTTTCTGAGTATATGCCAACTTTGCAGTGGTTTACGAAATATCAAGCTTATGTTAATAATCCTATTATTTCAAAGTCGGAAGATGAAGTTGAGCTAAATACATATTTTTTTCAACCTGCCATTTCAATTGAAAAAAAGGAATACGAAGCAGTTTCAAGAGTAAAAAGACTGGATGCGACAAGCAGTATCTTAAATATGTTTCAGATATTGAGTGGTCGAGGAAGTGTATATGAATATTTTAGTTCTAGGCTGCAAAGTATTTTAGAAGATGAACCAGAGATGTCATTGGATGATATATCTTTTGCTAGTTTATATGAGTTTTCATTATTTGATGATTTTAAACAAGTGGATTTTTCATTGCAGGTAAATGAAGCAGGAAGGGCGTGTTTGCAAAAAACGTATAAAGAGGGATATATATTTATAGAGTTTTTTGACTATAATAAGATTTTCTATAATATATTGGTTAATAATAAAGATATTATAAATACAGGTACATATAATGACTTTTTCAAAGATTTTTACGCAAATCCTATCAGGTGTTAGAAATGGGGGGTATGAAATATTACCGGATAACCAGCATATTGTTAGGCATTGCCGGGTAGATGAAAAGAAAGGCGGAGAACTTGAACTTGATGCATTTAAATTACGTGATAAAGATATAAGAATAGCTCTTGAGAAAAACGAGAAGCCCTGTATATCAGTGCAGTGGTGGGAATACTGGCATAAGAATCTTACAAAAATAAAAAAGAATTTGGAAAGTAAAGGAATAAAGATAAATCAGCGAAGTAGATTTTGTTGTTTAGATGTAGGAACTGTTAAAAAAATTGGAAAAGAAAATCATATGAATTTAGATGTAGCTCATACAGGAGGCGGACATGCAGGAATTTATAATGTGTGTAAGAACAACGATGAATTCAAATTTAGAAGGGATATGATGTTGGCGGCAAGAGATCGAATACTTTCTGATGATACGTACAATTAGCCTCTTGACATAGGGGAAAGTATTTTCTATTATACTAGCAGATTAAAGGCTGGACATAGTTCCGGCCTTTTTTGTCAGCAACTGCCCGCGCGTTAGTGCCGGGCTTTTTTTATGGAGGAAATATGACAGTCAGTTCAGGATTAGGAATCATGTCGTATATCGGCAACGGTGCGACAAAAAATTTTGCGGTACCGTATAAGTTTTTTGATGAAGAGCTTGATGTTTACAAGAACAAGACATTTGAAAAGTTTGTGAAAAACGTTGATTATGTGATTATGGGCAGCGGCGAGGATGACGGCGGAAGTATTGAATTTGCAGCAGCTCCGGCGGAGGGTATGATTATAACAATTGTGCGCAGCGTCGTGCTTAACCAGCTGGTTCGGTTTATTGAGGGGGAGAATTTTCCTGCAGCCGATTATGAGTACAGCCTTGACCATATTGTGATGGCTTTGCAGGAATTGTATCAAAAAAATGCGCGTTGCCTGCAGATGCCGCCGGGCGAAGAGGATTTTGAACAGTTTATCAAGAAGTTTATCAAGCTAGACTACAGCGGGCAGGGAACCAGTTACTGGCAGGAAGAAAATTCCTATGACGCGGGAGAATTGGTTCGGTATCAGGGATATTGGTGGATAAGCCTTGGAAAAAGCAACAGCGGAAACGAACCGGCTGACGAATCGGAATATTGGGAGAAATTTGCCATTTATAAGTCATACAGCAGCGATGAGCTGGACGGGCTGTTGGAACAAAAAGCCAATGCAACGGATGTGTATACAAAGGCCGAAGTTGACGGGAAAATACCGGTTGTGCCGCCGGTTATCAAAGCGTCAGACGTTTCTTTCGGGAATTGGGCGGAAGACAGCTACCTTGAAGGATATAGTTACAGCGCAACGGCGACGCTGCCCGGCGTTACGGCAGGCATGATTCCGATTGTCGCGTTTAATCCGTCTGATGCGGCGAGCGGCAATTTGGCGCCGATTGCAACGGCGTACGACAATACGGTTAAAATTTTTGCCAAGACGCAGCCGGAAGCAGCAATTGTGGCGGCAAGCGTTATTTGCCAGTGAGGTGAACCATGAAAGGGATAACAAATGCAGTCGTATATTCCGGTGGCGGAGGTTCCGGAGATGTTATTTATGCGGTAAACCAGACCGGAGAGGAGGTTGTTGCGGCAAACAAGCAGGTGTATCTGGTTCGGCAGATGAACTTTGAAACGAAGCAGTGGTCAGCATCTGGTTATAATAGTACAACCAATAGTCCGCCGATGGCCAGATATTTTACGGATAATAATTTTATTATTTCAAAGGATTTATGGCGTTATAACGAAAACAGCGACAGTTGGGACAAAGAGGTATTTTCAAATATAACTTTACCGTCTTTTAGGATAATCGACATAATTGAGGGAAAGACCGTTTACAGTTATTATTACATTCGGAGTGGCGATTATTTATCATGTTCCATTTGTGATTTAAATACGCAAAGACAGTTTCCCAATTCTATGGTATGGCTTGGCGACGGGTTGGCTCTGGCAATAAATCCGACTTCCACCAAGGTGGATATTTATCCTTATGATTACGAAACAAACACGGTTGATACGACAGGAGAGCCGTTAATAATTTTGAATATGCCAGTCGAGCAATCAAATACTAAGTACAGGGTTATTTTAGCAGATGGCAAGATATTGTATGCACATGACAGTGTTATTGATGTTTATGACCGGACAACCTACAGCCTGATAAGAACGGTACAGTTTCCCAATGCTTTTATGTTGTACGTTACGGGATTTGAACCGGGAGATTATGTATTTGGCACGGATAGTACAGCCTATTACAGATTAGACGACTATCTGACTACGGTAAATACGTATAAAATTACGGAGAATTATTCTCTGGAAGCTGTCAATGACCCGTTGTTCAGCAAAATGAAAGGGCAGAAATCAGCAATTGTCTATAACATTGAAACAGGGGTTTTGCAGATTGGCTTTGTTGAGGACTTCGGGGCGAAAATCTATCAGTTTGACAAGTCTGATAAGAGCTGGTCGGACATAACGCCGATTATAGACACGTCGGCTCTTGCCGTTCCATTAGATGATTCAGTCGTATTCCTTTCTTTGAGTGCTGACAAAACGCTTGCGGCATATTCTTACAGATATAGCAGAGCTGGGGCAACAAGCCGTATATATCCGTATTTTTTCAAGTTGGAAACGACAACCGGAGAATGGTTTGCTTATAATCCTGATAAGAAATATGTCATTCCTTACCAGACTTTGACAGGCTACACGACGGGTAAAACGCAGGACGGCAAAATAGAGGTTGCGACGGTGCTGCCGCCAAAAGTTTCTTTGACGGTCAATGTAACGCCCGACCCGGATACGTTTGAATTTACGGGAGCAGCAGAATGACGACATATAATGAACAGGTTTATGCGGGAATGCCGTTTCAATACAAAATCGTTAAAGACAGGTATTGGGACAAGGTTGTCAGCAAAAGCATTACGGTTGATACGGTGGATGATGTAACATTGGAGCCGTACGACGGGGTTACGATTACGCAGGACGGTTCAATTTTGACGGTATCGTCCGGATTGCTGCCGAACGGGAACAGTTATACGGGTTATAAAGGGGTTACGGCTCCTGCGGGCAAAAGTTATCTGACCAGTGCCGACGGTATCCTGCCGGGAGCTTTGACGGATGATGACGGTACAATGCAGGACTGGAACTGTTTTTACGACGGGGAAACCGAGTTTAACAAAGCGCAGAGTATGTCCGGTAAGGTATGGCTTGGGCATAAGGTTATCGAATCGCACGTTACAAATCCGTTTCCGGCAGTTAATTTTACCCAAGTGGGGGAAGTTACATATTCGGGTAATGCCGCAACTTTTACCGACGGAAATTATCTGGTAGCAGACAAGAAACTGCCGAATGTTTCGTTTTTTCCGCAGAATTTTGATTTCACCGCCAAGATAACGCCGAAGACGCCTTCGGGATACAATACGGTTTTCAGAAACGCGACGACGAATGTTTTTTTCGGGCTTTACGGTACGGCGTGGTGCGTCTATTCCGGTTCGAGAACGACCGGAGGTACGGCGACGGCGGATACGGCATATTGGATAAAAGTCCGGTCGATTTATGATTCCGAAACGAGTTCTTATACGTCGACGCTGTATGTTCTGCCAGACAACGGTTCGTATACTTTGGAAACATTGCCGGCCTTAGCGGAATGGGAGCAGGCGGTGCAGGTTGCCGCCAATGTGTTTATGAGCGAGGAGAATTTCTGGCTCTCCAACGACGGCAACGCGTCGTTTAACGGTGATATGCAGCTTGACCAGATTGAACTAAAAACCGGGGGCGTTCCCGCATCCGGTACGGAGACGGACTGGACAAGCTATTGGAAACCTTTGGATGTAAAGGGAATATAAGGGATGATAATATATTTTGGAATAAACGGTGATAAATATCACACATTGGTGTCTTTGGAGTATGAGGGAATAAAAATTCCGGCAGGGTTTGAGTTTGACGGGGTTACGGTGAAAGCCCCGTTTACTTTTCTGTTTTCCAACAAAGATTTGCGTCAGGGGATTCGGGCAAGTTGTTTCCATGACTGGATGTGCAATCATAAAGACAGGTATCGACGGGAAACGGCAACCGACGTTTTGGTAGAAATCTGGCGGGCAGACGGGCTGGAAGCCTGGAAAGCGTGGTTCGTGCGCTGGAGTGTCAATCTGTATCAGTGGCTGAAAGGGTGGAAGTGATGAGCGATACGGTAAAGCAAAAGGTTATAGAAAAATTGACTAGAAGGCAGCTGTTTATCATCTGCCTTTTTTTAATCCTCTGCGGCTGTGTGGTCGGCGTAGCTGCAGCAATTTATGCGCCCGGAGCATTGGCGGCAATTTGGGGGGCATTATGATGAGTTGGGAAGGAATGTGCGCCATTGCGGCGATTGCCGGAGTGGCGATGAATTTTATCCGTTTCGGCAAATGGCAAGGGGCGATTGAGGCGAAAGTTGATGTATTGGAGCGGGAATCTGCGGCGGCAATAAACAGGTTTGACGTGGTGGGCAAAAGGCTGGAGGAAAACAGCAAGCTTCTGGCCGAGCTTAATGCCAAGCTGGGGATTTTGCTTGATGAACATTATCAGAGGAGCCGGGGAGATTAGAATAATGTTGAATGGTGATGTTATAATGAAACGCATTGAGGGGCATGAAGGTTGCCGTCTTATGCCTTATTATGATACCAAAGGAAAACTGACAATAGGTATCGGCAGGTGTATTGATACTAATCCGTTTACGCCGGAAGAATTGCGTGCGGTGGGAGACTATCAGCACGGAATTACTAAAAATGCCGCGCTGATGCTGCTTCGAAATGATATTGAAAAGTGTTTGAGATTATTAGAAAGTAAGATTTTCTTTTTTAAAGAGTTGGATAGCGAGCGGCAATATGCGCTTATAGATTTGTGTTTTCAATTGGGGATAAAAGGGCTGTTGAAGTTTCGAAAAATGCTGCGATATATGAGATTTCGGCGTTGGGATGAAGCAGCGAAAGAATGCCTGAATTCAAAATATGCGTCGGTTGATACGCCCAAAAGGGCGAGGCGAATTGCGGAACTTATCAAAACCGGGAGATGGAAAGAATGAAGGATATATGGATATACCGGCCGGATATTGAGGCTACGGCGCGCAAGATAAACCGAAATTTTGTTTATAATGGCCGTGGCAAAGCGTTTTGGGACGTTTTTGACCAAAGAAAGGCCTTAAAAGAGCAAATAAATGATATTTTGGAGAAAACGCGCCAGCAGCCAAAAACGAAAATTGAGGTGCCTGATGACTAAATTTTTAACGTACGCCGTGGCGGGGCTGCTGCTGGCGCTGTATATCACGGTAAGCTTGTACATCGAACGGGGCAGGGAGATTGCGGCATTGCAGGGCGAAAAGAGCGCCCTGTTGGGGAAAACATCATTTTTGGAGGCGGAAATTGCGAAACGAGATGAAAAGGCGTTACGAGCCGATAAGCGACTATGCGAGATTGAGGAGGCAGCAGAGGCAGAGAAGGACAAGGGTGGTTTTAATTGGGACAGCCCTTTGCCTGCTGATACTGTTACTCTGCGGTTGCGCCAGGACTGAATATGTTTATGTCGAGGCACCGCGTGAGCCGATAACGTGCCACCGGCACATGAAAACCTTTCTTGACATGGCGAAGTGTCTTGAGGTGTACAAGGCGAAGTATTAGGGCTTGACTTATTCGGAAATGGCCGTTTTGCCAGCGTTGGCGGCGGGATACAAAAAGAGCACACCATGAGGGAGGTGTGCTTAACTTTAACCATATATATAAATAATAGAACTTTTGTTTAAAGTCAATAATTTTTTGAGGTTGATTTGAAAGAAATTTATGTTGTTCATGCTGCATTGGGGACGGTATTGCTGGTTGAGAGAATTGAAACTTATATTATTGAACATTCGTGTATAAAGTTGAGTTGAGATTTTAAGACTAGAATTTCATCGCTTTGAGTTCGTAAATTGAAAACTATGTTCCACCAGTTATCAGAAAGGGCCTGCCGTTTGTGCAGGCTCTTTTAATTTTATCAAAAGTAAATTTGTTTTGTTGCGCTTTGCATTTTGGGCAGGCGGGAAGATTTAGCCGGCAGGGAAGATTAGGCTGACGGAGAAAATTTGGCTGGCGGGGGAGATTTGACAGACGGAGAAAATTTGGCTGGCGGGGGAGATTTGACAGACGGAGAAAATTTGGCAGATGCCCTTTTTTAGCGGGTCGGAGGAAAATTTTGGTCCGTACGAGAAAAATTTTTACCCGAGCGAAAATAATACTTGACTTAGAGCAAACTCTAAATGTTAGAGTGGCGGCAGAATCGGGATGGACGTTTCGGGGGGCGGAGTTGTGCGGGCAGTGATTGGTGTCGCACGGATTGTGAATGGCATCGTGTGGGCTTTGAGCGGTACAACGGCTGTACTTCCGGCAACGGCGTTTCGTGTTTCCGGTTGCTTTTGCCGGAACGGCATCCTATATTGTGATAAACATTAACTACAGAGAGGGAAGAACATGACATATCTGGACAGGGTAAATTCACCGGTCGACGTTAAGAAGATGACGGCGGAAGAATTAAAGGGTTTGGCGGCGGACATCCGGGAGGGGATTTTGAAACGCGACAGCCTTATCGGCGGGCACGTCGGCCCGAACCTCGGCTTTGTCGAGGCGACGCTGGCGCTGCATTACGTCTTTAATTCGCCGGAAGACAAAATCGTTTATGACGTGTCGCACCAGTGTTACGCGCACAAGATGATTACCGGGCGCAAGAACGGTTTTCTCAACCCTGACGATTATGCAAAGATTTCCGGCTATACGAATCCGCGCGAGAGCGAGCACGACCATTTTGTCATCGGACATACGTCGACGTCGGTCAGCCTGGCTTCGGGGCTGGCGAAAGCGCGCGACCTTAAGGGCGAAAAATACAATGTGATTGCGGTTATCGGCGACGGGTCGCTGTCGGGCGGCGAGGCGCTGGAAGGGCTTGACTTTGCCGGGTCAGAGCTCGGAACGAACTTTATCGTGGTGATTAACGACAATCAGATGTCGATTGCGGAAAACCACGGCGGGCTTTACAATAACCTGAAGCAGCTGCGCGAGAGCAACGGCAAAGCGGAGACCAACCTGTTTAAGGCGCTGGGGTATGATTACCTGTATGTCGCCGACGGCAACGACGTTGAGGCGCTGATTGCGGCATTCAGGCAAGTCAAGGACAGCACGAAGCCGGTGGTTGTCCATCTTAATACGCTGAAAGGCAAAGGCTACAAGCTGGCGGAAGAATACAAGGAACCGTGGCACTGGAGCGTGCCGTTTGACGTGAAGAGCGGCGAAAAGACGGCTGGTTTCGGCGGCGGGGAAAATTACAACGATTTGACCTATGACTTTTTGCTGAACAGAATCCGCGAGAACGACGCCGGGAAAGGCGACAAGGTTGCGGTGCTGACGGCGGGAACGCCGGGCGTGTTCGGGTTTACGCCGGAGCGGCGCGCGGCAATGGGCAGCCATTACATTGACGTCGGCATTGCCGAAGAGCACGCGGTGGCGATGGCGTCGGCGCTGGCCAAAGGCGGCTGCCGCCCGGTGTTCTGCGTTTACAGCTCGTTTATCCAGCGCACCTACGACCAATTGTCGCAGGATTTGGCGATTAACAGCAATCCGGCGGTGATTCTGGTGTTCGGCGCGGGGCTGTCGCCGATGGACGCAACGCACCTCGGCTGTTTTGACATGGCGATGGCGGCGAATATTCCGAATATCGTTTACCTGACGCCGGCGACGAAAGAGGAATATCTGGCGATGCTGGAATGGAGTATGGCGCAGACGGAGCGTCCGGTGATTATCCGCGTGCCGGGCGAAGTTGTTTCCGGCGGAGCGGCGATGAAGGCCGAGACGGCGGAAGTCAAGCGTTTTAATGTGGTTGAAAAGGGGGCGGATGTTGCCATTCTGGCGGTCGGCGATTTTCTGGAGCTGGGGCGGCAGGCAGCGGCTAAGCTTAAGGAAAAGGGTGTCGATGCTACGGTGGCAGCGGTACGCTGCGTGTCGGAACCTGACGAGGCGGCGCTGGCGGAACTGGCGAAAACGCATAAGGTTGCGGTTACGCTGGAAGACGGCGTTCTGGACGGCGGGTTCGGCGAGAAAATCGCACGGCATTACGGCGCAACCGCGGTCAAAGTGCTGACATACGGCGGCAGGAAAGAATTTACCGACCGCGAGCCGCTGGATGAAATTTACCGCAAAAACCGGCTGGAACCGGAGATGATTGCGGAAGACGTCCTGAAGCTGTTGAAGGCATAAAGAAAAGCTTGGAAATCAAAAGCGTTTGCAGATAAACGTTTGAAGGCAGAGCCCCGTTGCAGAAGCAGCGGGGCTTTTTGTATTTGAGCGTAGTGCGGGAGAAAAAGCAAACATTTGACATTTTGCAGGAGGCTGGCTATATTGGCGGCAGGTTTAATCCAAAACGGAGGTTTGGCAGGTGACAATGCGGACAGTGACGGCAGCGACAGCGCTTGCAGCAGCGTTTGCGGCAGTATTTTCAACGGCGGGGACAGCTGTGGCGAAACGGAATTTTTCCGTCCGCAGCGAGGTGCGCTGTGATGAGGCGGGAACCATGTGTTATGACGCGCGGAGCGGGGCTCCCTTTTCGGGCGAACTGCGGCTGTATTATCCCGACGGAAAGGTTCAGGCGTCCCTTTCTTATGCCAACGGACGGCAGGACGGCAAGTACCGCGTTTTTTTTGCGGACGGAGGTTTGCGTTATTCCGGCGTTTATAAAGACGGAAAACCGGAAGGCGTGCTGACCGCCTATTATGACAACGGGAAAATCGAGACCGAGACAAGCGTCAACGGCGGCGTGTGGAACGGGCTGCGGCGGTCGTTTTACCGCGACGGCACGCTTCGGCAGGAGGAAAATTATGCCGACGGCAAACGGCAGGGAAACGCCAAGCGCTATTATCCCGACGGCAGCCCGGCGCTGCGCGTGGCGTATGAACGGGGCGTTCCGGTTTCCGGCTATTGCCTGACGCCGCAAGGGCAGAGGATTGATTTCAGCGCGAATATTGCGGCATTTGCGGAAACGGGGAAAACGCCGTGCGACGAGATGATGGCACAGGCGGAAAAAGGCAGCCTTCCCGGAGAGAAATGAGCACAGACGAATCGTCTTGTCAGAAAAAGCGTGCGTCAGGAGGAGCGGGGTGTCAGGAGGAGTGCCCCGTCAGAAAAGCGTGTGTTAGGAGGAGCGTCCCGTCAGAAAAAATGTGCGTCAGGAGAAGCGGGGCGGAGGAAATGCAGAGCCGATAGTTTGGCGGACGGGCAGTGAGGATGTGGCGGGCTGCCGTAGCCGGGTTGGTCAGGCGAAACCGCGAGCCTGAAAAGCGGCGGTTATCCGTTCGGCGATCTCGTCAATGGTGCCGGCGGCATCAATGACAACAAAGCGTTCAGGTTCGGCGGCGGCCAGTTCAAGATAGCCGCGGCGCAGGCGTTCGTGAAACGCAATGTCGACATTTTCAAACCGCAATTCTTTATGGGCCATGGTTTGCGCTTTTCGGAAGCTGCGTTCCAGCCCGGTGCGCGGGTCAATGTCAAGCAGAAACGTCAGGTCAGGCTTAAAATCGCCGGCGACAATTTTATACAACCGGTCCATTATTCCGGTGTCGGCAAATTTGCCGGAGCCGTAAAACTGGTAAGCGACGGTCGAATCGTTAAAACGGTCGGAGAGGACGTATTTTCCGGCGGCAAGCGCAGGGAAAACGACTTGCGTTAAGTCAATGCGGCGGTCTGCGTAGAACAGCAGGATTTCGGTAATTTCATCAAATTTGTCTTTGTCTCCTTCAACCAGCAGGTGGCGGATTTCCTTGCCGACGGGGGTGCCTCCGGGTTCGCGGGTCATCACGACATCGCAGCCCCGGGTACGGAGATATTCGGCAAAGCGGGAAATCTGAACGGATTTGCCGCAGCCTTCGCCGCCTTCAAAGGTGATGAAGAGGCCGCGCCGGGCAGCAGAGGGGGCAGCGGAGGATGGCTCGCGCTGGTTGTCGGAGAGGGATGACGGACTGCGCCGGGTTGCGGCGGAGATAGGGTTGGAGGTGCCGAAGAGCGGGCGAGCGCCGGAGAGAGGGGCGCTTTTTCCAGAGAGGGGCGCTGCGGAAGAGAAACTGTCGCCTGTGCCGGAAGGGGCGGGGCGGTTGCGTTGGGGCGTTGCGGAAGAGTTGCCGCGGGGGGCGGAGAGAGGTGCCGGAGGTGTCATATCTGCCGCCATATTACTCACCGGCTCCGAAGACAAAATACTTCAGGTTGGCGAGGAAGCGGCTGAACGGGCCGATTTTGGCAACGTTGTCTTTGGCGACCAACGGGATTTTATCTACGGTTTCATCTTCATAGGTAATGAACAGTTCGCCGATTTTGTCGCCTTTGAGCACGGGGGCTTTCAGCGGCTGGTCATAAATGATTTTGGCGCCGTATTTGCTTTTGCCGCTTTTTTTGATGGTCCTGACGACTTTTTCGGGAACGACGGCATCAACGGTTTTGACGGTGCCGTACCAGACGGGGACTTCGGCCATAATCTGGTTCTCGTTAAAAAACTTATAGTTGTCGAAGTTGGCAAAACCCCAGGTCATCAGGCTTTCGGTTTCTTCGGAGCGCTGTTTGTTGCTTTCCAGCCCGGCCATCACTTCAATGAGGCGGCGGTTGTTCCGGACGGCAGAACCGGTCAGGCAGAAACCCGCTTCAGACGTGTGGCCGGTTTTGAGACCGTCGGCGCCTTTAAGGCTGTAAAGCAGCGGGTTGCGGTTGCCCTGGCGGATACCGTTGAAGGTAAATTCCTTTGTGGAAAACAGATGGTAGAATTCGGGAAATTCGCCGATAATGCGCCGGGCGAGCAATGCCAGGTCTTCAACGGAAATTTTGTGTTCGGGGTGAGGCAGGCCGGTTGCGTTTTCAAAGTGGGCATTGTGCAGGCCGATTTTTTCGGCGGTTTCGTTCATCATCGCGGCAAATTCCGCTTCCGACCCGGCGAGGTTTTCGGCGACGACGATGCAGGCATCGTTGCCGGACTGGATGAGAATTCCTTTGAGGAGGTCTTCAACCCGGACTTCCTGCCCGATTTTCAGAAACATGGTTGACCCGCCGGAAGCTGCGCCGCCCTTGCGCCAGGCGTTTTCGCTGACGGTGAATTTGTCGTCGAGGGAAATTTCGCCGTCCTTAAGCTTGCTTAAGAGGACATAGACGGTCATCAGCTTGCTCATCGACGCCGGGGCAATCATTTCCTGATGGTTTTTCGTGAACAGGTAGGCGCCGGTTTCATAATCCATCAAAATCGCGTTTCTGGCCTTGGTTTCAAACGCGTGCGCCGACGCGGCGAAAGAAAGGCAGGAAATTCCCGCCGCCAGAAGGCAGAGTTTTTGGGAAAGCGATATGCGGCCGGATTGATTCTGCCGCAGGGAATTAGTGATATTCAGAGCCATTGTCGTTTGTTCTCCAGTTTCAGTTGCCACAGGGCGCCGTTTGGCGGGAACGGCGGATATTCCGCCGTTGCCGGAACGGGCTAATCTTTTTCCACAATAGTTACGTCCGAGTGCCCGTAATCAAGCACGCGGTCAAGGATTTTCATCGCCTCGCCGCGGTTCGGATAAGCACCGAGGCGGACGCGGTAAACGCCGTTTTTGCTTAAATAAGCTTCGTAAATCGAAACGTTGCCGAAGCGCTTCATATTATCAGCCATCTGCCTGGCCTTGTCATAATCGGCAAAGGCGCCGACCTGGACGAAGAAAGGGCCTTCGCCCGCGCTTTCCGGCACATTGACCGCCGCAGCGGACGCGTTGGACGCCAGCGAGATTTCCGACGTGTATTTAAGCGGCTGGCGTTGTTGCGAGGTGCTGATTTCGTACTTTGCCGGCTTGGCGGCCGGTTTTGTTGCGGCGGTTCCGGCGGCGGGCGTTGCAGCCATCGCCGTCTGCGTGTTGGAATAAGGTATGGTCTGGTTGCCGTAAGTCGCGGAGGAATTGGACGGGGAAAGCATGGCTTCCTTTATGGCGCGGCTTTCGCGCTCCAAAACTTCGACTTTGACTTTGGTTACGCCCTTGTTTTTGTAACCCAGCAGTTCGGCACCCTTTTCGGAGAGGTCTATAATGCGGTTTTTGACATAAGGGCCGCGGTCGTTGACGCGGGCGATAATCGAACGCCCGTTTTCGAGGTTGGTTACGCGGACAATCGACGGCAGAGGCAGCGTGCGGTGCGCCGCGGTTACGGCGCGCATGTCGTAGGTTTCGCCGTTGGCGGTGCGCTTGTTGTGGAAGTCGTCGCCGTACCACGAGGCCATGCCGGTTTCAACGTAGCCGTAATCTTCGCGCGGGGTGTAGCTTTGCCCCATAACGGTATACGGGTTGCCGACTTTGTAGATGCCGCCGTCGGCTTTGATGGCTTCGACTTCTTCGGTGAGGTTTTTGTATTCAAACTCTTTCGGCTCGGAAGCGCAGCCCGCCAGCAGAAGCAGGGCGCCGAGCCCGAGGCAGAAGTTCAGGTTTGTTTTCAATCTCGTCATTTGTATCGTTCCTTTGCGTATCGTCATAACCGGAATTCCGGCTTTTGTAAAGCTTCAACAGCAAGTTATTGACTGTTTGTTTTTATGCAGAAGCGCCAAAATTTTTTTGACAATTATAAACTTTGCGCTTATTATACGCGTCAAATCCTTAACAAAAAGTAAGAGAATTGCCAATGTTGAAGAAAAGCCGGGTATTTTTAAGTTGTATGGCTCTGGCCGGAGCCGGGTTCGGAGCGGCGGCCGGGTTTGGCGCGGGGGAAGCGCGGGCGGCGGAGATGATACGCCCCGAAGACGAGGCGTTGCTGGCGGATATTTTTGCGCCGGCGGACAGCGCGGAAGCTTCCGGCGGGCGCGCGGCCGTTTCGGGACAGGAAGACGGCAGCGGTACGGAGATGAAAGGCGCCCGCGCCGCGAGCCGGGTGCAGGCGGTACCGCTGAAGGTTACGCGGACGGTTCCGGCAGATAAGACTGTTGCCGGCAAGAGTGCGGTGAGCGCGGAGAGTGCAGGCGGGAACGCGACGGCAGTTAAGGCGGGAACGTCCTTGAAAGCGGCGGTTAAAGAGATGTCCGGCGCGGTGGAAATGAATAACGCAACAACGGGCAATGCGGACACGGGCAGCGGTATGCCGACTGCAACGGGCGGCGCCGGTACGCGGGGGACGGCAGGCGGAACCGAGGAAATTATTTATGTTTATCCGAATAAGAGCGAGCGTGAAACGGCTCGTGCGCCTCTGGACGAATGGTATGACGCAGCGCAGCACAGGTACAAAACGGGAAGCGGGAAAGGAACTGCTGCCGGGGGTGGCGTTGCGGCGGAAAATTCCGGCGCGGCAGAACGGGAAGGCGGTGCCGGTACCGGGGCGGACCGGGCAACCGGCGCGTCTGGCCGTGCGGAAGACGGGGCTGAGATTGCCGCATATCGGGAGCAGATAGCCTCCTGCCTTGATGCGCGCGCGGACGGGCTGGATTTGGAAAAGGCGATGCTCTATCAGGGAAACGTTTATGACGCGGCGGTATATCTGTCGCAGACGTTTGCAGAAGTCAACGCCTGTTATGAAAATATCGGTTATGACATTATCAACGCATATTATGACGGTAATCCCGAGATACTGACGGCGTTTGCGAAAAAGGCGCAGAGCTTTTATGTCGGCGGGGCGGATACGGGATTTAATCCGAAATTCTGCGGCGAAGACTGTTCGATGCAGGCGATAGCCGATGCACAGATGGAGCAGTATGCGGCGTTCAGGACTTATCTGGCGCAACTTCTGGCCGAGCGGCCGCAGGGGGATTTGACCGGAGTGCGGGGAGAACCGACCTCCCGGCCGCAGGGACAGTTAACGGGGCCGCAGGGACAGTTAACGGAGCCACAGGGACGGTTAACGGGGGCGCAGGGACGGTTAACGGGGGCGCAGGGGCAACCGGCGGAACGACAGGGGCCGTCAACGGAGCCGCAGGGAGAATGAGCGGCGCGATGGCAGACGAGGCGATTTATCCCAGCAGGAATCCGTATCTTATCGGGCATGACGACGAAGCGCGGCTGTTTTTGTCAGCCTACAATTCCGGCGCACTGCACCACGGGTGGCTGATTACCGGCGACGAGGGAATCGGCAAGGCGACGCTGGCCTATAAAATCGCGCGCTTTCTGCTGGCGGCGGAAGCGGGGAAGACTTACGAGATGCTGGACGTTCCGGTTGACGGCCCGGTGTTTGCGCAGGTGGCGCAGAAGTCGCATCCGGATTTTAAGGTGCTGGAGCGCGACTTTACCGAAACGGACAAGAAAAAGCTGATTAAGGCGATTAACCAGGGCGAAGAAGTCGACGACGAAATGAAACAGGGGCTGAAACGTTCGGCGGTGATTAAGGTCGAGGACGTGCGCGGCGTGGTGGAATTTCTCGGCAAGAAGTCGTTTAACGACAACTGGCGTGTGGTGATTGTGGACAGCGCCGACGATTTGAACGTTTCTTCGGCCAACGCGCTGCTGAAAATTCTGGAAGAACCGCCGCTGAAAAGCATTCTGCTGCTGGTGTCGCACAATCCGGGCAAGCTGCTGCCGACCATCCGGTCGCGTTGCGCGAAGCTGGCGCTTAAGCCGCTGCAGGAAATCGAGGTGGCGAGCCTGCTGCGGCGGTATAAGCCGTCGCTGAAAGAGGCTGAGGTGCAGGGGCTGGCGAAAATCGCGGCGGGGAGTATCGGACGGGCGCTCAAATATGCCGAAAACGACGCGCTGGCGATGTATGAGAATATTAAGAAAATCTGTTACGGCGGGGCGAAGTGCGACGGCGGACTGTTGCTGGAACTGGCAGGAGACGTTGCCGGCGACGAAGACTGCTGGTATCTGTTTGCCGAGCTGGTCTGCCGGTTTGCGCGCGATAATCTGCCGGGGGCGGCGCATCCGCGCGAGTTGTACGAGGCTTATGAGGCGGCGTTGAAAATCCTCGACGAGACGGTGCGGCTGAATATGGATAAGAAACTGGCGGCGCTGCAAATCCTGACCGGGCTGGGCGGCGCACTGTAACAAGGGGGGATGTTGCGGCGGAGCGACGAGCGCGCGGGCAGCGGAACGGTGACCGGGGCGGGATGAGAACTGCGGCGAACAGACAACGGAGCGAAAAACAATGTTTACGGACAGCCATTGCCATATTGAAGACGACGAGACCGCGTTCCGGGCCGGGGCGGCCGGCGTCGGCGTGATTTTGAACGCGGGAAAGGATTTGGACGAAGCGGCGGCGCAGCTCCAGATGTGCGAGCGGATGGACAGGCTGCGGGCGGAGCAGCGCGTGGCGGGTGGCGTCGGGCTGAACGGCGATGCGGACGAGTTGAGCGGTGTCGGGCTGAATGGCGGTGAGGACGGTGGCAGCGAGGCGTGCGGCAGTGAGGCGTGCGGCGGTGCGGCGAGGCGGATTATCCCGCAGATGTGGACGTCGGCGGGCGTGCATCCCGACAGCGCACCGGAGAAGCTGGGGTGTATCGGCGTGGCGGAAATCGTGCGGGCGGCGGAACATCCGAAAGTCATCGCCATCGGCGAATGCGGGCTTGACTACCACTACGGCGCGGACGCCAAAGCGGAACAGAAGGAAATGTTTGCGCGGCACATCGAGGCGGCGGGCATTACCGGGCTGCCGCTGATGATTCACCAGCGCGAGGCGGAAGACGACATGCTCGATATGCTGCGGCGCGGGGCGGAGAAATTTGGCGGGCTGGCCGGGGTTATCCACTGTTTTACGTCGACGCAGGCGTTTGCGGACGCGGTGCGGGAGCTCGGCTTCTACATCTCGGCGTCGGGCATCGTTACGTTTAAGAGCGGGGCGGACGTTGCGGCGGTTTTCGCGTCTTATCCGGCAGATAAGATTCTGATTGAGACCGACAGCCCGTATCTGGCGCCGGTGCCTTACCGCGGCAAAACCAACGAGCCGGCGTTTGTGGTGAAGACGGCGGAGAAAATTGCCGCAATTAGGGGCTTGACGATTGAAGAAACAGCGCGTATAACTACGGATAACTTTTTTAAATTGTACCGCAAAGCGAAACGATAAGAAGAAAGGTGTATCGTGTCCAAAGTCATTATTTTAGGTTCGGGAGCAGCGCCGGGCGTGCCGTCGCTGGCCTATGGTTTCGGCGACTGTGATCCGAAAGAGGAAAAGAATATCCGGCTCAGGTCGGGAACGTATATGGAAATCGGCGGGGTGAAGCTGCTGATAGACACGTCGCCGGATTTGCGCATGCAGCTGATTTTATCAAATATCCGCGACGTGGACGCGGTGTTTTATACGCACCCGCACGCCGACCACCTGCACGGGATTGACGATTTGCGCGAGATTAACCGGATTACCGGGCGCGCGATTGAGCTGTTTGCCTCGCCGGACAACCTGAACGTTATCCGCACGCGGTTTCCGTACCTGATTGCGGAGAAGAAAGAGGACGTGGAGCCGGTGTACCGCGCGGCGCTGCACCCGAACGCGTTTGAGTATGAGAAGAGCTTTTATTTCCGCAATCTGAAAGTTACGCCGATAAAATTACAGGGGCATAACGTGGAATGCAGCGGGTATATCTTTAACGATGGCGAGGTCGTGCATATTTCGGACTTTCGGGATATTCCGGAGAGCGCGTTTGCGTTTATCACCCGGCGGCCGGAGGTGCTGATTATGCCGCTGACGACGCCGGAGGGGACGCGGTTTCACGCCGGGCTGACGACGCTTCTGGAGTACGCGGAGCGGATTAAGGCGAAGAAGACGATTATCACGCATATGGCGGTCGAGTGCGACTATGCGGCGATTAAGGCGCAATGCCCGGCGGGTGTGGAACCGGCGTACGACGGCTATGAGGTTGCGTGGGCGGACGCGGGCGCGCAGGCGGAGGGGTTTTAAGAGGGGACAGCGTGCGCGCAGCGGAGAAGCCGGGGCGCGGATTTTAAAGGCTCGGCGGGGGTGTCGGGCGACGAGTGCCGCGGTGATGGACGGAGATTTCGGCGTGCGCGCAGCGGACATCGACGGACGGCAGGCGCAACGTGCGGGCGGTTACGGGCAGGGTACGCGCGGCGGGTGTCGTCGGAAGGCAGATGTTGGTTTCGGGCAGAACCGGGGCGGCAATTAAAAACAGAGAAAGGAAAAGAACATGTTATGCATTTACCATATGGCGGACCACGACGGCAAAGGGTCGGCGGCGATTGTCAAATACGCGCATAAGGACTGCGAGCTTCTGGGATATAACTACGATCAGGAAATCCCGTATGCGGAGATTGAGAAACATCAGGAAATTGTCATCTGCGACATTTCTTTTCCGATGGATTATATGTTCAAGCTGCACGCGGAGAAAGACCTGGTCTGGATTGACCACCATGCGTCGGCGATTGCGCAGTACGACGAAAAGCTCAAGGAAGAGGGCGGTTTCGGCATTAAGGGGCTGCGCGCGGTTGGTACGGCGGCGATTGAGCTGACGTGGCAGTATTTCTTTCCGACGCAGCCGGTGCCGGAAGGGGTGAAGCTGTTGGCGCTCAACGATTTGTTCGATTTGCGCGACAAAAGGGTGCGCCCGTTTGAGTTCGCGTTTCAGGCGCTGGGCGTCAACCGGCCTTACGAGCGGGTGTGGCGCGATTTGTTTGAGGGGCGGATTGACGTGCCGCTGATGGTGGAAAAGGGCAACGCGATTTTGTCTTATATCAAACATCGCGACTACCGCCTGTCGCGCAATATGGCGTTTGAGGGGACGTACAACGGGCTCCGGTTCATCGCCGCGAATATGGCGCAGGCAGGGTCGGACTTTTTTGAGTCGCTGGACAATATCGCCAATTACGACTTTATGGTCAGCTTTTCCCTCAACAAACGCAGCAAGTGGAATTTGTCGTTCCGCACGGTGAAAGACAATGTAGATGTGTCGGCGATTGCGGCGGCGTTCGGCGGCGGCGGGCACAAAAAGGCTTCGGGGGCGTCGGGGCTGGATAAGCTGCCGGAGTTTCTGACGCAGAACGTGCGCGAGTGGACGAAGTTTAACTAGGGAAATCGGGCAGGCTGCGCCGGCGGTCTGTTAGGGTTGCGGCTGACGGGCGGCAGGGTATCGGCGTGTCGGGAAAACGGCGGCGGCGATGCCGGTATGGCGGCGGCCGGATTTGAAACAAGGGCATAAAAAAAGAGCGTTCGTGTGAACGCTCTTCGTGTTATGAAGCCTTTAGCCTTAGGCAATGTCTTTGCCTTTGGCTAAATTGCCGAGCATTTCAAGGGTGCAGCCGCCGACGCGGATTATCGCCCAACAGGCGACAATCGTGACGATGCCGAACATTACCCGAATGGGTATCGGGGCATTGCTTCCGATACCGCAGG
Source organism: uncultured Rickettsiales bacterium (assembly GCA_900551865.1). Classification (GTDB taxonomy): domain Bacteria; phylum Pseudomonadota; class Alphaproteobacteria; order RF32; family CAG-239; genus CAG-267. The sequence goes on from URXV01000007.1 coordinate 60,686, forward strand.
CAACGCAAAGGCAAATCGCCGCGCCTGCCAGTAAAGCAATGGTCATCAGTATGAACATTGCCACTGTCCCAAGATGTTTTTTTTCCATAATTTTTGATTTTTTTAACGAGGTTCGGTCCTGTAGCCTAATCCTTCGTGAAACGGCGCCGCATGGGCAACTGTTTCAAAATTTAACATAAATAGGGTTTTATTGCCGCATTATGAAAAACTTTCAGCATTCAGGAACAGAGGAAACCTCTTAAACCAAAATTGTGAAAACCTTTTTTCCAATAATACGACATAATATCTTTTTACGTTCCCATTATACTCTTTTTTTCAGGTTTTGGCAAGATGTTTTTATGTTTTTTATTCAATGTGTTATGGTAAAATGTGCGGTTTTTTGCAAGAAAGTTTGAACTTTTTTAATCCGTCCGCCGTTATACCAGATGTAAGTTATGATTTTTGCGAAAGAGATTTGACGATGGATAAGATTTCGGAACTTTTGGCGGAAGCCGGGCCTTTGTACCGCAAGCGCCGCAAAGCGCGCCAGTTTGCGGCAGGGACGCTGTGTTCCCTGCTCTGCGGCGTCTGGTTCGGCGCGGCGATGCTGCTGCCGGAGCGGGCGGCGGACGAAACGCAGCTGGAAGCGTATTATGCGGCGTTGTACGAAAGCGACGGCTATTTTGCTTACGATGTTGCGGCGGACGATGTTTTGCCGCTCGACGGGTACGGCTTTTATGAGGTCAGCTGATGGAAAAGCTGAGCTGGCTTCATAAACGGCTGGTCAGAAGCGTGGTGAAGAAAATGCTGAACCGTGCGGACGAGGACGTTGAACAGGAAATCTACATCCGCCTGTGGCAGAAGTTTCCGACTTATCGCGAACAGGAGAAGCTTGGCGCCTGGATACGGGTGGTGGCGGAGAATTTTTGCAAAGATTATCTTAAGAGCAAAAGCCAGAAGCTTCTGGCGGCTTCGGTCGGGGAGGAAGAAAGCGGGCTGGCCGATATGGCGGCGGTTGACAATCCCGAACGGGCGTGGCTGCGCAAATGCCGGCAGCGGCTGATTCTTGAGGCGGTAGACGCATTGCCGGGGGATATGCGCCGGGCGGTGGTGCTGGTCGAATTTGACGGGCTGAGCTATGATGCGGCGGCAAAAAGGCTGGGCATCAATCCCGGAACACTGAAGTCGCGGCTGCACAACGCCAAGCAAAAACTGCACGAAAAGCTGGCGTATCTTGAGCTTTGACGGATGTGCCGGACGGAAGGCAGGTTTGAAGCATTGGGCGATACGGGCCGGGCGGCAGCGGAAAAGCCGCAAACCCGAAACGTTTATGGCGGACGGCATGACGCGAGGGACAACGGACGGTTCGGGAGATTTTGAACGAGGGATTAACAAGATAAGGAAAGGATTTTGACAATGGAAAAAGGAAGAAAGAATATGCTGATTGCTGCGGGAGCCGCTTTTGCCGGCGGCGTGGCGGTAACCCTGACGGTGCTGGCGCTGGCGTTTTGCCCGGCGAAACGCCATGGCATGTGGCACGGAGGCTGGCACCGCGATATGCCGCGGGCGGAGATGCGTCTGCCGGCACGGCATCATCCGGAGGGGCGTTTTGAAGACGAAAGGCGGTTTGGTGTCGAAGGACGGTTTGGCGCCGAAAGACGGTTTGGCGCCGGACATCGCAGAGGGGAAGAACGCCGTTTGGGCTTTGAGCACCATCTGTACCGGGGGGAACGCCCGGAAGCCGAACGCCGTTTGCCTCCGGCGCCACGTGCGGACAGGGCGGGAGAACTGCGCCGTCCCGGGCATCCGGGCTTTCATCCCGAACGGGCACTGAAGCACCGCTTTGCGGAAAGGCTGCAACTGACAGACGAGCAGAAAGCGCAAATCGAACAGTTTCGCAAAGAGGATATGGCGCAGATGGAACCGCTGTTTAAACAAATGGACGACCTGCGCGCCAAAGCCGACAAGCTGCGCGAGGAAAACAAGGCGCGGTTCGAGAGCGTGCTGACAGACGAGCAGAAAGAAATTCTTGCGGCGATGCATGAGCGGCGCGCGGAAATGCATAAGCGGCGCGTTTCAGGGCAGGAGCACCCGGCAGAGATGCGGGAACGCCGGGCTGAGATGGAAGAATCCCGGGCTAAGATGAATGAACGGCGCTCGGCAATGCAGGAACAACGCGTGCCGGCGGGCGGGCAGCGTGATGTCCAGGGAAAAAAACAGCCTGAAAGAACGCAGCCTGCGGGGGAGGAAACTGTTTCCGCCGAGTAGGCAGCCGTGCGGGCGACAAGATGCCGCCGGATATCAAAAAAAGCCGCTGACTTTGAGGTCAGGGGCTTTTTTATGACTTTTTTCGGTTAGTAATAAAATTTCTTTTTTTGAACTGCGAATTTTAAACCGCGAACCGTCAATACCGGAAAATTTCAAATTTTTCACGGGCGGCAGCCTGTCTGGCAGCGCGTTGAAGCCTGTTTTCATGTTTTTTCCAGATTATACGAACCGCACATACAACGGCGGAAAATGCAATTGCGCCATATTGCAGCAAAACAGCGGCATTTTCCATAAAATTTCCATGTTCCATACCATCATAATTTTAAGTGTTACCTAAAAATTCTTTTCACGATACGGCATATAACATGCTGTATTTTTTTTGTCAACAACTTTTTGGCAATTTTTTTTGAAAGAGGGGGTTGGATTGCAGAACGGGCAGCGGGCGGTGGAACGGCGATGTTTTGGGGCGGGCGGCGTTTTTAAAGAATTTTAAACGGTTGCGGCGTATATTAAGGCACAACAATTTATTCGGACAATATGTTTAGCGATAAGATTTAGGGGAGACAGGTTATGGCAAAGGCGATTATTCTGATGATGGACTCTTTCGGGGTCGGCGGGGCAAAAGACGCGGCGGCGTTCGGCGATGCGGGGGCGAATACGTTTCTGCACATCGCGCAGAATTATCCGGAGTTTGGCGAAAACGGGCTTGAGCTGCCCAATCTGAAAGCGCTCGGGCTGGCGAACGCAGGTGAGCTGGCGTCGGGCGTGCGGGCGCCGCTGGTGCCGGGGCAGGCGAAAATGACGCTTGCCGACAGGTGCAAATATGGCTGCATGGAAGAAATCAGCGCAGGCAAGGATACGATTTCCGGGCACTGGGAAATGGCGGGCGTTCCGGTGCGGCAGGATTTCGGGCATTTTCCGCCAGAGTATCCGTCGTTCCCGGCGGAGATGGTCGCGCGCATTTGCGAGCGGGCGGGAATTCCGGGCATTCTCGGCAACAAGGCGGCGTCGGGCACGGTGATTATCCAGGAACTCGGCGAGGAACATCTGGCGAGCGGAAAGCCGATTTTTTATACTTCCGCCGACAGCAATCTGCAGATTGCGGCGCACGAGGAAAAGTTCGGGCTGGAACGGCTGTATGAATTGTGTGAGATTGCGTTTGAAGAAGTTAAGCCTTACCGTATCGCGCGGGTGATTGCCCGGCCGTTTGCGGGAGAGAAGAACGGCGCTTTCGTGCGGACGAAAAACCGGCACGACTATGCGCTCAATCCGCCGGTACCGACGATTCTGGACAAGGCGAAGGCAGCGGGGCTGCAGGTTACGGCAATCGGCAAGATTTCCGACATCTACGCCGGATCGGGCGTTACGCGCAAGGTTTTGGCAAGCGGGCTGGAAGAGTTGTGGAACAAGACGCTTGAAGAGGTGCAGAATCTGAAAGGCGACGGCATCATCTTTACCAACTTTGTCGATTTTGACATGATGTGGGGACACCGGCGCGACGTCAAAGGCTATGCGGAAGGGCTGATGTATTTTGACCGCCGCCTGCCGGAGCTGGAACCGCTGCTCGGCGAAGACGACGTTGTGTTTATCACCGCCGACCACGGCTGCGACCCGACATACCCCGGCAGCGACCATACGCGCGAGTGCGTGCCGGTACTGATGTTCGGGCGAAAGGTTCAGGCACAGAACATCGGGCGGCGCAAGACTTATGCCGACATTGCGGAAACGATTGCGGCGAAGTTCGGGCTGGAGCCGTTCGGAATCGGCACGGCGTTCTGATACGGATAAGGAGAGAAAGCGGGGGCGGACGGGAGGCAGCAAAGAGGGAACGAAGCGCGATAAGGGGCGTCAGCTGCGGGAGGATTGACGCGGGGCAGATACGAGGTTGAACGGGGGTAATCGGGAGATGGACGGAATGCTACCGAACGCAGGGAGCGAGACGCAGTTTTGGTGGACAGGGTCGGACATTGTGTGGTTAACGTTGAAAATTGTGACGATTTTAAGAGAGTAATTTGGAACGTTAAATATAATAAATAAGGTTTACTGCTTAAAGGAGATTAAAAATATGCTGAAGGAAATAATATCAGGCAAAAGGATTTTATTAAAGCGCCCGGATTGCAGTATGGATATGGCCAGAATTATTTACAGTTCCATAAATAAATGTCGTGGAACCTTTGAGCCTTGGCTCGGTTGGGTAAAGTATACTCAATCACCTGATGACAGCTTGCGTTTTTTAGAATCTGTTAATGACGATTGGGAAAATGATAAACAATTTGTCTATGCTATTTATATCAAAAAAACTTTCATAGGGCTAATTAGCGTTATTAATGTCGCAATAGAACATAAAAGGACTGAGATTGCTTACTGGCTTGACACGTGTTATACTGGATACGGGTATATGAGGGAAGCCGTCCGAACTATAGAAGATGAGTTGTTTGCCTGCGGTTTTAACCGGTTGGTTATCCATACGGATGTTTTAAATGTAAAATCAGCTAAGGTTCCTCAATCTCTAGGTTATGTCCATGAAGGTATTTTGCGCCAAGAGGTCTGGTCAGAACCTAATAATCGCTATAGAGATATAAATGTATTTTCAAAACTGAAATCGGATTGAGCCGCCTGTTGTTGAAAAACGAAAGATGCCGTAAATGCGGAATTCTTTAAATCGGGCAACGAAAAGCGCGAGGCTGGGGAAAAAGGCAAATAATACTTGGCGGGCGGAAAAGTTGTGCTATATTCGCCTATTATGAATTAAATTTGATGCAATGTAAGGAGTATTTGTGTTAGCAGGATTAATCACGGCACTGGCGGCCGTTGTGTCGGATCAGGCATCCAAGGCGCTGGTGTTCGGCTTTTTGGCGGAGACGCAGCCGGTGGTGGCGGTAACGCCGTTTTTCAATCTGGTGTCGGCGTGGAATACGGGCGTCAGCTTTTCGATGTTTGACAATCTGGGCGGGGCGGGCGTATATATCCTGTCGGCGTTTTCGCTCGTGGTCGTCGGTTTTCTGCTGTACTGGCTGAGCCGTGAAAAGACGCTGCTGATGCAGGTTTCGCTCGGCATGGTCATCGGCGGAGCAATCGGCAACGTTATTGACCGGGTACGCATCGGCGCGGTATTTGATTTTCTGGACGTGCATTTCGGCGGTTACCACTGGCCGGCATTCAATCTTGCCGACAGCTTTATCTGCATCGGCGCGGTATTGATTATCTGCGACGGCCTGCTGGCGCGCAAATGCGATAATACGACAACCTCATCTAGCAAAGGATAGAAAAAATGAAAAGAGCATTTATTTTACTGGCGGCGGCGTTGTTTTTATCCGGCTGCGGCCTGACGAAAGAAGATTTGGGAATGGCGGCGTCCAAACCGGACGAGACGCAGGTAACACGGCGCAATCAGCTGGTTATTCCGCCGGATTTTGACGTTCGCCCGCAGCAGTAGGCGCGGGGCGGAACGGCAGCTGCTGTGCGAGGCGGCGAAGAGTGATAGCGGCTGACAGCGGCTGTGCGAGACGGTGAAGTGCGATAACGGCTGACAGTGGCTGTGTGAGATGGTGGAGGGAATTTAATGCAACCGGGAAAAACGTTTTGGCGGCGAAACATCAGGGGGGCAGCGTTCGGGCTGTTGTTTGGCTGTGCTTTATGCTGGCGGGCGGGAACGGCGGAAGCCAAGCTGATGAACCTGTCGCACTTTACGCTTGGCAACGGGCTGGAAGTGGCAGTGGTCGAGAACCATAAGGCGCCGATTGTTTTGCAGATGCTGTATTACAAGACGGGGTCGGTTAATGACCCGAAAGGCAAGGGCGGGATTGCGCACCTGCTGGAGCATATGATGTTCCGCGGCACGAAACGGCTGCCGGATCAGGCGTTTAACCGGCTGACGGAAGAGCACGGGGCGGTAAGCAATGCCTATACGACCTATAACGAAACCGGTTATTATGAATTTTCGGATATTGCAAAACTGGAGCTGATGATGGCGATGGAAGCCGAAAGAATGTCCGGGCTGGAGATGGACGAGGCCGCTTTTGCCAAAGAGCGCGACGTGGTATTGCAGGAACGGCGGCAGCGTTTTGAGACCAATCCGGTGCCATTGTTTTATGAAACCCTGAATAAAATTTTGTGGCAAGGCCATCCGCTGGCAAATCCGGTCAGCGGCAGCCCGGAGGAAATCAAGGCGCTTTCCGTGGCGGATGCGCGGGATTTTTACCGCCGCTATTACCGCCCGGACAATGCGCTGCTGGTGCTGGCAGGCGATATTGATGCCAAGGAAGCAAGGGATTTGGCGCAGAAGTATTACGGCGGCGTTGCACGGCCGGAGGGCAGCATTCCGCAGCCCGAATTTGAAAAAGGGAGGGCGGCCGAGGCGGAAACGGCAATGAAACTGGCGGGAGTGGAACAGCCGCGCTATGCCGATTATATCCGGCTGGATGCGGGAGAGTTTTCCAAAACCGACATCCTGTCGCTGCAGCTGCTGGCGGAATATCTGGCAGGCGATGACACGGCGCCGTTGTATGAACGCCTGGTCTATCGCGGCAAAACTCTGCTGGGGGTAGATGCGGACGTTTCGTATGACGACAAGCTGGGCGGCTCGTTTGCCTTTTATGCGACGCCGGCGCCGGAGTGGCTGGAGCGGGCGGTGTTGGACGGTTCGGGTGCGCTTCGGGCGGCAAAAGAAGAAATCGGCAGAGCTACGGAGAAAGCCCTGGCGGAGTTGACGGATGCAAAACTTGACAAGATTAAAAACCGCACGCTGGCGGATACGGTATATTTGCAGGAGAATCCGCAGACGGCGGCGGCTTTTGCCGGGGGAATGCTGACGGCGGGATATTCTCCGGACGAGATTATGAACTTTGATGCGGCGGTGCAGGCGGTAACGGTTTCAGACATTCGGGCGGCATGGGCAAAGGTTCAGGCTTCCCGGGCGCGGGTAACGGGCTGGCTGGAGGGAAAAACGGACGGAAAAGACGGGAGCAGGTGAGGCAATGCGGAGCGACGGGAAAAAGGACGGCGGGAAGAAACGTTTTTATGTGCTGGCCGGGGCGCGAGAAGAGGTTGTGCCGGGGGCGCAAGCCGGGGGACGGGTGAAGTCCGGGGCGCAAGCCGGGGTTCGGGCATGGAGCCGGTTTTGGGTGTTGGCAGGCGTGTTGATGATTGCCGCAGCGGCCGGGGCGGCGGTTTATACGGCCGGTTATGCGGTTTGGAACGAGCCGGCGCTGGATGCGGAGAGGATTCTGGCGCAGTCCAAACTCGGCGGGCGGACGTTCAAAGGCGAAGTGCAGGAAGTCAGCGCTTTGGGCGGCAAGGTACGGGGGTATCTGATGGAAGAGCACAGCGTGCCGCTGGCGGCGGTATCGTTCGGGTTTGCAAAAGCCGGGCGTGCCTACGAGCCGAAGCCGGGCGTCGCACTGCTGGCGGAAAGCGTTTTGTTGGACGGGGCGGGGCGGTTTGAACGCCGGGAGCTGCGCGAGCTGATGAAAGAAAAAGGCATTAAGCTCAGCGTTACGGCGACGGCTGACCGGCTGGAGTTTTCGCTCAGCTTTGTCAAACAGTTTGAAAAGGAGGCGCTGGAAGTTCTGCGGGCGGTGATGTATGAGCCGCATTTGAAGCAGGAGGATATGGAACTGGCGCGGCGGCAGCTGGCCGTGCTGCGGCAGCAGCGGCGGGAGAATCCGCAGCAACAGCTCGGCGAGCTGGTCAGGACGGAATTTTACGGTTCCCATCCGTACGGGCGGGAGGACATCCCCGGCGACAAGGCGCTGGCGGCGGTAACGGCCGAAGACATTAGGGCGTATCTGCGTTCCTTTATGGGCAAAGACAATCTGGCGGCAGGAATTTCAGGCGATATGGACAAGGCGGAAGCCGAGGCCTTTCTGGCACAGGCGTTCGGCGGGCTGACGGATAAGGCGGCGGGGGCGGCGCTGCCGGCGTTTGCGCCGGATTTCGGGCAGGAAGCCGCGGTGCGTGAATCGGACGTTTCGGCGCAGAGTTTTGTTTTGGCGCTGGCGCCGGGCGTGGCGCGGCTGGATAAGGATTTTTATCCGCTGTACGTTGCCAACCATATTTTCGGCGGGGCGGGGCTGTCGTCGCGCCTGAGCCGGGCCGTGCGTGAGAAAGAGGGGCTGACTTACGGCATTTACAGCTATTTTTCCAATAGCGATGCCGGCGATTTGTGGCAGGCGTATTTTTCGGCAACGCCGGAGAACACGGCGCGGATTATGGAGCTGACGGCGGAGGAATATGGGGCTTTTTACCGGGACGGCGTCGGCGATGAGGAAGTCGAACTGGCCAAAAAGAGCCTGATGTCGTCGTTTAACCTGCGGTTTGCGAGCCTGTTGGACATTGCGGACATGCTGGAACAGATGCAGGCGCAGGGGCTGGGCGCGGATTTCCTGAAAACGCGGCAGGCGCAGGTGGCGGCGGTTACGGCCGAAGCGGTCAACGATGCGGTGCGGCGGCGGATGCCGAAAAGTTTCGCGGCAGAGGGCGGCGTGCGCGTGTTTGAAGTCAGCGGGGCACTGAAGGAGTGAGCAGGGCGCTGAAAGAGTGAGCAGGGCGCTGAAGGAGTGAGCGGGGCGCTGAAGGAGTGAGCGGGGCGCTGAAGGAGTGAGCAGGGCGCTGAAGGAGTGAACGCCCGTGAACGGCCGATTTTGCCCCGGACGTTTTATTTTCGCTTTTCATTTTGCTTTCTAACGATTTTTTAACCATCCTGTGGCATTAATATCTTCAATACATAAGGCAAATTGCGAGGTGTAAAAGGTAAATGAACACGTTGAACGATATTTTGGAAAAAGTAAAAAAATCCGGTTTGATGATTGTTTTGGGCGTGTTTTCTTTTTATTTTGCGATTAATGCCATCAAAGGCGACCGGGGCTTTTTCAAGTACCTTTACCTGAAAGGGAAGGTTGAGGCGGCTCAGGCGGAGCGCGAACGCTATGCGGCGATAAAAAAAGATTTGGAACATAAGGTCGCAATGCTTTCGGAGCGGTCGCTCGATTTGGATTATCTGGAGGAACGGGCACGCATTGTTTTGAATATGGTGAGCGACGGGGAATACGTCATTTTAGATAAAGATATTGATAAAAAGTAAAAAGAAATTGCCATTTAAAAAAATAATTGCTATAAGTAGCGCCGAATACCGGAAAAATACGGGCGCTTGCACCGTCCGTCCTGCCGGGAGAGGATTAACAGCAACGGGTTTTGCAATTGAGATACAAGAGACGACCGAGGAGACCGAAACCGCTTAATTACCAGCCGACGGAAAGCAGAGCCTTCTTTTCCGAAAAGGAGTTTATTATCCGTTCTAACGGGCGGATGAAGGTGTTTAAAATTTCGCCGCGCCTGCAGTGGACGGTGTTTGCCGTTTTGGTCGGGCTGGGCGTCTGGATGGCGCATTCGTACCAGATGTACAGCGTTTCCGACCGGATTATTTCCTACCAGGAGCGCAAACTCGGCGAAACGCGCAGCGCCTATGTCGATTTGATGAGCGACTTTGTTACGGTGCATAAAAATATTTCCGCATTGGTGGAGAATTTTGGCAAGGGTGCCGAAAAAAAGCCCGAAAATGTTGACGAATATCTGAAACGGGCGGAAGTCATTGAAGAGAAAATCCGCCAGATTACGGCGCAGGAAGACTGGATTAACGAAAAAGACCTGAGCAAGAAAAGCGCGCTTAAAGACGCTTTGATTCACCGCGACGTGGCGATTGAAGAGAAAAAGCTGCTGGAGCAGAAAGTTGCGCATCTGGAGGAAATGGTCAGTTCGCTGCAGGCGTTTGAAATGGACATTCTGAAAAAGGTCGAGAGCATTTCCAACAAAGACATTGACAAAATAAAGACGACGATTTCGTCGGTCAACGGCGAGCTGAAAAAACGCGGCAAATATTTTAACCCGCTGGCGAACTCCAAGAAAAACAGCAAGGGCGGGGTGTATATTCCCGACAATCCGGCTCTGGGGCAGAACGAGGAGCTGATGCAGCAGGTTACAAAAACGTTTACCGCAATTGACGATAGTTCCTATTACCGCGAGGCGATGAAACATGTGCCGGTCGGGAAGCCGGTGTGGACATACTGGCTGTCTTCGCCGTTCGGCAAACGTTCCGACCCGTTTAATGCCAAAAGCGCGGCGCATAAAGGCGTTGATCTGGCATCGAACAAGGGCAACAAAATTAAAACGATGGCCGCCGGGAAAGTAACCCGCGCCGGGAATGCGACGGGATACGGCAAACTGGTGGAAATCGACCATGGCAACGGTTTTAAAACCAAATACGGGCATATGAACAAGATTTATGTACAGCGCGGGGAGGAAGTCGCGATGGGGCAGGCTATCGGCGAAGTAGGGAATACCGGGAGGTCGACAGGGCCGCACCTGCACTATGAGGTTTTGTATGACGGCGTGCACATGGATCCGATGGTGTTTATCAAGGCGAAATGACGATGCCGGGGAATGAAATTGCCCGGGCGCGGCTTTGTCCGGGGAAGGGGTTGCTCCGAAGCGGCTTTGCATGGAGTTGTTCTGTCCGGGGCGTCTTTCCGGAGGGGGCGCAAGGGCGTTTTTGCCTGAGGAGGCTTTGTCCGGAGGCGTATCCGGGCGTAATTTTATTTGGACTGGGAGGCTGATACGATGAGAAAATTCAGGCGTGTGCTGTTTTTGAAGCTGGCGAGGCTGATGCGGGGCGAGAAGAATATCGTGCCGTGCATTATCAGCGCGGGAACGCGTATTGTCGGCAACATTACCGACGGAGACGTTATCCATATTGACGGAAGGCTGGACGGCGACGTTTCCTGCCGCGAGCTGGTTATCGGCAGCACCGGGGCGGTTACCGGAAAAATTCAGGCGAAAAGTCTGGAACTTTACGGCGAACTGAATGGCTCGCTGGCGGTAGAAAACCTGTTTATCGCCGGCACGGCGCGGTTTATCGGCGACTCGGTATATAAGACAATTGCGATTGAACCGGGCGCGGTGCTGGAAGGAAAATGCGCGGTTTCCAAAGGAAATGCGGCGGCGGTTGCGGATAAGGAAGCAGGCGCCGGCAAGGAGCAGTAGACGCGGGGCGGAGCCTGGCTGACGGCGGGCGTGCGGCGAGCGCGAGGAATAATGCGGACAGGAAGGTGAGAACCGGCTCCTCGGTATCGAGCGCGGACGAGAAAACTGCGGAGAGGACGGGCTCTTGGATTGGATGCGGGCGGAAGGCCTGCGAAGAGACAGGCGGGCAGCCGTGTGGGAGAAATGCTTTACTCCGAAACTGATTTCAGACAATAAAAAAATATCCGGCGGCAAACCGGATATTTTTTATAAGGGCGGACAGAGCCGCGCCTTTTAGGTAGAACCGCGTTCTTCGGGCGATATTGCCTTTCGGACGGGGGTGCGCTCTTCAGGCGATGTTACGCCTTTCGGGCGGCGTTCCTTTTCAGCGGTGGCGCCGGTTTATTTCCAACCACTCCATGGCGAGCAATTCTCCGATATGGAATAACATTCCCCCGCAGATGAGCAGTCCGGCCAATGATGCATTTCCGTAAGGCCAGGCCCATATTACGGCAGCGGCAATAACGGCAATGCTGCATATAATGCCGGTTATGGACAAATATGCGGAAACGGGGCCTTTGGCGCGCCGGCGGATATTTACCCCTACGGCGGCTTTGCATAAATACAGCGCCAGAATAAGGATAAGAATGTATTCGCCTTTGTCTGAATTGGTTAAAGCAGCAGATATGGCGGAAAATGCGGCAATGAGCACCGCGGTACACGCCAACATAGCGATTTCAAAGCGATTCAACCGGAACCAACGGGTGATTTTTCGTGTCATAATGATAGGGTTTAGTGAATAATTAGACATATTTTTAATTAACTGGCGCTACTTTAGCCGGAACGGGGATAAAAGTCAACTGTTTTGTCGGGCGTTTTGCGGGGGAGCAGTGATGGTTGTCCGGGGTGGGGGAAGTAGCGTTACGGACGGGCTGGACGGCGGAGGAGAGGCGGAGTGGCGGAGCGAGGGAGCGGCGTTACGGACGGGCTGGACGGCGGAGGAGAGGCGGAGCGGTGGGGATTTTTCGGTGCAGAGAGGCGGCGGATTTGTCCGAGGCAGCGGATTTGTCCGAGGCGGCGGATTTGTCCGAGGCAGCGGATTTGTCCGAGGCAGCGGGGCGTTTTATGCCCGGTGATAGGGGTGGCCGCCGATGATGGTTTCGATGCGGTATATCTGTTCGGCGAGGACGGCGCGCATCAAAATATGCGGCAGGGTCAGCTTGCCGAACGAAAGAAGCAGGTCGGCCTTTCGGCGCGTGGAATCCAAGTGCCCGTCGGCGCCGCCTATCAGAAAGCATATTTCCGAGCAGCCGGAAAGCATCCAGTTTTCAACAATGCCGGCGAGTTCCGGGCTGGACATGTTTTTGCCGCGTTCATCAAGGACGACGACTTTGGTGCCGGGTGTTATGCAGGACTGGAGAAAGCGGGCTTCCTCTTCCGGTGCGGCGTTGTCTTTTTCCCTGATGTTTAAGTTCCATTTCATCCGTTCGGCATAGCGGGCGATGATTTCTCCTTCCGGGGAGCCTGCTTTGCATTTGCCGATGACGCCCAGAGTGATTTTCATGGCTGTTTCTCCTTTGTTGAAACGGCAGGGGAAACAGATGCGGAAATGTTGCCGTTTTGGGGTGTGGATGCGGTTGTTGTTGCAGATATGGCAGACAAGGCGGCCGTTTCCGCGGCGGCGCGTCCCGAGGCCAGCGCCTGGACGACCGTGCCGCAGTTTCCGGTCATATCGCCGGCGACGGTGATATTTGGCGGCAGTTTGTCGGCGGGGAAAAACGAACCCAGCGCCATAATGACGCGGTCGTAGCCTTCCAGCGTGCATTCGGTGCCGCCGCAGGCAACCGCGCGCCCTTGGCTGTCGATTTGGTTACTGACGGCAGTCAGGCGGCAGGCGTTTCCGGCGGGGCATATTGCGGCGACGGAAGTCAGGGCGCGGACGATGACGCCTTTTTGTTCCAGCTCGAGGTGGTCGCGCGCCATTATCCGCATATCTTCCCGGCGGCGGCGCACAAACATTTCCACGGTTTCGCAGCCGTGTTCCCTGAGGGTCAGGGCGCAGTCGAGGGCAACTTCCCCGCCGCCGACAACCGCAGCTTTGTTGCAGAGATAGCGGGAGGGGGAGGTGAGGTATTCGGCATAGGGGAGGCACAGCTCTTCGCCTTTAATGCCCAACGTGCGGGGCAGGGGTTCTCCCAGTGCCGCGACGACAGCGTCATACCGGGCTGACAGGGCGGAAAAGTCCATTATTTCCGTATTCAGGCGAACGGTAACGCGCGGGTTTTCGACCAGGCGGGCAATTTCCGCATCCAGAACCGCGCGGGGGAGGCGTCGTTCAGGGATTAACCGGGCTGCACCACCCAGAACCGCGCTTTTTTCATAGAGGTCGACCTGCCAGCCGCGAAGCAGGAATTCATACAAGGCGCCCAGCCCGGCCGGACCGCCGCCGATAACGGCTGCTCTGTACGGAACGCCGGCGGCAGTATGTGCTGTTGGCGGCAAGTTCAACGCCGGCAGTCCGCCTTTTTGCATGATGGTGGCTTGCAGGCAAGGGATTTCTATCGGCGTGTCAACACGTCCGCGGATACAGGCTTTTTGGCAGAAACGGTCGGGACAGACAAGGCCGCAGGTCTGCGGCAGCGGGTTGCGCGCGGCAATGGCTGCGGCGGCTGCGGCGAAATCTCCGGTTTTGGCAGCAGCAATAAAATCGTGCGGCGATACGCCCAGCGGGCAGGCTTTTTCGCATGGTTTGGCACGGCAGCCGAGGCAGCGATTGAGCTCGCGGGACAGTTTTGCGGCAGAATCCGGGCATTCGTTTCCGGGGTGTCTGGTATCATCAGCGTTCATGGCGGTTCCTGTAGTCATTATCGCGGCGTCCGGACAGGGAAAGCGCAGGCCGCGTCTGCTGCCGTTCCCGGTTTTTATGGGAGGATTCCGATATTTTTATGGACGGATTCCGACATTTTACCGTCAGATTATAACAGACGCCGGGGCGGCGGGCAAGCCAAAAAAAAGGTTGTGGATAATAGGTGTATTCCGGCGGGTGCGGTGCCGGATAAAGGTTACGGGCGGCGGAGAAACGGCATCAGGCTGAACAAAGGTTGCGGGAAGCGGGAGCGTCGGCGGTGTCGGACGGGAGGGCGGTGTCGGACGGGAGGGCGGTGTCGGGCGGAAGGGCAGCTGGGCTTTAAACCGGCAATCGTTTTGCGGCAACGGCCGTGGACGAGGACGGACAGTAGGAGGGCGGTATTTTTTATACCGCTCTTTTTTTGTGGGTTAAACAAAAATATATTTACATTGCGGCGGCGGCATGTTAGATATAAGCGGGTGAGCGGCGGCATGCGGCTTGTGGCTTGAAGCCTGCGGCTTGCAGCTTGCAACAACCGGGACGATGTTGCGCCGGGGATTGCCACAGGCCGGGCGGCTTTGCGGCTGGCGGCTGTGGTGCGGCAGCGGGCGCAAGGGCTGGCAATGCCTGGAATAATGGCTGTTGCCGGGCGGAATGAAGAGATTAAGGAGTAAGATTGAGTACCAAAAGCCGGAAATTGCGTTTTTTCTCCCTGTTTTGGGATTATGCCAGCGCGCTGTCGCTTATCGCGCTGCTGGTGCTGTTGTGGCATTTGGGCAAGGGGCCGGTCAAGGTCAATTTTCTGCGGCCGTATATCATTCAGGCGCTGACGAACGAAACGTCCGATTATGATTTGAGCGTGGGGTCGGTTAATCTGGAGCTGGTTCATTCGGTGCAGCCGGTCAAGATTATCGCCAAAGACGTGCAGTTTAAGGATAAGGAAGGCGAATATCTGGTTGAAGCGCCGCGTTTGTCGCTGTCGTTTTCGGCGCGGGCGCTGCTGAAAGGGATGCTGGCGCCGAGTTCAATCACGATTGAGCGGCCGCGGGTGCGGATTACGGCGTCGTACGGGCTGAAAGGCGGCGAGGACGGGGCAGACGCGACGGGAGCCGGCTCGGCGAATGCGGATACGGCTGGAACGGACGAGAGCGGTGCGGCGGGGGGCGGCAAGACGGTAACGGACGGGACGCGGAGCGCGGGCGGAAAGGCTGCGGGACGCGGGGAGAAAACGGCGACGCGCGGAGAGAAAACGGCGGGGCGCGGCGGGAAAGCAGGCGGCAGAATAAGAACCGGCCGGGACGGGAAACCGCTCTCGCCCGAAGCGCTGCAGGAACGGCGCGAACGGCGGCGGGCGGCGCGTACCCTCAAAAAGCTGGAATTCTACTTTACCCAGTTTGAAGATTTTATGGAGAGGTTCAATTCTCCGGAGCGGTTGTATCTGGAAAGTTTTATCAATAACATCAGCGTTACCGATGCGACGCTGGATATGACGGAAGCGGAAACGGGGCAGCAGTTTACGTTTACGGACATGGACTTTGCGTTTGAGCGCGGCATTGCCGATATCATTATCCGGGCGGACAGCGCGGTCAGGTTTGAAAACCGCACGTCGGCGCTGGATATGACGCTGAAATACCGTCTGCTGAACGACGAAGTGCGCTATACGCTCAATTTCTCCGACTTGGTGATTACGGACTTGTACGATATCCTGATGCCGGAAAAAGGCGATATCCGCATGGTGGACATTCCGGTCAACGGCCGGCTTTCGGCGCTGATAGACTTTGGGAAAGTCCTGAAAGACAAAAGGCATTTTGCCGACAACCCCGGCGACTATATCAAGGACGTCAGCTTTGCGATTGAGGGCGGGCGCGGTAAAATCGGCTTCGGCGACAGCGAGGACTTTGACTACGACGTGTCGTCGTTTAATCTGGAGGGGCAGCTGCACGGCGGGCTGGACAAGGTAAAAATCGAAAACGCGGCGTTTGACTTTGACGGCAAGAAGGCGGAGCTGAGTTTGTCGGCGTCGGGGTTCAAGGACTATTTCTTTAAGGGGAACCTGGAGAATTTTAAGGTTAATTTCCGGGCGAAAGTCGGGGCGTTCGAGATGGACGAGCTGTCGCTCCTGTGGCCGCGCTACCTCGGCGAAAAGGCGTGGGCGTGGTGCAAGGAGAGCCTGTACGGCGGGAGCATTGCCAACGGCGACTTTTCGTTTGACTTCGGCTGGGACAAGGAGGCGGCGCACTTCGGGCTGCTCAAGCTTGCGGGCAAGGCGGAGTTTGCGGACGCGAATCTGCACTATCTGGAAGGGATGCCGGTTATCCGCAACGTGTACGGAACGGCGTTGTTTGAGCAGGACAAGATTGACATCAAGGTTGACAAGGGCGTTTCCGACGGGGTGATTCTGACCGGCGGCAGCGTGCTGCTGTACGATTTGGACAAGTACGACAACTTCATCAAAATCGACCTGACCGGGAATTCGACGATTACCGATGCGCTGAAGCTGATTGACCACGAGCCGCTCGGCTTTACCAAGGAGATGGGGGTTAATCCGGAGTTGGTGGCAGGCGACGTCGACATTGACCTGAAACTTGACTTTGAGCTGAAGATCAACCTGAAACCGGAAGAGATTAAAGTGGAGGTCAAGGGCAACCTGAAACAGGTGGAATATCTGGGGCTGGCGGACGGCAAGACGTTCGTTGCCGACGAACTGCAGCTGGTGGTTACGGAAAAAGGGTTTGACCTGACGGGCGTGGCGAAATATCAGGGCGTGCCGCTCAAGCTGGCGCTCAAGGAGAATTTTCACGAAAAGAGCCACAAGAGCCGCATTACTGCCGACGTACGGATTAACGACCAGGTGCTGAAGACGCTCGGCATCGAGAGCGAAATTCTGGCGGCGCCGTATTTTACCGGCAGTTCGGACGTCAAGGCGGTGCTTACGTTTTTGAATGACGGCCGGATTGAGCTGGCGGTGGACGGGTCGCTCAAAGATACGGCGATTGACTATGCGTTTCTGGGCTTTGCCAAAGAAAAGGGCTTTCCGTGCCGCGCCAAGGCGACGATGTTGATTAAGGACGGCAAATTGCAGGAAGTAACGCATTTTCAGCTGATTAAGGCACTGTTTTCGGCAACGGGCAAGATGACGGCGGACAGCGAGGGGCGGCTGAAAACGATTGACGTTACCCAGATTAAGGCGCCCAAAGCTTTTGCCAAGGCGCGGGTCGATTTCAACTACAAGCCGAAACTGGCGCTGAAAGTTACGGTATCGGGCGACTCATACGACCTGACGGACTTTTTTGACAAGCAGAAAAAAGACAGCGCGGCGGAGAAAAAGCAGAAGAAAAAAAGCCTGAAAGACCCGCTGGCGGACATTATGGATACCGACATCGTCATCGGCGTAAACAAGCTCTGGACCAACGACAAGGTGCCGGTAACCAATTTTGCGGGCAAGGCGGAGCTGCGCCACGGCATCGGGCTGCACCGCATGAATCTGGTCGGCAACTACGGGGCGAGCCGCGACGTCAAGATGAAGCTTGATTTTGAGCCGCGCGGCGACGAATATATGCTGACCGTCGACTCCAACAATGCGGGAAGCACGCTCAAGGTGCTGCGTTTGTATGAAAACATGAAAGGCGGCAATCTGCGCATTGAGGCGCGGCGCGACAAATACAGAAATTTCAAAGGGCATGCGAAAATGCGCGATTTTGCGCTTGTCAACACGCCGGTGTTCGCCAAGATTCTGAGCGTGGCGTCGCTGACGGGAATCGTGGATATGCTGACCGGCGAGGGGCTGACGTTTACGCACCTGAACGCGCCGTTTACCTATACGTTTTCAACCAAGAACCTGGAAACGACGGACGCCAGAATGTTCGGGTCGGTGCTGGGGGTAACGATGAGCGGGCGCTATAACCTCGTGGACGAGGACATTGAGGCGAAAGGCATGGTTATTCCGGCATACGGGCTGAATACGTTTATCGGCAACATTCCGCTGGTCGGTAAAGTTTTGGCCGGGCGCGACGGCACGGTATTTGCGACGAATTACAGCGTGTCGGGCAGTATGGCGCAGCCGAAGGTTTCGATTAATCCGCTGTCGACGCTGGCGCCGAATTCGCTCAAAGAGCTGTTTTCGTCGGGGGACTGACGGTGGCAGCGCCACGGGCAGTGCCAGCAGCACAGGCAAGTGCCCGCGGCACAGGCAACGGAGATGGCGGCATATCGCGTGAGCCGGTGTGGGTTGTGGCAACGAGGGCGGCGGCAGGGAGGCTGCGAGGCGGCTTGGCCGGGCGTGGCGGGCGCGGGAGGCGTGCAGAGCAATGAGGAGGATATAGACAATGACAGGCAAAATAGGGATTGACTTTCACGGGGTGATTTCGGCGGCGCCGGGGCTTTTTGCCAAATTCTGCCACGAAATCCGCAAGCGCGGCGTTAAGGTTTACGTTATCAGCGGCGGGCCGAAGAAAGACATTGTCAAATATCTTGACGAAAACCGGATTGAATATGATACGGTGTGGGCTATTCTGGACTTTTATGAGCAACAGGGCAAAGCGGAGCTTTTTTCCGACGGGAGCTTTAAGGTTGATACAACGCTGTGGAACAAGGCCAAGGCCGAATACTGCGCGGCGGAGGATATCCGGTTCCATATTGACGATTCAAGCGTTTACGGACGGTATTTCGTAACGCCGTACTGCCGCTACGACATCGGGAACGGCGTTTGCGAATGGAACGGAATCAAGGTGGATTTCAAAGACGCGGGGCGGGCGGCGAAAGAAGTGGCGGATTATATCGCGCGCGGGAAGTGAGGCGGTGGTGCCAGCGGCACGGGCAAGTACCCGCGCCACGGGTTAGTACCAGCGGTACGGGCAGCAGTGGCACGGGCAGCGAGGGGCAGAGCCGCGGGCATCAAGGACGAGGTCTGGTGCGGGGGATAATCCGGCGCGTGAAGGGGGAGGCGCGTGAGAGACGGACAGGGGGAAACGGTGCGCGGCGGAAAAGCGTGCGGCGGAAAAGCGTGCGGCGGTAATGTATGGCGCGGAATGGCGCGCGGAACGGTATCCGGGAAAGCCGGATATACAATATATCGTGATTATAAGGGGAGAAAGGAGTAGGTGGTGGACCGTAGAGGTAACGCTCCTCTGCTACATCCATGTCAAGGATGCGTTCTACTTTTAAACTAACGGTCCGAACCTGTAGAAGTTTATCAAAACAAAAAGCTTTTTAACATAGAATTTTTAGATTGCAAGCGTTTTTTGCGATTTTTTTTAAAATTATTGAAAAGTTAACTTTTAGTGTGTATAACTTTAGCATAAATCGGTTGCAATATTAAGACAATAAAGAGAAAAAATGAGCGAAAACATAGATTTCCGGGTCGATTACAGCAAATTTAAGGTGATGGACGAATTTAACACGGACGAGTTGAAGTATCCGCTTATCCTGTCCATTCCGCATTGCGGCACCGTTTTTCCGGAGGAATTTCTGCGCGCGGTCAGGCACGACGTGATGACGTTGCGCAAAAACGAGGACATTCTGGTTTACGACCTTCTGGAACCGGCGATACGCGACGGGGGAATCGCCGCGATTAAGCTCAACGTCAGCCGCAGCTTTATTGACGTGAACCGCGCCAAGGTGGAGCTGGATCCGAACATGTTTTTCGACTATCCGCGCGAGGACATCGGCCTCAATCAGCAGCGTTCGCGTTACGGGCTGGGGATTATCCATAAGGTTACGGCAGACAGCCAGCCGATATATGCGGGGCGAATCTCGTACAGGGAAGCCGAAGAGCGGATTAAAAACGTGTACGACGTTTACCACGGGCGCCTGAAGGAGGTGATTGCGCGCACGATTGACAAGTTCGGCTTCTGTCTGGTGCTGGACTGCCATTCGATGCCGTCCAAAATCTGTTCCATCATTTCGGAAAGCCCGCGCATCGACTACTGCCTCGGCAATCTGTTTGAACAGAGCTGCCCGAACAAAATCAGCTTTTTTGTGGAAAACGAGCTGGCGAAACGCGAGTATTACGTTGCCAAGAACCGCCCGTATTCCGGGGCTTATATCACTTTTAACTACTGCGAGCCGCGCAAGCAGGCGCATACCCTGCAGCTTGAAATCAACCGGGTGATTTATGCAGATGAAAATACGCTGGAAAAAAACAGCGACTTTCAGCGGGTTAGCTATGATTTGAGCAAGGTTGTCACGAACCTTGCGAATTTTTTGCTGGATTTTTAAAAAATATATGGTATAGATGCTCCTTGTATTTTGCCGGTGAACGATTATTTTTTTCCGGCGTTTTGTTAATTTACCCGCGTTTAAGGACTTTTCCTTCGGGAACTGACCGGGCCGAAAGTTTAAAGACAGGGACGCCCTTTGCCTTAAAGCGGTATTCAGGATAATAACATCGTGCTAAAAAGCATCTTATTCCTGTTGGTTTTGATCAGTTTCATTACCACACCTACCAGAGCTTATGAAGCATACAGCATTTCAAGCCTTAATTTGACAGAAGAACAAGAAGCCGCCGAGGCGGCAGTTGCGGAACCCGAAGTTTATGAATTGTGCGAGATTGCCGCAGACAAGGCCGAAAAAGAATACAACATCAAACCAAACCTTTTGCAGACCATAGCGTCGGTTGAGAGCGGGCGCTGGAACGCCAAAGCCGGGCGTCGCGTCGCGTGGCCGTGGACGGTGCATGCCAACGGCAAAGGGCGTTATTACAAAACCAAAGCGGAGGCGGTTGCCGCCGTGCAGGCGTTGCAGAACCGCGGCATCAGAAACATTGACGTCGGCTGCATGCAGGTTAATTTAAAATATCATGGACAGGCATTCGGCAGCCTGGACGAAGCCTTTGAGCCGGAAAAGAACGCGGCTTACAGTGCGCAGTTTTTGCGCCAGCTCTATAAGCGCAACAAACAAGACTGGACCAAGACGGCCATGCATTACCATTCGCGCAACCTGCGCAAAGGGACGAACTACAAGAAACGTCTGGAAAAGCATTATGCCGAGTATGTCCGCGAGGACGGCGAGGGCGCGAAGCTGTTTTGATTTTGCGCCTGGCTGGAAAAGCTCCCGGTTGCGGGGGCTTTTTTTGGTGGCATGTTTTGCCGGTGCCGCGCCACAGGCAAGTGCCAGCGTCATGGGCAAGTGCCAGCGGCACAGGCAACAGGGCAGCGGCACGGGCACCGGGGCAGCGCCATAAGTAACGATGGCGGCGTCATGGGCAAGTGCCAGCGGCACGGGCACCGGGGCAGCGCCATAAGTAACGATAGCGGCGTT
Organism: uncultured Rickettsiales bacterium; assembly: GCA_900551865.1. GTDB lineage: Bacteria > Pseudomonadota > Alphaproteobacteria > RF32 > CAG-239 > CAG-267. Next base: position 82,053 of record URXV01000007.1, read on the forward strand.
ATGAGCAAGTGCCAGCAGTACGGGCAACGAAGGCAGCGGCACGGGTTATGGCGGGCGGTGTGTTTGCGGGAGCAATGACGATGGGAAGCGGCATAAATTTCGCAGCGGGTAAGGTGGAAATTTTGCTTGCAATTATTAAATTTAGCGCTTAAGTTTTACGGGATTGTTAAGAGTTTAGAGATGATTATGGAAAATATTGAAGAGAAAAACAAGGACGAATCGCTGGGGGAAACCTTTAAGACGGTTATTTATGCGATTGTCATCGCCGGGCTTATCCGCACTTTTTTGTTTGAGCCGTTTAAAATCCCGTCGGGGTCGATGTATCCGACGCTGGAAATCGGCGATTTTTTGTTTGTTTCCAAATATACTTACGGCTATTCGCGCCATTCTTTTCCTTTCAGCCGCCCCGCGTTTGAGGGACGGGTTTGGGAAGACTTGCCGGAACGCGGCGACGTGGTGGTATTCAAATATCCGGGCGACAATAAGACCGATTTTATCAAGCGGGTTATCGGGCTGCCGGGGGATACGGTGCAGATGAAAGGCGGGCGCCTTTTTATCAACGGCAAGATGGTTGAGCGTGAAGAGGTCGGCAAGTATACGATTGACGAATATACGGTCATTCCGACAACGTATACCGAGTATATCGAGACGCTGCCGAACGGCAAAAAGCACCGGATACTGGAGCTTTCCGACGACAAGAGCGTGGACGATACAATTGAATTTAAGGTACCGGAACGGCATTACTTCATGATGGGGGACAATCGCGACAACTCCAATGATTCGCGCAAGGACGTCGGGTTTGTGCCGTTTGAAAACATTGAGGGCAAGGCGCGGTTTTTATTTTATTCGCATGACGACAGCGTGGTCTGGTATAATCCGATAAGCTGGATTGCGGCTATCCGCTGGGGGCGGCTGTTTAACACGATAAAGTAGGAAGCCGCGATTGGAGCGGCGGGCCGTGTATGGCGGACGCATAAAAAAACAGTGCCTTTTAGGCACTGTTTTTTTGAGGGGGAGAGTTTGCGCATCATTTTAGATTTGATGCATAAGCCCTGATTTCTTTTTGTATACGCAATTTGTTTTGCCAGCGTTTGAAGAAGTTTCCTTCTCCGGCGGCTTTGGTTGCGGCAAAAAAGTTTTCCCAATCCAGTTTTTCAGCCTTTTCCTGCTCGGCAAACCAGGCGATGTGTTTGCGCCATTGGTTCGGCTGGGCGTAGTGGCGGAAAATGGTTTCCTCGTCGGCATACTTTTCCACCCATTGTCTGGCAAGGGTATAAAGCAGTTTGCCGTTTGGAGCGTAGGCCACGGAATCCAGCATATAGCCGTCCTGCTCTTCGCCATCTTCGTTCAGGTAATGCACCAGGCCGAAAGCGATTGCCAGAGCATGGCCGCGGGTTTTGGCGTGTTCAAGGCAGACGGGAAGCGCGTTGACGATGAAGTCTTCGCATTCTTTGTTCATCAGCCCGGGTTCGCCGCCCATGTATCCGTTTTGCGAACCGTACGTGCGGTAAGCTTGGGGCAGAGCCTCAAAGGTGGGCGTCGGGTCGTCCGGATGAAGCACGGCGCCGTCAGAAATGCGCTGCATGGCAATTTCCAACATAATGTTGCCGAGGTGTTCGTCCTTACGACAAACGTCTTGAGTGAATTCCGCCATAAACTTCATGAAATTATCGCCGATGCGGTCGCGCTGGTTTGCCGGATAAGCCAGCTTCGGCAAGATGACATTGTCAACGACGTCCTGCCAGGAGCGGTTTTCCAGGTTATTAACTCCGGTTACTTTCTCAAGATATGAAAAAAGTGTTTCCATAATGATAAAAAATTTAATTAAACATAATTTATATATTCACGTTCATATTATATCATGTTTTCGGCAGGAGTGCAAGCCCTTTTTGGACAAAAAAGAGGCAGGGGGAGAAGGTGGGGACTATGGGGGGAGGAGGCGTGCGAGTGGCGTGCGGACAAGCGGTACGAAAAGACGGGGCGGCAAT
>URXV01000008.1 GCA_900551865.1 uncultured Rickettsiales bacterium
ACCCCGAACGCAGCTCCCGCCCGCAGCCTGCCGAAGTCATCGTACTCGGCAAAAAGCTGGCGGTTTCCGGCGGTTATGAAAAGGAATTGAACCGGGTTTTGCAGGGACAGGGCGGCAACGGCAACTCCGCCAACGCGCAATCCGCCGCCGATGACAACTCTGCCGTTTCATCGTTCGCCACCCGCCTCGGCAAACTCTTCGGCGGAAGATAACCCGCCAGCCGCTCCGTTCCCTCTCTTCCGACACCCTTTCGGTACCAGATAGCGTCGTATGTCTGCCTCTCTCTGTCAGATTATTTGGACAGCCCCAGCGGCGTAAACGTAAACCGTATCTCTTTCCAGTCGCTGTATCTGGAGCCGCTTTGCGCCGACAATACCTTAAAGACGCCGTAAACATCCTGTGCTATATAAATGGCGCGTTCGGCGCTGTCTGCCAATGCCTGAAAATAGGTGTCAGTCCTGTAACGCCGCATATCTTCAATCTCTACGGATTCGATAAGCCCCTCTTTTGTCAGTTTGACGCTGATGACAACCTCAATATTACGGTCGTCTTTGCCGCCGGCAATCGTTTTCCACGATTCCTGAATTTTGGATTTCACAAAATCAATGCCGGATACCGTCAGCTCGCTGAAATACGACCCCTGGCTGTTTCCGCCCTCTATGCCGAGGTTATTGACCGGCTCGTCGTATGGAACCTGTGCCGGAGCGTCTTCCTCGCCGATTTGTTTTTGTAAATCGTCAACGGAATTCATCAGGCTTTGCAGCGGGTTGGCACTCCTTACGGCATTTTTGTTCGGTTTGGCTGCCGGTTTAGCAGTCGGAGTCGCCTTTTTGTCGGTCTCGGGCTTTTTCGGCTGAACCGGCTTTTTATTCGGTTTTATCTGCGGCTTTTTCTGGGGAATCGGTGCCGGTTTCTTCTTTTCTTTCAGTGGCTCTTTCGATTCCTTTTTCGGTTCTTCTTTGGTTTCTTCCGGTTTCGGAGCTTCCTCAATCAGCGACGGCGATTTTATTTCCGGCGCTTTTACTTCGGGAACAGGCTCCGGTTTGGGCTTTTCTTCAACTTTCGGTGCAGGAGCCGGCTCGGCTTTTTTGGGGGTAAAACTCTCTTCAACAGGCTTTTCTTTGCGCGTTGCCGGTTTTTTTTCGGGACCGCGAACTGCTTTTGCCGGAATATTTGTCGTATCAGAAATTTTTACGTTTTCCAAATCGACCATAATCGGCGGTTGTTCGTCAAAATTACGTTTGCTTCCCAAAAACGGTATGTCAAAAACACATAGCAAAACTACTGCAATGTGTAAGGCAACCGATTTGTAAACGTAATTTTTCTGCATTAACCGAAAACTTTCTAATTTTTGCTTTTCCGGGCTTCTGTTTTCAACCCGACTTTGCTGAATCCTGCATCTTTTAACATAGCCATCAATCCGATAACACTGCCGTAAGATGAAGATGTATCTCCGGAAATGGTAACCGTTACGTCTTTATTTTCTCCTTTGATTGCCTTAATCTTGTCAATAACCGTTTCCGGTTCGATTTGGCTTTGGCCGATGTAATAATGCCCGTCTTTGTCAACACTGATATTAATAGAGGTATCTTTGCCGTTCAGCGTACCTCCGCCGACTTTCGGCAGGTCAAGCGGGATTCCTGACGTCATAAGCGGCGCCGCAACCATAAATACCACTAAAAGCACCATCATAACGTCCATAAGGTTTGTCATATTGATGTCGGCGTTGCGTCGGCTGCCCCGCCTTTGGATTCTTCCGTTAATAATTGCCATATCTTTATTCTCCGGCCATTTCTGCTTTAATAGTCGTATCGTCAATTTCCCGCGATAAAATGCTTGAAAATTCTGCCATAAAGTTTTCGAGCTTTTTGGCATAGCGGTCAATATCCGTGGTAATCATATTATAGGCAATATAAGCGGGAATTGCGGCAATCAAACCAAATGCGGTGGTAAACAGGGCTTCGGCAATACCCGGAGCAATAGAGGTCAGAGAGTTGCTTTGGGTAACTGCAATAGCATTAAAACATGAGATAATGCCCCAAACTGTTCCAAACAGCCCGACCAGCGGCGCCACCGAACCGGTAGAAGCCAAAAAGCCCAGATGATTGTCCATCTCGTCAAGCTCTTTGTCCATGGAAACCATCATCGCCTTTTCGATTCTCTGCTGCAAAGAAACGCCGCGCAGCCCTCTGTCTGTTTTGGATTTCATAATGTTCGTACGGCGCCATTCTTTCATCGCCGCAACAAACATAGCCGACATCGGATCCTGCGGATTGCCGATGGAATCGTACAGCTTGTCCAGCGAACCGCCGGACCAAAAACGCTCTTCAAACGTCTTGGACAGGCGTTTAACTTGGCGCAGCGTATTTATTTTTTCAAAAATAATCGCCCATGACCAGACCGAAGCGGCAATCAGCCCAATCATAACCGCTTTGGTAATCAGGTCGGATGACCATACCATATCCCACATCGAAAGTTGATTTACAACCTCGGCAGCAACCTCTGTTTCCATCTTTTTCCCCATTTTTTGATAATTTTTCAAACTTCTTTGCTAAGCTTTAACATATAATTGTAAAAAATCAACTAATCAAAAAGAAAAAAGAGTTGTTCTTAAGATTTAACTCTTAAAAACAACTCTTTCTCTCAAATGCATGTTACCAGCCATGATACAAACCAATAACCGGCAACAATGAATGCAGCGGCAAATACCAGAAGGACTGTCCATCCGATAAGTGCCAAAATGCCGTTTCCGAATAATTTGTGTATTCCAGTAACCCAGTAAACTAGGTATAAACTGAAAAATAGCACCTTTCTAACTGACCACCCCCAACTATGGATTGTATCCACAATAGAGGGGAAGAAATAATCGTTAGAAAAACCGATTTTGGCGTCGACATATAGTACGAGCCAAACGCTCAAAAGGGCGCAAATGCCAGCCCAAATGAACGAGAAGATACCTTCCTTCATAACATATCTATATTTAAATTATATTTTTCTAGACAAAACTATACCACATTTTTAGACTTTTTGCAAGCTTTTTACACCAGAGAGCCTGCTTTTTGCAGCTTTTGCCTCAAAAAAAGAAACCGTTTTCGGCTTCTTTTTATATTTTTTCGAAAATCCGGAAATTTCCTGGAAATATCTGTATTCAAACTATCGTTATTTCTTAATATGGATTTTTAGACGGGTCTGGAGATTCCAAATCGTTGCTCCATTTAATGCGTTTGGCGCATTCATTGTCCGCTGCATTTTTAATCCGGCACAAATTGACCTCAATATCCGGTACGCCCGCCAAATTATAACAAATGTCTCCGGTTGTCGTAATAAACCGTTCCTGAGAACCTTTTTCGGCAACGTTCCTGAAAATAAAAGCGAAAACACGATGCGGATAGACCAATTGCAGCCCCATAGTCTTTAATTCCCGGTCAAGATTAGATTTTAACGTAACGCCGAAAGTGCAGTTAGTCCGCCCTGTCATATCCTGAAATACCTTAAAGCTCCCTTTACTGACTCCGATAAGCATATCGCCGTTTAAAGGCTTGAGAATGCCATCTGCCGATACAGACGGAGCCGTCGCGCCGGTTTGCTTTATTCTTTCGGCAGCCTTTTGAGCTGTATTCTCAAAGTTTCCCGTATTTTCAGCATCTTCTCGAATTTCCGGGTGGTCTCCGAACATTTCATTAAACAAAGCTTCGTTTTTATCGGTTTCGTCAAAGGACAGTCCGGCTGGGGCGGGAGCGGCGGCATCTGGTGCTTCCTCTGCATCCAGAACCTGCGCCTGCACCGGAAGTATAAGGCTGAAAGTTAAAAGCAAACTGCAAATGCCAAAACTGAATTTACTCATTTTTCATCTCTCCTTTAAAATTCGGGCAGCCTTCTGTTTCGAAAACCGCCCGTATCCTGCTGTGATATCCGATAATGGCTTTTTCTAATAGATGTTTGTCAGCGTCTTGTCAGATGTTCCCATATTGTCGACAATTTTGCCGATAATCATATCAATGTCCGAAAGTTCGCGGCTTTCTGCCGATTCGCTCATTGCGGCTTCTTCAGTTGCCGAAATGCGTTTAAACTCGCCGAAATATTCCGGATTCTTCGTGCTGACAAATTGGAATAAATCCGTGCAATCGCTTTTATCCGCGCTCATTCCAAAACTGCCGATGGTTTCCGTATTGCGTGCGATATCGCACGGCGTTACCGTGTAATGCGCATCGCTTAACATCAGATAACATTTTTCATTATCCATATAAGACCGCAGGGAAATCTGTTTATCGGCACCGAAAGCGTTCACCGTTACCGATGTTTGTACTGGTTTTGAAACAGTTTCTTTGCTAAACAGCGATTTCTGCTTCTCTGCCTCTTCAACGCCCAGCAAGGACTCGACATAACGGTCAAATTTAAAACGCTCGTCGACGACATCCGGCCAGTCAAGGTTTACGGTAAATGTTCTGAAGTTAATAGAAGTTCTGTTGTATAGGGTAATCATATAATTGCACCCTTTGACAACGCCGTCTTCCAGAACCGGATCAATGTCATGAATCTTAAAAATGACGGCATCAGGCCTGGTAGACGGTTCGCCGGATTTTGCCGTGGTCTTCGCCGCCGGTGCCGGAGCTTTTTCTGCAGCCTGAAGCGCTGTCGGCGCCGCCATAACAGCCCCTAAAAGGAAAACAGCCAGAAACTTTATTGATTTTTTCATTTTAAAACCTCATAACTTCTTATGTATGACTGTATCATACGCACAGAGTGTTTAATTTTTATTAATTGCGTCGAAAAAAATAACAGCGCAAAATTTACTCGTCAGGCTGCTAAATATTTTCTTCGTCCATCTTTTTCTTTAAACGCAGTAAATCGGCCCAGACTTTTGATTTTTGTGAGGAACTCCGTAACAGGTAAGACGGGTGGTATGTTGCAAGAACATGTGCTTTCTTTTTTTCATTAATCTGATATTCCAACCATTTTCCTCGTGTCCGGGAAATAGAGTCAGATACATCCATCACTGATTTTAAGGCAATTCCTCCCAGCAACAACAAATAATCCGGTTCAATCAGTTCAATTTGCCTCTTAAGAAATGGCAGGCAGACAGCGATTTCTTCATCGGTTGGCGTTCTGTTCCCCGGTGGTCTCCATGGCAAAACATTGGTGATATAGCAGTCTGGCCTGTTGACATGAATTGCAGCCAGCATTTTATCTAACAATTTTCCGCATCTGCCGACAAAGGGTCTTCCTATGCGGTCTTCATCTGCGCCGGGAGCTTCTCCGATAAGCAGCAGTTTTGCTTTAGGTGCCCCGTCGCCGAAAACGGTGGAAGCTGCCGTATTTTTCAGGTTGCAGCCGTCAAAATTCTGCACGATGTTTCGCAGTTCGTCCAGAGAAGATGCTTTGGCACAAATATCGCGTGCATTTTTTGTAGCAGCGGCATAAGGCTGCATGGTCTGAGCCGTCGGCACAAAACTGCGAGGTTCAGAGGAAGAAAAGTTCCCTCCCCGGCCGGTTGGCTGTCCGCTTGCCGGTTTGCCGGAAAGAGCTTGTGCCGGAACACTTTTAGTTGTAGCCTGAGAGAAAAACTTTTCGGTCTCACCGGTCAGGCACGGCAAATCGCCGCAGGTTTCATTGACACCTGCCCACAAATACCAGTCGAGAGCTTCCCGTATGTTAATTTGTTTATTCATTGCTGCCAATTATATATATTATACTTTTTATTGCAATATAAAGCAATTATTTACACAAATATAATAAATTTAGTTTAAAATTAAGAGCAAATTGATAATATGAAACGGCAAACTACGGGAATTTTTAAACATATGTTAAAAGCGAGCTACATTATCACCCTGTTAAGCGGGATAGGGATATTCAATTCCTGCACCGGCAATTTTATTAATATGCCCGAATATCAGCAGGAGCAGGCATATCTTTTGCAAAAGGATACTGCATACGGCAATTATTTAGCCGGCAGAGTTGCCCATATACGGCAAGATTATGATAATGCGGCGCGTTATTATGTACGGACGATAGAAAAGGGAATGGTTAATGAAGATTTGCTCGGTAAAACATATATCATTCTGGCATCACAGGGGAAAATTGACCAAGCGGTAAAATATGCCGGAATAGCCCGCAAAAATGGGGATAAAAACAATTTTATCGACGTTATTAATGCCGTTTATGCGTTTAAGCATGGTGATTATAAGTCTTCCCGAGTTGCTTTGAACAGCATAAATGAAAAAACATACAAAAAACTGATTGCCCCGTTGTTCAACGCATGGAGTTATGTCGGAGAAAATAATTACGAACAGGCTGTAACAGAGCTGCAGAAACTGTCAGGCATGGAAGAAATGAAAACAGTCTATAGCCTGCATAGCGGTCTGATTTCCGAATATTTCGGTAAAATGAAAGATGCGCAAAAATATTATGATATCGTCATTAATGACAAAGCGAATGATATGTCGTTCCGGGCGCTGCAGATTATTTCAAATTTTCTGGTTCGCAACGGAGAAAAAGAAAAAGCACTTAATTTGGTAGCCAAATATTATGGTTCCAGCAATATAAAGGAAATGCTTGCCAGCCTTCGGGAAAAAATAAGCCAGGGCAACGCGGCATCTCCCCGGCTGGTAAATACTCCTGACGAAGGGGCGGGGGAAGTCTTTTTGGAAATTGCCCTGTTATTCAAATCTGTGCCGGTTGGTCACGATTATGCCCAGATGTATATGGCTGTGTCAGAATATTTTAATCCCGACAATGATATCGCCAAAATAGCTATGGCGGATTTGTTTGAAGAGCGGTTGATGCTTAATGATGCCAATAAGTATTACGATTCGATTGGTAAAAAATCAGAGATGTATTATCCGGCGCAAATGAAAAAAGCCAATAATTTGTCTGCCGAGAAAAAATACAGCGAGGCGATAAAAGTATTAAAACGGCTGCTTCGGGAAAATCCTGGTAATTTTCAGGTATTGTTTAATCTGGGCGATGTTTTGCGTGTAAGCAATAATCAGCCGGATGCTATTAAATATTACAATAAAGCCATAAATTCCATATTTTATGAGAGTGAAAAATATTGGCCGGTATACTATGCGTTGGCTGTTTCTTATGATAAAAACAATGAATGGGGCAAAGCCGAAGAAAGTCTTGAAAAAGCTCTGAAATTAAGCAACCGTCATCCGCAGGTGCTCAACTATCTTGGATACAGCTGGCTTAAATATAATATGAATACGGACAAAGCCGCGGCTATGATTTTGGAAGCTTATGAAAAAGACCCGAATGATGGTGTGATAATGGATAGTCTTGGATGGGTCTATTTTAAAACCGGAGATTATGATAACGCCATTTTATATTTGGAAAAGGCATCTGAACTTAATCCTCAAAATGCCATTATCAGTGATCATCTCGGCGATGCATACTGGTTTGGCGGGCGTAAAAATGAAGCAGTATTTCAGTGGAAGCAGGCTTTGTCCCAAAAAGAGGAACAAGAAGAGTTAAATGCAAAACAGGTAAAAAATAAAATAGAAAACGGATTAAAAAATATAAAAAAGCTTTCAATCCAAGATGAAAAAATCAAGAAAAACCTGCATAGTCTGAATGATATAACCGAATGATTCCAGAATTGCCGCAAATATACAAAATATTTGCGGCAATTCTCTGATTATCATAAATAACGCTCATGTTTATAGAAGAAGAGTATTGGTTGCAAGTATAAGCGTGGGATAAAATTATTTTTGATATTGTAAAATAAGCTGTTTTAAATGTTTTGCAAGTCTGGCAACCGTTTGTTCGTCCTTTCCTTCAATCCGGAGTTTGATAACCGGTTCGGTGCCGGATTTTCTCGCAATCAAATTGCTGTTTTCGCCCAAAACTTTCTTTGCGTCATTTAAGGCTGTTTGGACATCATCATGTTCAAGGCTTTGCTGCATAAATTCTTTGGTTGAAAACCGGATATTTTCGATTAAACAGGGATAGGGGGAGAATATCGGAAAAATTTCATTCATAGGCTTGGCTGCTTCCAAATAGGCCAAAGCCAAAATAATGGCTACGGCCAAAGCGTCGCCGCTTTTTGCGTATTGTGAAAGAACAATATGTCCCACAGGTTCTCCGCCTAGCGAGGAAAACTTTTCTTTCATTAAATCAATAACGTATCTTTCTCCGACCTTGCTTTGAAAATAAATAAAACCGTTTTTGCGCAAATATTCCCCCAGTCCCAGATTGGACCATTCCGTACTGACGACAGTATTATTGTTGAGTTGTCCGTGTGCTTTAAGATATTGTGCCAAAAAACAGAGCAGCTGGTCTCCGTCAATAACTGCTCCCGTATTGTCGACAAGAATAATCCGGTCACCATCCCCGTCAACGGCAATGCCAAAATGGGCATGGGCATCTTTAACGGTTTGAGCCAGCTGTTTTGTGTGCTGGGAACCGCAGTTTTGATTAATATTATATCCGTCCGGTTGATTATTGATTGAGATAACGCCGGCACCCAAATCCTTGAATGTCTGGGGAAGAATATAAGAGTAAGCGCCGTTTGCACAGTCAATAACCACCCGGAGCCCTTGCAGGGCTTTATAATTAGGCGCAATTTTGCGCATGCTTTCGATATAATCTTCAATTATTTCGTCTTTTTTTAAAATTTTTCCGAAACGCGTCTGTTTTAATACTGGCGGTGTTTCTTCGGCTAAACGACGCTGTTCTAAGAGCTTTTCAATTTTTGCATAAAAGTCGTCGGAAAATTTGTCGCCGCTCTGGTCGATAAGCTTTATGCCGTTGTCTTGATAAGGGTTATGTGATGCCGTAATCATTAAAGACATATCCACGCCGAGTTCCGGTGTTTTCAATGTAACCAATGGTGTAGGAACAATGCCCAGCAAAATAACGTCAATTCCGTTTGCCGTAAACCCGGCGCTTAGTGCTGCTTCAATCATATCTCCGGATATGCGTGTATCTTTGCCAATGGCTATTTTCTTTTTATCCGTGCACACCGTTTGGCTTAATATTTCTGCCAGTTTAAATGCAAAGTCCGCCGTCATCGGATAGAAACCGGCAACGCCTCTGACACCGTCCGTGCCGAATAATTTATTTGTCATTATATTGCTCCATATTGCACCGCATTAAATTTTCCTGCCTGCTAAGCTAAAGCTATAAACGGCATAATGCAAGCATATTGTACATTGTGCTGAAAATAAATTGCCGCGGCATATAAGAACCAGCCGCGGCAGCAAAAAGCAAAATTTACAAAAAGCTTATAAAACGTATCTGACGCCAACGTAAACTTCTTGGTCGGTTACGCTTGTCTTTCCGTTAAATTCGTCTAAATCGCCCATGTCGTAATAGCGGTACCCAACATCAAGATTCAGTCTGTTTGTCAGCTTTGCTGATATACCGGCGCCCAGTGACCAGGTAAAACTGTCATCATCCATCTTAAATTTAACGCCTGAAACAGGATAACTCATTGTCAGCTTATGGTTAGTCCAGCCGATACCGGCATCAACAAACGGCGTAAACCAGGAATACGGAAAAAAGTCATAATAAACGATGAACATGTATGATTGTGATCTGAATTTCCCTTTTGCATAGCTTGAGATATTCTCGCTGTTGGCTTTTCTCCACATATATTCTATTTCGGTTCTGAAATGCTCGTGTCTGTAGCCAATTCCGCCGGAAGCAATAAATCTTTTCTTGTCAACGATATAGTGGGAAAAACCGTTTCCGACTCCGCTTCTGTCATCATCAACTTCATACTCTGCATATCCGGCGCGCCCGGCCAGATAAAATCCGTCACATTCGGCAGCAGCTTTTCCTGCCGTGAAAATAAAGGCCAAAGCCAGAATTGCCGTAAAAATTTTATTGTTTGTCATTAAAGAAACTCCGTTTCACTAGTCCTGAATTTAATTCGTGGACAAAATAACACAAAATTTAAACAAAACAAGCAAAAAATTAACAAAAGGTAAATTTTTTTTATAAAAGCATATTTTTTTCTATTTTTCCCTCAAAAGCGTTGATTTTATAATAATATGTGTTAAACCTTAGAACCAAGGTGGTTGGATAGCTGCGCCGGGATTTTTCCGGTGAGGAAAGTCCGAGCGTCATGGAAACGGGGCACCGGATAACGTCCGGCTGGAGAAATCCAAGGGAAAGTGCCACAGAAAATTACCGCCAAAATTATTTTGGTAAGGTTGAAAAGGCGAGGTAAGAGCTCACCGCAAAGATAGTAATATCCTTTGGCAAGGCAAACCCTGCCCGACGCAAGACCAAATTAGGAGGGCGGCTTTAAGCCGTTGCATGGGGCGTTTCCACCCTGCTCCAGAGGTAGGTCGCTCGAACCGGATGGCGACATTCGGTCCAGATGAATAGCTATCGCTTTGAATCTTTGCCTTCGGGTAAAGCAAATGACAAGTACAGAACTCGGCTTACAGACCACCTTTGATTTTTTATGGGAGAGAATAATGCAGTATCAGCACACGTTAAAAAATGCTATTGAAATAAAGGGGATAGGACTGCATTCCGGTTGCGACGCCGTAATGGCGATAGAGCCTGCGCCGGAAAATCACGGTATTCGGTTTCAACGGACTGATATTGCGGGGGCTGAAACGATTCCCGCGTTGTATTCCAACGTTGTTGATACGAGGAATTGCACCTGCCTGGGAACGTCTCCGCAGAATATCGTCAGCACGATAGAGCACATTATGTCGGTTTTTTATGTTCTCGGCATAGATAACGCGCTGGTTAAAGTTAATAATCCCGAAGTTCCGATTCTTGATGGCAGCGGGCGTGAATTTCTGCGTATTTTGCAATTGGCGGAACTGGTTGCCCAAAATGCCCCGCGCCGTATTTTGAAAGTTTCCCGCGAGGTCAGGTTTGAAGATGGCAAAGGCGCAAGCATAACGCTGCTGCCGGCAGAAACGTTGCACATTTGTTTTGATATAGAATTTCCGTCCAAAATCGTCGGGCATCAGAATTTTGATAAAGACATAACAGAGGAAGTCTTTGCCGCGGAAATTGCGCCGTGCCGGACTTTCTGCGAAAAATATCAGGTGGACTATCTGCAGTCAATCGGGCTGATAAAAGGCGGTTCGCTGGACAATGCGGTGGTTTTGGACGGCGAAACGATATTGAATCCCGGAGGTTTCCGCGTGCCGAATGAATGTGTAAACCACAAAGTAATGGATACCATTGGTGATTTATATACTTCGGGGTATTATATATTGGCAAAAGTTGTTGCCAACAAAAGCGGACACTATCATAATAACGAAATCCTGAAAAAGCTTTTTGCTTCTGCGGATAATTATGAAATACTGTAAGAGAGGGAAAAGAGGATGAAAAAGATTCTGTATGTACTGCCGGTCGTCGGGTTGATGTTCCTTTCCGCCTGCGCTTCAACGGAAGATCCTGTCAATGACGAAGACAAAAGCGCGGAAACCCTGTATAACGAAGCTTATAACTATCTGAACAAAACCTCCTATCAGAAAGCCGCGGAAACGTTTGATAAGGTGGAAATGGAACACCCTTATTCCAAATGGGCGACCAAGTCCAAGCTGATGAGCGCGTATTCCTATTATAAGGACGAAAAATACGACGACGCCATTGCTGCGCTGGACCGTTATATCCGTCTGCACCCCGGCAACAAAGACGTTGCCTATGCTTTTTATCTCAAAGGCGTCTGCTATTATGACCAGATTGCGCCATCCCAAAAGGAACAGTCGGCGACCCGCGACGCGTACGAAACTTTTTCTCAGGTTATCGCAATGTTTCCGGACAGCGAATATGCTGCCGACGCCAAAGCCAAAATGGCACTGATAGAAGACCATCTTGCCGGGCACGAGATGAGCGTCGGGCGCTACTATCTGGAAAATAAGGAATATATTTCCGCACTGAACCGTTTTTCTACCGTAACCGACGTTTACCAGACCACCAGCCAGATAGAGGAAGCCCTGTATCGTGAAATAGAAATATATACAATCCTCGGTCTGGATGACGAGGCGGTAAAAAAAGAAGAAATCTTGCGTCGCAACTATCCTGACGGCAAATGGACGGCAATGGCGGCAAAGTTAATCACAAAGGACTGATTTTCGCTGATGCTCAAAGCCCTATCCATAAGAAACGTCGTCTTGATAGACAGTCTGGACATAGATTTTTCCGGCGGTCTGACGGTTTTGAGCGGCGAAACCGGCGCCGGCAAGTCCATTCTGCTGGATTCGCTGGGACTTTTGCTGGGCAGCCGTTCCGAGTCGTCGCTTGTGCGAACCGGGGCGGACAAGCTGTCCGTAACCGGCGTTTTTGAAGTCCGCCCGGACAATAAAATTTATGACATTGCCGCGGAATATGACTTGGAGATGGACGGCGACATTATCATCAAACGGACGATTTCCGCTGACGGGCGCGGTAAAATACTTTTCAATGACCAGATAATCACCTTAAAGCTGTTGCGGGAATTAAGCCGCTGCCTGATAGAAATTCACGGTCAGCACGATAATCAGGGGTTGCTGAATCCTGCGACCCATTGCGATATTCTGGACAGCTGCGGCAGCTGCGAAAAAGAGCTTGCCGCCGCCGGAGAGGCTTTTTCCGCTTATAAAACCGCCGCCGCCGCGCTTCGCAGCCGGGAAGAAGCCCTCAACAAGGCGAAAGAGGATGAAGAAAACCTGAAACACTGGGTGCAGGAACTAAATCGGCTCGCCCCGAAGAAAGGCGAGGAAGAAACCCTGCGCGCCCGTCGCAGCGAACTGATGAATGCCGAAAAGATAATAGAAAAGCTGAACGCCGCCTATGCGTATTTAAATGGCAGCAGCTCCGTATTGGACAGTATAGCCAAAGCGCAGAACGCCATTTCCCGCGTCAACGAAATTGTAAATAACAAATACGCTGATATTGAGCAGAATCTGGAAACGGCGCTTTACAGCCTCAACGACGCGGTAGAGCGCATAGAAGCCGGTTCGGCGGACGTTTCGCTGAACCAGAATGAGATTGACGATATAGAAACGCGGCTGTTTGCGTTGCGCAGCGTCGCCAAAAAGCACCGGACGGAAATAGATATGCTGCCTGAAAAGCAGGAAGAATTATCTGCCGCCCTGCAAAATCTGCAAAACGGTGAGGACAGCCTGCGCGAATTGCAGGAAAAAGTCAGATGCCTGCGCGAAGCCTATATGACCGCGGCGTCAAAGTTGAGCGAAAAGCGCGTTAAAACCGCTGCCAGACTGGATAAGAGCATTATGCGCGAACTTCCGCCGCTGAAAATGGAAAAAGCCGTTTTCAGAACTTCCGTAACTCCCAAAGAAGAAAGCCAGTGGTCGGAAAAAGGCTGGGATTCCGTTTGTTTTGAGGTGTCAACCAACCCCAATACTCCGATGGGCGCGTTGAATAAGATAGCTTCCGGCGGTGAACTGTCGCGTTTTATGCTGGCGTTAAAGGTAAACCTTGCGCAGACTTCCAGTCAGGAAACGCTGATTTTTGACGAGATAGATACCGGTATCGGCGGCGCTACGGCAGAGGCGGTAGGCGAGCGTCTGGCGCGTCTGGCAGAAAAGGTGCAGGTTATGGTCGTAACCCATTCTCCGCAGGTTGCCGCGTTCGGCAGTGAACATTTTAAGGTGGAAAAAACGACTCAAAATGACGTTACGACGACCGGGCTGGAAAAATTGACCGCCGCAGGCAAGGTGGAAGAAATCGCCCGCATGCTTGCCGGAGAAAAGATTACCAAAGAGGCGCGCGCCGCGGCCCACGTTTTGTTAAATAAAGATAAAAATCCGGTATTGTTTTAATCGGTTTCAGCCCTTTCCATTATACTTTGCTGAGCTTACCCTGTTGCATTTTGCTTGTGTAGTCTTGACTATTCCAAATATCGCTATATGCATATCCAACACTGCATCGGAGCATTTATATTATAATTTTCACTGCTTCCGATGTAGCCGCTTCTTTTCTGTTGAATAACAAAATTATAGTTCTGGCTGTCTGATGCCTATAACTTCCCCTGTCTTCGTTTTAAGCGCGACAGTTTATAGCTGACAACGGACGTATCTCTTCCTGTTTTGGCCAGCCGGTCGTACATGCGCTCAATTTCCTTTTCCAGATATGCGGTTTCAATCTCATTGTTTAAGGCTGCTTTTTCTTCAGCATTGCCCAGCCCCCGGATGCCGCAAACTTCCCGTATAATATCCACGACTTCCTTGCCGGAGTCTTGCCGGCGCCGGATAAAATACGGCAGCTCATAAACCAACTGGCGCGTATTGTCATAAACTTTGTCGCCATCGCAGCATTTGTCGTATTTGTTTTTCAGCAGGCTGAACGCGACTTCCAGCTCAAAGTCATTGTCAACAACGACAAACGGTACCGGGTCGGAAAAGCCCTTGTTGGAAATAGACTTGAGAAATTCAAGCAAATGATGGAAAAAACCGCTGATGTTGTAGAGGATAAACGGCTTCCTCTGCAACAATCCGTCTTGCATGGCCACGCAGTCGTACGCCAGCTCGTCCAATGTTCCGACTCCGCCCGGCGCAAATACGACAAAATCAGCGTTCAGCAGCCTTTGCTTGCGCTCTTCCAGTGTCTTGGCAAAAATAACATTTATGTGTTTCAGCATAATGTCGTCTGAATCGTAAAGCTTGTAATATTCTTCAGTTGTGATACCCTGAATGGGAAATTCAGGTGCCGGACAATGTTGTTTTTCATTCCACGCATCCATCACGCCGCGGGCTACTGCTCCCATAATGCCCGAATTGGATAAGCCAAAATCAAGTTTAAATCCCATCTCGACAATTTTTTTGCCCAGAGTGTACGCTTCCTTGACATAAACCGGATTATGGCCGCCGCGCGAACCCCCGGCAACAAAAACCCTGATACCGTCTTTCTCGTTTTCTTTAATAAATGCAGAAAGCAGTTCTTCGCTGTTGCTGCAGTCTCTCTTTGTCGTCATTGCGCCGTCTCCTCTCTTAAAAATTTTGCCACCCTGAAAATTCTGCCGTTTGCCGTCCGGTGTCAATTCGGATTCGCACCCGTTCAGGCCAGTTCTTCAATGTCTCCCTGCTGCTGTTTTTGATAAAACTCTTTTGCAAATTCATCAAGCCTGTCTTCAGCCAGAGCTTTGCGGATTCCCTGCATCAACCGCTCATAATATCTGATATTGTGCCAGCTTAACAGCATAACCGCCAGAATCTCGTTGCATTTTTGCAGGTGGTGGATATAGGCGCGGGAATAATTGCTGCACAGCGGGCAATCGCACCCGGCTTCTACCGGCCGAGGGTCTTCGCGGTGTCGGGCGTTGCGGATATTAATCGGACCATATTCCGTAAAAGCCTGCGCCGTTCTGCCCGAACGCGTCGGCATAACGCAGTCAAACATATCCACCCCGCGCAACACGGCGCCGACGATGTCGTCTGGTTTGCCGACGCCCATAAGGTAACGGGGTTTGTCTTCCGGCAGCATACCCGGCGCATAGTCCAGAACTTCAAACATCTTGTCCTGTCCTTCGCCGACGGCCAGCCCGCCGATGGCGTAGCCGTCAAACCCGATTTCCTTTAACTTTTCTGCCGATTCCCGGCGTAAATCTTCAAAAACGCTGCCCTGCTGGATTCCGAAGATACCATATCCGTCGCGGTCCTGAAAAGCATCGCGGCTGCGCCTTGCCCAGCGCATTGAGCGCTGCATTGAAATTTGGGCTTCTTTATGCGTTGCCGGAAACGGCGTGCATTCGTCAAGGCTCATCGTTATGTTTGAATCGAGTTTATGCTGGATGCCGATAGATTCTTCCGGCGTCAGAAAAAACAGCTTGCCATCAACATGAGATTTAAAACTGACGCCCTCTTCGGTCAGTTTCCTCAAACCTTTCAGGCTCATAACCTGAAATCCGCCGGAGTCGGTCAAAATCGGCCGATGCCAGTTCATAAATTTATGCAGTCCGCCCATTTTTTCCACCAAATCGGCTCCCGGCCGCAGCATAAGATGGTATGTATTGCCCAAAATAATTTCTGCTCCGGTCGATTCCACCGATTCCGGCAGCATGGCCTTGACCGTTCCGCAGGTTCCGACCGGCATAAACGCCGGTGTGTTGACAATGCCGTGTTTGGTATGCAGCTTTCCCAACCGCGATTTATTATGTTTTTTTAAGATTTCAAATTTAAGTGCCATTTTTGTTTCCTTTTTTATTCGTTTAAACTGTTATCAGCTTTATTATTCTTTATAAATCTTGCTCCATAAAGGGATTTCATTGCCGATTCCCCGCGCCAGTTTATCCGCTTCGATAAAAGCCATTTCGCCGCTGTCAAACATAACTCGGTACCATTTTTTATCGGCGGTGTATCCGGTAAGCCGGACTGTTGTTCCCCGTTCAACGGTTGCAAAAACGTCAAAACTCCTGTCAGCCCCGTGCATCGCCTGCGTCGTATCCGTAACATGGTATAGCTGCAGTTTGTCATGTACGTCAACCGGAATGTCAAAAATCTTTGCAACGGCAACATCGCTGAAAATTTTCTGTCCGTTTTTGAAAATAACGACTTCCTTGACGTTGACCTTATTTTTGTTTTCAGCCTCTATTTTGCCGAGAAACAGTCCGCCGGCGATAAGAAACAATATTACCAGCAACATAAACGGATAAAAAAGCTGTATTCTTTTCAGCTTTCCGAAATTCCATTTTTTAACGCCGAGCGGCGCATAACTGCTTAATGACTGCTGATATTCGCTGATAAAAGGCAATTCGTCTTTGTCGGCATATTCCCTTGCTAGGGCGGCAAGCGTCGCCGCTTCCTCTTTCTTTCCCTCGGCGTTATAAGCCAAAGCGTTATGCAGCAAAAGGTTCAGGTTTTCTTTTCTGGCGTTGATACGGCTGATATTCTGGATAATTGCGGCGATATTTACAAAAAAAGCGCTGATTCCCCAGAAACCGTAAAGCCAGTTATGTCGGGTAATTCTGCCAATAACTCCTGCCGCTTCATAAAGGCTGCAATAATAAATTTTATCAATTTTATTGTGTCCGAGTCCTTTTCCCGTTACTTCCGTCAGATGAAAAGCCCGCATATTCAAATCTTCCTGTCCGTGCATGTTTCGAAGGACGAGAAGGGCGCTCATATCAGGAAAGTTTTCCTTGTCGTAAATTATTGACAGGAGAATATAAGCCAGCCTTGTTTGGGGTTCTTTGAGAACGTCATATGCAGCGGAGATTTTTTGGAACATATCAACGGCATCAGGAGAGTTATTATGGTCTGGATGCCAGAATTTAGCCATATCCCGGTATTTTTGCCGCAGTTCTTCTTCTGGTGTTTCCGGAGAAACTCCCAAAACTTTATAATAGTCCAAACTGTCGTATTTAATTTCTTTCCCCATGTTAAATCTCCTGACCAAGCTTTTTTGCAATATTGCAAATATCCAAAGCTGCCTCGGAAGTCGGGTAACGGGAAAGCAGAAGTTCTTTGTTTCTTATCGTATCCCGGATTCTCGTGTCAATTCTGACAATACCGAGCAAATCAGGACATTTCAACCCGTTTCGATCGGCGGCTTTGTTTAGCTCCTCATAAATTTTATATCCGTCTTCAAAAGAATTTACTTTGTTAATTATTAAATTATAATTAGCATCAATTTTCGTTTCATTCATAAATTTAATCAAATCAAACGTTTTAATCAGGTCGACGCTGTTTTCCGAACACATAATCAGAATATTGTCGGCAATTTGGCATAAACTCAGGTTTTTGTCTGTCAGTTCAGTGCCGAGGTCGATAATCGTATGGTCATAATTTTCTGCCAGAATTTGCAAATCCTCGGCCATAATCTGAACCCGCCCCAGAGGTAGTTCCGCCAGATAATTGTTTCCTTGTTCGGCCGTCAGAATATGAAAATTTTTATTTTTGTATGGCACCGTCAATTGGTTTAATGTTTTCTTTCCTTTAATATAATCTTCTAGGAAAGACGTATTTTGCAAAATAAGATAAGAGCTTATATTGGAAAAATTACCATTGCCGTCAACCAGTAAGACACGCTTTTTTTCTGCATTCAAAGCGTGGGCAATGCTTAAAGCGCACCATGAAGTTCCGATTCGTTCGGCTCCCGATATCAGCACGGATAAGTTTCTGGGCGTTTCATGCTTCAAAAACAGATTGCTGTAAATTAAATCCCGGCTTTTATTCAAAATAACACCTGTAATAACCTGGTTTGGCAATAAAGACACATCTCCGAAACAATGGGAGATAAATCATTTTTTAACATAATAACATTATACTTGTAAACATTCAAAGATTCTTTTTTTACTCAGGGGGAATTATGAAAATAATCAGATTACTGGTATTATCTCTGTTATGTGTTTTTTGTGGTCAGGTACAGGCGGCTGACAACATTATTACCATGTTTGGCAAAGATTTAAACGGTTATAATCAGCCGCGATACTATAAGAGCAGTACGAGATATGACTGGCTGGACCGTTTTGATATTGTCGCTATTTCTGATCCGGATAATTTTCCCTGGTCATCGGCAGAACAAGGGTCTGTCTTTGTAAAAATTTTTGAAGATTTGGCTCAAAAGGAACATATTGTAGTTGTTTTCTATTATCCGGGTGAGGGGTATGAACAAAGCGTCGACGATTTTGAAAAAGGCAAAGTAAAGTTTATGACTAAAACAAACGCCATTTTTGGAACATATTATGAAAACATTCCGTACTCAAAAAATGAATATATCTATCCGGCTTTTTTTGAAAATAATGTTCATATTATCACATCTGCCCGCAATAACATTGCTGTTAAAACCAAAGAAGATCTCAAAAATTTCAAAGGGGTATATTCGACAGACGATCGCTTTTCCAGTTTCGTTCTTAAAGATTTTAAGTCTTTGGGAATTAAAGAAGCAAAAGATTATCCTGAAGCTTACAGGCAGCTGTTAAGCGGAGAAGCCGACTATGTCGTGGGAACTTATTATCCCAGCCAGATAGAGCTGTATAAGCTTGGAATTCGTGATTATGTTGTTTACAGCAAAGCGCCTGTCTGGAAAATGCCGATGTTTATCCGGGCAATGCCGGGGCTGGCGGAGCATCCGCGTATGGAATATTTGAAAAAATATTTGCGCAGTTCAAGGTATAAACAGGTTCGTGATGAAGCATTGCAGGAACTTTTAGATATTTACAGGGAAAACACCAAGGGTATTGTCCCGCCGACATATGTAAATACGGCTCCGGATAAGCCGGAACCGGCAGAAGACACTCCTGCTGTCGGAAAAAATACGGACACTCTGATACCGGATTCGGCCATGCCGCTGTCTATAAATGAGAAAAAGTAATAAATGCTTGAAAAAAATAAATTTAGATTATAATATGCCTCGTATCGTTTAGGAGAAAAACAACCATGGTTCTTTTAGTTCACCACAGCATCTCGCCGCAATCTCGCAAAGTTCGCCTGATTATGGCAGAAAAGAAAATGCTTTTTGTATTAAAAGAAGAAGAACCATGGAAACTTTCACAGGACATATTAGATATAAATCCTTCGGGAGATTTGCCCGTGTTGGTTTTTGACGGTAAGGTTGTTGCCGGAAATTATGCCGTAACCGAATATTTGGAAGAAAGCAATCCCCAGTATAAGCTGCTTCCTGAAGAGCCGGTTGCCCGGGCAGAAGTGCGCAGGATTATGGATTGGTTTGACACAAAATTTTTTAACGAAGTCTATAAATATATTGTTGCAGAAAAAATTATAAAACGGTTTCAGTTGAAACAGGCACCAAACTCCAAAATTTTAAAAGCCGGATTGAATAATTTGAAATTTCATATGGAATATATAGATTATCTGGCCGACCGAAACAATTACCTTGCCGGGAAAAACCTGACATTGGCCGATTTGACCGTAGCGGCGCACTTGTCAATCATAGACTATTTAGGCGATATTCCGTGGAATGATTATAAAAATGCCAAATTATGGTACGCAAAAATAAAATCGCGTCCGAGTTTTAAAGATATTTTGAAAGACAATATCCGCGGCATATCTCCGTCAGCGAACTATTCAAATCTGGATTTTTGAAATGAGAAAGCTCAGTTTGACATTGTTGGTTCTTCTGCTGGCCGCTTGTGGCAGTACGACAAGGGGGCAGGTTGTGTTCCACTGGGATCGCTATAATACCGGCGGGCTTAAATTTGCCCGGGATCATTCCGAATGTATGCGGGAAGCGGAAGCCTTCAAGCTCTTACCGAATTTTAAAAGCTGGTTTTATACGGAAGAACAGAGATACAATATTGTTGTAAAATGGCATAAAGAACATGGAATTTGGGCAAGCTTTGTTCCGTATCCGGGAGCAATGCCGGTGATGGTCAATTCCGTTCGGGATGATACGGACGCCAGCCCTCGTAAATATCAGAAATGTATGTTGCGCAAAGGATATGTCGAACGGACGACCGATATTCCGGAGGCCAGCAACTTATTTGTTTATAAGCCTCAAAGCGTAAATCAGGATGCTCCGTTGGACAGTACCTATCCGTAATAATATAACAGTGTTTTGGCAAAAACCGTATAAAAAGTTTGCAGGTGGTTGTAAATCCAGGTCTGATGGAGAGGCTGCCGCGAAGATTAATAGCATGTTTCTAAATTATATCCTCCGCCGGTGGCTTTATAAAATGCCGTAATATATTGCAAAATTTCGGCATTGCTGGCAGCTAATGCGGTTTGTGCATTCAAAAGGTTCTGTTCGGCGGTGGCAACGTCGGTAAAATCAACCAGTCCGTTTTCGTATTTTTCACGGGTAAGATTCATAACGTTGCGCATTTTATAATACGAATTTTTACGGTAAGCATTTGTTTTATACGCCTGTTCTGTTGCTGTAATGGCATTTTTGATTTCCGAAACGGCTGTAAGCATGGCTTCGTTATAATTTAAGATATATTCTTCTTTAATATGTTTTTGCAGTTCTATATTGTTTGTCAACTGTCCCCAGTGCCAGATTGGCAGACTTAATCCCGGAGTATAACCGTAAACCTGGCTGTCTTTATTGAAAAGGGAATTGCCGCTTGAAGAAATAAAGCCAAAAGTTGCGCTGAGGCTGACAGTTGGGTACAAGTTTGTTATGGCTTCGCTGACAACTGCATTTTGCGCCCGGATAGTCGCCTCGGAGGCCATAATGTCAGGACGGGAGCGGATAATGCTGAGCGGCAGGTCATATAGCTTTTTGGTGTTATAATTAAAAGTCGTTGCCGTGATGTTTTTCTTATATTTGTCAAGATTTATCGGCAGATTGCTGGGAAGAACACCCAATAAAACGGCAATAGCGTTTTTATAGCTTTCAATTTGCTGTTTTAATGGCGGAATACTGGATTTTGTCGTTTCTACGGCATATTCAGCCTGATTTAGAGCCAGTTCGTCGGCAATTCCTGCTGTATATTTATCTCGGACAGTTTGCAGAATATCTTGTTGTAATGCCAGATTCTTTTGTGCAATAAACAGTTTTTCCTGAGCTTCCCGCAGTCCGATGTAATTGCCGGTAACCTCTGCGGTAATGGAAACTTTTAAATCTAGCAGAGTATACTGGTAATTATGCATAAGCTCATAATATTGTTCGGTAATATATTTCCCTTTTCCCCAGATATCCAGTTCCCAGGAAGCGTCCAATCCGACTTTAAAGGCATTTATGTCATACGAATAATCCTGATTGTCACTGGCCTTGCTGAAATTATATTCACCGTTTGCATCAATCATGGGGTAATTGGTTTTGGCATTAATCATCAGGGAGTAGCGGGATTGTTGCAGGCGCTCTATTCCCTGCCGTATCGTGAAGTTATTATTTAAAGCGTGATTAATCAGTGTATTTAAATCACTGTCTTTAAAAATCTCATACCAGGCAGAACTGACAGAATTTCCGTTTTTTTTCAGATTCAGATTTTTTTGAACATCATACGGTGTAACAATTTCCGTATGGTGGTATTCTTCGCCGACATGGCAGGCTCCCAGCAAAACCGATAATAACAAAACGGGATATTTACGCATTTGTTTTCTCCTCTGTTGTCTGCATATTCTCTTCCGTTGCCGGCAGATTGTTTTCGGGGCTTTTTTCGTCTTTGGTCGGGTAAAAATATTCTTTTATGCTTTCAAACAACGCAAATAATGCCGGAATAAATATAATGCCGACCAGAGTTGCCGCAATCATGCCGAAAAATACAGTAACACCGATTGATATTTGTGAGCTTGCACCGGGGCCAGTGGCAATAACCATCGGAAAAACGCCGAGGATAAACGTCATTGCCGTCATCAGAACCGCGCGGAATCTTTCGCCGGCGCCTCTTTCCGAAGCCTCCAGAATACTAAGCCCCTGTTCTCGGTAATCTTTGGTAAATTCAACAATTAAAATAGCATTTTTCGCTGCTAGGCCGATAAGAAGAATAATGCCGAGCTGGGCATAAATACTGAGTGGAAGACCGAACAGGTGTAATCCGAGAAAAGCGCCGAGAACAGCGAAGACAGTGGAAAACATAACTGAAAATGCCAGCATCCAGCTTTCGTATAGTGCAACCAGGAACAAATAACAGAATATGACGGCCAGAGTAATCAATGCCCCCACCAGTCCGCGCGTTTCAGCCTCCTGCAAAGAAAGAGCCGTCCAGTCGATGGAAAAGCCTTGCGGCAAAACCTGTTCAGCCAGTTTCTCCATGGTATCCATTGCCTGTCCGCTGCTGATGCCTTCTGCAGCCTGCGCCGTGATGGCCGCGGCAGTATATAAATCATAGCGGTAGATGATTTTTGGCGAAATTTCCGTAGAAACATCGGCAAAACTGTCAATTTTTATCAAACTGCCGTTGTTGGATTTAACATAAAGATTTTTGATGTTTTCTATGCTGCGTCGATAATTGAAATCGGCCTGCAGGATAACCTTGTTGACTTGTCCGCTCAACGTAATGTTGTTAATATATGTTGCCCCTAAATTGCTTTGCAGTGTATTATAAAGGGCTGAAACCGGAATGTCGTAAGATTGCAGTTTCGTCCGGTCTATATTAAGATAAACATGCGGCGTATCTGCGGTAAATGTACTGAAAGCATAAGCCATCTCCGGGCTGCTGTTAGCCGCGTAGAGATATTGTTTTAACGCTTTATCCAAATCTTGAGGTGTAGCATCGGTATTGGTTGCCACCAATTCTAAGGACAAACCGTTACTTTGTCCGATTCCGGGGACGGACGGCGGGGCAAAAAAGTTAAGCTCGGCATTTTTATAAGAGCCGAATTTTTGGCTTAAAGAACCGGTGATGCCTTCAATAGAAAGAGCCCTGGTCGTGCGCTTGGACCAGTCTTCCAACCCTATGACGCCGAGGGCGACATTTTCCCCGCTGCCTCCCAGCAGGCTGTATCCGGCGACGGTAATAACATATTTAATTCCGTCCATCTGCAAAATTTTACGGCTCATATCAGCCAGAATCTCATTCGTCTGGTTAATGCTGGCGGTTGTGTCCAGCTGCACGTTTGCAAAAATAATGCCCTGATCTTCTTCCGGCAGAAAAGAAGTTGCCGTAAATTTAAAGTATAATCCGATAACGGCGATAACGGCCGTAATAATAAGAACCGTAAACAGCAGATAACGGGAAAAAAAGCCGACGACTTTAATATAAACGTTTTTGAATTTATCCAATCCGTCATTAAACAGTTTAAAAAAGCCGCGCCCCCGGCTTTCCTTTTCATTTTTAAGAAAAATGGAACATAAAGCCGGACTGAGTGTCAAGGCATTGAATGCGGAAAAAACGACCGATGTACCAATGGCAACGGCAAATTGCTGATAAATTTTTCCCGTAATGCCCGCCATCAATCCGACCGGAACAAAAATGGCAAGCAGAACGAAAGTTGTCGCGACAATGGCGCTTCCTATTTGTTGCATGGCTTTTACTGAAGCCTCATAAGCCGGAAGGTTTTCGTTAAGCATAAGATATTGTACGCGTTCAACCACGATAATGGCATCATCGACAACCAGTCCGATAACCAAAATCATGGCAAATAGCGTTAAGATGTTAATATCAAATCCAAGAATATAAATAATAACAAATGTGGCGATTAAAGAAACTGGAATTGTTATCAGCGGGATTAACGTGGTTTTTATTTTCTGCAAAAAAAGAAACGTAACCAGAATAACCAGCCCGAAAGTGATAAACAGCGTTTCTACAATGGCAGATATGGACGCCCGGACATAATCCGTTGAATCATAAGCAACTTTTATCTCCATATCTTTGGGAAAAGTTTGAGCAAGTTCATCAATTTCCTTTTGTACGGCATCCATCGTTTGCAGGGCGTTGGTGTTCGGCGTTTGGTTCAAGGCTATAATAACCGCCGGAGCGTTGTCATATTTTGAGTTAATGTTGTAGGAATCCCGTCCCAGTTCAATCCGCGCAACGTCTTTCAAATATGTAACTCCGCCGCTTTCAGAGGTTGCAATGACAATATTGGAGAAGTTTTCAACGCTGTTGAGCAGCCCCTGCGCAGTCAGAGTCAAAACAAGATTGGTATCTTTGCTGCTGGGCGCCGAACCTATGCTTCCGACCGCAGCCTGAACGTTTTGATTTTGCACGGCAGCAATAACATCGGTACTGCTCAGGCCTAACGCCGTTATTTTATCAACGTCAAGCCAGATGCGCATGCTGTATTGCGGGCCGAATATCTGTACCTGTCCGATGCCGTAAAGTCTGGACAGCGGGTTTTTTATATTGGTATAAGCATAATTGCTTAAAAACAAATCATCATATGAATTATTTGGTGAACGCAGGGCAATCAGGGCCAGTATGTCTGCATTTTCCGTCGAAACGTCAAGCCCTTCTTTGGTAACTTCGGCAGGAAGTTCGCTGTTAACCTGTTGCAGGCGGTTTTGTACTTTAACCTGCGCAATATCCGGATCTGTTCCTATGTCAAACGTAACCGTAAGCGTATAGGAACCGTTATCGTCAGAAGTAGATGACATATACAGCATATCTTCAACGCCGTTCATCTGGTTTTCAATCGGTATGGCGACCGTATCGGTCAAAACTTGGGCATTTGCGCCGAGGTAGGTTGTTTTAACGGTAACCTGTGGCGGAGTAATGCTTGGGAATTGTGAAATCGGCAGAATTTTAATTGCCAGGACACCGAGAATAATCATAATGATTGAGATAACCATGGCAAAACGAGGTCTGTCTATAAAAAATTTAGAAAACATGGCCGTAAACTCCCGTGTCGGAAATTAATTAATAATGTCAAAATGGATGTTCGCACCGTTTTTTATGTTTGAAACATCGTCCAATATCAGCAAGTCGCCGGCATTAAAAGTATTCTTAAGGACATATTGGTTATTTTTATCGGCAATAATATCAACTTTGACTTTTGTAATGGCGTTGTTTCTTGCTATGACGACAAAATTTCCCGTTGTTTCCATTTTTATAAAGTTCTTGTCGAGAATAACGCTGTCTTTAAAAATTTTTTCGACTTCCACCGTTACAAAAGAGTTTGGCAGAAGTTCATTTTTGTCGTTTTTAAAATAAGTGTAAACAGCCAGAGAGTTGGTAGTTTTATTGATTTCATTGTCAGTGTATTTAAATTCTCCGGGATAGGGAAAAATTTGGCCGTTTGCCGTCTTCAGCCGGATAATACTGTCATTGAACAAGTTTTTTTCACTCTGTGCCATATTAAGGTATTCTGCGTCAGTCAGGGAAAAAACAACCCGTATAGGATCTGTTTGAACGATGTTTAACAAAGTCCCGTTTCCCGGAGAAACATAGTCTCCGGGGCTTAGCGTAAAGTTTCCGACAAGTCCGGAGATGGGAGCTTTAATTTTTGTGTATCCGTAATTAACCTCCGCCAAAGCGCGATTGGCTTCTGCATTTTTTAATGTCGCCTGCGACTGCAGAAAATTATTTCTGGCATTGTCTATTTCAATTTCGGAAAAAGCTTTCTTGCCAGACTTTTGAACCCTGTCGTAGTAATTTTGATTGTAAGCAAAAGCTGCTTCCGCCTGTAAGACTGAAGCTTCTGCGGCGTCAAGTTTCGCTTTGTACTCATTGGGTTCAATGGTAATAAGAAGTTCTCCTTCTCTGACAAACTGTCCTGCTTTCACGGGGATTTCTTGCAGATAACCGCTGATGTAAGGGATAATCTGCACCTGATTGATAGCCTCGGCATAGCCGACATAGCTGTTTGTTACCGTAACGTCGCCCGGCATAATCGGCTTGGCGTTTAAAGTAATGCTGTCGTTAACGGGAACCGGCCTGGCTTCTTTGGCATCAGACATTTTAAACATATAAAATCCTAATCCGAAAGAAGCCAGACATAATATTAATAACAATAATATATAAACAAAACGTTCGTTTTTATTCTCCATCGCCCTCTATCCTTATTTCCTGATTAGGTTTGCAAAATAGATAATAAGCAATGGATGACTTTCAAGACTTATTGCATTAGTTCTATAGCCTTTGTAATCTTTTTTATGGAGTTAAGTTCAATCTGCCTGACCCTTTCTTTTGAAATATTGTAGGTCTTGCTTAAATCGTCAAGCGTAATGGTTTTTTCGTATAAACGCCGTTTGAACAAAATGTCTTTTTCGCGTTTGTTAAGGACATAAAGCGCTTGATTAAACATTTGCCGGCGGTATTTGACGGTTTCGGAGTGGGCAAGGCTTTCTTCCTGATTTGGCTTATTGTCTGAAATAAAATCCAGCCACTCGGTTGTTCCGTCGGAGTCTCCGTCAATAATGGCATTTAAAGAGCCGTCATGCGATTTCAGGCGCATATTCATATCGGTTACGTCCTGAACGCTGACGTCGAGAGATTTGGCGATATCTTTCAAAACATGCTGCGACAGTTCTCTGTCGTCAATTAAATTCAGGCGGTTTTTTATTTTTCTGAGATTGAAAAAAAGTTTTTTCTGAGCCGCTGTTGTACCTAATTTGACCAGCGACCAGGAATTAAGAATGTATTTTTGTACGGAAGCTTTAATCCACCATAGGGCATAAGTGGAAAAGCGAAAGCCTTTTTCAGGAGCAAATTTGTCGATAGCATACATCAGGCCGATATTGCCTTCGGAAATCATTTCGCCGACAGGCAAACCATAGCCCCGGTATTTTGAAACGACCTTAACCACCAGCCGCAAATGTGATGTGATTAATTTGTAGGCGATTTCCTTGTCTTTGCTTTGTTGATATCTTAGTGCTAAATCGTATTCTTCTTCGGATGATAAAATGGGAAATTTTTTGATAGATTGCAGATAACGGGAAAGGTTTTCTTCGGGTGAAAAGTCAAGTCCATTTAGAGTAAGTTGTTCTTTCATGATTCTTCTCCTAAAAGTTGACTGACGCGAGTTTATAACCGTAAAATTTTTTCCACAACCTAGACAATAGTTTTATTGTTTTTAATAATTTATTAAGTAATTTTAAGGGGTTGCTAAACTAAAAGATATATGCCCTGCGTTCTGAAGACGCTGTTAAAAAGCTCTCAGATTTTCTATAAGATTTTGCATATCTTCGGGAAAATCGGCTGTAAACGACAGGCACTGGTGGTTTATCGGATGTTCAAACCCGAGAGAATAGGCGTGAAGAGCCTGCCTCGGAAAAGTATTGACAAAGGATTTTAATGGTTCAGGCAAATTAATGGTGCTTTTTTTTGCTTTCGTATATACATCGTCACCAACCAAATTACAACCGATCGAAGACATATGGACGCGTATTTGGTGTGTCCGCCCTGTTTCCAGATTGCATTGCACTAGGGCTGCCGCCTTTTTATAAGTTTCAATGGTTTTGTAATGGGTTGTTGCTGTTTTGCCGCCATTTTGCACAATGGCCATTTTTTTACGGTCATAAGGGCTTCGGGCGATATTGCCCGTAATTGTTCCCTGTTCGGGTACAGGAACGCCGTAAACGACAGCATAATAAGTCCGCTCAATGGTATGGTAAAAAAATTGTTCGGCCAAACCGCGATGGGCAATGTCGTTTTTTGCCGCAACCAGAATACCGCTCGTGTTTCTGTCAATACGATGGACAATTCCGGGTCTTGCTACGCCGCCGATTCCGGATAGAGAATCCCGGCAATGATACAAAAGGGCATTAACCAATGTGCCCGTATAAATGCCTGCAGCCGGATGAACCGTCATTCCTGCCGGTTTGTTCACGACAATCAGGTCACTGTCTTCATAGAGAATGTTGAGCGGTATGTTTTCTGCCTGCGGTGCCGCTTCTCTGGGTTCCGGAAGGTTTATCTGATAGACGTCTCCAATCCGGGTTTTGTGGTTTTTATCCAAGATAACGTCGTCATCTGCAAAAACGAATCCCTCTTCAATCAGCCTCTGCACCTGAGCGCGCGAAAAATCCCGGATTTCACCGGCTATATATTTGTCAATACGGAGAGAAGCTTGTGAAGCATCAACCGGATTTGTATAAAAAACTTTATTATTTTCGCTGTCCATAGGGGTTCTTGTTAAATATATTTTCACATATACTGCCTAAAATAAACCATAAGGTAAGATAAAATCAAGGGTATAATAATGTCAAACGTTAAAATAGCCAAATATATTGCCATATTGCTGGGTGCCGGCATCGTTTTGTGCACTTATTTTGTGTTTTTGAAAATCCTGAATAAGAAAACGGGTATTTCCGGTGCTCCGGTTTCTGCCGAAATGGTGCTGAAAGTTCCTGAAAATGCTGAAGTAAAAGATATCAGGATAACTGAGAGGAAAATTTATTTCTTAATGACATCGCCTCAGGAAGAGAATTTAATAATCGTTGACGAAAATACCCGGCAGGAGATTTTGAAAATTGTTCTGAAAAAGGAGAAAACCCATGAGTAATGATGATTCTCTTGATGCTTTTTTAACTGCGGATATGCCGGCTGATGAAAAGAAAAAAAACAAAGACACAAGTTTGGAAGATGAATTTGCCAAGCTTTTGAATGATTTTATAAATCAGGATAAACCGGCAACAAAATCTGGTAATAAAAAAACGGAAGAAAGTCTGGACAGCTTTCTGGAAAGTTCGGGCAGCGGCCTTGACAGTTTCTTGACTTCGTCGGTTGTTTCGTCCGAAAATACACCGGCTGCACAGCCGCAGCAGGTTTCTTCCAAAGCGGAATTAGTGGAAAATGCCGCACAGCCGACAGAGGAGGAGGATTTGTCCGGCCTCATAACTCAGCCTGTTGCCGCTCCCGAAATCACGCCGGAAAATATTCAGGCCGACGATACTGCCGCAAACAGGCTGAAACAGGAAGAGCAGGAATTGGCGCGTGCCGTTGCCAATTTTCAGGATGGCATAGTTGCAATGGCTGACAAAAAAAATCTCAAAGTTCCCGATACCGATTACAAGGAAGATATGCTGTATCCGAACTATAAGCCCAGTATTGGCAAAAAAATTGCCCAATATCTGCTGGCATGCTGGGATATTATGAATAAATATGATCCTGAAAATATGAAACGGCTTTCCAAAGATGCCGGAGATGAAGAATATCTCGCTTTTGCCGAAACACTGAACGATACGGATATGCAGCTCGCCATAATATCATACGTTGAAATTCTTATAAATCTGGAAATTTGCGAAGTCGGCTATGAGCAAAAAAAGGAAATTTTGCAAAAAAACCGGATAAAGCGGGAATTGTATGAAGAATATATGGAACTTCAGGAACGAAAAGCCTTGTTTATCAAAAAATTAAAAGAAAAAGATTTTCCGGTAGATGCGGAACGTCTGATAGGAAATTACTTTCGGGTTGCACAAAAAGATCCCGACGGCTCATTTAATGCCCTGGTAAAGAATCCGGCCATGTTTTCTCCGATAGAATTTGAAAAAATTCGGCCCAAGTTCTTTGGGTTGATAAAAGTAACGCCGGAAGACGGGATAAAAGCAAATCAAAAAATCGGGCATTTTATAAAAAAACTTAAAGTTTAATAAAATTTGCCTGATGGCGGAACGGTTTAAAGTAGACAACCTGCGGATTTTATGCTAATATGACATAAAAGCATAAAAATCGGAGGCAAAAATGGCTGAACAATCCCAAATAAACGAATTGGACCGGTTGCTAAAGCAAAATATTGAAGAGATAGATAAGGCAACAAATGCTAATTTAGTTGGTGTTCCTCCCCGAGCCGGGGCGGAATCCGGAAACGGCAGTACGCCGTCTGGAGCACGGTCGGAAAGCGGGGCGTCGTCTTCCTCTGCGGATAACACGGAAACAAGCGGAAACAATGCGGGGGAAAACGATGGAAACAGGCAGGATACTCCGACATCGGCAGAATCGGAAAACAGGCAGGATACGCCGGAACCTCGCCGTCCTGAGAGGATTCCCGATGGCGTTTCGCGCGCGTATGACGATGTGTCTTTAGGCGAATTTGATACCAAAGCCCCGAAAGAAAAAACGGAAACCAAGGGTTCAAAACCTAAGGGCGGCATAACGCCTCCCAAACGCGACCGTGGTGGAACCAAGGGAAAATCCGGCGGCGATGATATTATGGAAGTTTTTTGGAATGACTGTATTATGGCTTTTTATGCCTGGACAATAGATACGGTTGTCGACAATACGTTGGATTTTGCCGAATGGGTACTGTTTTCGCCATATAAATCCGGCGGCGGCACGGTTGAAACTACGACTGAAAAAAAGCCGAAAACCATATATATGTTGGGCGAAGAATTGTATAAAAGCCGTATGGAAAACTTTGCCAAAGAAAAAGATAAGCTGATAGAGTTAAACGAAAATCTGGAAAAAAGCGCAAACGGAATCCAACCCGAATGGAGACTTTGGGGGAAAATGCCGGCATTTTATCCCAAATTGCAGCAAATTCATGCCAAGGCAATAGAAAATCCCAATTCGGAAGAAGCCAAATTTATGCATAAGTACGGTTTGGGAAGCAGTGCCGAAACCGTTAAAGGGCGTTTTGCCAAAGAGGAAAAACTGTTTATGCTCGCTGTTCGTTTGGCTACGGTAGAAGAAGTCGTCAGCGATACAAAAAATACGATTTCTCCTGAATTTTCCCAAAAATTGGCAGAATTGGATGAAACGTTGAAAAAGAATAATTGCAGCAAGCAGGAGGTAACGGGGAAAATCAATGCCCTGTCAGAAGAAATCGGGGGAGACAGCACTGTTTGCAAAGACGTTTCTGCAAAAATACAAGAAATAAATGCTCTTCTTGAAAAAGACGGAGATATTTCGAAAGTAAAAAAAGATATCATAAAAAAAGCCAAGGAACTTCGCAAGGTTTCCGAGGGTGCCGGCCACGACGAAGACATCATAAAAGAACATATCAGAAAACGCGGCCAGGAAAAATATAAGAGGCTTATGGAAAATATTGATAAAATTCATGAAGCTTATGCGGATGACCCGGAAAAGGTCAAGGAAACCATTAAAGAATACCTTGTTTCGGTAAATAATGCCGGCAAGGAGGCCAAGCAAGCGACGGATAAAGTTATAGAAGAAGGCCTGAAAGGCAAAATAAATGCCGGAGAAAAACGTAAAAAAGCCAAAGCATCTGTAGAAAAAATTGATACGGCGATAAATGATTTTATGCTTGAAGGCGAAAAAATTTCATCAAAAGCTCCGGCAGCTCAAAAAGATGAATTCGTATTAACCGAAAAACAATTTTCTAAAGCTATAAAAGATTATCGGTTAGGTCGCTAAGGAGAAGATGAATGGCAAAAGTGGAAAAATTGATAAAATTTTTTACGGTTTGTGCAGTTGTTTTTGTCGTTTTGGGGTATATTTGCCGGGAATTGTTTAAATTTATCTGGAATTTTGATGTTTTCAATCGGGAATCTTACCGGATTTTGTATGATTACTGGGAAAACGGCGGCGTATTTAATACGTTTCGGGATTGCAGCTTGGGGCTGTTTTTGTTTTTAATGCCCGTAATATGGCTGGTTTTAAGTTATAAGCTGTATAAGTACGGGCTGGTGAAGTTTTTGCTTAATCCGTTGGTTAAACTGTACCGCCGTATAACCCGTCCTAAAACTATGGAAGTAGAACACGTTTCAATCAAAAATCTTGGCGGGAAAGATAAAACGCTGGATGAGATTATCGCCGAAAAAGTGGAAAAGCAGGGAGGGAACAAAAACGTTGGCCATGCCTCGCAAAATCTGCGCCGGCAGATAGCTGCAAAAATTGAAGAAAATGAAAAACA
This sequence comes from uncultured Rickettsiales bacterium, assembly GCA_900551865.1. Classification (GTDB taxonomy): domain Bacteria; phylum Pseudomonadota; class Alphaproteobacteria; order RF32; family CAG-239; genus CAG-267. Next base: position 32,013 of record URXV01000008.1, read on the forward strand.
ATAATTACTTGTTAACCAATCAATGGATATAATGGGAAAATAAAAGCCGGAGAAGAACTTGAAACCGCTGATAATAATACTAAAAACGCTGATAGTCGGCTATTTATGGAGTATCGTCTTCATAGATGGCATCAGGGTGGTTTTGCTTATAAACTGGCATTTTGACATCTTTTTATCCGAACACTGGCGCCTTTTAAGTTATAAATGGAACAGCGGAGCGCCTATGACAAATTCAGAACTGGGCTTTTTTATGATTATAGCCAGCTCAATTCCGCTGTGGCTTGCCGGCTGGGTAGGGTTGTGCCTTGTAAAGTGGGAGCGCCTGCTGAAAAAAGTATTCTTAAGCCCGCTGTATCTTTTCCGTAAAATAACCCTGAAAACCAAACCGCCGGTTGTCGTTAAGAAAAAATCCATTGCCGAAGAAACGAAAGTCGTTAAAAAGACGCCGATAATCAAAAAAGCCCCGGTCAAACGTCCGCCGTTGCCGTCGGCGACTTTAATGCAGTCAAATATAAACAGTAATTTGATGGCGTCGCCTGCCGGACGTACTTCTTCCTATACGCCAGGCAAAAAAGAGCCGGAAGCGCCGATTAACCATGCTCTGTTTAATTTTGACGATGATGATTTTGACTTGGATTTTGATTTTGAAAAGAAAGACAAGAAGCCGGATATCGACGATTCCATCCCGTCTGCGCTTATGGTTGACGAGCCGAAAACGATTGAAACCGTTCCTGCGGCAGTTATTGAAGAAAAGCCTAAAAACACCCCTGCGCCTTCAAAAAATCAGGAAAAACCTGCGCCGCAGAATAAAAAAGACAATGCCCAGCCCAGGAACAAATCCGCAGATATGCCTGCCGCTCAGGCAATGCCGATTAAGGAATCCCATACTCCGGTTTTGGATGTTCTTAATCAAAAGGGGTTTGACGTTATTCCGTCTGCCATTATCAAAAATACAACAATCGATTATATCGGCGTTTCCAAAAATCAGCTCTTTTTATGCCTGATTGATAAAGAAGCCGGAGACTGGCTGGCGGATGAAGAAAAGTTCAATGATGAAGAGCCGTTATGGTTTTCGGAAAGCAGCCACCGCATTTCTCCGGTACGAAAGATTGATGTGGCCAGAGATATTTTAAAAACCAAACTGGCTGTCGGAGATATGAATTTTGAAATCATCGCGTATGTTATCATACAGGCCGGCAATATTATTAACGCCGAGGATATGTTTGAAATCTGGAACAACATGAACGTAAATGTAACGCGTATAAACCGGGGGAGCCCGAAAGAAATCCGCCTGTTTTCCAAATCATTAGATAATTGTGAGGAAAAAACAGATAAAAACACGCTTGAAAAACTTAAGAAACTTATTCGCAGTCTGGCATAATTGTTATTATTGAGGTAAGAAAAAATGGCAAAAGAAAGAGGAAAAGAATGGGAAGAATATGACAACGCCGTCCGGTGGATGACAATAACGTTCGCCATCGCGGTCGTTGTAACGGTTGTTTTCATGTATATCGCCCCGATTCTGGCATTTTTTATGCAAAACGGTATTTCCAAAAAGAGTGTGGAAATAGCTGGTTTGTTTTTGAAAAAGTCTTTTGCGGACTTTGGTTTTTTGTGGGACTGGTATCTGAAATGGTTCAAAAAGGTTTATCGCTACAGCGGCGAGTTTAAAATAAGTTTATGGCCGCCGATTCTGCCGTTTATTTCTTTTCCGTTGATTTTAATTGTCGGCGGCATAAAGTGTCCGTATAAATTCCAATCGAATATTCACGGGTCGGCGCACATTGCTACTTTGCGCGATATTGAAAAAATGCCGCTGCTCGGATTTGACGGTTTTTGTATGGTGGTCGGTAAGTTTCAGGGTAAAATGCTGAAACTGAAAGAAACGCTGTCAACCCTGTGTTGTGCGCCTCCGGGAACCGGTAAAACTGCCGGTGTCGTTATTCCGACAATTTTTAATTCCGAGGGGCTTAGCATTATCGTAAACGACCCGAAACCAGAGTTGTGCTACCAGACGACGGGTGCGAGAAACAAGGTTGGCCCTGTATTTGTCATCAACTGGGGTAAGGAAGACAATCCGGCAACTGGAGAATACTATCCGAGTTGGAATCCGCTGTCTCCGGGAGCGCTCCCTGCACCGGGGCCGGAACGCGACCTGTATGTCGATTCTATGTGCAACACGCTGGTGGAAGACCCCAAGGGCGGCGCTGATCCGCACTGGTCAAAAACCGGTCGAAGCGCGCTCTGCGGCTTTATTCACTTCATTTCTTCCAAATGCGAAAGGGCTTTGGCCAATGAACGCTTTATTCAGAAGATTTATGAAGGCTCAATGACAGCCGAAGACAAAGCCGAGTTGATAAAGCTTTACGATGAAATGAGCATCGGCGGTTTGCGGGCTAATGCCGCGCGTGCAATTCAGGATTTGCAGAACGGAAATCTGACGATTGAAAATTATCTGCCTGTCGGAACCTGGAACCTGCTGCCGGAAAAATGGATTAACCACGAGCCCTGTCTGGCAATGATTCTGGAATGGATTACTTCGTCCCAGATTGAACAGAGCAATGAAATTAAACGCCGTCTGGAAGAAGGCGACCAAATGGCCGCTATGGCAGACCCGATGCGCGATTTGCTTGACGCCGCGGTGGAAGAGGCCAACAATTATGGATATTCCCGCCGTTGCGTAACTGAATTGAGCGCCTTGAGCGCGATGCCGGATAAAGAGCGGGGATCCGTCCTTTCCACCGGTCTCACCGGTATCGGTATTTTCAAAAACTCGGCAGTTGTGGCTCGTACCAGCTTTTCCGATATTCAGTTTAAAGATTTGCGCGGTATGAAAGACCCGGTAACCGGCGAATGGAAACCGATTTCCGTTTACCTCTCGGTTAACCAAACGGACGCTCAGGCGTTGAACCCGATTAGCGCAACGTTTGTTGACCTGATGAGCGCTTATCTGATTTCAAATCCGCCAAATTCTGTTAACCGTACCGATGGTAAAATGGGGCCTTTCCCGACTTTGTTTGTGCTTGACGAGTTTCCGCAGATGCCGAAGCTGAAAGCGGTTATTGACGGGCCGGCGGTCGGCCGCGGGCAAAAAGTGTCATATCTGTTGATTGGGCAAGATTTGGGTCAGATTTCCGGCAAATACGGCAAGGACGATTTGGAAACGGTTATATCTACGACTGCTTGCAAAGTTATTCTGTCACAGAACAACGAACAGACAGCACAGCGTTTTTCCAAAATGATTGGCAATAAAACGGTGCAGACTACGTCCTACAGCCGAAACGAAGGCAGCCTTGCCAAAGAATATAATCCGTTTGCCAAAAACGTCAGCTATCAGCTGCAGGGTGTTTCAGCCATCAGTGCCAATGACCTGTTAAGCTTGCCGATGCTGAAGCAGGTCGTGCTGATGCAAGGCTCGATTGATACGCCGATTATGGCAGACGCGCCGCGTTTTTATCTGGACAAGAAAATGCTGGCAATGTCAAAGCTCCCGCATTCCCCATGGGTGCCGGACTGGATTGTTGCCCAGCGTACTGATGAAAATGAGGATATCCTATCTAAATTAGGTATAGATTATGACCCGAATGCAGAAGAAGAGGAAGGTTTTGAAGAAGACGAAGCTTAAATCTGCCGCTGCGGAAATGAGAAGTTTTTCTCTGTGGTGCGTTTTGAAGAGCAGTATAAAATTTATATTGCTCTTCAAGCGTACATTTTTATTGTGGTGTTTGGCAAATTTTGCTTTTCTGGTTGTCTTTAGGCAGATTCCAAATGGCTGGACCAATTCGCTGAGCATCCTGTGGCTTGTTGCCTACTATGTGTTTTGGTGCGTGTTTGTCCGTCATATTCAGCAGCATCCGCCTTATTTTTCCCTGATTCGCATTTTTAACGGTTTGATTCCCGCCAGCAAAATTATGTTTATTAACATTATAATCTATTTGGTTTTGGTAATTGCTCCATACATTCCGTTATTTATGGGTTTTAGGGAGAAATATCTGGAATTTTTTGAGCAATATATGGCTGTTCTGCAAAGCCACAATTCCCTGCCGGGGAAAACGCTGTTTTATGTGTTAATGCTGCTGTTGTCTCCGTATACGATAAGCCGGCCGTATCTTGCCTGGTTGTCATCGCTGATAGGAAAAAGCCGCTCAATCATAGATGCTTACAAAAAGACGCAAGGCAACTACTGGAATTTTGTCTTTTGCGCGGTTGTTATGAGCGGGCTGTTTGCTCTGTCATATTTTATTGACGTTACTTATAAAACAAGCTCTCTGATTTTTGTAATGTCAGTCCTGCCGATATTTTTCAATGTCGTCTTTATTGATATTTACAAAGTATTTTACAAGCGTAGAAAAAATATCAAATAACTCTTTTTATCCGAAACTGCTCGCTTTTAGCCAGGCAGTGAATTTCGCCGTTAAATTTTATCCGGTTTAGTTAAGCCGTAATCCGGTTAAAATCCTCTTCTGAAATGACCTTGACGCCGAGCTCCTGCGCTTTTTTCAGCTTTGAACCGGCATTTTCTCCCGCAATAACATAGTCCGTATTGGCCGATACCGACCCCGCAACTTTCGCGCCAAAGGCCAGAGCTTTGCTTTTGGCTTCGCTGCGCGTAAGTGTTGTCAGTGTTCCGGTAAACACGATTGTTTTGCCGAAAATCTCTGACGTCGTATTGGCAATACCCTCAAACTCTTCAATGCTGACAACGCTCAAAAGGTCGTTAATGACGGCAATATTGTGTTCTTCCTTAAAAAATTCAACAATATCCTTGGCCATCGCCGGGCCGATGCCGTCAATGCTGACCAACAGCTGCAAGTCCTGCTGAATCATAGCTTCCATAAAGGTTCTGAAGTTGTGATAATGTTTTGCAATCAGATATGCCGTCGCCGTTCCGACCTGCCGTATGCCCAAAGCATAAATGAATTTCTGCAGGCTTATATTTTTGCTTTTATTGATGGCGTCAAACAGCTTGCTGACCGATTTCTTTCCCCAGCCTTCCCTGTTTTCCAGATTTAACGACTGCGAAGCTGAAAACAAATCCGCCGGCTTGTTTCTTTCTTCTAAAGTAAAAATGTCATACGGCGTTTTTATAATCCCTTCCTTGTAAAATTCGTCAATAACCTTGTCGCCCAACCCCTCAATATTAAAAGCCTCGCGAGATACAAAATGTTTCAGGCGTTCTACAGCCTGTGCCGGGCAGGAAAGGCCTCCCGTACAGCGCCGAACTGCCTCATCTTCTTCACGAATGGCATGGGCGCCGCATTCCGGACAAATGGTCGGAAATTGAAACTCCGGCAGTTCCGTACTTCTTTTTTCCGTCAAGACTGAAACGACTTGGGGAATAACGTCGCCGGCTCTCTGAATGATAACCATATCACCGATGCGGATGTCCTTGCGTTTGATTTCATCTTCATTATGCAGTGTCGCGTGCGATACCAGAACCCCGCCGACGTTTACCGGTTCCAAGTCCGCAACCGGTGTCAGCGCTCCGGTTCTGCCCACCTGAACGCGAATATTGTTTAATCGTGTGATAGCCTGTTCCGCAGGAAATTTATGGGCAATCGCCCAGCGCGGTGTCCGTGTCAGAAAGCCGAGTCGCTTTTGCAGTTCCAAATCATTGACTTTGTAAACAATGCCGTCAATGTCATATGGCAGGCCGGCGCGGTTTTCCATAAGCGTTTCAAAACTGTCCAGAAGTTCCTGCTCATTGCGGCATACTTTATTGTAAGGGTTGACCGGAAAGCCGAGCTCTTTGACGTATTCAAGAAATTCAACTTGGCTTTTCCAGCGGATTTCGGAAACCTCACCCCAAGTATAGACCAAAAAGCTGAGCCGCCGTTCTTTCGTAATGCGCGTATCCAGCTGGCGCAGCGAACCGGCGGCGGCGTTTCTCGGATTCGCAAACGTTTTTTTGTGCTCTTCTTCATTTTTCTTATTTAGAGCAAGAAAATCCTCTTTTGACATAAACACTTCGCCGCGGACTTCAAAAACTTCCGGCGCTTCTTTATTTAAAAATAAGGGAAAGCCGCGGATAGCTTTCAAATTCTCTGTAATGTCTTCCCCGATTTTGCCGTCTCCGCGGGTTGACCCCCGTGTAAAAATACCGTTGACGTATAAGGCTGAAAAAGACAAGCCGTCCATTTTAGGCTCGGAAGTAAAAATGATGTCATCGCTGCTGTTCAAAAAGCGCTTAATGCTCATAATAAAGTCTTTGAGTTCTTCTTCGCTGAAAATATCCGCCAGAGAAAGCATCGGAACGCTCAATTCAACTTTTTTAAATTCGCTCTTAACCATTGCTCCGACGCGTTTGGACGGGCTGTCGTCGCGGATAAGGGCCGGGAATTTTGCCTCCAACGCGTCATTCATACGGCGCAGCTTGTCATAAGCCGCGTCGTCAAGGTACGGCGCATCATTCTGATAATAGGCAATATCGGCTTTTTCTATCTCTTTTGCCAGATATTCCAGTTGTTTTTTTGCCTCATCTTCTGTAATATTTCTTATATCAAACATAAAGAAAACTCCTATTTGTCAGTTCACTATACAAAATCATTGACAAACTGTCATATGTGAAATAAATTATCCGCAACTTTTTGAGGAAATATAATGTCTGCAAATATAAATACAAAGCTGTTGAAGATAAAACGCCGGAAAAATAATATTCCGCCGTTGGTTTTGTGTTGTTAATTTGATATGACAATATAAATGGAAAATGAGCGGGATTATGTCCCGCTTTTTTTATGAAGTGAGAAAAATGGCAACAGAAATTAAAGTTTATCGGATAAACGAAACGGAAATTTGGCAGGGAAAACTGCATAAAGTGAACGGAGAAAACGTTGAAAAAGCCGTGCGCTTTATCCTGCGGCCTCTGAATCCTGCAGATGCCGAAGCAATGGGAAAGCTTTCGGAAAGCATTTATCGGCATCTGCGTAAAGGTGAGGAATGTTTTATTCACAAACATTCGGGAGAGTACTTTTATAACGTATTTGATAACCCTCATCTTCGTTACACGGGAATTTTTGTCGGAGATACGCTGATAGGTATGTCATATTTGAAAATATGTGAAAATTTTCAGGAATTGCAGGAAGAATTGCCGAATGCCGAATATGATTTTTTTCAGGCGGAACGTAATGGAGGAAAAAACCGGATAGCTTCTTTCGGGGCAGATTCTGTTTTGCCTGAATATCGCGGCAATGCCTTAAATTCCGTTATGGTGAACTATCGTCTCAAATTGGCTGAACAAATGGGATGTACAGACTGTACCTCTATTGTCGACAGGAAAAACAAATGGAATATGGCACCATATTTTTCTGGGCGGTTTAATCTTTTTGCGACGGCAGTAGATCCATCCGATGGAGGGAAAATATCTTTGTTGCACCGCCCCCTCGGGAAAGAAACGGTTCTTTCCTGTTTTAAGCCGAGAATTATGCTCCCTTTTGACCGCTTTGAACTGATTGACGGGTTAATCGGCCGGGGGTTCATCGGCATAGATTTTAATCGGGAAACAGGCGGGGTTTTGTTTGCCCATTCCTCATATTATACAAACAAGGGGCGCACGATAGACGGTATTCAGCTGTTACAGCAAAGAAAAATGGCCGGAATGTCTTTATAGCAGAAAGTTTTTTAGCGATTCCCGAAAAGATTTTTCTTGCGAACTGGAATAAGTTACATTATCATATTATATGTAACATCAATTTTAATTGGAGGCAACCATAGCTACAGAAAACACGAATGCGCCAGTACGTGAGAATGACGGGCCGCGCATTAACAGAGAAATTAAAGCCAAAGAAGTTCGTTTAATTAATTATAACGGGGAAAACGCAGGTGTAGTTTCCTTGGCGGAAGCTTTAAAAATAGCTCAGGAGGTAGGGCTTGATTTGATTGAGATTTCGCCTCAGGTAACCCCGCCGGTCTGCAAGGTTCTTGACTATGGCAAATATAAATATGAAATGCAGAAGAAGAAGAACGAAGCCAAAAAGAACCAAAAGGTCGTGAGCATAAAAGAGTTGAAATTACGCCCGATGATTGATACGCATGATTATGAAGTCAAGGTTAAACAGGCAAAAAAATTTTTAGCCCAAGGTGACAAAGTTAAATTTACCATGCGTTATAAAGGGCGCGAAATGAGCGCAAATGATTTGGGAAAAGAAATTTTAAATAAGCTTTTGGAAGATTTGGACGGATTGTGCAAAGTCGATTCTGCTCCTAAGATGGAAGGCAAGCAGATGTTTATGATTGTATCTCCGGCCTGATGGCTACCCGCAGGATTAAAAGAAGCACCGCTAAAGAACGGTGCTTCTTTTGTATTATCTTTTGATTTGTCAAAATGTTTATGAAAAGACTCAAATAAATATTATAATATCTTCCGCATTAATGGACGAAGCCAAATCGTTAGTCCCTCAATTGATTAATTGCGGTTTGTTAAAAAGTTTCAATTATTTTTTATAGCAGGCTGCCAAAGGTTAATAAATAAAGTCAACGCATAATATTAACTGTTTTTTATAGAATTTGATATAGACTACACACAATATACGGAAAATAGTTTCGTATAGAGTGCCTGAAATACAGGTGCGGAGCCTTGAACAGCTCTTTCTAACAGCCAGTGTTGATATAGCACTGCAAACAACTATATCCCCGACTACGGTCGGGGAGCTTTAGGTGTATGTACAAGAGCTATGCTCTAAAGACCTAAAGGATTATGCTGTTAGTAATTGTTCAACTCCCTGACCGCCTGTTTTTTAGGGTGGTTTTTTTTGAAGAATTAAACGGGAGCAAAATTTTATCACAAAAAATAGATGAGGCAGGGCGTTCTATGATAGAAATGCTGGGAGTCCTCGCCATTGTCGGTGTTTTATCTGTCGGTGGAATTGCCGGTTACTCAAAAGCGATGGCCAAAAACAAGAATATCAAGTTGATTGATCAGATTAATACTCTAAGCATGAATATAAGAACTTTGTTTTCCCCTCAAAGAAATTATAAAGGGTTGGATATTGAAACTATTGTAAATCTGGGAGGGGCGGCAAATATGCAAAATGCATCGGCAAATGGCAGCTCTATGACGCTGATTCATGCCTGGGGAGGAAAAATTGCTGTTGAAACGGTAACTCAAAAGAAAGCAGGCGATGACCAGGCTTTTTTAATTTTTGCCGACAATATTCCTCAGGAGACCTGCATGGCGATTATTACTTCAAATTGGGGAGAAGGGGGAGGGCAAACAGACTTAGTTGCGATGATGGTCATTAATAATAAACGCGATACGGCTATAGTGTATGAAAAATTGAATATCCCAAACATCGAAATTTCCGGTAACAAATCCAATGGCCGTTGGGGAATTTTTTCGCAAAACAGTTCAAAAAAATGGCGTCTGCCAGCCGCCATGGAAACAGCATACGAAGTATGTAATTATGATGATATGGCACTCATTGCATGGAAATATAATTAAAAAAGCTTGATTGGGATTTTTACCATACAAAAAAGGGCTTGAAACCCAAGCCCTTCGCTGTATTTAAAGCAGAAAATTATTTCCCGTCAGCATATCTTTTTGCCATAGCCGACAACGGAACCGGTTTGATTTTATCGGCATTTCCCGCAGCGCCAAAGGCAACATAACGGTCAATGCAGACTTTCTTCATTTCTTCGATTGCCGGTTTCAGATATTTGCGCGGGTCAAATTCTTTCGGATTTTCCGCAAACAGTCTTCTGATAGCGCCCGTAATGGCCATACGGCAGTCTGTATCGACGTTAACTTTGCGAACGCCGGATTTAATGCCGCGTACGATTTCTTCGACCGGAACGCCGAAAGTCTGCGGAATAGCGCCGCCATAAGCATTGATTAAATCTTGCAGTTCCTGCGGAACGGAAGAGGAACCGTGCATAACCATATGCGTATTCGGCAGTTTCGCATGGATTTTTTCAATAACGTCAATTGCCAGAATATCTCCTGTCGGCTTGCGTGTAAACTTATATGCGCCGTGAGAAGTCCCGACAGCGACGGCCAAAGCATCAATGTTGGTTTCTGCTACAAATTTAGCCGCTTCGTCCGGATCCGTTACCAGACGTTTCTTATCAATAACACCTTCTGCGCCGTGTCCGTCTTCTTTATCCCCTTTGCCGGTTTCCAAAGAGCCGATAACGCCGAGTTCGCCTTCGACGGAAGCGCCGACGGCATGGGCGCGGGCAACGACTTCCTTGGTAACATGAACATTATATTCAAAGGAAGAAGGAGTCTTGCCGTCAGCTTCCAACGAACCGTCCATCATAACCGAAGAATATCCGTTAACCAAAGCTGATTGGCAAATGTCGACAGATGAACCATGATCCTGGTGCAAACAAATCGGCAATTCCGGATACATTTCAATTCCGGCCGCAATCATGTGGCGAATCATCGGGTCGCCGGCAAATTTTCTCGCCCCTGTAGACGTCTGGATAATAACCGGAGCGTTAACTTCTTTGGCCGCTTCCAAAACGGCGATAATTTGCTCCATGTCATTAATGTTGAATGCCGGAACACCGTAATTGTTTTCGGCAGCATGGTCTAGTATTTGACGCATAGAAACTAAAGGCATTATATTCTCCTTATTAAATATTAATTCTCATCAGTAAATATATAAATTTGCCGTACATTTGCAAGCAATTTTTCATAAATTAAGCGGCCGGTGAATTTTTCCCGCCGGGTGATGGTCTTATCCCAAAAGGCGGGGATACAAAAAAGCAAAGAAAAAGCCCGGTCAATCGGGCTCTTGCATATTTTGAAAACTGATTTTTATGTTTAAGCGACTTCTTTTTGCTTTTTAAACAGGATAACATTGTTAAGGTCGTGCTTTATCGCTTTATCGGAACAAATACCTGTCGCTAATGTTTTGTAATTGCTTATAACCAAACCGCGTACAGCTGCTTTGCTGACGCAGATTCCGCCGGCAATCTTTTTGCCGCCGGCTTTGGCAAAAGCATTCCTCTTCGTCTCGTTGTTAATTGTTGCCTTAATCATATTTGTTTCCTTTCTTATTATTGACATAATAAATGACACCTTTAATTATTTTTGTCAATACTTATTTTGCGCATCTTGCAAAAATAAAAAAATAACTTCCCACAACTATATATAGCGGCAAAAACTTAAATTAAAGTAAAGAAAGTTAAATATTTTTGTCTAAATAAGAACCATAGAAACATATCCGCATTTGAAATATCGGTGGCAGCGTCTGCATAAATTGGAAAAGCGTTGACAGCATTATCTCTCTATAAGCGAAAATAAGGTACAAAAAAAGCCTGCTTTCACAGCAGGCCTTTAACTGGCGGAGTGTACAGGACTCGAACCTGTGCATCCTTATTCGGGATGACGGATTAGCAATCCGCTGCATTACCTCTCTGCCAACACTCCGTAACTTGATTTTGTTTACATTATGTTTTTATTCGCGTCAACATATTTTTTTCAGATTATGCATTTTATTAGATATGCACCGTTTTCATTTATTTACTGCATTTTAAACAAATTGCTATATAGTACAGCCAATAAAAAGCTATGGAGAAAAAATATGAATCAGGAATATGAGTATATTGCAACCCTTAGTCCAGAAGAAAAAAAGATTTTCGTAGAGAGCTTTTGTTGTATGGTCTGCTCAGATAAAAAGGTAGCGAAAGAAGAGATAGATTTTTTGAAAAATATCGGCAAAATGTATGAAATTCCCGAAAAAGACATTGTTGCCATCATGAAAAATCTGAATCGCGAAGAGGTTTTGGCAAAGGTCAGCACGATTACGGAACGTAAAAAAGCGTTGCAGCTGATAAAAGAATTATGTTATTTAGCAAATTCTGACAGAGGTCTGGATGATGAGGAAATAGATTTCATCATTGATATGGCCGAACGCCTGAATGTCGAAAATGAGAAAATAAAACAAATTAACAAATGGGTATTAGACAAGATTGTCCTTCTTAAAACGGGGGATATCATACTCGAAAACGAGTAAATTCTCGAAAACGGGTAATATTATTTTGTAACATATCAACGCCGGCCCCTGCCTTATAGCCGGCGTATTTTTTTGCTGCGTCGAAATCTTTTTGCAGCGGAAGCCGTATTCAGAATAAATTGGTGCCGTCTGTCCCAATTTATTGCCGTTTGTTCCCAATATCTCCCCGCTGGATACAGATTGCCGTTTTTCGCAAATTTTCTTTGCAAAAGCGGGATGTTTGTGTTATAGTATAAAAAATAATGCAGCAGAGGGCAAATCAATGGGTGAGAATATCAGTCATGCGGAGCTTTTTCGGATTATAAACCGTGCTGTTGCCGGCTGTGCAAATCATAAAAATATTCCTGTAAATACTGAAATTTCCATTTTCCGTGAACGTTATGCCTATCGTCTGGGACAAAACCGGCAGCTGGATATTTTTGAAGCAACGCTTCCTCAAAATAAAGAATTGGCAGATGCCGTAGATTTCTGTGATAACCTTGAAGCCTATAGGCAGGCAACGGATATTGATGCCAAAGAGAACGATGAACTTGAAGAATGGCAATGCCGCCGCATATACAAGGGGATAGAGCGGTATCGCCGGCATATTTCACCCGAAAACCTTGCAATGTTAAACATCTTGGAATACAACATCAAACGCCGCCTTCCGGAATATCGGGAATTGCTGCTGCTTGAAGAATACAATCGGGAAGCATGCCGCATACATGATCTTAAATTGGGGTATAACCGTCGCCGTCGTCAAAACCAAAGTGCCTCAAAAGACTATGAATGGGCAGCTTTCGGTTTCTTCAAAGAGGTCTTGCACGATGAAAATCTGAAAAAAATTAAAGGCTGTCCGGAAAAGCTGGCACTGTATATGAACAGTTTAAGAATAGTTGACTGCCTGCCTGCCGAAAAATATAATCGTACTGCCAAGTTTAAATTAAAATATGATTTAAATTATGCCGTAAAAATAACGGCTGAAACGCTAAGCCGAGCCGAGTCGGATTCCCAACAAGCCCAAATGTATACAGAATTGGCTCAAAAAGCCGGATATGAGCAAAAGCGTTATTTAACGGCAATAGAACGCATAAATTTCTTTAAAGAAAATAAAGGCGCACACGATTCGTCTGTTGCGGGAGGAACTTCCTCTCCTGCCGGAAATAAAAACTTTAGGGGGAAACAGGAGATGTCCGTAGCTGCAAGAAATAAACGGGCATATGAGGAATGGCTTTATCGGTAAACCTGCCGGATATTGCTGATGTTGCAGCCTAAATGTTGCACCTAAAACATTTTTTTATTAAAAGCTTGTTTGCCATAGATTTGAGTATCGATAACAAAAAAAGAGTTCCAAGCATATGCTCGGAACTCTTCTTAATTTTGATGCGGTTAGCGAAGAACTGCGTTTCCTTCTTCCAGCCACTCCTCCTCATTGTACTCTACCCAGTAGTCGTACTCTGAGTTCATCTTCTCGGTCAGACCGAAGTCTTCGCAAGAAAATTTCACGGTGCAAATGATAGGGTAGCGGAGATATTCCTTTTCCCCTTCCTTTGCTGAAACTCCGCTTTGGGTGTTATCACCATTGTCCCAAGGACGATCCAGCCAAAGGCCGGTTTCACTATCATAACGATAGCTGTTGTCCTTGTGATGTTTAATGGAAAAACCATTAAACTTCATGGTGATATTCACCGGATCCATCTGGATTTCTCCCAGATGTTCGTCGGTGAAATATCCGGCGAAAGAGTTGCAGCTTCCCGTTGGATCAAATGCATCTTCGGAATTGCTCTCGGAGATGATGTTGAAGTGGAATTCACCGGATGTACGAGTGATTGTCCATCCGCCTTCAACGACTGTAGAGTCGTTAGAAATTTCATACGAATTGCGTTTCAGCTGTTTCGTATGGTTTGTGAACTCTTTCTGATAGAGTTTATATCCCTTGGACATAGCCAAAGAAATATTTCTCCATTCAGCGGGCATCACCTCGCTGAAGTTGTAAGTCCGAACAGAATCTTTGTAATGGGTTTGCCCCATATATTCTGCTTCGTACTTGTCATTGATAACCAAGTGGAAATCAACGATACCGTCTTCAGAGAGTGTAGTCTTCTTTTCTACAATTGTAGAAAACGAAAACTTCCAGTCAATGAACTCCTCGTCCTCATCCGGGATTTCCGGTTTTTCCGCAGGAGTTTCCGGCATGGAAGCCGTTAATAAACTTTCCTCACCAGAACATGCTGACAAGAAAACGACACTTAATAAAACTGCGACAAAGAAGAATAAATTTTTCTTCATAATGCCACGCCATCCTCAAACTGTTTCCAGTTATCTACTATGACGTTATAATTTGAATAGCATCTGACTATTGGGGGCAATTTCAATAGAATTTTTCAATCGGTTAACCTGAGGTACTGTGCTTCGCTCGCGGTGGCTCTTGTCGTATGGCTCTTCGATTAAAATATCTCTTCATTGCTTTCCGGTACTTCCAGATGCGTCTGTTAATAATCATTTTAAAAAGTGAACTAAAGCCGCATCAAGTTTATAATAATAAAAAATAAAACTTAGAAACAGAATAATTCACTTTAGGATTTTAATATACCATATTTTTAACCTTTCGTCAAGCCTTTGCCGATTCGTTTTTTGGCATTTTCTGCTAAAAAAAGCAAAAAAATACATTTTTTTTATTCTTTCTGTATTTTTTTTCCGGAGGCCTGATTTGTTTCCTGAACCATAAAAAAACGCCCGGAACCGTAAAATTCCGGGCGGGTGGATTCAGAAGCCTTTTTATGCGGATTTTGCTTCCTGTTCAGGTTCAAAAGCATCATCAGAATCAACGCTTTTAACGTGCCATATCTTGTCGGCGTATTCGGCAACAGCTCTGTCGCTTGAAAAATAACCGACTTTTGCAACGTTATAAATGGCTTTTTTCGCCCATTCATCCTGCTTAAGATACGCTTTTTCTGCCTCTTTCATGGCATTGTTGAATGCTTCCAAATCAGCCAAAACAAAGAAATAATCGCGGTTCAGCAATTCGTCAAAAATAGGCTTAAACAGCGACGGCGCGTCTTTTTCGCAGAAGAGGTTTGAGTTAATTGCATTCAAAATGCGCTTGATATACTCAGACTCTTCATAAATTTTGCGCGGATTATATGTCGGGCGCATTTCCTGAATTTCATGCTCCCGCAGGCCGAACAGGAAGAAATTGTCTTCGCCGACGGCTTCGCGGATTTCAATATTCGCACCGTCGTATGTTCCGACCGTCAAAGCGCCGTTTAAGGCAAATTTCATATTGCCCGTGCCGGAAGCTTCAAAACCGGCCGTTGAAATCTGCAGGCTGACGTCTGCCGCCGGAATAAGAACTTCCGCAACGGAAACCTTATAGTCCGGGATAAAGACGACTTTCAGCGAGTCGCCGACCTTTGCATCATTATTGACGACTTGAGCCACATTATTTATCAGTTTGATGATAAGCTTGGCAAAAGTATAGGACGGTGCCGCTTTTCCCGCAAAAATGTATGTCTTGGGGCAAATCGGCCGTACGTTATCGCGCACAATCGCCAGATAATCGCCGATAACCTGCAAAATAGCCATCAACTGCCGTTTGTATTCATGAATACGCTTGGCCTGCACCACAAACATGCTGTTTGTCGTAACGGCAACGTTCGTACGTTTGAAGATCTCATGGCGCAGCAGCTCTTTGTTGGTTTTCTTAATTTTCATAAAACGCTTAACAAAATCTGCATCGTCCGCAAAATCGGCAATTTTACTCAGCAGTTCCAAATGGGAAATCCAGTCTTTGCCGATTTTGTCGGAGATAAGAGTCGCCAAATTCGTATTAGCATGCAAAAGCCAGCGTCTCGGCGTGATGCCGTTGGTAATATTGGTGAATTTTTCCGGCCAGAGTTCATAAAATTCCGGTACCAGCGAGGTCTTAATCAGCTCGGAGTGGATTTTGGCAACGCCGTTGACCGAGAAGGACCCGACGATAGACAGGTTTGCCATACGGATAATCTGTGCATCGCCTTCGCCGGAAACAATGGAAACTTTAGCCAGTTTTTCGCTCGTTTCGCCGAATTTTGTTTTCGCAAATTCAATAAATCTGCGGTTTATTTCATAAATAATCTGCAAATGGCGCGGCAGCATATGCTGGAAATACTTGACCGGCCAGGTTTCCAGCGCTTCTGGAAGCAGGGTGTGGTTCGTATAGGCAAAGACTTTGGTTACAATGTTCCAGGCCGATTCCCAGTCTTGTCCGTAAACGTCGACCAGCAAACGCATCATTTCCACAATGGCAAGCGCCGGGTGGGTGTCGTTCAGCTGAATACATACCGAGTCGGGAAGCTTGTCAAAGTCGTTGCTCTTTTCCAAAAATCTTCTGAAAATATCCTGAACAGCGCAGGAAACAAAGAAATATTGCTGTGAAAGCCGGAGCGCTTTGCCCGATTCGATTGCATCAGACGGATAAAGTACTTTTGAAATGGCTTCAGTTTTGATTTTGTCTTCCACCGCTTCAATGTAGCCGCCGTTATTAAAGATATCAATGTCAAATTCGTCGTCGGTTTTTGCTGAAAAAAGCCGTAAATAATTAACCGATTTGCCGTCGTATCCGACTATCGGGAAATCATACGGAACGCCGTACAGCGTATGCGTATTGGCCCAAACGTAAGTGTCTTTGCCGCTGGCGTCTTTGTAGGTTTCAACATTGCCGAACATCGGAATGGTTACCTGTCTGTCTGGGCGAGCCAGTTCCCAGGGAGAAAAGTCGGAAAACCAGTCGTCGGCCTGTTCCACTTGCCAGCCGTTTTCAAATTTTTGCTTAAACAACCCGAACTGATAATTAATCCCATAGCCAAATCCCGGAAGGCCGAGCGACGCCATCGAGTCCAAATAACAGGCAGCCAGCCTGCCCAATCCGCCGTTACCCAAAGCCGGATCATATTCGGTGTCAAAAATCTCTTCCATGGAAATATCCGGAAAACCGTCAATTTTGATGTCTTTTAACAAGTCATAAAGACCGAGGTTATGCAGGTTGTTTTCCAACGAACGGCCGATAAGGTATTCAATGGAGAGGTAATACACTCTTTTGGCCGACTTTTCATTATAGCGGGCCATTGTGTTGTACATTTCATCCATGGCAAATTCCCGAACCGCCAGAGAAATGGCGTACAAAGCCTCTTCTTTGGTAACTTCGCAGGTTCTTTTGCCGATAAAATATTTGATATAATGCTCAATAGAAAGCTTCAGCCGTGCTTTTTTCATTTCATCGCTGATTTCTAATTTACCTTTTTTCAATACACAATCTCCCAAATAAACATACTTTACTATTCACAAAACTATAGTGAAATAGTTTGAATTTTCGTTAATAATATAAGATTATTTTATAAAATAAAAACCGGGATTGGCGTTTTTTTAACAATTATGTGCTAAAGAGAAAACGAACGAATCTTTTTTGATATGGATAAAAAGGAAAACTTAACGATGAAAAAGCTTAGTCTTCTTGCGCTGGTTCTTACTGTTTCAACCGCGCTTTCTGCAAATGCGGATACACTGGAAACAGCCTTGGCCAAAGCGTACGAATATAATCCTGCGCTTAAAGCCGCCCGCGCTGCAACGGGAGCCGTTGATGAAAACGTAGCGATTGCAAAATCAGGATATCGCCCGACATTGACCGTAGAAGGCGGATATTCAGATTCGAAAATAAATACAAATAGTACGGTCAACGGAGTTGCGCAGCGTCCGGTAGACGGTTATGAAAGAACCTTGGCCGCAAAGGTGTCGCAGCCGATTTTCAGCGGTTTTAAAACCGTCAATTCCGTCAGTTCTGCCAAAAGTTCTGTAAAAGCGGCGCAGGCTAGTCTTTTGGCAACCGAGCAGGATATTTTGCTCAATGCGGCAACTGCGTATCTGAACGTAATGCGCGACGAGGCGATTGTAAAACTGCAAAAAAATAACGAAAAACTTTTGAAAAAAGAGTTGGATGAAACTCGCGAACGTTTCAAGGTTGGTGAAGTTACCACAACCGACGTATCTCAAGCTGAGGCAAGTTACGCGTCCGCCCAATCCCAGCGCATTTCGGCGGAAGGCGATTTGGAAGCGTCAAAAGCCGTTTACAAACAGATAATCGGCGAAGAGCCAAAAGGAACGGAAGATCCTAAAGCAATTGAAAGAATGTTTCCGAAAAGTATGGATGAAGCGCTGAATTATGCCAGAATTCACAATTATGACCTGAATGCGGCCAAACATAACCTGAAAGCAAAAAAATATGATGTCAAAACCAATCAGGGGGATTTGCTGCCGTCTGTAAATGCTTATGCAATGGCCGGACGCATCAAAACTCAGGATTATCAATACGATAAAAATCCGACTAACAATTCGGTTGAGCTTGGCGTAAATTTCTCGATTCCGCTCTATAATGCGGGTTCCAGCCGGGCGAAAATCCGCCAGAGCAAGTATTATCGCTGGCAGGCTCAGGAAGACCTGCTGAATACACAGGACGCCCTGTATTCCGATATTACCAGCTATTGGGAATATTTGAGTGCGAATAAAGCCAAAATTAAATCTGTAAAAGCACAGATTAAGGCGTATCAGGTTGCCTTGAACGGCGTACGGGAAGAGGAAGCCCTAGGCAATCGTACTGTTCTTGATGTATTGAACCAATATCAGTACCTGTTAAACTCTGAAGTGGAAGAGGTTACAACCCGGCATGACTATTATGTTTCCGGTTTGGGCTTGCTGCAGGCCATGGGCAAGTTGACGGCTAAAGACCTGAATTTAAAAGTTGATTTATATGACGCTGATGCTAAATATGAAGAAACATCGGGGAAGTGGCTTTCCACCAGCATAAATAAAGAATAACGGAGAAATAAATGTCAGAACGCGAAGATATTGACGATGCAACGGCAACGCTTCGCCAGAGCGTTATTGAAGCAAAAAGCAACAAGCACTGCCTGCGGGATTTCAGCGGGGAGGTTTTTGAACTGACGCCGGATATGCTTGTCAGCGAAAACAGTTTTAATCCGGAAGAAAAATCTGAATTAGCTGGAGTCGCAGAATGTATTTTGCATAAATACGCAAAATTGCTTTCTATTGCAAAGTAAGAACAGTCCTGTTGAAGCGAATTGTTAAAAGCAGGTGCGACCGCACCTGCTTTTATTTATGTTTTCAAATTCGCCGTTGCGTTTCAGGCAAGAAAATATGGCGGCATAAAAATATGGCAATATATCACCGGCAGACTCTTGCCACAGTCAAAGCGTCAACAGATTTTGCTCCTGCTTTTTTTAAGGCTTTGGCGCATTCTTTCAGGGTTGAGCCTGTTGTAAACACGTCATCAATAAGAACAATGCGCTTTCCTTTGATGTTTTCGGGATGGGCAACTTCAAAGGCATTTCGAACGTTTTTCAGCCGTTGTTTGCCGCTGCAATGAACCTGCGGCAGCGTGTGGCGGGTTTTCTTCAGCGATTTGTAATCGGCAGGAATACCGCATAATTTGGATAAGCCGGCGCTTAAAACGGCAGATTGATTATATTTTCTTTTAAACATGCGGGTATAATGCAACGGAACAGGAATAATCAGGTCGACTCCGGTATTAAAAATATCTTTTCCAGCCATATACAGCCACCGCGCCAATAACATTTTATTTTCTACATGATCAAAAAACTTAAAGTCCAAAATTAATTTTTTTGAATGGTCATTGTATTCAACGGCCGCCCGGCACAGACGAAAAGGAGTTCTTTTACTGAGGCATTCCGCACAGTAATAAGTGCCGTTAACCGTTTCGGGAAAAGGTCTGCCGCATTTCTTGCAGTAAGGCCTGCTGATAAAGTCGATTTTAGTAAAACAGTCGGAACATAAGCTATTATCGGAGTGAATTTCTTTTCCGCACAATAAACAACGCGGCGGCAGCAAGATATCTAACAGTAAACGCAGCCACTTCGTCATAACTGCATAAGTTCATTTTTTAGCAAATTGATATCGTCGACGACAATCATGCCGGCTTTCTGGAGAATGCTTTTTTTATCCTCGGCCGTAGTTATGCCGCGGCATAAAATTTCCGGAGCCAGGCCTTTGTTATCGGACAAAGGCGTCGGGTCATCAAGAATTAGGGCAATTATCGGCTTTTTCTTATTTTGCGCCATATAAAATTCTGCCGCTTCAATTTCATAATTTCCGCCGATTCCACCAATTAAGATAATTGCTTTGGTATCCTCATCGTTGTTGAACTGTTTGATTATTTCAACAAAACTCGTTCCCAGAATAACATCATCGCCCAAACCAATAACGGTAGATTCGCCAAATCCGGCTTTGTTTATTTCGAGAACAACTTCATAAGTCAAAGTTGACGAACGGGATATGATGCCAATATTGCCGCCTTTATGGATACTGTCGGGAAAAATACCCATGTATGCTTCCTGTGGTGTAATAACCCCCGGCGTATTGGGGCCGATAAGAATGGTAGGTGATTGCTGGAGCTCATGTTTTATCTCCATCATATCGCTGACGGGAATACCGGAAGTAATCACAACGACCAGTTTTAATCCGGCGTGGATAGCCTCCAAAATAGCGGTTTTGGCATATTTTGCCGGCACAAACACAATCGACGCCTCAGCACCGGTTTTGTCTTTCGCCTCTTGTACGGTTCCGAACAAGGGAACGCCCAGATAAGAGCTTTCATTCTTATTCGGAACAACGCCTGCCACAATTTGTGTGCCATACTTCATCGCCCTTTGAATGTGGAAAGAAGCCTGTGTTCCGGTAATGCCCTGAACCATTATTTTCGTGTTTTTGCTAACGAGTACCGCCATTACAAATCCTCCTCAATAGCACTTTTTAAGAGTGTAAGTCCTTCAAGCGTATCAGAAGCAATAGACAAAGGCAGTCCGGATTTTTGTAAAATTTCAGTAGCCTCGTTTTTATTTGTCCCTTCAAAACGTACAACCAGAGGAATGTTAAGCCCTAAATCGTTTGCAACGGTAATTATGCCGTCCGCAATAAGATTGCAGCGTAAAAAACCGCCGAGAATGTTTATAAGGATGCCGTCAACTTTGGGATTTGTCATAATAAGTTTTATACTTGCGGCGATTTTATCCCTGTCAACGCCGCCTTTTAAATTAAGAAAACATGCTGTTTCCATGCCCATTTTTTGAGCTTGATTGATTGTACTTAATGCGAGTCCGTCGCCATTGACGATGATACCTATGCCGCTTTCCAGTTCTTTATATTGAAAACCGTATTTTGCAGCAGTCAACTCTCTTTCTTCCGTTTCAGAATCGTCCGACATCTTTACAATATCCGGATGTCTGTATAAAGCATTGCCGTCAAAGATGATTTTGGCATCGAGTGCCCAGATGTCCCCGTTCTTGCTGATGCCAATCGGATTAATCTCAAGCATGGTCGCGTCATAACTGTAAAATACTTTCAGCATTCTGTTCAAAAACGCTTTTAAACCGGTTGTATTAAGCTGGGTTTGCATAAAATCCGTAATTAAGGATAACTGCTCATGTTTTATTTCCTTCTGCAGCCCCAGATTTATTTTTAATAATTTGTCAGGATGGTCAATAGCCAGTTTGACAATGTCGTCATCATCTTTCTCTGTAACCGGCGCTATCAACAGGACAGTTGATGCTGCTACCCAGTCCACAACAAGCCCCAGATAAAATTTTTTCACGGTTTTTATAAATTCTTCAACATACACTCTGCTGACAAGTCGTCCCTTGGCGCCGGTTTGGTTCGTAACCAAAAGGTTTTCCAACATTTCATCGGCATTTTCATAAACCTCATCCAAAGTTTTGGAAAGTCTGATTCCTCCCTTGCGTCCGGCTCTCTTGTCTGAAAACTTCCCTACATCACGGGAACCGGCCTGAATTTGTGCTTTAACAACCCACGGACCGAACTCTGATATCTTTTCTGCTGCACTTTTGGCTTCCGCAGGCGTATACGCCACCAAACCGTATGGAACGTTAATTCCGGCTTTCTTAAAAATCTTTTTGGCCTGATATTCGTGAATATTCATTCTGTCCCTTTAGTGCTTGTGCGGCATAATATTTAATCTTGTCTACCATTGAAAGCATACCGCTGCGCCGATTGGGCGTAATATGCTCTCTCAATCCCATTTTATCAAAAATTTCTTCAACATCAATATCTAAAATTTCTTGTGCAGACTTATCTTTAAATATTTCCAGAACGACGGCAATAATTCCGCGGACGATAATGGCATCGCTGTCACCTTCAAAACTGATGCCGTTTTCACTATAATGAGGGATAATCCAAACCTGGGATTGGCAGCCGGGAACTTTCCATTCGTCTTTTTTTTGCTCATCGCTGAAACGGGGAAGCTGGTTGCCAAGTTCTATAAGATATTTATAGCGGTCTTCCCAGCCATCCAAAAATGAAAAATCGTCAATTAAGCTTTCAATACTCATCTGCCGTATCCTTTGCTAAATCATTTCCAACATCATTCTGGCATCATCACTCAGTCTTTCAAGCGTCCATGCCGGTTCCCAGACAACTTCGACCTCCACTTTCCCGACTCCGGGAATTCCGGCAGTTGCATCGGCAACCTGTTGCGGTAAAATTCCGGCAACAGGGCAGCCGGGAGCAGTCAGGGACATATCTATATGCAAATTGCCGCAGTCTTCTTGATTTATTTTATAAATAAGCCCGAGGTCATAAACATTGATTGGTATTTCGGGGTCAAATACGGTTTTTATTGCTTCTACGATATCGTACATCTTCGCTTTTGTTTGGCCAACGGCAAGTTCTTGTCCTGCGTATGCCTTATAAACAGGCAGTTCTTCAATACTCATCGCATCAAGGAGCTGTGCTTCGGTTTCGTCAATCAGTTCTTCGGTATTATCAGTCATCGTTTTTCTTTTAACCAAAAAATTCCTTTGCTTTGTACAAAGCTTTTATAAATTCATCAATATCTTCTTTTATGGTATAAATGCCCAAAGAGGCTCTGGCAAGAGAGGTGTATCCCAGATAATTGACCAGCGGTTCGGCACAAAAATGCCCTGTCCGGATTGCAATTCCCTCTTTTCCTAAAATAAAAGCCAAATCCTGCGGGTGTATACCATCTATGGCGAATGAAAAAACACCGCCCTTTTCTTTTGCCGTTCCTAAAATCTTAAGCCCGTTTATTTCTGACATTCGCCTTGTTGCAT
This sequence comes from uncultured Rickettsiales bacterium, assembly GCA_900551865.1. Lineage (GTDB taxonomy): Bacteria > Pseudomonadota > Alphaproteobacteria > RF32 > CAG-239 > CAG-267. The sequence continues at coordinate 55,102 of URXV01000008.1, forward strand.
AATCCGTCAGATTGTTTTCATATTCTTCAATCTCACTAAAGTCAAACTGCATAAGATAGTTTAATGAAGCACCTAAGCCGATAGCCTGTACGATAGCAGGAGTTCCGGCTTCAAAACGGGCAGGAGGGTTTGTAAAAGATGTTTTTTCATAGCTGACATGTTCAATCATATCACCGCCGTACTGATAAGGCGGCATATCGGCGAGCAAATCATATTTGCCGTAAAGGATGCCGATACCCGTAGGTCCGTATACCTTATGTCCGGAAAATGCCAGAAAATCACAGTTAAAATCTTTCACGTCTATTTTTTTATGTACCGCAAATTGACAGGCGTCTATTAATACCTTTGCGCCGATATTATGCGCTGCAGTACAAATCTTTTTTACCGGGAAAACTGTTCCCAAAACATTAGACATTGCTGTAACGGCGACAATTTTGGTATTTTCATGCAGCGAGTCGGTAAATTTATTCCACGAAAAACTTCCGTCTTCTTCCAAATCAAAATAAACCAGTTTTGCGCCGGTCTTGGCTGCCCATTGCTGCCACGTTACCAGATTGGCATGATGCTCGGCACGGGAGAGGAGAATTTCGTCGCCCGGTTTTAATGTCATTGCCCCGAAAGTCGCTGCAACCAAGTTAATTCCTTCCGTTGCGCTGCGGGTAAAAATAATTTCTTCAGGTTTTTCCGCATTAATGAAACGTGCGGCAGATTTTCTGGCATCTTCATAATTCTCGGTTGCTTTTTCTGAAAGCCAGTAGCTTCCGCGGTGAACGTTTGCATATTCGTCTAAATACGCCTTTCGGATTTCTTCCAGCATCACTAATGGCTTTTGCGCCGATGCTGCCGTGTCCAGATATGTATTGCGTTTCCCTTCTATCAGTCTGTCCAGAATGGGAAAATCTTTTCTGATTTTATATGCATCAAACATGTTATTACCCCAAAAAATTAGAGATAAGATAAATCCTATCTCTAATTTTTTCAACCTCAAAACTATTTAAAACGAACTAATTATTCAATAATCATTGCCGTTAATTCTGCTTCTGAGGCAACCTGCCCGTCAACCATGGCTGTTCCCTTGAATACAAAGATATTCCGGCGGGCTTTAATCTTTTCTACATGGATTCTCAACTGGTCTCCCGGTTTTACCTGTTTTCTGAATTTAACCCCGTCAATACCCATAAACAAAACCGAGCGCTTGGATTCGGCGTAATTTTCATCTTTCGATATAACCGCAATGCCTGCTGCCTGTGCCATTGCTTCAATCTGCAAAACGCCCGGCATAATCGGATTTCCCGGAAAATGCCCTTGGAAAAATTCTTCGTTCATTGTAACGTTTTTAATACCGACGCCTTTTTCTCCCGGTACCTCTACCTCAAAACGGTCAACCAGCAAAAAGGGATATCTGTGCGGCAGCATTTTCATAATTTCTTCAATATGATAAACTTTCACGATTTCTGACATAATGTAGTCTCCTTTGTTATTTTTTACTGTTTTTTTGCAAAAATGCGACCTGACGCATAAAATCTTTAAAAGGCACTGTTGGCGTTCCCATAACAATTGCACCGGGCTCAATATCCCGCATAACGCCGGATTGCGCTCCGATTTGTGCCCCGCTGCCGACATTCAGGTGGTCGGCAAAACCCGTCTGTCCTCCGCACACGACATAATCGCCAAACGTGCAGCTTCCTGCAATTCCCGTTTGGGCAACCAGTATGCAGTAATTTCCGATTTTGTCATTATGCGCAATTTGCACCAGATTATCGACACGGCAGCCGTTTCCGATAATCGTGTCGTCTAAAGCACCCCGGTCAATACAGGTGTTTGCGCCGATTTCAACGTCATTGCCGATGATAACGCGTCCGATTTGTGGGATTCTCTTATGCTGCCCGTCAACAACAGAAAAACCAAATCCGTCTTGTCCGATTCGTGCCCCCGTATAAATATAACAGTCGTTTCCCATCAGGCAGTAAGCTATACTCGCATTATTGCCGATTCGGCAGTTGTTGCCAATCTTACAGCCTCTGGAAATAACCGCATTAGCTTCTATGATACAGTCATCGCCGATAGTCACGTCGTCTTCAATAACGGCATGCGGACCGATAAAACAACCCTTGCCTATTTTTGCCGTTTTGGCGATTACGGCACTTTCTGCGATACCGGGAGCAGGCTTGTGCTCGGAATAAAAAGCGCTGACTAACCGGATAAACGAAAGTTTGGGATTGCTGCTGGTCAGAACAATAACGCCTTCGGGAATGAGGTGCGCCAGCTCTTCTGTCGAAATACAGGCTTTCGCCTTAATTCCGGCTGCTTTATCCTTATTTTTCCTGTCATAAAAGAAACACAAATCTTCACTGCCGGCGCTTTCAATGGAGCAGATATTTTCAATAAGCTCATTTTCTTTTCCGGCGGTTACCAGTTCTGCCTCGGCAATCCGGGCAATTTCCCTAATGCTTTTTTTGCCGCTGTAATTATAAAAAACAGTATCAGCCATTATTTATTCCTTCATTACAAACTTGTACCAAAGTTCAAACGGAATACTTCTGTTTCATCGTAATCCTGCTTAACAATCGGGAAACCGAAGTCGATATCGATTTTACCCATCGGTGATGTCCACTCGAAACCAAAACCAATGGCAACACGCGGGCTGGAGGAATAGTCGACATCGGAAGTGTTAATGTTGTCCGGCTTGCCTGTTGTACCGACGTCAACAAATGTCCGGCCTCTGATGCCGAGTTCATCCAATCCCATCGGGAAAGCCAATTCGGCACCTCCGTACAGCATCCAGTTGCCGCCCAATGCGTCTTTGGTAACTTTATCGCGTGCACTGATACCGCCGGTTTCAAAACCGCGCATTGTATTGCCGCCGAGGAAATAACGCTGTGCCAGACGGACGTCTTCCCCGCCGTAACCGGCAATATATCCGCCGTTGATGAAGAACTTAAAGGTGTAATAGTCAGACAACGTATAGAATTTATATGCTTTCGCGTCAAATTTCAAATATTTGTCATCGCCGCCCAAGCCGGAAATATCGTTGCCGAATGAAAGGTAATAACCCTCACGCGGCTTCATAATATTGTCGCGTTTGTCATAAACGATAGTCTGCCCGATAACGGAGTCGATAGCGTCGCCTTCTTCTTCCTGAATATATTTGGACGCGCTGCTGACATTTTTAATTTTATCCTGTTTCAGGGTATAACGGACATACTGGCTTAAATCGTCGGTATAATTCCAGCCGAAGCGTAATCTGCCGCCCATGGTATCCATATCGTAGTTGCTCTCGTCCTGATAATCTTCAGTCTGATAGAACAAGTCTGTACCTGCACTGAGACGGCGATCCATAAAGTACGGTTCGGTAAAGCTGAAACTGTAATCGGTCGAACGTTGTGAAACGCCCGCATTCAAACTGACCTGCTGACCTTTGCCGAGGAAGTTGTTTTCGGTAATTCCTGCGCGGATTAATGCCCCGTTAACGGTAGAATAGCCGACGCCGACATTGAAATAGCCCGTCGATTTTTCTTCGACATTAACATTAATGTCTGCTTTGTCGTAATCAACGCGTTCGGTATCAATGTCTACCTTGCTGAAATAATTCAGCCGTTCGACGTTTCTTCTCGATTCCCTTATCTTGGCGACGTTGAAAACATTGCCTTCGGAAATGCGAAATTCGCGTCTGATAACCTCGTCAAGCGTTCTGGTATTGCCTGTAATATTGATTCTGTTTACGAAAACTTTTGCATTTTCTTTAATATCGAAAACAACACTGAGTTTTCCTGTTTCTCTGTCTTTGTAAATATTGGGAACAACCTCGACAAAAACAAAACCTTTGCGGGAAAGCTCCTCGGTCAGAGCATTGACTGTTTTTTCTATTTCATCGGAGTTGTACCAGTTTCCTGTTTTGAATGTAACATATTTGTACCATTGGTTGGCATCAATATCCGGTACTGTCGATTTAATCTGAATATCATTAATGGTATAACGCTTTCCTTCGTCAATCGTAAAGGTAAGGATAAAAGAAGTTTTATCTCTGGACAGTTCGGCGATTGCTGAAACAACGGCAAAATCGGCATATCCGTGCCGGTTGTAGAAACGCCGCAGCAATTCTTGGTCATAGTTCATTTTTTCACGGTCAAAATTTTCCGCATTTGAAAACAGTCTGTACCAGCGGCTTTCTTTGCTCATAATTTCGCTTTGCAGGTCTTTTCCCGTATAGTGCTTGTTGCCGATAAAGTTAATGGTGTCAATTTTTGCTTCCGGGCCTTCTTCAATCTCAAAAATCAAATCTACGCGGTTTTCTGATTTTTTAATAATTTTCGGCTCAACAGATACGCCATATCTCCCGGCACGCTTATAGACGTCCAAAATTCTCTGAACGTCTTGTTGAACTTTGGCTTTGCTGAAAACTGAGCGGGGAGCGGACTGGACTTCCGATTCAAGAATTTTATCGTCAATCTTGTCATTGCCGTCAAAGGCCATGACGCCGATTACCGGATTCTCCTTAACGTTAATGACAAGCGTATTGCCTTTGGTGTCGAAACTGATGTCGCTGAACAGGCCCGTATCATATAACCGTTTCAAAGCCTCGTTAAGCTCTTCGGTCGAAACCGGCTTGTTTGTATTGATGCCCGCATAAGACAAGGCCGTTTCTTTCTCTACGCGTTGAAGTCCGTTAATGTTAATGTTGCTGATAACTCCCTGCGCCATGGCATTAGAACAAACGGCCAGTGCCAGCAACGAAATCCCCGCTAATTTAAACTTCATTTTTTAATCCTTACAAGCTATTCAAACCATCTTGTTATGAGGTGCTTAATATCATTCCAGGTTGCAAACACCATCAAAAACAAAATAAAACCAAGGCCTATCTTAAACAAATAATCTCTGAACTTTGTATTAAGCTCCCGCCTTGAAACTATTTCTAACAAATAAATTACAACATGTCCACCATCTAATACGGGGATTGGGAATAAGTTGATAAGCCCCAGATTAATGGACAACAGCGCCATAAAATATAAAAAGTCCAATATGCCGCGTGTACGGGATATGTCACCCGACATTTCCGCAATGCGGATAATGCCGCCGACATCTTCGCCGGATCGTTCTCCCGTTATCATCTGCCCGACGCCCCGTAAAGTCATATCTGTAACGTTGTAGACTTCTTCGGCCGCTTTTTTTACGGAGGCGCCGAAGTTGAAATTATCCTTGATAATTTTAAACTGCTTTGCTTCTCCCTTAATGCCTATCATTCGGCGCTTAACCGGCTTTTCAGATTCGTCAAAGGCGTATTCCATATCAACCAACGGGACGGTAACGGTAATCTCTTCGCTGTTTCTCTCAATCTTCATGTTGACATTGTCAATGGCAATACTGACTTCTTTGCTGATGTCCGACCAGTCATTGATTTTGTTGCCGTTGATTTCAAGAATTTTGTCGCCCTTTATAATGCCGGCCTTTTCCGCAGGGCTTTCTTTGATGACTTCGGAAACAACCGGCGGAATGTCGTAGCTTCCGACAAAATAAAACAGACCGAAAAAAGTAATAAATGCAAAGAGATAATTAAACAAAGGTCCTGCAATGGCAATCGCCAGTTTTTTATACGGCGTTTGAGTTGCAAAAAGGTGTTTTTGTTCTTCCTCTGTGTACTTGCTCAAATCGACGTCGGATGTTGACGAGGATTCGTCTGCATCGCCTAAAAACTGGCAATATCCGCCTAACGGTATTGCTGAGATTTTCCATACAGTACCTTTTTTGTCCGTGCGGCTCCATAATTCTTTGCCAAACCCGATGGAGAAAGCGCTGACGCTGACCCCCAGGGAACGGGCAACGATAAAATGGCCGAATTCATGTACAAAAACCAAAACGCCGAGAAGGACAAGAAAGGGGATGACATAATGAATAATATTTAATATCCACTCCATAATTTTGTTCCTTTTAATTGCTAAGTGAAACTAAGGTAAAGTAACAATAGACAATCGGTGCGGCAAATATCAGGCCGTCAATTCTGTCGAATACGCCGCCGTGTCCCGGAATCAGAGAACTGCTGTCTTTTACGCCCAGATGTCTTTTTATGGCGGATTCTGCAAGGTCGCCGATTTGAGCCACAATTGCAATCATGGCACCGAGCTGAGCAAATTTAAGCTGTTCGCTTAGCGGCATCGGCAGGTTAAAAATATTTTTAACGGTAAACATATAAATAAAACTGACAGCAACAGCTAGGACAACCCCGCCGACAAGTCCAGACCAGGTTTTGTTTGGGCTTATTTTCGGAGCCAGCTTCGGTCCCTTTAGGGATGAGCCGACAATGTATCCGCCGATATCAACCCCCCAAACCATCAGCATAAACCATAATGTCATGACAAAGCTTCCCTTTTCTCCGGGGATACTGCCGAAAGTGTCAAACAGATAATATATCCAGTAGAGGGCGCCGACGCCGATAGAAATATAGGGAACACCGAGTGTGAGGAGCTTGCGGTGCTGCTCTTCTGTGGCTTTGATAAAAACAAAAAGCGTCGTTAATGCAATTGTCGCAATGAGCACCCAGCGGTTAAATACCAACAGGGAACACCCCATTGCAAAAGTATAGCATACGGCATAAACGCTTGATTTCTTGTTGGGCACCATTGAAGCCCATTCCCAGGAAAGCATTGCGCCGACAATAAAGACAAGAATATCGACATACGGATGCCCGGACTGTAGTGCACCGATAACAATCGGAATCATTATAAGTGACGTCAGTATCCTCTTTTGCAATGATGTCAGTTCAGTTTTTGCCATACCTTCTCTCCCTTTGATTGAATTTATTAATAATGTCCCAAAGCTCGTCTTTGCCAAAGTCAGGCCATAAAGTGTTTGTAAAAAACAACTCTGTATATGCTGACTGCCAGAGCAGATAATTGCTGATCCTTTGCTCTCCACTGGTTCTGATTAAAACGTCCGGATCCGGAATTTCTTTTGTATACAATTCTTCGGAAAAGACGTCTTGTGTAATTTGGCTGATGTCCATGCTCCCTTCTTTTACTTTTGCGGCGATTTTTTTGACCGCAGACAAAATTTCCTGCCGCGAACCGTAAGACAGGGCTATGCATAATGTCAGGTCTGTATTCTTCTCGGATTCTTTTTCAAGAAAAGTCATCTTTGCCTGAATGCTGTCGGACAGCATATATCTTTCTCCGATGAAAACAATGCGGACATTATTATCCATGATTTCTTTCAACTCTTTATCCAGATATTCGTTCAACAGCTGCATCAAGGCATCGACTTCATCTTTGGAACGTTGCCAGTTTTCTGTGGAAAAAGCGTACAATGTCAAATATTTTACGCCGGACTCTTTCATTGCTCGGGTAATTTTAACAACGTTTTCCGCTCCTTTTTTATGCCCAAAAGTTCTGGGCATCCCTCTCTTTTTTGCCCAGCGGCCGTTGCCGTCCATGATAATGGCAATATGCCTGCATGTATTATTGGTATCCATCGTTATTTAGACTTGTAAAATATCTTTTTCTTTTTGATCCAGCATATCATCGATTTTTTTGATGGAGTCGTCAGTCAGTTTCTGAATCTCGGTGCCATATCTCTTTTCGTCGTCTTCGGAAATCAAATTGTCTTTTTTCAACTTTTTTACTTCGTCAAGAGCATCTCTGCGGATATTCCTGATGGCGATTTTATTCTGTTCCGCATATTTTCCGGCAACTTTAACCAGTTCTTTTCTTCTTTCTTCGGAAAGTGGAGGGATAGGGATACGGATAAGCTGTCCGTCGGATACCGGGTTAAGTCCGAGGTCGGATTCTCTCAAGGCTTTTTCAACGGCTTTGGCGATTCCCTTGTCCCAGACGCTGACGGAAAGGGTGCGCGCATCCGGAACGCTGACTGTGCCGACTTGGGCTATCGGTGTCGGGGTTCCGTATGCTTCAACCATAATGTTGTCCAAAAGGCTGGCGTGAGCTCTTCCTGCTCTCAGACCGCCAAAATCATTACGCAATGTTTCCAGTGTCTTTTCCATGCGCTCTGTCGTATCGGTCTTTATTTCATTAAAATCAGTCATGTTTCCTCGCTTTGTCTTATTTTATGATAGTGTAGTTGCCCTTGCTGTTTAATACGTTTGTCAGCGAATTTTCATTTTCCTGTTTAAAAACGATAATAGGCAGCTTGTTTTCTCTTGCCATGGATATTGCTGTCATGTCCATAACTTTAAGTTCTTTGGCGATAACATCGTCGTAAGAAACTTCCGTATAGCGTTTTGCTTTCGGATTTTTCTTGGGGTCGCTGTCATAAACGCCGTCAACTTGAGTGGCTTTGAATAATGCGTCGCATTCGGCTTCCAGAGCACGCAGTGTTGCTCCGGTATCTGTTGTGAAATACGGATTCCCTGTTCCTCCTGCAAAAATAACCACGACACCGTCAGCAAGCATCTGTTGTGCGGCTCTGTAAGAATATGTTTCGGCAATTTGCGGTACGCTCAGTCCGGATAAAATCTCGGCGCGGATTCCTTTGCTGTTCAACGCACTTTTCAAAAACAGGGCATTAATGACTGTTGCCAGCATTCCGGCCTGATCGGCAACCGGGCGGCGGATGATTTCATTTGTATTGTTTACGCCGCGGTAAAAATTCCCTCCGCCGATAACGATGCAGAGTTCAAGACCCGTATTGCGAATATTGCGTATGCTTTCCGAAACAGTGTTTAGAACATTTTCGTCAATGCCGAACGGTTGGTCGCCCATCAAGCCTTCGCCGGAAAGTTTCAAAAGAATTCTTTTAAATTTTTTTTTCATAATCTCCCCATGATGCAATGTTTGGTATCATATTAAACAATTAAATCGCTTTGTCATTATTTTTTTATTCCTAATATACAAAAAGATAAAATATTCATAAGATTGCAAAAATACTCACCGGACTATAAAATAAGTTGAAATTTAAGCTCTTTTCTCTAACATAATACAAAATTAAATTACGGGAGATAAAAAATGTCTGCAGGACTGATATATGGATTGAGTGCATTGTTTGGGTATTTTGTCGGCTCGATTCCTTTTGGACTTATTTTGACCAGGCTTGCAGGGTATGGCGATATTCGCAAAATCGGTTCGGGAAATATCGGGGCAACAAACGTGCTGCGTACGGGGAATAAAACGCTTGCGCTTTTGACGGTTCTTTGCGATGCGTTTAAAGCAGGCGCGGCAGCAGCAATTGCCGGAGCCTTTGTCGGCGGCGATTCTTCCGAGGCGGTTACGGCTTCCCTGACGGCCGGAGCATTCGGCGTTTTGGGGCATAACTTCCCCGTATGGCTGAAATTTAAAGGCGGAAAAGGTGTCGCCTCAACATTCGGTTTTATTCTTGTGACCTGCTGGCCGGTAGCTGTTATTGCTCTTGGTATCTGGCTGGTTATGGCGTTTGCGTTCAGGTATTCGTCCCTTTCGGCACTGACAGCGGCCGTATTTGTTCCGGTGGCGTCATATTTTCTGGCGCCGTCTTCAGAGTATACTGTTGTGTATGCACTGGTCGTATTGCTTGTCATTGTTCGGCACCATGGCAATATTCGCCGCCTTCTGAACGGGGAAGAAAGCAAAATTAAACTAAAGAAACAGTAAGCAGTAGAAGACAGGCCGGTGAACAGAGAAAATTTAATATCCTGCATTCAACTTATTAATACGTCGGGAATAGGCCCGATAGGGTTCAGAAAACTGTTGCGGCAGTTTGGTAGTGCGGAAAACGCGCTGTCTGCGCTTTCGCGGAAAAAAGAAGTCTTTTCGCGCCGAAAAGCCGAAGAAGAGATTATGACAGCGGAATTAAAGCGCGTTGAAATTATCACGGCAGAAGATGAGGCTTATCCCTATAATCTGAAACAGATTGAAGATTACCCGCCGATTCTCTATGCTAAAGGAAATATCGGGCTGCTTAAAAACGACAATATGCTGGCAGTGGTCGGCTCGCGAAGTGCTTCATTAAGTGCGTTAAAACTTGCCGGGAGAATTGCCGCGGATGTTGCCCGGAAAGGCGTGGTTGTCGTATCGGGAATGGCGCGCGGTATTGACGCGGCGGCACATCTGGGAGCCTTGGAAACCGACGGCGGGACGATAGCTGTGCTGGGAACGGGGATAGATGTCGTTTATCCTCTGGAAAATGAAAAATTATATAATAAATTGGTTCAAGACGGATTGGTTTTGACAGAATATCCGTTTCATACCAAGCCGCAGGCAACGAATTTCCCTCGCCGCAATCGGATAGTTTCCGGGCTAAGCAAGGGGGTGTTAGTTATTGAAGCCGGGGTTCGTTCGGGCTCTCTGATAACGGCGCATCAGGCTTTGGAACAGGGACGGGATGTTTATGCCGTCCCCGGGGCGCCTTATGACGGGCGGGCATCCGGCTGCAACAAGTTATTAAAGGAAGGTGCGATTTTGGTGGATGATGCCGACGATGTGCTGGATAATTTTGATTTTTCTCCGGTTACATTTGCGCCGCGCCATGTCAAAGAACCCGAAACCGCCGATTTGTTTGAATATTCGCTTGACAATACGGAAAATAATTCCGATATTCCAGAACAAAGCGGAGACGAGTATTCAAAATTATTGTCTCTGGTTTCTGCCAGCGGGGAAGATGTGGATGAGCTTATCCGGGCAATGGGGCTGCCGACGGAGAAAGTTCTGACAATGATTGTTGAACTGGAGCTGGATGACCGGCTTATGCGCCTTCCGGGAAATAAAGTGGCTAAAATTTGAGGGAATTTTTAGATGAAGTTAGTTGTAGTGGAATCACCGGCAAAAGCAAAAACGATTAACAAATATCTTGGCAAAGACTATAAGGTTCTTGCGAGTTACGGCCATATCCGGGATTTGCCGAGCAAAGACGGTTCTGTCGATCCTGAAAAGGACTTTAGCATGGTTTGGGAACTCAGCTCCGGCGGCAAAAAACGTCTGAATGACATTATAACTGCGCTCAAAGACTGCGATACGTTAGTCCTCGCATCCGACCCGGATAGAGAAGGGGAAGCTATTGCCTGGCACATACTGGAAGAATTAAGCGCCAAAAAGAAGTTGAAAGACAAGAAAATTGAGCGTGTCGTTTTCCACGAAATCACCAAGCACGCCGTTACCGAAGCCATTCAGAACCCACGACAGATAGACGACAATCTCGTTTCGGCATATATGGCTCGCCGTGCTTTGGATTATCTGGTAGGGTTCACGCTTTCTCCGGTTCTTTGGCGTAAATTGCCCGGTTCGAAATCGGCCGGGCGGGTTCAGTCCGTTGCCCTGCGTCTGATTTGCGAACGCGAAATGGAAATTGAGAAGTTTAAGCCCGAAGAGTATTGGACGGTTGATGTTGACTTGGAAACGTCTGAAAAAGCGCTCATTCCGTCGCATTTGATAAATCTGGATGGCAAAAAGCTTGAAAAATTTGATATCAACACCAAGGAAAAAGCCGAAGACGCCAAAGCAAAAATTGAAGCGCAGGATTTCAAAATATCCAAGATTGAACGCAAAAAAGCCAACCGTTATCCGGCGCCGCCGTTCACGACGTCTACGTTGCAGCAGGAAGCCGCGCGAAAGCTGCGATTCCCTGCCAAAAAAACCATGCAGGTCGCGCAGCATTTGTATGAAGCCGGTTATATCACTTATATGAGAACCGACGCCGTCAACCTTTCCGCGGAAGCCATTTCCGCCTGCCGGGAAGCGATTTTGAAATACTTCGGTGAAAAGTATCTCCCGAAATCGGCTAAAGAATACAAGACCAAATCCAAGAACGCTCAGGAGGCACATGAGGCGATTCGCCCGGCGGATGTAATGAATACGCCGAAAAAGATGGAAGAAAAGCTGGATTCGGATGCCTATAAGCTTTATGAACTGATTTGGAAAAGAACCATTGCCTGTCAGATGGAGCCCGCCGTTCTGGATAAAGTTGTAATAGATTCCCTGTCCGGGGATGGCAAAATACTGTTGCGCGCCAACGGGCAGGTAATTGCGTTTGACGGCTTTTTGAAATTGTATCAGGAAAGCCGCGACGATGATAACGACGATGACGAAAACCGTCTGCTGCCGAATGTAGAAGTTGACGAAGCTGTCGCCAAAAAGGCGATTAAGCCGGAGCAGCATTTCACCACGCCGCCGCCACGCTTTACGGAAGCAAGCCTTGTTAAAAAGTTGGAAGAGCTGGGTATCGGCCGTCCGTCGACATATGCATCAATTATTGCCGTTTTGCAAGAACGTAAATATGTAAAAGTAGAAAAAATGCGCTTTATTCCCGAAGACCGCGGGCGTATCGTTACGATTTTCCTTGAAAACTTCTTCAGAAAATACGTTGAATATGATTTCACGGCGCAGATGGAAGAGTTTTTGGATGATGTGTCCGCCGGCTCTATGGAGTGGAAAAAGCTGTTGACCGGATTTTGGAACAAGTTTTATAAAAATATTCAGGCGGTTCAGCCCTTGCAGGTCAGTGAAGTTATCAATAAAATTGACGAAGTTCTGGCGTACCATCTGTTTCCGCCGAGGGAAGACGGTTCTGACCCGCGGCTTTGTCCGGAATGTCATAAAGGGCATTTAAGCATAAAACTGGGCAAATTCGGCGCCTTTCTGGGGTGTTCAAACTATCCCGAATGCAAATATACAATGCCTCTGACCGATATCAAGGAAGAAGAAGAGCAGAGCGCAGAGAAAAAGCCTAATCCCGAAGACAAACTGCTGGGCAGCCATAACGGCCTGAACGTTTATCTGAAAAAAGGGCCGTACGGTTATTATGTTCAGCTGGGTGAAGATGCCACGGCCACGACTGAAAAGCCGAAACGGATTGCTCTGCCCAAATTTATTGCCCCTGAAAATCTGACTTTTGAACAGGCGGAAACGCTGGTCAGTCTGCCGAAAGATTTAGGCGACGGCATAACCGTCAACATCGGCAAATTCGGTCAGTATATTAAGCAGGGTTTGAAATCCAGATCCCTGACCGGTAATGACAACATTTTCAATATCACCAGAGAACGAGCCGAAGAATTGCTGAAAGGTGCGGTAGCCAAGCCCGAAGCCAAAGTTCTCGGCCAGCATCCGAAACTAAAGGCGGATATCCTGCTGGCGGCGGGTCGGTACGGGCCGTATATCAAATGCGGCAAGAACAATTACCGGATTCCTAATGAGCTTAAAGGAAAAGACATTACCGTTGAGGATGCGCTTAAAATCATAGACGGTGCAAAGTAAAGTTCCTGAAAGCGTATGAACTTAACAGTCAGCTTTAGAACCAGAGATAAAGGGCGCCATCCGGCGTCCTTTTTTGCGATACAAATAATCATATACGAATAATCCTCTTGACTAACCGGATAATTTTGTTACTTTAACGGCAGCACGATTAAAAATTTAGTCGTGTCAGAGCCAGAGATGGCTCGGAGTCTTAGAAAACTCTGTCGTTAGTAGCGGTGCTGGATATAGCATCGTCATATTGTTATCTGCAAAACGCAGAAACAATAGATATATCCCCGACTGTCGAATGGTCGGGGAGGTTCTAGCGTATGTTCAGAAGCTCTGTTGGCTTTAAAGGCTAAAACGGTCATTCCTACTAACATGATTTTCTAACTCTCCGATCGCCTTATTTCAGGCGATTTTTTCATGTTGGAGGACTGTAATGCTGGAAAATCATAATCAATATGGCCGTTCTATGCTGGAAATGTTGGGCGTACTGGCCGTTGTCGGGATGCTTTCGGTTATCGGTATAAAAGGTTTCCAATATGCTATGGAAAGGCATCGTGTTAATGAATTGACGGAAGAGTACATCAGCTTTATTCAGAACCTGCTGCCTTACGAAACGGACTTTGTTAAGATAAAAAATACGAAATCTCCTGAAAAAGCCCTATATTTAGTGCCTTATATCAGGAAGATGAATATCATTCCGTCTAAATGGCAAATCTTCAGTGGAAATTATTTGCGAGACAGCATAGGTGTTTTGCTTGACCCGCATATACGCCACGAACCGGGCGGCATAAGAGCTAACAAGATAACTTGGAACTATATATTAAAATCGGCAGAAACCAATGTTCCCCCGCAAAGGTTATGTGAAATAATGTATACGCGTATCGTTCTTCCTTATCACGAGTTGATAAGTATGGTGGCATATTTTACCGATGAAACTGAAGGGAATGCTTCCAATATAAGTGAATACGGCGACAATTATTGTAACGGAAAAAGCAGACGGTGTATCACAAGCCTGACGCTGACCGATATTCAAGACAGGTGCAGTCGCTGTGCAGATAAAAATAAACGGTGTCTGCTGGTTATCAGTTTCTGAATTAAAAAAGGCATTTCGTTTTCTGAAATGCCCTTTCGTTTTCTCTAATAACAAAACCAGTCTAACCGTTGCATCGGAAAATCCAAGCAACAATTAAGGCTGTGCACAAATTTTTACCCCACGCTTCCCTCAAGCGAGATGTCAATCAACTTTGCCGCCTCAACCGCAAACTCCATCGGCAGTTTCTGCATGACTTCTTTGCAAAAGCCGTTGACGATAAGGCTGACCGCGTCTTCTTCGGAAAGGCCGCGCTGTTTGCAGTAAAACAGTTGTTCCTCGCTGATTTTTGAAGTCGTCGCCTCATGCTCCAGAATGGCGGAATTATTACCGTTTTCTATGTACGGCACGGTATGCGAACCGCAGGTCTGCCCGATAAGCAGGCTGTCGCATTGCGAATAATTGCGCGCATTGTCGGCATTCTTTCCGACCTTGACCAGCCCGCGGTAAGTCTGGTTTGAAAATCCCGCCGAAATCCCTTTGGAAATAATTTTGGAGCTGGTGTTCTTTCCCAGATGAATCATCTTAGTCCCGGTGTCAGCCTGTTGCCTGTTGTTAGTAATGGCAACGGAATAGAACTCGCCTTTTGAATTGTCGCCTTTTAAGACGCAGGACGGGTATTTCCAGGTTATGGCGGAACCAGTTTCTACCTGCGTCCAAGAAACTTTGGCGTTATCGCCGTCGCACAGTGCGCGTTTCGTAACAAAGTTGTAAACGCCGCCTTTGCCGTCCTTGTCGCCGGGGTACCAGTTCTGCACGGTGGAATATTTGACCTCCGCATCTTTATGCACCACAATCTCCACAATCGCCGCGTGCAGCTGGTTCTCGTCGCGCTGTGGCGCCGTGCAGCCCTCAAGGTAGGAAACGTAGCTGCCTTCATCGGCAACAATCAGCGTCCGTTCAAACTGTCCGGTATTTTTGGCGTTAATGCGGAAATAAGTAGAAAGCTCCATCGGGCATTTGACCCCTTTGGGAATATACACAAACGAACCGTCGGTAAAAACGGCCGAATTGAGAGCCGCAAAGAAATTGTCGGTGTATGGCACGACCGACCCCAGATACTTCCTGACCAAATCGGGGTATTCCTTAACCGCCTCGGATATGGAACAGAAAATAATCCCTTGTTTTCTGAGCTGCGCTTTATAGGTCGTCGCTACCGATACGCTGTCAAAAACGGCGTCAACCGCAACCACGCCGGCCAGAACCTCCTGCTCTTTCAGCGGAATGCCGAGTTTGTTGTATGTTTCCAGAAGTTTCGGGTCTACCTCGTCAAGGCTCTTTGGCTTAACGGCCTGTTTCGGTGCCGAGTAATAATATAAATCCTGATAGTTTACCGGCTCATAGCTCAGCTTTGCCCATGTCGGCTCAGTCATCGTCAGCCATTTCCGATAAGCTTTGAGCCGGGAATCCAAAAGCCACTCCGGCTCTTCCTTTTTTTGTGAGATTAACCGGATGATGTCTTCGTTCAGCCCTTTGGGGGCAATATCGGACGCAATGTCCGTTACAAAGCCGAATTTATAGTTGTCGCCGCTTTCGTCGGCAATATTGGGCAGGCTGCTCATTGTTCCTTTTCCTCATATTCTGTAATTTACCTTTGTATAAAATAATATGGTGTAAAAATCAAGCCGATAATCTTCACCGTCTTAACGAATCCCAAACATATAATTTCCGCCGTCTTAACGGATATTCCTGCCGGCAGTCTTCCTCTCGGATGAATGTTCTGAGAACTCCGTCGGTTTAACGAATATTCCGCCCGGCAGTTTTCTTCTCTGATGAATGTTCTGACAATCTCTGCCGGTTTAACTAATATTTAGGTATTTTATTATAATACGAAAAGTAATAACAAAGGAAAAACAATGAAAAAAGTCTGGATTACATTGCTTTTTGTTCCTCTGCTTTTCGGTTGCTATGCCCGAAGCGGTGGGATTCCTCTGTTTAACGGCTATGGCTACAACTACGCCCCCGGCAGCGTTGTCGTGCAGAAAGGGGATACGTTATACAGCCTTTCCCGCAAATATCAGGTGCCGTTGCGCGGAATGATAGAAGAAAACAATCTCTCTGCGCCGTATGCGTTGAATATTGGCCAGACGCTCCGCCTGCCAAAACGCCGGACGCACATCGTCGCCAAAGGGGATACGCTGTACGGCATCTCCAAAAAATATAACGTGGATATCACCTCTTTGAGCCGCCTGAACGGTTTGGATGAACCGTACACGCTCAATGTCGGGCAGGCGCTGGCTTTGCCGGGAAGTTTGGCCGGCAGCGGCAGTTCCGGCGCTTCGTATCAAATAGCGTCTGATTATGGCGGGACGTCAAGCTATTCGTATACCAAAGGGAAGACGGCGGCAAAAAAGGCCTCAAAAACAACGTCGTCGGCGCAGAAAAAAACGTCTTCGTCCAAAACCAAGGCCAAACCTGCGGCGAAAGCCATTGCCCGCAAAGCGCCGCGCAAAACCGTGTCAACATACCGCAAGAGCAAATTTATCTGGCCGGTAAAAGGAACCGTCGTTTCTAACTTCGGCGTTGTCGGCAAAGGGCGTCGCAATGACGGGATAAACATCAAGGCAGCCACCGGAACCAATGTAAAGGCGGCGGATAAGGGAATCGTCGCTTATGCCGGCAACGAGCTGAAAGGGTTTGGTAATCTCGTTTTGATAAAACACAGCGATGGCTATATCACCGCATATGCCCATAACCAGCGTTTATATGTCAAAAAAGGGCAAAAAGTGTTGCGCGGGGAAAAAATTGCAACGGTGGGCAGTACCGGCAGCGTAAATTCGCCGCAGTTGCATTTTGAAGTTCGTGCCGGCAAAAAAGCGGTTAACCCGCGGACGTATTTGCCGTAAAATTTTTATTCACCGCCATCTTCCGTATTCCGGGGTTCAGAGTTTCTCCCGCCTTTCTCTCCATTTACTCTGCCCACCCGCGCTCCGGGGTTTCGAATCCCTCTCGCATTCACCCCGTTCATTCCGCTCCCTCACCCCAAAGCTCCGAGTTTCTCCCGCTCTTCCCCTCATTTACTTCTCCCTCTCTCGTGCTCCAGAGTTCCGAATCTCCCCTCCTCATATACGGGTAAAAAAGGTCTTGCCAAAGGGTATAAAATATGGTAAATTGTTCTATATAAGGCGTAAAAGGCGG
>URXV01000009.1 GCA_900551865.1 uncultured Rickettsiales bacterium
TATATAATAATTAATATATATTAAAAAGTCAATAAATAATTTCAATAAAATGCGTTTTCCGCTGGTAGAAGTTAATATATGCCGAGAATTTTGTTGATAACCTGATTTGTTTGTCATATATAGTAGTCGTGTCATGATTTTATTAAGGAGAGAAATATGAAAAAAATACTACTGGCGCTGGCTGCCGTATTTATGCTGAATGCCTGCTCGGAGGTTGACCCCGCATCACTGAAAGGGAAAAACTTCACACTGGCAACGGATAAAAATATCACATTGTCTTTTGATGCTAAGGAAGATCGTTTTTACGGAAAAGCTTTGAATAATTATTTCGGTACTTACAAGGCAGAAAAGGATAATATTAAATTTGGTCCTGTCGCATCAACAATGATGGCCGGCCCCGAAGACGAGATGAAAAAGGAACATGCTTATTTTCAAAATCTGGACAAGGTCAGAACCTATAGTTTGAAAGGGAAAGAACTTGAGCTGAAAGGCGACGGCGTAACGCTGAAGTATCTGCAACAGTAACTTTTGCAACAGTAACTTTTTCGGGCACAAAAACGTAATCCCCTGCGAAAGCGGGGGAATTATGTTTGTTTTATCAAAAATACTGTGCCTTCTGAGAATATCTGCCCGATAATACCTATTTGCCCAAAAAGCAAAATAAAACAGTCGCAAAGGGTAATAGAAGAAACTTCCTTCAAAGACAAAATCCCCCAAAAAACAGCCCGGCGATCCAGACAGTAGTTTTTCAGGTTACAACAACAGCCGTCGGAACAATCCGGCGGCTGTCTTTATGCCGATTATTAAAGAAACGGTTTATCGTAAAACCGCACCGGTCTTTTTGCCGACTTCCAGAATGACCTTGTTCATCAATGCTTCCAGTTCGGCATCGGTATAGGTCTTGTCTTTCGGCTGGAACGTAACGCTGATAGCGACGGATTTCTTGTCTTCAGGCAGATTCTCCCCTTCGTAAACGTCAAAAATCCGTACATCGGCAATATTGCTGCGGTCTGCATTTTTAGCCGCCGCCGCTATGCTGACGGCCGAAACGTTACGGGCAACGACAAATGCCAAATCCTTGTCAACTGCCTGCAAAGGAGAAAGTTCCAGCTTCTTTTTAGCTTTGGATTTTGCATCTCTCGGCAGCGGAATATTGTCAAGGAAAACCTCAAAAGCCATAACATTGGTTTTAATGTCAAGCGCTTTGAGAATCGCCGGATGCAGTTCGCCAAAATATGCGAGGACGTTTTTGCCGAGCCGGATAACGCCGCTGCGCCCCGGGTGGTAATAAGACGGTGTGTCGGTCGTAATCTGTGGTGCTTCAATCGAGCCTTTCGCCGCAGCAATAACTGCCAGCGCGTCGGCCTTGACGTCAAATACGTCATAAGCGCGCATGGAGTTTGTCCAGTCCTTTTTCGCGGTCTTTCCGACCCGGATGCCGGAAGCCATAGCCCGCTGTTCGCCGGGATTACGCCCGAAAAATTCGGGTGCTGCCTCAAACAATGCCAAATTGCCGTATCCGCGCGCAATATTGTTTTTGGCACCGATAAGCAGATTCGGCAACAGCGACGGCCGCATTTCGTCAAGCTCATTGATAATCGGATTTTGGATAAATACCGCTTCCGAGCCTCTGCGGAAATATTTTGCAATGTTGCTGTCGGTAAAACTGAATGTAACCGTTTCGTACATGCCGCGTGAAGCAAGCTCATGCTTGACCATGACAATATTATTCTGCAACGGCGTTAAAACCGGTTTCGGAAATTCGGCCGTTTTCATTGAAGTTGCCGGAATGTTATCCAGCCCAATCATCCGCACGACCTCTTCAATCAAATCCTGCTCGCATTCAATGTCGCCGCGCCATGACGGAGAAATCGCCTTGATATTGCCGTTTTCTTCGCTGATCTCAAATCCGAGATTGCGGAGAATTTCTTCGCAAGTTTCTTTGGCAACGTCCATACCGATAAAAGTTTTCATTCGTTCCGGCCGCAGATATACCGGTTTGGCAACAGATTTTTCTTCTCCGGCAATTTCCATCTCCGAAGCTTCGCCGCCGCAGATGTCTAAAATCATTTTCGTGGCATAATTGTTGCCGCTGATATTTGACATCGGGTCGACCCAGCGTTCGTACCGGGCACGTGAATCGGAGTCAAGCTGGAGTTTGCGCCCGGTTCTGGCAATGCAGGCCGGCGTAAACAATGCACACTCCAGCAGAACGTTCTTTGTGTCTTCATAGCTGCCTTTGTTTAATCCGCCCATGATGCCGCCAAGGCACTGTACGCCTTCGTCGTCGCAAATGCCGAGCGCTTTGTTGTCCAGCATATAGCTTTTTTCGTTCAGCGCCAAAAATTCTTCACCGTCATGAGCCATTCTGACCTGAATGTCGCCTTTAAGCTTGTCTGCATCAAAAACGTGCAGCGGACGAGCTAAATCATAGTTGATATAATTGGTAATATCCACCAGAGCGGAAATAGGACGCAGCCCGATAGCCGTCAGACGGTCTTTCATCCACTTTGGCGTCTCCGCTTTGTTGTTGACGTTTCTGATATAACGTGCCGTATATGTCGGGCAGGCTTCAGGGCATGAAACAGTTACTTTAACCGGGCTTTTAAACGTCCCTTTGATTTCAGGAATATCCAACGGTTTCAGCCTGCCGAGCCCCGCAGCGGCCAAATCTCTGGCAATTCCTCGTACGCCCAAGCATTCTGCCCGGTTCGGCGTAATGGAAACTTCAAAAACCGGATCAATGTTCAAAACTTCCGCCGCCGAAATGCCGGCCTTGGTCTCTGCCGGCAGCTCAATAATGCCGTTATGGTCGTCGCCGACCAGCAGTTCTTTTTCCGAGCACATCATGCCCATGCTTTCCACACCGCGGATTTTCGCAACTTTTAAGCGTTCTCCGTATGCAGGAATCAGCGCTCCGGTCGGGGCATAAATGCCAACCAGCCCTTCATGGACGTTTGGCGCGCCGCAGACGACTTGCAGTGTTTCCTTGCCTGTATTGACGGCTAATATGTGCAGATGGTCGGAATCCGGATGCATGTCAACTTTGTCAATGCGTGCCGTGATAAAGCCATCCAGTGCAGCAGCCGGATTAACGACCTCCTCGACTTCAAGGCCGATGCGAGTCAGCGTTTCGCTGATTTCGTCAACGCCTGCCGTTGTATCCAGATGTTCTTTTAACCAGGATAATGTAAATTTCATCGTGCCAGTCCTCCGTTGTTGCTCAGTCCGCTTGTCATTGATGAAAAGTCAAGCGGCGTAAATCCGTAATTTTTAATCCAGCGTACGTCGGATTCAAAGAAAGTCCTCAAATCCGGAATGCCGTATTTTAACATCGCAAGCCTGTCAATGCCGACCCCGAAGGCAAATCCCTGATATTCATCTGGGTCTATGCCTCCTGCGCGCAGGACGTTCGGATGTACCATGCCGCACCCCAAAACTTCCAGCCAGTCGGTACCTGCGCCGACAACCAAGTCTGTTTTCGTTTTAAGGCAGCCGATATCAACTTCGGCAGACGGTTCCGTAAATGGAAAGAACGATGGGCGGAACCGGATAGGCAGTTCGTCAACTTCAAAAAATTCTTTCATAAAATCATACAGGCAGCCTTTTAAATCGGCCATAGTCGTTTTCTTGTCAATAACCAGCCCCTCAACCTGATGGAACATCGGCGTGTGCGTTGCATCGTAGTCGGAACGGTATGTTCTGCCCGGCGCTATAATGCGGATTGGCGGCTGCTTCTTTTCCATAGTGCGGATTTGCACGCCGGACGTGTGCGTCCTGACCACATAAGCGGAATCCATGTCAAATTCTTTGTTGGCATCGTTATTGATGTAGAATGTGTCCTGCATTTGGCGGGCAGGGTGGTTCGGCGGCATATTGAGCGCGTTAAAGTTATGGAACTGGTCTTCAATGTCCGGCCCTTCAGCCACTTCAAACCCCATCTGGGCAAAAATGGCGACAATTTCTTCATAAACTTTGGAAACCGGATGGATTCGACCTTGCGTTTCCGGCCGGCAGGGAAGGGTAACGTCAATAACTTCTTTTTTCAGTTTTTCATTTAGTTGTTTGGTTTCCAATTCCTGTTTTTTTTCGGTAATTTTTGTTTCAATTTCCGCTTTGACAACATTAATTTTCTTCCCGAAAGCAACTCTTTCTTCCATCGGCATGCTGCCCAGTGCTTTTAACAGTTCGGTAATCTGCCCTTTCTTGCCTAATGCCGCAACTCTTGCCTCGTCAAGGGCTTTGGCGTCTTCTGCATTGGCAATCTGTTCCAGTATGCCTGTTTTTATAACTTCAATATCACTCATTTGTTCACCTTATGATAGAGGGTATTTTTTCCAAAAAAGAATAGTTCCCTGAAATCTCCTTATTTGCCGCTCCCAAAGGCCGGCTGTTGTTTGTCTTTTTTCGCTGCCGTAAAAATGCCGCGAAAGTTTATAACAATTTTAAATATAAAAGAGTCCTCTTGGTTGCCCAAGACGACTCTTTCCTATCTGATATAAACTATACTAAATCTAAAAATTATTTAGCCAGAGCCGCTTTGGCAGTTTCTACTAACTTAGCAAAAGCTTGGGGCTCTCTGTAAGCGATATCAGCCAGCACTTTACGGTCAAGCTCAATACCTGCCTTGTTGAGCCCGCTGATAAATCGAGAATAAGTCATATCATTTAAGCGCGTAGCAGCATTGATACGCTGAATCCACAAAGAACGGAAATTTCTTTTCTTCGCTCTTCTGTCACGGTAAGCATACTGCAAACCTTTTTCAACTTTTTCAACAGCTACTCTGAAAACGTTTTTATTGCGGCCTCTGTAGCCTTTCGCCATATCCAGAATTTTTTTATGACGGGCATGAGCCGTAACACCTCTTTTTACACGAGACATTTACATATCCTCCTACAACTACAAATAAGGTAAAAATTTCTTAACAATCTGGACATCGACTTCTGAAAGCAAAGTCGTGCCGCGGGCTTGTCTTTTCATTTTCTGGGTTTTGCAGAAGAGGCAGTGTCTCTTTTTCGCAAAATTTCTTTTCAGCTTGCCGGTTCCGGTAACGCTGAAACGCTTTTTCGCCGAACTTTTCGTTTTTAATTTAGGCATTTCAATCCCTTTCAAAAATTTAAGTTGGATTCACACATAACAGGAAGGCATGCCGTTAGCCCCCTCTGTTATTCGTACCAATGTATACCGCAATATTTTTATTTGTAAAGAGTTTTTTTAATTTAAAATTAATAATTATTTACCAGTCTGTTGTTCTAATTAGATATATCTTCGCCCGGTTTCCTTTTTACCATATCCAGCTTAACTTTGGAGCCTGTGCCGGTTTTGCGGATAAAAAGGCGCACCCCTTGCTCATAAAAGAGGTATCCCTTGTAAACGGCAGCAGCCGGGATTTTGTAGCCGTTAAATTCGGCCTGATTTTCATAATAGCTGAAATCGGCTCCTGCGGCATCGTCTTCGTCTATGACGGCAATATCATGATGGCAGTCAATAAGCTCCTGCATATTGTCGCCTTTAACGTCCATGTCTTCTTCGGTCCAGAGCCAGTACATCGGAGCTTTGTCTGCAATATATAATTTATCTCTGCCGAGGATTGCCTGCAACGGCAGGGTATGGAAACCGATAGCCTGGATTTTTCCGTCGGAAAGAGAATGCTTTTTCAATATCTCTAAAACCTGATGTTGGGAAGAATAGGGATATTTTATATCGTAGCGGACGGAAACGAAACTCCAGTAAATCTGCATAACGGCACATGCCAGAAACAAATAATGCTTTCTGCTTTGGGCATAGTCCGGAAAAAACATATAAACCGAACAAAGGAACAGCCCCCAGATAAGCCCCTGATGGTAATACATCGGCCGGACGGCCAAGTAAACTGCGCCGAACACCGCCCATACCGCAGTAAAACGCAAAACCGCCGGTAAATTACTCCGCACATTGGCATAAAAAGACGAGCTCATTGCCTTCCTTATCGCATAAAAAGCAATGACAAACAGAAATGTCAGGTTAAGCGCCGTACTTTTACCGGCAAAAAATGCTTCGGGAAAATGAGCCAGCACATTGTATGGATAATTTTCAATATGCTCAATTCTCATACTATACTGTACCATATTGACCGGCAGAATTTGCCAGAGCATCAACAAACCGCATCCACCCAGCAGACACATTGGGGCAATATATTTAAGCGGTTTTTTCAAAGTCTGCCGATATGCTTCCGAAAACCAAAACAGCCCGAGAACTGCCGCGGTCGGCGCCAGAAAGGCGGTGGATTCCGCAAGCAGTAACAAGGTAAGCGCATATCCCCAAATTTGCTTATGCCTCTTATCGTAAAGCACGGCCAGCAAAACCAGTGCCAGATAAGCCAGACAATAGTTGCGCGAAATGATATTGTACTGGTAAATGAAATAATGCCCGAACGGCAGAAGTATTTTATAAATCAGCGGAACCCGGCAACAGAATAAAAATATGCCGACTGTAACGGACATAACCGCAACCGAAACATAAGTAATGTTCAACCCGTCGCCGAATATGGCAATTAACCCTTTCAGCAGCAGATGCCATAATACCGGTTGTCCCTCCTGATGCGGAATATCCGTGATAATTTCTTCAAGGCTTGCGTCACGGGCTATCAAAAAGGCCTGCACTTCGTCCGCCCATACCTCATGAAACGGGGCAATATATAAGGACAAAGCCGTAAAGCAAAACCAGATAACTGCCGTAACAATCCTTGCCGAATATGTCTCTGCAAATATATTATGCCGCATTCCCGAATATCCCGAACGGAAAATACGGCGGCCGGATGGCCGCCGTATGCTATATTAGGCCGATTCGCAGGACTTAATGTCCAAATGCAGATCTTTCAGCTGTTGTTCGGAAACCGTATTCGGCGCCTGCATCAGCAAATCCTGCGCTTTGCCGTTTAACGGGAACAGGATAACGTCGCGGATAATCGGCTCGTCCAAAAGCAGCATAACTGTACGGTCAATTCCCGGAGCGCATCCCGCGTGCGGCGGTGCGCCGTACTTGAACGCGTTAATCATACCGCCGAATTTGTTGTCTACGACGCTGTGGTCATATCCCGCCAGTTCAAACGCCTTGTACATAATTTCTGGTTTGTGGTTTCTGACGGCGCCGGAAGCCAGTTCCACACCGTTGCAGACCATATCGTACTGATAAGCCAGTATCTCAAACGGGTTCTTGTTCAGCAGTGCGTCCATTCCGCCTTGCGGCATGGAAAACGGATTGTGCGAAAATTCAACCGCGCCTGTTTCTTCGTTTTCCTCGTAAAACGGAAAATCGACAATCCAGCAAATACGGAACGCGTCTTTCTCAATCAAATCCAGCTCTTCACCAAGTTTCGTGCGGACTTTTCCGGCAAATTTGCTGATAAGCTTTTTGTTGCCGCCCATAAAGACAATCGCGTCGCCGTCCTTAACTCCGAACATATTTTTGAGTTCGGTCGTTTTTTCTTCAGAGAAAAATTTGGCGATGCCCTTGGCGCCGTTTGCCGACAACGCGACATACGCCATTCCGCCGAAACCTTCTTCTTTGGCGAAGCCGTCCAGCTTATCAAAAAACGAACGCGGCTTTTCACCTGCGCCGGGAATGACGATGGCGCGCAGTTCCTCGCCGTTGGCCGCTTTGCCGTCATAAACGCCGAACCCGGAGTTGTTGAAGAAAGCGGTCGCGTCCTGAATAACCAGCGGATTGCGCAAATCCGGCTTGTCGGAACCGTACTTCAGCATGGCGTCTTTGAACGCAATGCGCTGAAACGGCGCCTGGTCAACTTTTTTCCCCTCGCCGAATTCGTTAAAGATGGTACCCATCGTCTTTTCCATCACCGCAAACACGTCGTCCTGCGTGGCAAAAGACATTTCCATATCCAGCTGATAAAATTCTCCCGGGCTGCGGTCGGCGCGCGGGTCTTCGTCGCGGAAACACGGCGCAATCTGGAAATACTTGTCAAAGCCCGATACCATCAGCAGCTGTTTAAATTGCTGCGGCGATTGCGGCAGGGCGTAAAACTTGCCCGGATTTAAGCGGGACGGAACCAGAAAGTCGCGTGCCCCCTCCGGAGACGAAGCCGTCAAAATCGGCGTCTGATATTCCAGAAACCCCTGTTCGTTCATCAGTTCGCGCATACGTTTGATAACCTGGCAGCGCAAAATGATGTTGTTATGGATTTTCTCGCGCCGCAAATCCAGAAAACGGTACTTCAGCCGCAGCTCTTCCGGCGAATTGTCTTCCCCGAACACCTGTATCGGCAGAACGTCGGCCATGGAATGCAGAACGACGTCGTTGATTTTGACTTCAATGTCGCCGGTCGGCATGTTTTTATTGACGCTCTCGCGCATCACAACTTCGCCGTCAACGGTGATAACGCTTTCCACCCGGATGTCTTCCAGCTTCTTAAACAAATCGCTGGAGCTGTCAACCACACACTGGGTAATGCCGTAATGGTCGCGCAAATCGACAAAGCACAGGTTGCCCAGGTTGCGTTTGCGGTGGATCCAGCCCGAAAGCTTGACTTTCTGTCCTGCATTGGCGGCTCTCAATTCGCCGCAGGTATGCGTTCTGTATTCAATCATAAGTACCCCTGAAAAATTGTTTCAACGTCAATGTCGCCATTTTTACCCCAAATTGGCATAAATGCAAGCTAAAATTAAAAAAATCTTAAACAATCCCCCGTAAACTGCAACCAAAAGATAAGGGAACGCCCAAATGAATTTAATAGATAAAACCCAAGAACTGCAAGACGCCTGTAAGATATTAAAAAAACAGAAAGTTATTGCCATAGACTGCGAATTTATCCGTGAAAAGACTTTTTTCCCCATTCCCTGCCTGATACAGGTCGGTTATGAAGGCGGCGCTTTTTTGATAGACCCGTTGGCAAAAGATATGGACTTCGGCGATTTCTTTGCCCTGCTGCAAAATAAAAAGGTACTGAAAGTTTTTCATTCCGGCCGGCAGGATATTGAAATCCTGTACAACCTTTCCGGAACGGTTCCGACGCCGGTTTTTGACACCCAGATAGCGGCGCAGGCCTGCGGTCTGGGCGAATGCGTCAGTTATGAAAATCTGGTTCGCGCTTATTGCGGGGTGGAACTGGACAAGTCCTGCCGCCTTACCAACTGGCAGCTGCGCCCATTGAGTGCCGACCAGCTGGAATATGCCGCGGGCGACGTAACGCATCTGATTAAATGTTATAACGAAATAGCCGCGTATCTGAAAGAAAATAAGCGGGAAAGCTGGATTGCCGAAGAAATGGAAGATTTTGCCGCCGCGGCGCACTATGAGCAGAACCCGGCAAACGCGTGGCTGCGGATTCGCCACAACGGACATTCTTTGCCGTTTTTGAATGCGCTGAAAGCGTTGGCCGAATGGCGTGAGAAAATGGCGATGGAACGCAATGTCTCGCGGCAGAACATCATCAAGGATGAAACGCTGGTAAACATTGCGACGGCATTTCCGAAAGATATGGAAGAGATGAAAAGGGTTCGCGGCGTGCGGCCGGACGTTGCCAAGAGCCGTTTAGCTAAAGAAATGACGGAAATTCTGGCATCGCTGACTGAAGACAAATTTGACCGCACGCTGGGACGCGTAGACCGCGAGCGGGATGTTAACCTGCCGCCGAGCCAGCATTCCCTTTGTGAAGTCCTGAAACTGCTGCTGAAAGTTAAAAGCAACGATTACGGCGTGGTTTCGCGCCTGATAACGTCAGAAAAGAACCTGCGCGAATACATCAAAAATCCCAAGGCGAAAAATCAAATTCTCAAGGGCTGGCGTTATGAAGTCTTCGGCAAGACCGCCGAAGAATTTCGCAAAGGAAAATTGGGAATTGTTTACGATACGGTTTCCCGGGACATTGTAATTAAGGAATTGTCCTGATTGCCGTTGTCGAAAATAGGTGTTTTAACTGTTAAAAGGAACTTGTGATGAAAAAATTGTATCTGGCGCTTGCCGCTGTACTTATTTCGTTTAATGCCCATGCTTTTATTATTTCGCCGCATGTCGGTTTGGATTATGTCTCGGCCACGCCGAATGGTTATGGCGATATCGACAGCCTGAACGGCGGCGCCGTCAGTGCCGGCGTTAAAGTTCTGGGCTTTCTTTCCGTAGAGGGTTTTTATCAGCAGTATGCGTCAACCGATGCTTTCGGCGGCAGCAAAACCAAACCAGCCGCATACGGCATTGACCTGGTTTCCGATACGTTGAATCTCGGCGTCGTGGAATTGCTGACAACGGTCGGCTATGGCAAATATACGTTGGACGGCGGCCGCCTGAACAAAAAAATGGAAGATTTTGAAGGGAACGCCTATCGAGCCGGTTTCGGCGCCCAGTTTAACCCGACCGACAATATCGGGATTCGCGCCATGTATCGCTATGTATTCCCGGAAGACAACACGTTTAAGAAGAATATTCAGGAATTCACCGTCGGTATCCGGTATTACTTCTTTTAAATAAAGAAAGCGCCTTTTTAAGGCCAGCCGGCAACACAATCCCCAAAAAAACAGCGGAAGATTCCGCTGTTTTTTGTATCCGGAAATCTCCCGAAATCCGGCCGGAAACAGCCGCATCATAAGGAGAGCTATAGTCCGGGAATTATTTCTGCGGCGGCAATATCTCAATCCAATAGCCGTCCGGATCCTCAATGAAATAAATTCCCATCGCCTCGTTGATAAAACAGACCCAGCCGTTTTCCTGATGAAATCTCAGCGCTTCCTGATAATCGTCCGCCGTCATCGCCAGATGAAATTCGCACTCGCCCAAGTCGTATTTCTGCGGATGGTCTTTCAGCCAAGTCAGTTCCAGCCGGAAACCGGTTTTGCCGTCGCCGAGATAAACGATGACATAAGAGCCGTCTTCGGCCTCAATCCGTCCGTTTTCTTTTAACCCCAGCGCTTTCTCATAAAAGGCAAGGCTTGTTTCCAGATTCGTAACGTTAAAATTAAAATGGTTAAAACAAAATGCCATTTTTTTCATCCTTTCTTTATCATATTGGCTTTTATTGCTGATGTCTTTTCATTGCAATAACCGGATATTTCTGCACTTCAGGCAAAATTTTTTTCAAAATGCCGGAAATTATCCTGTTTTGCAATAATTTTCTTGCTTAATTCAAAAAAATAAAATAATCTTCAAACAGGATTTGTTCTCTAGAAAAGGATAAATCCGAGGGCCTAGAAAACCCTTTATAAATACAAGTTAGTCGTGCGCACACGACTTTAAAAATAGTGCCGACGTCATACCTCCGTATGGGGTGGATGTCGGTGAATAAGGCTCTGCCCCAATAAGCCGAGCCGTCTTAACTTGTATACGGTTTTCTAGCATCCGCCCGCCTTTAGCTTTCTAAAGCGGGTTTTTTGTTTGAACTGAATAAAAGGATGTTAGTTATGAAGAAAACTTTATTACTTACGGGAATGGCCTGCATTTTATCATGCCAGGCAAATGCAATGGATATTAAACCGTACATCGGTGCCGATATGGGAGCTTCTCATGCAGAATTACAAGGGCTTCTGGATGGTTTTGACGATAATTTTGCTGTTGCAAATATTAATGCAGGAATCAGGTTTAACGATTATTTCGGGTTGGAAGCTTCTGTGCAAAGTTCTTCGGAAACGGAAACCTATGGTTGGGATTTGTCCTACAGCAGCATTAACCTGGACGCATTAGGTTATATTCCACTCAATAAAAATTTGGAATTGATAGGTTCTGTCGGCGCCGGTTATTATACTTTTGACCTCGGAACAGATATAGGCGACGGTTATGATTTGCATATTCAAACAGATGAATTTGCTTTTAGGACAGGTATCGGATTGCAGTACAACTTTAATGAAAAGTGGGCAATGCGCGGAGTCGCCAGATATGCGTTTATTGACAGTGATGAGGTTGATTCTATAACTGAATTGACTTTAGGCGTACGCTATAATTTCTGATTTGTCAGAGGGGGAAGTTGTGCTTTCCCCTCCTTATATTTATACAGGAAAAGAAGGAATGAATATGAAAAAGTTAAGAATGGTTTTGACAATCGGTTTCTTATCGATTGTTTTAAGCGCTTGTGCAACTATTATGAGAGATAACAGCCAGACGGTTCCAATAACAGCAAGCACGGATAGCGTGGATATCAAAATTGCGGATAAAAGCGGAAAAGTAATTTTTGAAGGGCAAACGCCGGCATCTGTCAATCTTAAAACGGCTGCTGGCGGATATTTTGATCCGCAGGAATATACAATTACAGCCTCCAAAGACGGCTTTAAAAATCAAACCGCAATTATCAATTGGCATGTAAGTGCCT
The DNA here is from genome assembly GCA_900551865.1 of uncultured Rickettsiales bacterium. Lineage (GTDB taxonomy): Bacteria > Pseudomonadota > Alphaproteobacteria > RF32 > CAG-239 > CAG-267. Next base: position 12,290 of record URXV01000009.1, read on the forward strand.
GGTACTGGGCAGGGAATGTGGCTTTTGGGGGTATTGTCGGATATTTGCTTATAGACCCTATCACAGGAGATATGTACTATCTTGACGAAAATGTCCACTTAAATATGACGCCGGTTAAAAAATAGCAGCTGGTTATAAAGAAAAGCGCTCCTGACGGGGCGCTTTTCTTTTACCGTGCTATATCGCCTTTTTGACTTCTTCAAAAGCCTGTTGCAGTTTACCGGCGTCCGGTCCCCCGGCCTGTGCCATATCCGGTCTGCCGCCGCCGCCCTGTCCGCCGACCGCAGCCGAAGCGATTCGCACCAGGTCAACCGCCGAGTACTTGTCCGTCAGGTCTTTGGTAACGCCGACGACGATGGACGCTTTGCCGTCTTTGTCAGTCGCCAGAACCATAACGCCCGAACCGATGTTCCGGCTCATCTCGTCAATAAAGGCTTTCAGCTCTTTCGGGTGAACGTCCGGGATAACCTTGCCGACAAATTTCACGCCGTTGACGACTTCCGTATCGCCGCCTTTTGCCGCTCCGCCGCTGGCCAGTGTCTTCTTGAGGTTAAACACTTCCGCTTCCAGCTTCTTCTTTTCTTCCAGCAGGTTGCTGATACGCGTTTCCAAATCGTTGACATTAGTTTTTAACGCATTGCAGGCGCAGTGCAGCTTGTCTTCCATCGCGTCGACATATTCCTCCGCGCCTTTGCCGGTAACGCATTCAATACGCCGTACCCCGGCCGATACCGCCGATTCGGAGATAATGTTGAAATAACCGATTTCTCCGGTGTCGCAGACGTGTGTTCCGCCGCACAGCTCGCGCGAATAAACCTCGCCGTCTTTTTCCATCGTAACCACGCGTACCTCTTCGCCGTATTTCTCGCCGAACAACGCCATCGCGCCGGTCTTGACCGCTTCATCCTGATTCATCAGTACCGTGTTGACGCGGTAGTTGGCGCGGATAGCCGCATTAACCATATCTTCCGCCTGTTTCAGTTCGTCTGCGGTGATTTGCTTCGGGTGCGAAATGTCAAACCGCATTCTGTCCGCAGCGACCAGCGACCCTTTTTGCGTAACGTGTTCGCCCAAAATCGTCCGCAGCGCTTTGTGTACCAGATGCGTAACCGAATGGTTGGCGCAAATCTGTTTCCGATTCGCTTCGTTGACTTCAAAAGATGCAAAGTCTTCAATTTTGGCTTCGCCCTCAATCATACGGCAGCAATGGACGAAAACCGTATCCAGCTTGCGCTTGGTATCATAAACCTCCGCTTTGAAGTTTTTGCCGCAGATAATGCCCGTATCGCCGACCTGTCCGCCGCATTCGCCGTAAAAAGGCGTCTGATTGGCAACCAGATAAAACTCGCCGCTTTTCACGCCGTCAACTTCTTTGCCGTCCTGAACCAGAGCTTTGACAATACCGTCGCTCTTGGTTGTCTTATAGCCTAAAAACTCCGTGCCGCCGATTTTTTCTTTAACTTCAAACCAGATTTTCTCGGTGCCGGCATCGCCCGACCCGGCCCAGTTCTTGCGCGCTTCTTCTTTCTGTCTGGCCATCGCCGCGTCAAACCCGGCAACGTCGACTTTAATGCCTTTGCTTTTCAGGGCGTCCTGCGTTAAATCAAGCGGAAAGCCGTAGGTGTCGTACAGCTTGAACGCCGTTTCGCCGTTAAGCGTGTCGCCTTCGGCCAGCTGCGACGTTTCGTCGTCCAGCAGGCGCATACCTTTGTCCAGCGTCTTGCCGAAGCGGGTTTCTTCCGCCTTGATAGTTTCCGTAATCAGCTTGTCAAAGCGGTAAAGTTCCGGATAAGCATCGCCCATTTCTTTCTGCAAAACCGGCAGCAGCTTATAAATCATCGGCTCCTTGACTCCTAGCATATAAACATGGCGCATCGCCCGGCGCATAATCCGCCGCAGAACATAGCCGCGCCCTTCGTTGGAAGGCAGCACGCCGTCGGCAATCAAAAAGCTCATCGCCCGCAGGTGGTCGGCAATCACGTTGTGCGAAGCCTGCAAAGCTCCTTTCGGGTCGGTGTTGGCCATATCCGCAATCGCCTTAATCAGATGCCGGAACGTGTCAATGTCAAAATTGGAATGTACGCCCTGCAGAATGGCGGCGATTCGCTCCAGCCCCATGCCCGTATCGATAGACGGTTTTTTCAGATTGATTCTGGAACCGTCCGGCATATCTTCAAACTGGTCAAACACCAGATTCCAAATCTCGATAAAACGGTCGCCGTCTTCTTCCGGCGTTCCCGGCAGCCCGCCCCAGACTTCCGGCCCGTGGTCGTAAAAAATCTCCGAGCAGGGGCCGCAGGGGCCGGTGTCGCCCATCTGCCAGAAGTTGTCCTTGGTGGCAATGCGGATAATCCGCTCGTCGGGAAGCCCCGATACCTTTTTCCAGATATTGTAGGCCTCGTCGTCGGTATGGAAAATCGTAACCGCCAGCTTTTCTTTCGGAATCATAAATTCTTTCGTCAGCAGCTCCCAGGCATAGAAAATCGCCTCTTCCTTAAAATAATCGCCGAACGAGAAGTTGCCGAGCATTTCAAAAAACGTATGGTGGCGCACATCGTAGCCGACGCTGTCCAGATCATTGTGCTTGCCGCCTGCGCGTACGCTTTTTTGGGAAGTTGCGGCTCGCGTATAATCTCTGGTTTCATTGCCTGCTAAAATGTTTTTGAATTGCACCATACCCGAGTTGGTAAACATCAGAGTCGGGTCGTTGTCAGGAACGAGCGAAGATGCCGGCACGATTTTGTGTCCGTTCTTCTCAAAATAATCCAAGAAAGTCTTTCTTATTTGATTAACGCTGGTCGTCATTGTTTTTTCTTCCCAAAAATTAAATTAAACTTTTAACCGCATAAAACTACAGCGGTTTTTTGCTGATGTCCAGTTTAAATTTAACCGGGAAACCGATTCTTTTGTTTTTTGCAAAAACTGACTTAGTTCAGCATAACGACGAAGATATTCAGATATGTAGCGAAAAGCAGCCATAAAAGATACGGAACTGTCAACGCAAACGCCCATTTGCTGATAAAGAAAAACGTATGCATCATCAATGCCGTAACGATATCCAGCAGGACGATGACAATCGCCGATGCGGTAAGCTGTTCCATATAAAAGAAACTGAATGTCCATAAAATCTGCAGAAACAGCTGGCTGACAAACAGGGCATTTGCATCTTCAAACTGTTCCAAAGTTTTGCGCGACCTGAGTACGATAAAAAAGCTCAAAAACAACAAAACGTAAATTCCGCTCCATGCGTAAGAAAAGTAATGGTTTTCGGGCGTTCCGGGCGGAATGTCGAGCGTATCGTAAAAAGAAATCATGCCCTGTTCGGTAAAATACCGGGCCAGCAGCGCCGTAATCAGAACCAGGACAAAGCTGTACAGTCCCTGCATAAATCTGAGTGCCATATTTTCCCCCGCGATTTGGTTATGGTTTGCTTTCTATATATGCCCTGTTTTCAAAAAAACACCGGCAGAGAGGAAATTATAAATCCGGTGTGGCAAAAAAGATTAAAAAATAAATTGCAATTTTAAATAAAAAGCATATAAACAAAAGTAGAACAAAATTCAATGGGAGTAAAAAATTGGCTAAAATAGATGAAAAAGATATAAAAACGGATGAAAACGGCATAAAATTATACCGTCCGGAAGATTTTGAAGGAATGCGTCGGGCCGGGAAACTTGCTGCCGAATGTCTGGATTATATTACGGATTTTGTTGATGCCGGCGTAACGACGGAACATCTGGACAATCTGTGCCGGGAATTTATCGTTTCGCATAATGCGATTCCCTCTTGCCTGGGATATCACGGCTACCCAAAAACACTCTGCACCTCAATCAACCATGTCATCTGCCATGGCATTCCCGATGACCGCAAGCTGGCCGACGGCGATATTGTCAATATTGACGTAACCGTAACTCTGGATGGCTGGTTCGGCGATACGTCGCGTATGTATTACATCGGTAAACCTAAATTAAAGGCAACGCGTTTGTGTGAGGTAACTTATGAATGTTTGATGCGCGGTATTGACGTCGTAAAACCCGGTGCGCATTTCGGCGATATCGGTGCGGTAATAGAAGAATATGCGCACAAATACGGTTATTCGGTGGTGGAAATGTTCTGCGGCCACGGTCTGGGGCGGGTTTTCCACGATGAGCCGAATGTTCTGCACTTTGGGCGTAAGGGCACCGGCCCGGTAATTAAGGAAGGGATGTTCTTTACGATTGAACCGATGATTAATATCGGCAAGCCGGACGGTACGATTCTCTCCAACGGTTGGACTGCCGTAACCCGCGACCGCACCTTGTCCGCGCAGTTTGAACATTCGCTGGGCGTTACCAAGGACGGCTGCGAAGTGTTTACCTATTCGCCCAAAGGGTTAGATAAGCCGCCGTACAAAAAATGACCTTGTGAAAGCGGTAAAATAAGCCGGCTGAACAGCTGTCAACTGCCGTAAAAAGCTGTAAGGCCGAATTGGACTTGACTTTGGAAAAAAATATGACTGTGACTAAGAAGAAAGCTTCCGTATCTCCGAAAACAAAGGAAACAAAAGAAGTGCCGGATTACTTCGGGCATCGCCAGCGCTTAAAAGCCCGTTTTGTTGCCGATATGGGCAAAACCATGGCCGATTATGAATTGCTGGAATTAATTTTGATTTATGCGATTCCCCGAAAGGATGTCAAACCTCTGGCCAAGGCATTGTTACGCCGCTATTCCAATTTGGCAAGCGTATTGGCCGCTCCGCTGGATAACCTTCTCAAAAATGAAGGCGTAGGTGAGAGCGTTGCCATACTGTGCGGCATTATTCATGCCTGCGCAAATAAAATCAGCTGGGAAAATCTGGAAAACAAAGATGCCCCGATTTTATCCAATAAAAAACTGATTGTCGACTACTGCCGCAGCTGCATCGGCTATTCGGGACAGGAACATTTGCTGATTATTTATCTAAACAAGCACGGAAAATACATAGCCCAGAATATTGAACAGGTGGGAACAATTGATGCTGTCATGATTAGCCCGCGTGAAATTGTGTCCAAAGCTTTGAATCATAACGCTGCGGCAATTATTTTGGCGCACAACCATCCGTCCGGAAACGCCACGCCGTCAAATGCAGATATTGAAATGACCAAACAGGTTGTCCGTGCGCTAAAAGCCGTCGGCGTCAAAGTAGATGACCATTTAATAGTCACGCCGGGAAGCTATTACAGCATGCAGGAGAAAGTTCCTTTTATTTTTTGAAAAAAGTAAAAAGCTTGTTTGCTTGCCGCCAATTTGTTTTGCTTCTTTCGTCAGAAATGTCATAAATGTTTTAAACAGGTAGAAAAAACGTTTATATCACCATTTCAACCATTTAAAATAATACATAAAAATAGTTTGTCATAAGTCGTTTTTTTGCTTGTGCAGCACAGTTTTTTGTGGTGTCTTAATTAACGAAAAAGTAAGAATTATTTACATACAATTATTTCGTATTAAATGGCGTTTTAGCCGTCCTCAGGCTAAAATATTGTTCTTATACCGGAGTAACTCCAAAGGTTAACGTCAGGGTATAAAGAGGCGCTTAGCAGCGTTAAGGATTAAAGATTATGAGATTACGAAAAGCATGCAGGGAAGCTTTGTCGTAAGCTCAAAACAGGCTGGAAAAAACAAACCGTTTTCCGGCCTGCTTTTTTATTATAAAACCGGTTTTTTGATAAAACCCGGCAATTTCACGGCATTTATATAAATTTGCCGTATTTTATGTAAAAAGTACTTGACAAATGATTTTATTTCTGTCAATTTATAACAAGCAATGATAACTTTATGTTAAATAATTTTAATTTTTACAATTATGGAATTAAAAAATTTAGTTGCACACTATGCAACCAAAGGTGAAAAAGGTGTAGAAATCAATTTGGAAGCACTGTCTCAGGACAAACACTTCCGTAGTCAGGCAGTACAGGCAGTTGTAAAGAAAGTGAAAGAAAATCCGCATGCTTGCGTTTTCTTCCCTTCGTACAAACCCGCCTGCGACCATAACCCGTTGGGAAAACTCATCAACGAGGTCGCATTAAGCCTTCAGGTCGAAACATTAGTTACGGGAAATTATGAAAAATTGAAAGATTTGCAAAATCCTGTAAAAGATGTAATTATCGTCAAGCAGTCTTTCCGTTCCGGCAAGGAATTAAAAGCGCAGATTGAAGAACTGAAAGCCATGGGATATGATGTGAGTGTCCTTTGCCTGATAGCACATTCCGGCGCCAAAGTTGAGGCTTTTGCCCATGAAAACGGAGTTCCCGTTTCGGCAATCGTCTACACAGACGAAATCTCTTATATTTGACGCCAACCTTAATTGTAACCTTAAAGCCAAAAACACGTAAAGACCGGCATTGCCGGTCTTTTTTTGTTGGATTATTTGCATTAATGTTTCAAATCCTGTACGGGCGGGTTTTCTTGCCAATCGGAGAAAATCCGGATTCTCCGCCTAAGCTGTTGGTTCGCGTCCTCCGCGTCCGTTATGGCGCTGGTTGTAAAGCATCATTGCCTTGCGTCTGGCTTCAGCCTTGTCTTCATTGTCTTTTTCACGTTTTTTCATCTGCTCCAAAGCTTTCGGATCAGCAAGGTGCTCTAGCTTCATTTTTTCGTCGGAAACAGCCAGAGCTGTCTCGGCAACGGCTTTAACGTCTTCCGGTTTGAAAACCTGATTGCCGTCTATGTCTTTAACCATCGGCAGAGCATCGCCAATCATCGCTGCTTTGCCGTTATTTTCATTGATTTGCAGCCCGTCATTTTTCATAAGGTCTTTCTGGCTTGCATCAACAGCCCTGTCAGCGCTGTTTTGCACATTATTCTGCATACGGTTTTCTTCATTGGCGGCATCAACATTTCTGTTGAATTTGTCAATTGTATTCATAACATCTGTTACGTCGGTACGCTGCTTGCCGTCTTTGCTGACCAAAACCCAGCTCGGTCCTTCCTGATGAATTTCCATGCCGCTGGGAAGTCTGACTTTGGAAAACATTTCTTTCATCTTTTGTTCCTGTTTTTCCGGCGTCAGCTCTTTTTCCTTATCTTTCTCTTTTTCTTTTTTCTTCTCTTTGTTTTTCTCTTCTATGTCTTTGGCCAATCCCGGTCCCTTAAGGTCAATTCCGGCTTTTTCGGCCTTTTTTTCCAATTCCGTGCCTTTTTTTGCCATTTCCGCTAAAGAAAGAGGCTTTAAGGCTTTTTTCCTGTCGCTGGTTTTAGTTTGTTCGTCAATAGGGCGGTTGGCAAATTGCTCCAGCCGTTTTCCGACAGGTTCGTTATGTCCGAGAACAACCGGGCGTACCCGCCTCAGGGCTTCTTCCAGAGCCGCTTTGCGTTCTTCCGGCGTTTTATTGTGTCTGATGGCGTTTTCCATAACCGTTCTCCGTGCAATTCATATTAAATAAATTTTAGCATAAATTTTAAGAACCTGCAATACTTTTTAGTCGAAGATATCGTAAATTTTCGCCAGCAGGCTTGGCCGGTGCGGTTTGAATGCAAAATGCTTGAATAACAGATAGTTGACGATAAGCAGGAAGGATATTGCCGCCGCTTGTGCCAGATACGGGTTCCAGTGTTCCCGCTCAATCAGGAAGGTTAAAATAAGGATGTTGATGAAATAGCTGCAAATCCATATCAGCAGAGATTTTGCATATTGATGCAAATGGTTCCCCTCTGCCGGAAAAACCAGAAATTTATAAGAAGCAAAAGCGATAAAGGACGAAACAAACCATGTCGCCGCCAGAAGCAGCTGGTATCTTTCCGGAGAAAAAAGTAGTGCCAGCCCGCTGAAAATCATAAAACGCAGAGCCATATTAATCGAAGCCATAATGGCAAAACGCACTTTTTCATCTATGCCAAACCAGTATTTTCGCATATTCCGCTCCTTATGACAGACAGAAGAAATGTCTGTATGCCGGGTCAATATAATCTGTCTGTCTTGTTTTTCAATCAGCGGATTTTACTGTCAGGCAGCTTTGTCCGCCAACCGGCATGTCAGGTCAGTCTTCGCCCCAAGACCGCTTGGCGGCAGGCGATGCCGTTACCGTCGGAAGCATAATGGGAAAATGTCGTTTTTTTCTTCGTAAGCCGTTGTTTTGATTGCAAGCAGGCGCAAGACCGAATGAAAGTAGTTGTCGTGCGAAAAGGATTCCGTCTCGGCTCGTTCTTTCAGGCATGAGCCGTCAATCTTCATGGCACGCATCGTCTGTTCCGGCAGCCATAAAATCATCGGCACTTTTTTCTGCTCTTTCGGCGCGATGGCGTAGGGCAGGCCGTGCAGGTAAATATTGTTTTCTCCCAGCGATTCGCCGTGGTCGGAAACATAAAGCATAGCGCTTTGCAGATTATTGTGGCGCTTGAGGATGTCTATAACGGAAGCGATAATATAGTCAGTATAGACAATGGTGTTGTCATAGGAATTGACAATCTGCTGTTGCGAACAGTCCTGCAGGTTGGCCGTGTCGCAGGCGGGCGTAAAACGTTTGAATTTGTCGGGATAGCGTTTATAGTACGTCGGCCCGTGGCTGCCCATCATATGTAAAACGATAACCGTGTTTCGGGTTATGGTTTGGAGTTCTTCTTCCAATCCGTCTAACAGGATTTCGTCATGGCAATAATTCCCGAAACAATAAGGCTGCTTATTGCCTTGTTTGGCATCGGTTTTGCCGATTCTGTCGCAGACTTTTTTGCAGCCGTCGTCATTGTCTTTCCAAAAAACGTCATATCCGGCAGCTTTGGCGATATCCAGCAGGTTTTGCATATGCTGGGCGTCCGTAACGTCAAATTCTTTTCTGCCCAGTTTGGAAAACATGCAGGGAAGTGATACCGCTGTCGCCGTTCCGCAGGAACTGACATCTTTAAAGGCAATGATTTCGCCGTTTTGTGCCAGCAATGGATTCGTCTGCCTGTTATAGCCGTATAGGGAAAAGTTTTGCGCTCTGGCCGTTTCTCCGACGATTAAGACCATCACCCGCGGTTTTCCGTCCTGAGTGGGAATAGTTTGCGGCGCCTTGTCCAGAATGACAAATTCCCTTTTGGCGTCAGCAGTACGTTTATAATACCGTCCGACCGCGTAAATATAATTGAATGTATTGATATAATAGCGAACCTGTTTGTTATTGCGTCCGAAAGAAGCATATTCTTTGTATGAAACGGCGGCAATGGCGCCGACAACGGAAAGTCCGAGCAGGAACAGCAGCAGCCGGCGGCGGATTTCTTTGCCGAACGAGGCAAATTCTATATGGGTACGGTATACCAAAACCGCGGGCAGAATGCCGACAATCAGGATATAAAAAGCGGCGTGGAGCGTAATCAAATCGGCAGCTTCCCTCGGCGTTGTTTCGGCAATGTTGCGTATCATGTCAGAGTTAATGACGACGCCGAAATTCTGCAGGGCGTAATCCGATGCCGCGGATAAAACCATCAGCAGCATAACCAGAGGTTTGCCGATACGGGGAACGACAAGCAGGCTGAAAAACCAAAACAACGGAACGTAAATAAAAAACGGCAGGCTGAGGGCAAAAAACAGGACGGAAAAACTGTTGATATCAGTTTTTTCGCAGGCAAACTGCCAGAACTTGATGTTCAAAGCAATGGCAAAATAGGCGCTGGTCAGGGCAATAAAAGCCGTAGAGCTGAGATTAAGATTATTTTTGGTCATTTTGGGTAGTCCTTAAGATAGGGAGATGTTCATAATGTCGTTGGTTTCAGTATGAAATTAAATTGAGCAGAAAGCCGGTAACCAGCGGAATTGTAAAGTTGTCATCGATTCGGAGCTCTTTTTCAAAAAATTCGGCAGCAGTGGCAGTTAATGCTGTGAAAAAGGCTGTTGCAGGCGGCAATGCCGGGAAGAAACAGGATATTATGCCTAGGGCGCTGATAAAAAAGGCAAGTGTTCCCTCCGGAGATTTACCGTTATGGAAACGGAAACTGCCCCAGAATCTGCCGCACAAGGCAGCGTTGGAATCGGCAATCAGCATGACGCACATGGCCGCTGCTGCCGCTTTGGGGGCAAAACAGACCGAAACGGTAAGCGCCGCTGCCAGAATATAAACCGATCCGCTCGGCGTAAAGGTAGAATGGCTGATTTCCCGGTTTCTCAGCGTCTTGATAAACATCTTTTTAAATAGCGTACCGATAACAGCCGTTCGCTGATAAGCCGCATACTCAACAAACAGGTTGGCGGCAAGCAGGGAGAAAAAAAGCAGGATGCTCCAGTTGCGCGGAGCGGTAAAGATAAACAGCGGCATCCAGAGTGAACTTAAGTGTACGGCTTTGCGGTAAAGTTCCGTCTTTATTGCTTTTGACTTAAAATCAGGCATATCAATGTCCTTTCTGATGGTTTTTGTTTTTTTATAATTTATGTTCATACAGTCTTGTTGTTGTGTGAGATACTGGGGTTTCGGTTTCAGGCTGGTTTGCGCAGTTTTCGGCAATAAACATTGTCTCGTATGTCACCCAGATGCCGCAGCCTGTAAGCAGCATGGCAAAATAGACGTCCGTAAGGAAATGGTAGCCGCCTAAAATCCTGCTTGCAGCAATGGTTAAGACGATTCCAACCGCCGCCGTAAGGGACGGTATTCGGATTCTCTGCGGCATGACCAGCGCCAGGGCAAACAGCCACATGGCAAAGGACGTATGTCCGGAAATAAAGGAGTCTCCGGCCGGGCAGAAAGATTTTACAAAAGCGCCGGTAAAGGGGCAGTCACCGGTGAAAAAATCTGTCTGATAAGGCCTTGCCCGCCGGAAAAATATTTTGAAGCCGTACGGCAAAGCTGTGCACCAGCCGAAAAATGAAATGCATAAAAACAACATCGTTTTGGCATTAATAAAGTTTAACTTGTTGCTGATGAGTGTGCGGAACTTTTGCTTCAGGGCGAAAATGCCGCAAACGGCGGCAAATAAGGCGCAAATGGCATATTCTCCATATGTGTCCGCTGCATCCACGAATACAGTATTGCGCAGATAAAAGCCGTTTTGGTAAATCAGGCCGGTCAGAAACAGGTCGCATTGTTCCGAGTAGCGGATAAGCAAAATGCTGGCTGCCGTCCCCGCCGTAATAAAAAAGGTTGTAGGTTTCATCGTATTCTCCCGTAAGGATAAAATTGCGTCCCATAAGAATAGGTTTGTTTCCGAATTTAATATCCAAACTGAAATCAATCTGAAAATTTTTAAAATAAAAATAAATAAACCGATTTACTTTTTTTGCGTATTAGTAATAAGATAGATTTGCAGACAGGCAAGCTCCGGAGCCGAAAAGGTGTCTCAATCCTATCTTCGTTTTATTTTATAAGCGGGAGCAGGCAAGATATCTCAATCCTGGCGAATGTCTGCCCGCGCCGGCAAAAATTGTCCGCAACCAACTCCGCTGTCCTGAAAGGATAAAACGGCAGATATAAAAAACGCGGCAGTATATAAGCGACAACATATAATGAACAGGGTAATGAATGAGGCGGTAATGAAAATCTTGCTTGTTGAGGATGACGTAAAACTGGGCAAAGCGACGAGCGAATTGCTGGCGTATGAAGGGTGCGCCGTGGATTGGGCGCAGGATGGGGCGGAAGCCGTGGCTTTGGTAAAGGATAGTCTGTCCGTAAGCTATGATATTGTGCTGCTGGACTGGATGTTGCCGGAAATCAGCGGGGTAGAAATATGCCGCTTGTTGCGAAACAAATATAATTTTCAGGGCGGCATTATTTTTGTGACGGCAAAAGGCGAGGTGGAAGACTGCGTGCGCGCTTTGGATACGGGCGCAGACGATTTTATGGTTAAGCCGTTTAAGATAAAAGAGCTGGTTGCCCGGATAAACGCTGTTGACCGTCGCAAGAGCAAACCTTTTGTCGACAGGGTGTATGCCCGGGGCGCTGTCGAAATCAACCGGGACTTGCATACGGTATGCAGCGGGGGCAGGGAAGTGCATTTGCGCAAAAAAGAGTTTGATTTGTTTGAAATGCTGTTTGTTAATCTGAATAATGTTCTGACCCGTACGGCTATTTTTGAAAAAATCTGGAGTGATAAACTGGACACGAATATGGAAAGTCTGGATTCGCATATTTATATGTTGCGCAAAAGCCTGAAACTATTGCCTGAAATCCGGATAAAAATGGTAAAAAACATCGGTTATAAAATGGAAATAGAGCCATGATAGAAAAAATACGCCGGGCTTTGATTGTCAAATATACCGCAGTGATTGCCTGTATATTGTTTTTAGGCTTTGCAGCAAGTTATGCCGCATATCGTCATAACGGGATAAAGCTTTTGCAGGACAGTCTGTATGATTATCTGGAAGAAGAAATTTGGGAAGCGCGGGAATACTTCCGCCATGGCGGAGGAAGTCCGGAAACGCATACAATCAATTCAGATATCCAGTCTCTGCATAATTTTACCTACTGGTTGCTGGACGGCAAAATTATCCGCGCCGAACAGCCGGGAAACAATGTTATCGCCCGCCAGTTGGAGCAAAGGCTGCTGGCGAAAACATATCAACCGGGAAGAATCTATCACGAAAATATGAAAACCGGTAAACAAAAATGGTATTTTATTGTCATAAAACAAGATATCCGGTTGTCCGCATCGCAGCAGGGGACTGTTTTTGTCCTTGCCAATTATACGCCGGTGCGGAAAAATGCCAAGGCTTATATCAAGATAGCGCTGACTGCTGCCGGAATTATAATTGTGCTGGCTTATTTGGTCGGCAGTTTTTTTGTTTCTCGTTCGATGAAATATATAGAGCAAAGCTACCAAAAGCAAAAGCAGTTTGTATCCGACGCGGCACATGAATTGCGCACGCCGCTGACAATTCTGTACTCGTACGCCGAACTTCTTGAATATAATCCCAAACAGACCGGTGTAATAGCGGAACTTAAAGATGAAATTCAGCACATAAACGAAATGGTAGACAGGCTTTTGGCCATTGCCCGTTATGATAATTCAAAAGTAATAATGCATAATGAACGGTTTTCCGTCAACCGGCTGGCAGCATCAGCCATAAAATCAATGTCCAGACTGTGCCCGCCCGGAACGTTTGAATTAAAAAGCCAAACCGGCAATATTGAACTGACGGCTGACAAGGTTATGATTCGCCAGTTGTTGGGTATCTTGCTGGACAACGCGGTAAAATATACCGGAGACAATAAAAAAATAGCCATAACGCTGGAAAAAACTGCGTCATCTGTCAAAATAACTGTAAAAGATAACGGAATAGGCATAAGCGAAGAAGATTTGCCGCATATTTTTGACCGTTTCTGGCGGGCGGAAAAGTCAAGGCATCAAAAAGGCCTGGGCCTGGGATTGTCACTGGCTGAAACAATTGTCAGCCTGCACGGAGGGACAATCCGGGCGGGGAGCGAACTTGGACGCGGAACTGAATTTGAGATAATTTTGCCGGTTCGGCAATAATACCGTAAAGTGGACAGACAGGCCTTTACATCGTTACGAAAGTCGTTACATAACCACTGCATAGCCATAAAAGTCGTTATATCGCCACAAAATGAGCCGGATGCTGACATATTCTGTCCGGCAAATATTTTAATCTGAAACAGGCTGTTCAGTTTCAGGGTTAGAAGACATATTATACAAATTAGGAGGTTGTAAATTTTTTTTTATTGACATTCCGAAAACCTTCGTTTATATAAAACTTCACGATAAATGCCGACATAGCTCAGTTGGTAGAGCAACTGATTTGTAATCAGTGGGTCGGGAGTTCAAGTCTCTCTGTCGGCACCAGCATTTTACAGTATTTCTCAGCGCTCTTTAGCTTTTTTCCCCTCTTCAGATTCTGTATTCTTTCGTTAACAGGATCCAAAATAGTTTTTTTTGATTTAGGAGTGATTTTTTACAGATAAGGTTATATCAAAGAACTTTTGTACTTTGTTGTTTCTTTTGTAATAATCGTCTATTCCGGAAAAAATAAATTCTTCAAGTTTTCCTTTTGTATCGTCGCCCATTTTTCTAAATTTTCCATAGCTTTGAGCAAATAATCAATATCTTCCCCCAGTATTTTCCTTTAATTCAACCCACAAATAGGCATTATTTTCAAAAGGAACATTAACTCTGTACACACCGTCTACACAGTTTCTTTTAAAAGGAACTTTTTCACTGTCGTTAAAAACTAAGCTTTCCTCAGAAAATTCTATATTTTCAAAACTCATAAGGTTAACATACATAAGATTGGAGATAATGGCTGTTTCAAGCATAAGATTAAAAGCATTTCCGTTTTTAAAATAGCATTATCTATAAAGTGGTTCCGTCTTCTGTGTACATCTGGAACAGGCCGTGTTGCACACCATTTTTCGAATGTCCGACTTCTTTAATGTTATTTTTATAATAATAGAGATAAGATAAAATTAAAAGTCGATTGAGATGAACAGCCTTGCTGCCGGAGGTATGGCAGGAACTGCATCCCATCTTATGGAAAGGTCAGGTGGCCGCATTGTCTGCTGTCTGTTCTTACAGGAGTTGGCAGAGCTGTCTTTGCAGGCACGGATACCGGTTCCTGTTGTCAGCCTGATAAAATGCTGGCGTTTTTTTCATAACAGATGTTTTTTTCACAATGGGTGAAAAAAAGTATTGACATTTCAGATGTATGAAAATAAAATCTCCCCTAGTTTATTAAAAATGGAAGAATAAAGGTTCTGTTTGTATGACAGCCGTGATGGGCATATATTTGTTTAAGTTTGCTTTCAGAAGATATGGTCTGAAAGCTGCTTGTGCATCGCTCGTTCTTCCCCTCATTATGATTGCCATTCTCCTTATTAGCCTCTGGCTCTAAGTGCTTTTTGCTTAAGCTTAAAGCCCGGACACTTAGAGGTATGATTTCAGGGCTTTAAGATATCAACAGGAAAATAGCCAATCTTTTTTTAATTAATGAGGAAACAATGTCAAAATCAAGCAATGGGTATGGTGCCGGGGAAGAAAACGGCACGAAAGTAAAAGAACCGGAAACGGTAACAGCGGCAAAAAATGCATTTAACCAATATTTTGAAATGGCCGGCCGCAAAAGCTTTAAACAGTTTTATTATGACTGGCATATCGATGCCATGATAGAGCCGTTTGCCGAGCTCGCGGATTATTTCAGCCGTCGGTATCCCATTGATACGGCAGCGCACTTCGACCGTTTTGTCAGGGATTTTTGCGACAGCGTCAATACATATAATATTGACTGCGAAAAGTTTTGTTCGGTCAAATCCGGTATTCGCCATAAAGACAAAGAACTTTCGGACATAATTGATAAGATTGAAACGTTCAGCTTTGAATTTCGCCAGTTTTCATATAGCTTTATGACCGAAAAGGACTATGTCGCCGAATTCGGCCAGTGGACGTTTAAGCCGAATTATCCGTATTCTCATATGCACGGCCTGGCTGTTTCCGTTGATATCTTAAACAAAATTTCCGAACATTATAATTCTTTTGAAAATAGAAGCGTTGCCGAAAAAACGCGTTATGTCGTCGACAATTATCTGCGCACTAATATTGCACCGGATTATCGTTATAAAGCCCGGTATTCCTATAGCGCACGCAAGGCGGCGGTAAGAGGTTTTGTCAGCTTGCGCAACCGGATGAGCACGGAATATAAAACCGGGCTGTATCGTGATTATACGGATTTGTTCCAGATTGAAACCCGTACGCCGACGCCGTTTGGAAAATATCGCCCCAACGGATTTGAACTGGAATTTTATGTTCCTGAAGAATATGGCGATTATTCCAAATTAATCAGTTACCTGAAAGAAAAGCACGGTTGGAAAACGGTTTATACGACCAACAAAAATCCTGATGTTTATAATGACGGCCAGTCAGCCGGAGTAATTGAGCGCGATGAAAGCCTGGCCGCGATGAACGGGCTTGCACCGGTAGAATACGCGTCCCGCATTATGAAATCAAAAGCCGATGAGGCCGAATGCCTGAAAATTATGGATTCGTTTGACCAGGGGCATGCCAATGTCCATTGTTCCCTGCACCAGCATGTTTCGGCGGAAGGGTTTGATTTAAATACCTATAAGCGTTTGGTTAAGCGTATGATGAACCACGAAGACGCCATCGTCAGCAACTTTGCCGCGCCGGAACGCCGCAACAACAAACTGCTGTACGCCACTTATATCAGCCGCAATCTTAGTTCCAATGGCAAACGTGATTACCCCTTTTTGTGCGTAATGACCGATTTGTGCGACAATCTGAATGAATTGCGTGAGATGGTGGGCTTTGGCCATAAATACAAGACCTTGAATATTATGCCGTCCAAGACTGTGGAGTTTCGCTATATGAATGCCAACTTTAACCGCCGTTATGTAGAAGCTTTTCTGCAGTTCAACCGCGATTTTGTCAACAGTGCGGTTAATAATGGCGGAACGCATATTAATCGCCCGCTGGCCAACAAGTTTAACTGGATGCAGAATGCAGCCGTTGACGGCAAGACGGTTTTAAAGCCTTTAAGCTACTATTACCAGAAGGCGTATGATCAGTTTCGTCCGGAGAAAAAGGTCGACCCGCATACGATTTATGAAGAAAATGTTTATGCGCGTCATGTGGCTGATGCCATTAATGCAACCGGAAAATTCGGATATTACAACAGTTGGTTTTTAAAGAGGGTAAGAGATGCAAGAGCAAAATAAAGTATTTGACATCATTAATCCGGACAGTTCCAGCCCGTTGGTTTTAACCTGCGAACACGCTTCGGCGGCAATTCCGTCCGGGTATGATAATCTGGGACTTTCCCCGATGTGGCTGGATACGCATATTGCCAGAGACAAAGGTTGCCGGGAACTGACGGAAACATTGGCGCAAAAACTCGGCTGTACGGCATTTTTAGCCGGATATTCCCGTCTGTTTATAGATTATAACCGCCGCGAAACCGAAGCAAGCCTGATTGTTGACGAAAGCGACAAAGTCATTATTCCGGGTAATCAGAATTTAAGCGATGCCGAGCGGAAATACCGGATTGAAAATTATCATCGCCCGTATTACCATGCAATTATGGCTAAGATCGAAAGCCTGAGGCAGCAGGGGGTGACGCCGCGGATTTTTTCCGTCCATGGCTTTACACCTCAGCTGCGGGGAGGGAGCTTCCGCCCTTGGAATGCCGGGATTTTGTATGTAACTCCCAATGCCTTTGCAGAGAAGCTTCTGCGCGGACTTCGGAATTTGCCGGAGTTAAAGGTTGATGCCAACGTGCCTTATGATATGCGCCGGTATAACACGGGCGCCGCAGCCATTTGCGGCGAGGATATCGGACTCGAAAATGCCGTTATAGAAATTCGCGATTCCGAATTTGATGATATGGCAGCCGGGACAGCAAAATGGGGAAATATTTTATACGATATCCTAAATTGACAAAAAAAGCTGGACTTTCATGATAAATTATGTTACCTTAATAGCAGAAAACTATTAAAAAC
Source organism: uncultured Rickettsiales bacterium (assembly GCA_900551865.1). Lineage (GTDB taxonomy): Bacteria > Pseudomonadota > Alphaproteobacteria > RF32 > CAG-239 > CAG-267. The sequence continues at coordinate 29,671 of URXV01000009.1, forward strand.
ATATAGATATGAAGGCAAAAATTTTTATCATGACCTTGTTGGTTATGATACTCTCGGCAGTTCAAGGTTACGCGCAGAGAGAAAACAGAGGCAACACGCGCAGTCATGCAAGAGTTGAACGTTCGCAACGCAGTACGGTTCGTCCGTCCCGTACTCCGGCGCCTCGTCGGTCTCCGGCAATAAGCAGTCGTCCGTCAACACGGCCGTCAGTATCAAGTCGTAGGGCGCCGTCATCTCGTTTTGTGCGTAGTACGTCACCGCAGCAGGAAACGTCCCGGCGTTCTGCCGTAACATCGCGGAGAGAAAGGGCAGGGATAATATCCAGCCGTACATCTTCGCTGCAGGAAAGGCACGGAATAACAACGCGTCGTCCGGTATCGTCTTCGCGAAATCCCGGTATTTCATCCAGACGCCCACCGGCTCCGCCGCATACAGCTCCGCGCCATCGTCCGCCTGCACCGCGCCGTGGTCATATGCCTCCGCCGCCGCATCGTCCGTGGCGTCCGATTTTCGGGCATCATCACGGTTATTTGCACCATCACCATCATTGCTATTTCAATAGTTGGTATTGGTACACATGGGGCGGGTATCATAACCGTTTTATCTGTCACCGGCTGTATCATAACAGGTTTTTTGACAGCCTGCTCGGGTACTATATCTGGGGTGCGATAAACGCGCCGACAAAGCTTGAGATTGGGAATATGATATTGACAAGATATAACAATACGCTGAAAGTCCAGGTTGGAAACAGTGTGTCGTATCTTGATTTATATCGTTACCAGACAGTCAGCTATCTGGCCGGCTATACAAGCATTGAAGTGACGACCGGAAACGGCAGTGCATTGGTTCGTTTTTATGACGATTACGGCAATGAGGCGACATATCGTCTGTAAAGCATGCTTGCTTTACGAGGCCGTATGTTGGTGGTAATCGTCGGTAATGCAAAAGAAAAAGGGGGCTTCGGCTCCCTTTTTTATATAAAAAAGAAAAATAAGACAAGGTAAGGTATTGAAATAAAACAAATTTTAGCAAGGCGGAAGAAAAATCGGACGATTCGGAAAGCGAAATTTGAAAAATAATGCAATTTTTGCAAATTTTGCTTAACCGTTCATCTGAAAAATATGCAGATATATAACCGGTTATGCCTGGCAGAGGAAAATTTTACAATAATTTTATAAGGACATATATTCGTTTTCAGAAAGCGACTAAGGAAAACGGATTATGATAAATGTCAGAATTTATTGCATGAAAACACATCGCGACTACGAAAACGTATATATGGTCGTAGATGACGTATTGAAACGCAGCCGGCTTGAATACTGTATTGAACGGGTTACGGAGCCGGAGGAACTGTATCGGCGCCGCATATTGTTTCAGCCGCATATCGTTATCAACAGTCGCGTTGTTTTTGCCCGCCGTTGTCCGCTGCGGGAAGAAGTAACGGAAATTTTGAAAAAAATGAAGTTGATAAAATGAAATCGGAAATCTATACTGCAATATGCAAAAAATAAGGAGAGCAATATGAAACGTCTGCTGGTTTATTCTGAAATAATAAAGCATTTGCCGCGTACCGGTTGGAAAAGGAAAGGAATCGCCGTACCCGAAACAGTAGCGTCGCATAGCTGGCAAATGGCGTTGATGGCCTTGTATCTCTCGCAAGGCAATGCACTGGAATATGATTTTGACAAGGTTATAAAACTCTGCCTGTGCCATGACCTGGCAGAGAGCAAGCTTGGCGACATCACTCCTATTGATGCCGCCTACTCCTCAAAAGCCGTCAGGGAAACTGCCGCAATGGTCGAAATTGCCGTTGAAGCTGATTTCCCTGCGGCGGCGGAACTTTTTGCCGAATATGAAACCGGGGAAACGCCGGAAGCGCAATTGACCAACGACTTGGATAAGCTGGATATGTATGTGCAATCGCTTGATTATGAACAAAAATTTCCGGATAAGGACTTGGAAGAATTTCGCCGTTCTGCTGCCGCCGGAATTAAAACGGCGTTAGGCAGAAATTTGCTGCAAGATTTGCAAAACCGGGAAGAACCGCTGCCTTTTCGTAATATGCCTGAATAATATATCCCATATTATCGGGAATGTTGAGCTTTAGCCAAAGCCGCTTGTTCCGCCAGCTTAACGGCTTTTCTGTTCTTCAGATGCTGTTGCTGGAGCTCTTTGTCGGCATGGTCAAATGCACTGTACGTACCGCTTGCCTGAATGCCGCGGCCGTCGCGCCCCGACTGGATAACCAGCGAATGGATATAAGCTTTGTCTTCATTTCCGCCGGACAAAAGGTTTTTAACTGCTTTATTTTCTTTAGAGTTCGGCGCCAATTGATTGTACATTGTAAAAGCATGGGCATACCACTCGCGCGTTGTGCCGTCTTTGTATTCAATTTTTCCGGCTTTTTCCAAACTATCAACCTGTTGGTAGAGTTTGTCGCGGGCAGTTTCTCCCAAAATAATCTTCAAAGCCGTGTCAAAACGGTTTTTATAGGCTTTTTCCAATGCGCTCATTTCTTTTGTGAAATCAGCAGTTTTAGATTCTTTACTTTTCTGAGATTTAGAAACTTTTTGCTGAACCGGCTGTTGTTGTTTTACCGTAACCTCAGTCTTGTTTTGCTTGGCATTGTCATCGGCTTTGCTGAACTGGTTTTGTACAAATTTTCCTCCAAAATATCCGACAAAAGCCAATCCGGTAACAACCGCAGCTTTCTTAGTCCATTTTTTGGCGGCAGCCGCAGATGCAGGAATAATGGCTATGGCTGTCATAGCAGCTTTCTTTGCCCAGTCCCGCATTTTTGCAAAGAACCCATTGCGTTCTTTTTTCTTTGCGGCGGCAGTTGGTTTGTGTTCATCGTTCTGGCGTTTTCTGCCTTCCGGGATTCTGTTCGCTGGTATTGCCTTTGCGTTCTTACCTTCGGCCGAAACAACGCGGTTGTCTTTAGATTTGTCAGTTGTTTTTTTCTGCGAAACAGCGATGCCTTTTTCAATTCTGTCTTTCACTAGCCGTTTTTGCTGGTATGTCCCGAAAGTGTCTGCAAGTTTGGCAAAATCTTCATCAGCCGGCATTTCTCCCCGTAAGGTTCGGTTGATTTTTTCCATGGCGAAACTTCTTAATTTATCCTGCAGTCTGACAGTGGAATATTCTTTTTCATCTTTAAGCAGAGAGGCAATGAGCAGCATATCTTTGGAGCTGAGAAGAGCCGCTTCTTTTTTGCTGTTCAGGATTTTAAAACGCGTAGTCTGAAAAGCCTTTTTCTTTTCGTCTTCTTTGTGGCGGCTGATTGCTTCAAGCTTGTATTTAGTTTCAGCCTTTTTCAGCGACTTGACGATTCTGTGGTATTTAGACTGTCTCAAAATGGCAAAATAGTCCGGCAGCATATCGGAAGCTTCGGCAGTGGGAACAGCCTTGCCTGCAATATAATCTTCAAGAAAATCAGCGCTTTGTCTTTCAATAACTCTTGAATATACGCCGAAAGTATCTTTGTGGTCATAATCAGGATTAACGCCCGCCTGCGCCTCAACAATTGTTTTTAACCAGCTTTCATCGTAAATTTTGACATTTTTATTTTGCGGCATAATCTAAACCTTTTCAAAAAAACATAAAGTATAACTTTTATATCACTCAAAATATATTTTGTCAACATTTTGTTTATATAAAATAGAAATCCCGTTCTGCCAGAGCAAAACGGGATTGTTGAATGCGGCAATAAAAGCAAATGCAGCAAAATGCAAAAACTTTGCCATATTTGCTGCATTAGCGCACCGGATGCTGTCGATACGCATTTTACTGCACGGATATACAATGCATAATATGCAGATATGCGGCCATAGCTCCGATGCCGGCAATGATAATGCCCCAAATCAGCATACATGGTAACAGCGTTTTTAAGCTGACCTTTACTTCCTCATAATCAAAATTAGGCATTCTCGCAAAAAAGAATCCGAGAACAGCCCCGATTGCAAAACCTATTCCCGAAAATAAGAAATAAGTACCCGGATTTTGATAAAAACTTCCGTCGTTTCCGTTTGATACGGCAAACGCTGCCAACGATAAAAATAATAGAGATTTCATAATGTAAAATTTATTTATAATGATAAAATAACTGCTTAAATAATAAAAAATATATAAATTTTGTCAATATTTATTTTATGCCGGTATTTGTAATCACAAAAGATGTCCGGATAAGTCTGAATTGCAAAATTTATTCCTGTCCCGGTCTTGTCCGGATGAAATTTTTTGTCAGACATAAAAAACGGGAGCTGTATTAAACAACTCCCCTAATTAAAAGAAACCAAATCAGCCGAGAATTTCCCGGATGAAGAGGCATAAAACGCCAAGACAGAACCCAGAACAGCCAAAAGATGTCCAAAGAGTCCTGCTTTTAACCAAATGGCGGCAGCTGCCGTCCAATGCATCGTATTTGCAAGCGTGCATAATGCAGAGGTTCCATATCGGAACAATAAACAGCAGCGGCATCAAGGCCGTTCGGAAATCATTCCGGCATAAGAGCAGAATTCCCAATCCGGCACCTAAAAGAATGCTGCCGGCTGCGCCGCATTTATACGCGGGGCTGAAGAAAATGTCTGTGTCTTTGCCGTAAACGTACCAGCAGACGGCAGCAAGCATCAAACCGCCCAAGGCTCCCAGAAAGGCGCATTGCCAAACGGTTAATCCTGCCTGAGGAACAGTTGTTAAAATAAAATCTTCCATAATGGCAAGTATTATTACCTGTTGCAGCCAATGTCAGCTAAAATAGCATAAACCCGCCAAAAAGGCGACACATGCCGTAATGGCTGCCCCCTTTATCGCATAGGAGAACTTTCTTCCGTGAACAACATATTTCGCACCGGTAGAAATATCGGTGTGCGGAAATATTGCATAGATAAATCCGAGACATGCACCGACAAAAAGGCCGACGCCGATAAAACCTGCCAATCCCAGTGAGTTATTAACTCTGAGGAAAGAACCGCCTTCGCCGCATGACGTCAATAACATCATTAACGGCATAAATAATAATTTTTTCATACACAAAATTTATTAATAAAAATAAAGTAATCAATTTATAAATAATCAAAAAAATATTTTTTGTCAATTAATCTTTTACAGAAACGGACTTGCCATTTAAAAAATATTACATACAATCATATCGCCATGAGAGATGAAATTTTAATATATAACGACAGCGGCACCGGTGATATCCGGCCTTTGCAGGATAGCCTGAGAGAGCATTTTTCTCCACAGGGGATAAAAATAGATACCGTTACGGCAGATGATATAATTAAAAATGAGCGGCTAAATGGCCGGGTACTGGCTTTTTTTATGCCCGGCGGCCGTGCTACGCCGTATTTGGAAAAACTGAAAGTCCGAGGTAATCAAAAGATTGCCGAATATGTGCAGAGTGGAGGCGTTTATTTCGGGATATGCGCCGGAGCCTATTATGCCAGCCGTAATGTTTTTTTTGAAACGGATATTAAAGATGCCGCTGTCGTGCAGCAATGCGGGCTGAACTTAATTGACGCCGATGCCGTCGGAACGCTGCACCGGGAGTTGGGAATAGCCCCGTATTCGCAGGATTTCAGGTCAATGGCTGCCGCAAAGGTTTTATGGCGTGCCGATAATGAGCGGCATATTGCCAGCTATCATGGCGGGCCGTATTTTAAGCCGCTGCCGCACAGCAGGATACAAGTATTGGCAGAATATGAGTTTGAGGGGAAAACGCTGCCTGCTGTTGTCATGCAGAAACACGGGGCAGGGGCGGCCATTGTTTCCGGGTTGCATATAGAAGACACGGGGCGGAATCTGAAGCGTATTCTAAACAGCCTGCTCATAAAGGAACCCGATGCATACGGTATAGCTTCGGCATTGGAAGAAGGGGAAGCTGCCCGTCAGGCTTTATTTTGCAAAATGATGGCAAAAATTCGCCAATAACTTCGGAAAGCGTCTTCAAACAGCGCTTTTAGTACTTTTTCTGAAAGTATTTTCCTGTTACCGGCAACTTTTCCGGTTTGGAAATTGAAAATGAAAAGGCGCCGGCATTTGGGCTGCAAAGTTGTATTTCAGCAGAGGTATACGTGGCTTCTCCTTAATGATAGAATCGATTTGCCGGCGTTTTTCTTTCTCAAACAACAGAGAGTCTTGCTGAACTTTTTTAAGATAATTATCTTCCAGCGAATCCGTAAGCGAGGTCATAAATTTTGCCGTCTGTTTGTATAAAGACAGGTTTTTCAGGAAAACGATTCTGTAAAAATCGACAGAGAGGTCATGCCTGTTGAAATACATTTTATGCTTTGTTTTCATCTCAAACATAAGGTATCGGGCTTTAAGCTCCCGTTCGTTTTCTGCGTCGGAATTTTTAATGGCTCTGGTAAGGCTTCCGCCCATGGCATGGTTATGTTTGCTCATCATGTCAAGCGTCGCTTGCATAAAGCGGCTGCCGTTTTCCAAAATGTCCGGAAGGCTGTCGCTGGTCTGAAAGGCTTCCAGCGCCTGTCTGCGCCTAAATTCAAGGTCGGAGTCGTGCAGATTTTTTGCCATGGCGGCGTAATTGTTTTCAATCAATTCGGCAGAAAGTGCTTTGGGACGGTATTGGGCGTAAATATTGTTCTGCGGCCGTACAAAAGTTCTCTGTTCAATCGCTTTAATCGTTTTATAATCAGCCCCGTTGGCAAAATGTTCATAAAAACGGAAAGACGTATCCCGGTTTTCCAGCTGGTTAATCTTATTCAGCAGAATTTCTTTTTGTATGTTAAAATCCGCCCTCTCTTTTAAGAGGCGGTTTTCCCATTTCTTTTCATTGAAAAATAAAGCCGATGCCGTTGCCGCGCAAAGCCCTGCTTTGAATAATGTCCGTTTCATTGTATTGTCCGTATCTGGTGATGTCTGTAAATATTAAAAAATAATAGACAAATTAAAAGACAAAATCAAGCGTTTTTTTGATGCTTTTTACTTGACATAATACAAATTATAAATACCATATTTCGCAGTTATTTATAATTTTTACCATTAAAAACATATTTTTATGGAACATGAACATGTTACACTGCAGTCGTCTGAAGATTATCAGGAACTGTTTGAAAAATTTTTGTCGGCAGCCGGCATCAGCCCTGCGGAGTTTAAGGCGTATTTGGCGGCATCGGTTCCTCACTGCGGCGCGCTTCGTACGGTTAAAAACGGTTTGGCGGCAGAAACGGTGTATGAGGGGATTTTTTTGTCGGAGAACTCTTATATCATCATAGATACTCTGAGAACCCCGGAAACGCGTATGTCTCGGCAGGAAATGGAAGAATATCTGGCCGTACACAACGCCCGCCTGCCTGCAAAGGCAGAACTGAAACGCTTTGACGCATGGAAAAACAGTTTCCGCTGCGTTTTGGCAAAGGTATATCCTGCGGAAAACGTCCCTGCCGTATATAGTCCGGATATTCCGATAACGCCTGAAAACTATTGGACGGCAGAAACTTCGGCAAAGGCTCCTGCCTCGGCAGCATATGTCCTTATTGCCGTGTGCGATGAGGCGTCGGCATCTCAGGCGTTGCAGTTTTTCCGGGAAATTTACCGGAAAATTTTTGCGGCATATTTTAGCTATTAAACTCAGGCGGTGCATCGTGCGCCGCTTTTTTTGTTGCCAAATCCTAAAACCGCTTTTATACTCAGCCCGTCAAAGAAAGTAAAAACTTTGAATTTTTATATTTCTTTGGTGAGTTATAAATTACATCAAAGAGGAACTGAAATGAAAATACTCGTCGGAATGAGCGGAGGCGTTGATTCCTCCACCGTTGCCTGTATCTTAAAAGAGCAGGGGCACGAAGTCATCGGCGCCACGATGTCCATCTGGGACAAAGCCAAACATTATAATATAACGGCGCATAAAGATGCCTGTTTTTCGCCGCATGAAGAAGAAGACATCAAAGAGGCGCGCGCCCTGTGCCAAAAGCTGGATATTCCCTATTACGTCATTGACTGTACCAAACAATATCAAAAGCTCGTTTTGGACAATTTTAAGTCGGAATATCTCGCCGGGCGTACGCCGAATCCCTGCGTTATCTGCAACGCAACCATTAAGTTTGCGGCCTTGCCGCTGAGCGCTGCGGAACAGGGTGTCGTTTTTGACAAATTCGCCACCGGACATTACGCCTGCCTATCGTACAATGAAAAACTGCAGCGCTATCAGCTGCGCCGCGCGGTTGATGAAAAAAAGGACCAGAGCTATTTTCTTTATCGCCTGCAGCAGGAGCAGCTGGCGAAAATAATGCTGCCGCTCGGAGATTTTACCAAAAGCGAGGTTCGGGAGATTGCCCGCAAATATGGCCTGAATGTCAGCGACAAGCCTGACAGCCAGGACTTTTATACCGGAGATATTAACGACATTTTGCAAACGGAGCCCAAACCCGGAAACTTTGTCAATACCGCCGGAAAAGTATTGGGAACGCACCGCGGAATTTGGAACTACACAGTGGGCCAGCGCCGCGGGCTGGGCATCAGTGCCGACCGTCCCCTGTATGTTATTAAATTGGACAGGGAAAAAAACGAAGTCGTCCTGGGATATGAAGAGGAATGTTATAAAGAAGCATTGGTTGCCGACGGCCTGACCTGGCTGTCAGTTCCGCCGCTGGCTGAAAAAACGGAAATTCAGGTACGGTTGAGGTCGTCGCAGGCGCCGGTTGCCGCCGAGTTCCTGCCGCAGTCTGCGGATACGGCCGCAATCCGCTTTTTCAGCCGCCAAAAGGCCGTGGCGGCCGGACAATCCGCCGTTTTTTATGATAATGACGGATATGTGTTGGGCGGCGGTTTTATAAAGGGAACGCAGAATGCCGAAAACTGAAGTTCCGCTTCCGCCCCAAGTTCCTGCGCCGGACAAAAAGGAAATCATCCGCCTGTTAAGCGACGAAACAAACCAACAGGAGCTGTTTCGTCGTGCCGATGCCGTCCGTAAGGAAAACGTCGGAGATGAAGTGCATTTGCGCGGGTTGATAGAATTTTCCAATATCTGCCGCAACAACTGCCTGTATTGCGGCATTCGCCGCGGCAATACGCACGTCTGCCGTTATCGTATGGACGAGGCGGAACTGGTGGAAACTGCCCGCAAAGCGGCGGCTATGGGGTTTAAGACGATTGTTATGCAGTCCGGCGAAGATATGTATTACACCAAAGACCGCCTGTGCCGGATAATTTCCGCGATAAAAAAGTTTGACGTGGCGATAACGTTAAGCATCGGCGAACGGACGTATGCGGAATACAAAGCTTTTCGCGAAGCCGGCGCCGACCGCTATCTAATGCGCATAGAAACCACGGACAAGGAGCTTTATCATCGGCTTGACCCCCAGATGAGCTGGCAGCGGCGGTATGAGTGCCTGTTGATGATAAAGGAACTGGGGTATGAACTTGGCTCCGGCATTATGGTAGGGCTCCCGGGACAGAGTATTGAAAGTATTGCCGAAGATTTGCTGTTTCTGCGGGATTTGCCGGTAGATATGGCTGGCATCGGCCCGTTTATTCCGCATCCGCAGACGCCTATGGCGCATGAAAACGGTGGCACGCTCGGTTTGGCACTGCGTACGATGGCGGTTATGCGCCTGCTGCTGCCGGACATTAACATTCCCGCGACGACGGCAATGGAGAGCCTGCACCCGAACGGGCGGATTATGGCGTTGCAGGCCGGAGCCAATGTCGTTATGCCAAACGTAACCGAAGGCGAATACCGTAAGTTTTATGAACTGTATCCCGGCAAAATCTGCGTGAACGATACGCCGGTACATTGCCGCAGTTGTATCGGATTGAAAATAATGAGTATCGGCCGCACCGTCGGCACCGGCTACGGCGGGCATAAAAAGCGGGAACTGTAAAAGAGCTGCCGGAACAAAGCTTCCGTAAAAAACGGTAAGATTTTTCTCCGTTACTGTCAGCAAAATGAAGAAAAATTTAACAAATTTCCACTATACTCTTCTTAAACTATACTTTTCTTAAAATATATAAGGAGAGATTGATGAAAAAGTTTTTGTTTTCCGTGCTGCTTGCCGCTGCGTTTTTAATTAACCCGAATGTTTCTTCCGCCGAAACGCTTTCTTATATTCCGGACAATCCGGAAAAAGCGCTGATAATTATTCACGGTTACGGGCAAAACGGCGCCCGGATGCATGGAATGACCAATTCTCTGAAAAAGGATTTGCCCGATACTGCATTTTATTATCCGACCGCTCCGGACAGGGCGCCGCATCGCGGGTACCAGTGGTTTGCCATTCCTGCGTTTGGTGCGGAAATGTCGGAGATGAAACTGTACGGCCGTATGCTTGCTGACGCGGTAGACAACGTAGACGTGTTGCATGATTTGGTTGACGAGATTCATAATGACTTGGGCATTCCGTATGAAAATATAGACGTTACCGGATTTTCGCAGGGCGGGCTGATGGCTGTACTGACGGCGCTGACCAATCCCAACCACATCGGGCGTGCCGTGTCGCTTTCCGGCGTTCCTTTGGTGCTGACCGACGATTTTGATGCGGATATGGTTGTGTCCGAACCGGATATTTTGCTCATACAGGGAACAAATGACAACGTTATTCCCGCCGACAGCATTGTCCTGACGCAGAAAACGCTTGAATCGCTGGGACTGAAACCGGAAACGGCGGAAATCCGCGGTATGGGGCATCAGGTAACGCCGCGTGTGCTGCAGTATCTGATTGAATTTCTGCAATGAGCGGCAAATAAAAGCCTTGCCTTTTTAATATCAAAAGCTATACTGTCGCCAAATTAAAATTATTATTCACCATATAAATAATTTATCATTATGAAAACATTTTGTAAAAACAGATGGCGAATTTCCGCCATCGTTAAAGACAACAGCGGCTATAGCTTTTTTTCAGACGGAATTAAAGTATACCATCTTTGCTATGGCAATGTCAAAAGTTGGATTCCGCCCGTATCCGCAGATGCGCTGCCTTGGCAATACCCGGTTTTGCAGGTAGAAGTATATGAAAACGGCGAATATTATCAGACAACGCTGGATGGCCGTCCGATTAGAACCGACAAATACTTAAATCCGTTGGAAAAGTTGGTTGCGCATTATCCGGAAAATCCGGATTTGGAGGACGAAATCAACAGGCTTCCGTTGTGGTACCGCCCGGGGTTGAAAGCTTTGTTGTATCTGAAACTCAGGAAACCGGCGGACAAAAGCTATTTGTCCCTGCTGTTATGGCTGAACCAGGCCGCGGCAAAAGTGTATAAGCGTTATAATCCGATAAAGCTGTCGTATCCTGCTGTCTGGTATAATCAGCATGAAGACTGGGAAGAAATCAAAGCTGCCGGCCTTAAAGCCGTAATGGAAGCTCAGGCTTATATAGAACCGAGGTTTCTTACGATTGAGGATTATCTGGAACAACTCGGTGTCTATGATATAGACGAACTGCCTAATAGTGAGGTTGAAATTGTAACGGAATTGGTCTGCTATATGATAAAGGTCAATGCAGCCGTTGCCCAAGAGCAAAACCGGGTGTGGAAAAGCTTTGGCACTTCGCGCGAACTCTCCGAACAGGCTGAAAAAGAGGCCTATCTGGATAGCTTAAAAGAAACCTGGAAATATCAGGATATGCTTTCCCGGGGAAACCTGACTCCCAAAGATATGGAAAGTTTTTTTGAGTTATATCAGATTTAAAGTGCGGAAAATTAAAAAAGGAATCCGAAAACCACCGGCTAGGCCGGCGGTTTTCGGATTACAAAAAAAGAGCGGGTTATTATCCGCTCTTTTTTGTTGCTGTGTGCTCTCAAAACCATTATTTGTACATATCTTCCGCATTAAGGTATTGCTGGACATACTGCCGCACGCCGTCTTCAAGGCTGGTCATCGGAGCTGTATATCCGGCCTTTCTCAATTTCGTCAAATCGGCTTTAGTGTAGTACTGATATTTTCCCCGCAGCTCTTCCGGCATTTCTTTGAAGCCTATTTTCGGTGTTTTGCCCATTGCCGCCCATGCAGCCTTAGCCAAATCGTAAAAGGAACGGGCTTCGCCGGTGCCAACATTGAACAGCCCGTTTACCTGCGGATTTTCCAACAGCCACAGGATAACGCTGGCCGTGTCGCCGACCCAGACAAAATCTCTTAATTGTTCGCCGTCTTTGTATGCCGGATTATAGGATTTGAACAGCTTGACCTCCCGGTCGTTCTTGACATCCGGGAAAATATGGGCGACAACGCTTTTCTGGCCGCCTTTGTGATATTCGTTTGGGCCGTACACGTTAAAAAACTTCAATCCGGCATATTGTTTGGGAACCGGGCGTTTTTCCAGGATTTCCCGGGCGGCAAAGCGGTCAAACAAAGCTTTGCTCCAGCCATAGGGGTTGAGCGGCCGCAGGCTGTTCAGAAAATCCAGCGATTCGTCATCGGTGAACCCCATATTTCCGTCGCCGTAGGTTGCTGCGGAGGATGCGTAAATGTACTGCACATTGTTTTCGCAACAGAAATGCCAAAGTTTCTGGCTTAATTGAAAATTGGAACGTATAATCAAATCTGCATTTTTTTCCGTTGTCGTTGAGATAGCCCCCATGTGAATGACAGCCGTTATTTCCTTTTTATGTTCTTCCAGAAACGAAAATGTTTCTTCCGGTGCCACAATGGCTCGCAGTTCTCTTTTAGCAATGTTTTTCCATTTGTCGTCGGAACCGAGCCGGTCAACGATAACGATGTCCTTGTATCCTTTCGCCTGAAGTTCAGCTGCGATATATGAGCCTATAAAGCCGGCTCCGCCTGTTACAATAATCATAAAGCCTCCATAACTTCGTTAAAATTCGTTTCAAATAAAAAGTTCTTGCCGACGCCTGCCGCTTTTCCCGCTTCCACGTCGCGCGGCTTGTCGCCGACGGAAATGGAATTTTGCATATCTATGCCGTACCTGTCCCGGGCTTCCAGAAACATTCCGGCATTCGGCTTGCGCCGGTTTCCGTCCAAATCAGGACAATAGAAAACATCGGTAATATGCACGCCGTCGTCGGCAAATTTCATCGTCATATAACGGGTAATTTCCTGAAAATCAGCATCGGAATAATAACCGCGGGCAATGCCGGACTGGTTTGTTATGACGATAATAAGATACCCTTTTTCTTCGGCGCGGCGGCACAATTCGATGACGCCGTCGATAAATTTAAATTTTTCCTTTTGGAAAACATAGCCGTAGTCGACGTTAATCGTACCGTCCCTGTCCAGAAACAAAGCCTTAACCATAGATGTTTCTTTCAATCAAATCGCAAATCAAGTGCCCGACGGCAATGTGCATTTCCTGAATATGAGCCGAAGTGTCTGCCGGAACCGCAATGGCATAATCGGCCATGTCTTTCATCTTTCCGCCTTTTCTTCCTACCAGAGCAACCGTCTTAATTCCGGTTTTATGCGCTTGCTCAAAAGCTTGGACGACATTTGAAGAGTTGCCGCTGGTAGACAGGCCGATAAGAATGTCTCCGTTTTTGCCCACACCTTCCAGCTGGCGGGAAAACACGACGTCATAGCCGTAATCGTTGCCGATGGCGGTCAAGTTCGAAGTATCGACCGTTAAGGATATGGAGTTCATCGCCGGGCGGTTCATTTTATAGCGGCCCACAAGTTCCGCTGCCAGATGTTGGGATTGTGCTGCGCTTCCGCCGTTGCCGCAAAATATGATTTTATGTCCCTGCCTGAGCGCGTCGGTGCATACATCTGCGATTTTTTCAATCATCGGCGTCTGCTGTTTCAATTCCGCCACGCCGCAAGTCAGTTCGTCAAATTGAGCATTGATATATTCCTGCATGATTTCATCCTTTCATAAGTTTTGCAGTAACTGTTGTCATACAAACGCCGTTTTGGTAAATTGGTAATTCGGTTTTAACGTAATAAATAATTTTGGGCAAAACAGCGTTTGTATAAAGCTAGGCAGAGAAGTTACTCTCTCTCTCTCTCTCTAGGTTTTCGGCGCTTGCAGCATTTTCCCCTTTAGAAAAGAGCAGCTTTTTCATCATTTTTGTTCCGGGAATTTCTACAAAATGGTATGCAATGACCGCAAAAACGGCGACAATGGCAATATAAACACCTGTCATATACCAAATGTGGTCTGTAACCAATTGAGAGTATTTGTCAAAAATCAACGGCCGGGTAATTCTTAAAACCGGTTCATGAATCATATATACGGCTAAAGCATAACGCCCGCATATAACGGAAATGTTGTTATTGAAAAACTGGGAGATAATTCCCTTGTTCAGCAGAAATAAAGTGAACAGCGCACAAAATGTCATCACGTAAAGGAGCGAATTCAGGTTTGGATTATGGACTAACAGGAAATATATCATATACGACAAAGAACAGGCTTCTAAGATGCTGTATATAATTTTCTGCCGCGGCGTGTTCTCTGTATAATTATATTGCCGGTACCATAATCCGATAAAATATCCGATGCCAATCCCAGCCAAAGCCCGGAGCATTCCTACATTGAAAATATAGCCATAAGTCATATTAGTTCCTGAAATATTGCCGTTTTGCCTGTGCACCAGAAAGGCATAACTGAAATATATCAGCAAAAATATGGCAAGCTGTACATTCTTGGAATTAAAGTTTTTTAACAGATAATAATAAAAACAGATTGTAACAAAATACGCCGAAATAAACCATGCAACGCCGCTGTTGTGGACAGACAGGCCGACATTGTCCAGTAACAGTAACGAAAAGACGCTTTCCCTGAAAGAATAGTCGGTAATTCCCAGAAACTTCCAGAGCCTGATTAACGCAAGATATAACAGCATCAGAGGAAACAGGCGGGAAAATTTATTTTTAACAAAAGTAATTGTCGATAGGTCTTTCCGGGAAATAATCAGAAAAAAGCCGGAAATGATAAAGAAAAAATCCACAATAAAAGGCAGGTTAAATGTATTTTGCGGCAAAGATCTGACAAACATATCGGCAGAATTTCTGATAGCTCCCGTATTGGTAAAATGATGGAAGGCTATCAGTAATGCAAACAAAATTCTGAGAAAATCTATGTTTTTTATTCGGTTCATAATCCTATCCTTTCATTTTTTCTACCAAGCCGGAAGTGGAGTACCCGTCCAGCCTCTTTAAGATGACCGCCTTGCCGCCATAGCTTTGTGCCAGTTTTCCCTCGGGCCAGTTTTCCAGCGCATACCCTTCTTTTGCAACGATGTCTGGCCGTAGTGCATCTACAATATGTAAAGGGGAATCCTCCTCAAAAACGATAACATAATCTATCATTTCCAATGAAGCTAATAAAAGCGCCCGCGTTTTTTCATCCTGAATTGGCCGCGACGGCCCCTTGTAACGTTTGACCGAAGCATCCGAGTTTACGGCGGCAATTAAAACGTCGCAAAGTTTTTTTGCCTGCATAAATGAGTTTAAATGCCCCAGATGGCAACAGTCAAAGCAGCCGTTGGTAAAACCGACACGTTTTCCCTGGTCATGCAGATGTTTGACGATGCTTTTAGCTTGTTCCAATGTGATAATTTTCTTTTTCTGAATCCAGCCGTCGTCCGGCATCGCCCTTTGCGAGAGCGCCGTTTTTAACTCGTCTGCCGTAACGGTTGCCGTGCCCAGCTTTCCGATGGCTATGCCGGATGCAGTGTTGGCGAGTTTCATCGCGTCTTTAACCGGAACTCCTGCTCCCAGGCAGGCTCCTAATGTAGCCAAAGCCGTATCGCCGGCACCGGAAACATCAAAAACTTCTTTGGCTTCGGTTGGAATTTGCATCAGTTCGTCCGGATTGTCAGCCGGAATATAAACCATCCCGTATTCAGAAAGCGTAACCAGAAGGTTTTTAATGTAAAATTTATCAAACAATATTTTGGCGCCGGCTTTTACCTGCTCGTGAAAATCCGCAGTCAGCGGATTGTACGAACGCCCGGTAGCTTCTGAAAACTCTTTCAGATTCGGCTTAATCAATGTCGCGCCGATGTATTTTGAATAATCGGTTCCTTTGGGATCTATAATGGTCTGTTTTCCAAACTGTCGGCAGATGTCAATAATCATTTGCGTTGTAACCGGGGTCAACAACCCTTTGTTGTAGTCTGAAATTAAGACAATGTCGGCCTTTTTGACGGCATGTGTCAAAATCCGTTTATAACGCGGAAGCAAATCTGTAATGACCGGAAGAATTTCTTCCTGGTCGACCCGGGTCAGGTGGTTGGCGCCGGCAATCAGGCGGGTTTTTACGATTGTCGGATAATCGGCAAGGCGCAGGAGATGGCTGTGGACGTTGACGCCCGAAAGCAGACCCGAAAGACTCCGTCCCGCTTCGTCTTTGCCGATTATCCCGATGAAATCGCAGTGTACGCCCAACGCCGCGAGATTCGCCGCTACGTTTCCCGCTCCGCCGAGCATTTTTTTCTCATGATGAAACTTAAATACCGGTACAGGGGCTTCTGGAGAAATCCGCTCCACCTTTCCGTACATAAAACGGTCCAGCATAATGTCGCCGATAACCAGCACCCGGATATCTTGGAATTTTTCTATGTATGTAGTGAGTAATGGCATTTTATTTTAAGGCTCCATGCTTTTTTATAAATTCCTCAATCCCTTTAACTTTATTAGGAGTAGTTGTTTCATATCCGATAGTTAGAGGGGAAAAGTGAGATCGTTTTTTTAATTGCTGTTCAATGGCGGAAATAATTTCATCGCTTGTAATACCAGAGATACAGCCATAATTGTTACAGCATTTGATTTGATAAGGAAAACAGTTGCCTTTTCCGCATTCTGAACAGGTATACATTTGGGGATGAATGTCTGTATTGCACGAATAATGGACAAGAGCTTCAGGTTCAGCATGACTGTAGACAATCACACTAGGGCAGCCTACAAAGCGAGCTAGATGCATTAATCCGCTGATTCCTCCGACAAATAAATCTGAATTGTATAAAATCGAAGCTGCTTCTCGTAATGAGGGACAGCCACGTTTATCTAATACACCATCCAATAACGGATCATTAGCATTTCCCAGTTGTACAAAATCATATTTATCGGATAATTTTTTTACAACATCTTGTATAACGGGTAAAGGTATGGTTTTGTATTGGCTGAGACCTTTTGAGATAAATGCAATTTGTGTTTTCTCAAAAAAACGACCGTAAGCTTTTTCTGTTTCATTTAAATTTAAAGAGCCGGCAAGTTCTATTTTTCCAATAACACCAAGCTTATTACAAAGTGATGTTAATAAATGTCCATTCGGCCATTGTCTGCGGTAACCCAGTTTTGGGTCTTTAATGTATTTGACTCCAGTAATAAAAATCGGCTCAATGTTATTTTCTAAGAGTTGTTGTTGTTGCAGTGCATTAAATGTTGATTCATTAATACCTTCAAGAATATCAATACACTTTGAATCTTTAAATAATTCAGCATTCTTCGTACCTATAAGAATACGCTGTTGGCGTTGTTTTGATAGTTTTTCAATAGCAGAACGAAAGAGTAAAGTATCACCTAATCCATTAAAAGAAAAATAAATGGTTTTATATTTTGCTTTTGCATCTTTTAATGATAAAATTTTACAGCAGTCTTTTGTTTCAAATTCTTTTTTATTTAAATAAGAAAGAATTTGCTGTGCTACTGCGCCGGGAGTTATACTGCGCATACAAATATTTTTTTCTTGATTTAAGCATTCATTTTGCCAGTTTGGAAAAATATTTTCGCATCCTGCACATACATTGTTGGTAATATTTATATTTTCAGGATAAGAAAAGAACTCTATATTGGTCGGTCCAAATAAAACACAGGAGGAACTGCCGTTGATAGCTCTTTGCAGATGAACAAATCCTCCTTCAATATCAATGTGCAAGAGACATTCTTTTAACAACACTTTTATTTCTTCAAAGTTAATCTGCCCGGTTAAATAGAAATCTACACCGGGAATTTCAGGAGAACGTAATTTATCGCCTCCTATTTGTACAAAAATATAGTCAGGATATTGTTTTTTTATAAGTTCAATCAGTTTACTGAAATTTTCAGCTTTCCATAATTTACAGGAACCTTCGGGATAACGTAAATCGGTTTCATTATGGATTGTGATAAACTTTTTATTTAATAAATTAAACTTTTTTAGTGTTTCGATTGTACCTATGTTAATCGGCAATGTATAAGTAAATTGTTTTCGTATTCCTAAAAAGTTATTAATATCAGCTTGTTGTACACGATTTATTTTCTTTAAATTGCAATACGACAACGCATTCAAATCAGATGAAAATAAGGATAAATAGTCTTGTCTGAATTGTTGAAGCATGTTGGTGTATTGCTGAAACAAAGGAAATTTAGCCGTGTTGGCTGCATTTAAATGTAATATTTCCGGCAGTCTGACAAGTCTGATAAATAAATCATATTTTTTATAAATACAGGAAACGTCAGTATATTTTCCGTCTTTGTAAGTGGTAAAAACTCTATCGGTAATATTGGTATTTTCAAAAACCGTTTTAGCAATAGAATTCGTATTACGTACATATACATCAATATGAATATTGTAATTATTAAATTTTTGTTTGAAATAATATAAGTAATTGGCAGCTAGACAAGTGTCACCCAGTCCTCCTGCTAATAAAAAACCGATGTTTAATTTTTCTTTGGATAATTCAGGTAAATCTGAAAGTTTTGAAATTTCAAAAACTCCCTTATCATTTGCTTTAATGGAAAAAGTGTCGGAAAATGGAGAGATTGTTTGTTTACGGCTTATCTTTATACCAAAAATTCGGATGGTTTTAATATTGTTTTTTGTAGAGATACTTGTTATAGGTAAACCAAATAAATAATATTTTTTATTTTCAGGTCGTATCGTTTTTTTGAATAACGGTAAACCTAAAAGTAAATAAGAATATTGATTATTTGCTTTTTGAATAAAGAGTTTGCAAAATTGAATTTTCCAAAAGGATTCTTCTAAATTCCTTACTCTTTTGACTAAATCTTCATGTTTAGAAGATAAAATTGCAAAATGTTGATATAATCTCGCATAATCATCTCTCATTGTCTTTATTATGCAATTTACAAAATCTGAATAGTCAGCATAATGAAAAAATTGTTCTGAATGAGGAAATTTTAAATCTTCAGTAGGTTTATATGCAGTATAATGCCTTAAAACAATATTATCAATTGTCTGTAAGTAAGCATATTTTGTATCTTTTAACCTTAATTTTTCATATTCTTCATGAAAATTATATTTTTCGTTTAAAAGAAAAATCTTTGGGTATAAAACTACATTAAAGGCATCTTGATCCATATAACGATTAAATGTATCATGCTCTTTATAAGCCAATAATTTTTCAGCGATACCGTCTTCTCTCATCTTCTTTAAATTTAGCAAGATAACCCCTGAATTGAAGTAGTGGCGATGCAATAATCTGATATGGTCTTCTTTTCTGATTTCTGCCACCCAGTCAACAGCCATGGCAGCATAGTTTTCAGAAATATCTGTATGATACAATTCGCCTAAATCGTCAGATGCAACAATGTCACCATCTAAATATAAAACTTTGTCGGCAGATATAAGATTGGGCAATTGAAATTTAAATAAAGCAGCTTTTGATACTCGATGCTTTAGCTGTCCAATATTTTCGTAATCATTATTTTTAACTAATATGGTAATGACTACATTGGTTTGTTCTAAATTCTGAAACTCCTGAATTGTTTGTTTTGATATCTCGACACCTATGATATAAAAATGATAACGTGTATTGTTTTTTTTATTTGCAATGATGGACTTTATGCACGTCTTGGTTAGGCAGGTAAAATTTTCATCGCAAATCATTGCTATATTTATCATATCGCTCATAATAGTCTCCGTACTAAAGTTTCACAAATTCCATGATAAATTCGGGCGTCAGTCTTTGCATGCAATCGGCACAACGTCCGGTTTTGATGCATTTTCTCATCCAGTCGTCTTCAACCCATTCGCAGGCAAACGGGCAGATTCTCCTGCTTAAATTTATATTTTCCGGATAGCCGTAAAATCTCTCGTCGGTCGGTCCAAACAGGACAACGGATGTGCCGCCGCCTAAAAAATGGCGTGCATGAACCATTCCGCCCTCTTGAGAAATATGCAGTTTTGCATGCTTCAAAAGTGAAAAAGCCTCTTCTATATCTGTTTGGTCACGCAAATCTATGTCAACACCTGAAATTGGGGGTTGCTTTTTGCTGCCGATTTGAATAATTTGAACCTCGGGATATTTCTCCTTAAGCAATTTGACGAAACGTCTGTAATATTCTTCCGGCCATTGCCGTGTTTCATTTTTTATATTTTCCCAACAGCGGCCGGATCCGGTCTGAATAGTAATATAATTCGGCGTGTTTATTCCAAATTTCCGTAAAACGCTGTAAATGTCCAACTTGCTTTCCAGTTCGAAATCTAACTTATCCATACCGAGTAAATTATTGATGTCTCCTTGGTTTTCTCTTGTACGCCCCCTCATCATAGATATGGCTAGTCCTAAAAAAGCATTTTTGCTGATAAATAAATTTTTCTGGTGAAACTGATTAACAGATTCAATATAAGCGGAAACCTTTTTATTTAGACGATTTGGTATATAGTTTTCAATAACAGGGAAACGGATAAAGGAAATATACAGGTCATAGTTCGGGGCGTCTTCTTTTGCATATACTGTATTTTTAGGAAAAATGACGTTTTTATAACATAAATCCTTATTGTTGCATAAAATATCAATAATAACATCTGCACCAAAATATTTTTCAAGGGCACAGATGTATTTCGCCGCGATAATCAGGTCTCCCATACCTCCGAGAGCTTCAACGCCGATATGTATTTTCTTATCCGTGTATGAAGTTTTTTGTTTGGCTAGATTTTTTAATATATATTTGAAATTCCATAAAATAATACGCAAAGCAAGCCGCTTGCTCGTTTTGGCTTTTTGAGAATATTTAACTATTTTGGCCTGCAGTTTATTAATGTATTGAGTGAATTCAGCCATTATGCCTCCAAACTTTCGTCGTATAAAAACGATTGAGTACTAATGCAGAGGAAGAGGGCTTCTCAAACGAACGGCAAAACAGAAATAAAACTTCAGGCATGAGTGTTCCTTTCTTTGCAACGTTTTAAAAAGGTATAAAGAGTAGTTCTGCCGATGCCAAAACGTTTCGCTATCTCTGCTTTGGTTACGCCGGCGGAAATAAGTTCTGCCACTGCTTGCTCCTGACCCGATAAAGACGTACGAATCATTTTGCCGAACGGGCGGCCTCGTTTTTTCCCCGTTTGCAGAAGATTTTCCTGAATGGCTTTGTTTTTTATGGAAAGCAGGCCTTTATAGATTTTCAAAATGTCATTCAGGCAATCTTCCATTAGGAAGGGAAATCCCAAATCAAGGGTCAGGTTTTCTTTGATTGTACAGATTCGCAGTTTGTAAGCGGAAAGCTGGGTAATAACCTTGATAATATCTTCAAATCGTTCACCAATAATTGAAATGTCGGCCACAATTAAGACATCGCCTTGTTTCAGGCTGCTTGGCAGAGTTTTTGCAAGGTCATCTGTTTTAAGGAATTTGTCAATTGTCAGATTATAGCAGTCAGCGTAAGAGCGGACAGACTGTTCCTGTTCGGACGGAGACGCATATCTTCCTTTAGTATTGATATATCCTAAAATCATTGGCGGCAGGTTTCTTCCATCAGCAATAAAAGTTAAGGCTAAACATAAATCCCACATCCGAGAAGCGCATAAAACAAAATTGCGCGGTTATGCGTTTAACGAACGTTTAATTCTTAATATTGTACAGAACCAAAGTTCATTGTTCCGCATAAG
>URXV01000010.1 GCA_900551865.1 uncultured Rickettsiales bacterium
TTTATATTTTGGACTTTATTTTTAACAAAAGTATCTTTAGCTTTTTTATTGTCAAAAACTAAGGCAATGGTAAAACAATAGGATTGTTTCAAAATTGTTATAGCTTTATCTGCTATTTCATGTACGTGTTTAAGATCAAAAACATTATTAAAACAAGAATCAATATCTTTTATAAAATTTAACGGACACAATGTAAAAACAAATGTATCTTTTTTTGATGCATCATTTAAACAATAATCGCTGATAATTGTCCAATCGGTTATATCTTTATATTTTTCTAAAAACTTTTTTAGTTTTATCATACCCATTCTCTATAGTTTTATTGCATATTTATAAAGCACATTTAACTTTAAAAGTCAATATAAGACGTTTGTGGTTGAATATTCTAAAATAATCGGGATAACTGCCGCTTTCATGGTTGGTGCGCCCTCGATAAACTCTTCTAAAATCTCAGGTGGCTTGGGATAAACGTAGTCTGTCAGCCCGCGTAGCGTAACATCAGACGACAGCAACACGCCGATTTGCACCAAAATTTCATCAAGTTTTTTATCTCGGTCTTCCGGTTTTACCGCTTGCACGATAACTTCCACCTCCGCTTCATGCTTAAAAATACACATCGGCGGCGACAAAATAATTTCCGGCTCACCTTGTTTACCATCGCGCAACATCACAATTTCGGTTTCAGGAATAACTTGAGGTATAGTTTCATTGCGTTTGATAGGGATATTTTCTAATGTTTGCAATTTCTCAAATAAGGCCTGTAAAATCTGCTCTCGTTTACTCATTTATATTGACTTTCTATATTTTATTTACTACTAAGAGGGAGAGTGATTCTGCAGGTATTAGACCTGTGTAAGGGCTGGGTTGTTGAAAATCTAATTAAATTATTAAGAGACCTCTTCCAAAATATTTTATTGTCTTTAGGCAAATTTTTAATAAAGGAGGTAACTATGAATATATTTAATATTTTGATAAATAACGTATTACAATTTTTTGTTCCAGTACCTGCATAATCACTCATCATCTTTCCAATTCTGTAAAATCAAGGTTGGTAAGCGACTCAACCATTTCTCTCCCTCTGTTTGAAAATGTATCAATTTCGGCATTTTGACCTGTGGAACTAGCCAAAACGCGATGATTGACTTCTTTTTGCGCTCATGTACCAAAAGCGATGCGCCGTGTAATCGGTAAACAAGGCGGAGCTTGATCCCTCTGGCTTTTTCATAGACTGCCGGTGTCATTTTTTTACCTAACGCCCGTTTGGGAATGGCCTCGGTCGGTATCGCAAGCCAAAAAACATTTTTGCCACGAATAACGGTTTGATATTCAAATCCGGCCATAATTTTCGGAGCTTTGGAATAAACCACACCGGCGGCGGAAAAGCTCTTTTTGCCTTTCGGATAAACATTTCCCCGCCAAGTGTTAGCAAGCCGGTTGCTTAAACCGGACGACTTAACCTGTGACCGCATGGCATTCTTTAAGCCATCAGTTGCATTGGTTATGCCTCTTGTTACGGCATCCGCACCTTTTTTATATTCCACTTCCAAAAATTCAGAGAGTTTTCCCTCTATTGTCGTTCTCAAACGCATAAATCCACCGTCCAAATCAGGTTATGGATCTCTTTCATTGGCTCAGATGAAATATGAAACACTCGGTTATCCGCCATTATGTCGTCACCGACCTGTAATTCCGGTGCATCAGAAACCCTCAGCTGAAGTTTGGCGGTTGGAGTTTGTGCTTTGACAAACCCAATCCCCACCACCTCATCAGGGGCAGATAATAAAAAAAGGACTTGCCGTCCCTTGTAATTTCCTATCCGCCCCATTCGGCTAAACAGGCTGTTAACCGCTTTTTCCAGAGGAAGAACCATCTTCCTGTCCTTTCTCATCAGATTGATTGCTGTTTGCCGGTTCTTGCGCTTGGGATTTTTTAACCGGTTCGGCAAATCCCAATGCAATCAGCCGTTTAGCTTCGCTGTCGCTAACATCATAGATTTTCCCCGGTGGCACATCTTTTTGTTTGCCAACTGCAAGGGTTATCAAAGCTTTAATTTTCATAATCCCTCCTTAACCAACGGTTACACACATAGAAGCGTTCGGACGATAAGGAACAACCAAAGGCGCAGATTGCAACAAAAGCCACCGCACACTCGGGTCTTCCTCTAACCAAGACTTGGTAAAGTAGCGGTTAGCCGTCCAGTTAGCTTTCTCGTCATGGATAGCTCCATAGCAACGTGTTCCCTCCAATCCCTCACGAGAACCAAGTAGAACTGTCTTCTCAGGCAACAACTTGGTCGTAACTCCGGCATCATTAATATAAGTGTCGTTATAGACCCAAATATCGAAATCGCCGATAGAGCCGACATTGCGGGCTTTAGCATCTTCTGATCTTAAAACCGGATCAATATTGAGAGAATTGTTCGTTCCACGACGGATGTCCAAGTATTTCTGCACGGTTTCATTGGAACGGAAGAGTTTCCAAGCCAGCGGATCCATTACCACTGTTTTGGCAACCATGCCGGATTTATCCTGAATGGTTATCGCCCAATCTTCCAAGTCATCAACCGGATTAACACCGGAACTGTCCCAAGTTGCCGTGCTTGTCAAAGCCTTAGTCAACGCCTCATCTCGACCGAAATTAACCGTTTGCGCCGGATAGCCATCACCAGAAACGATAACTTTGCCGGTGCGTAGGATTTCTGCCGCCATCACTTCCTCACGGCGGGTCAGATTATCCAACTGATCTTTTAAATGAGTTGCCAATGCTCGCTCATAACGTTGAGCAGGGGATAAAGAACCGCCGATAGTTTCACCGGCCACACGTTTATAAGGAATATTGGCATCAAAACGCCGTTTATCCTTAACATATGCCGGTTTGAACGATTTGGTCTGATATCCGCCGCCATCAATGACTTTGCCCGGCAAAAGTGGAGAGACAAACGGCGAAATGCGTGGTTTGCTGTCGGTTACATCAAAGAAAATCTCTTCTTTATCCGAGGTTTGAACATTCGGGAAGAATGTATCAAGCAAAAAAGAAGGCGGTGTATGCAGCCGTTCCACTACCTTTGACAACACATGAGTTGAAAAAATATCCATTTATTTGCCTTTCTTATTAATAAGGTTGATTTGTTATTACAAAAATGCTCTTAGCTCTAAGTTTGGTAATAAGCGTTGAAACATCTGCATTGGCGGTCAAAGCAGAGAGATTAAACTCCCCCGTCAAATAGACCACCGCTTGCTTGTCCTCGGTCGTTGCATCCACATCTTCCGCCAACACTGCCTCGGGCGCACTCGTGCTGATTTTCATCCGTCCATTTTCGTAATTACCCTCGGCAAAGCCTAACAATGTGCCTCGTTTATATTTGCCTGCCGTAATCGTCATAAGTCGTGTAATTCTGGGAAACTCTCCGGCAATTAAGTTATCAGCTTTTGTTTCGCCTTGATCTCTAAATCCTTGTGCGACCATTATCTGTTCTCCTTAGCAAAAGAGGCAATGCGACCTGCAATTGCCTCTGGTGTTTCTTCTTCAGCTTCCGCCGCCGGGCGAATATCGGGATTTTTAATCGCCGCCATCGCTTTTTCAAAAGTATTGTCCGGCTTTTCGGGGATTGTCCCTAAAATATCCAAGATATCTTCCGCCGCCAGTTCAGTCTTAGCAAGCAAAGCCTGTGCCGTTGTTTCTTTGCCTTTAGTAATATCAGCGGCAAAAACTTTGGCCATTCGCTCTCGTTCTGCCTGTCGGATTTCCTCTGCATTAATATTTATAGTGTCATTCATGAATGTTTTCTCCATATTAAGGTCTGTAATAATTGCTTCAAACGAAGCCAAACCGTCCGCCAGACCATTGCGGACAGCGTGTTGTCCTACCGAAACATCGCCAGCGCCAAAGTTTTTAACAACATCCATCGCGGTAATTCCTCGGTTACGCGCCACTTTAGCGATAAAGACCTCCGCCAGCTCATCAACTCGCGCCTGTATCTTGGCTTTACCTTCTTCAGTATTGATATCTGGACGCTTGTTAGGACTTTGCGATGAGACAATCTCAATGGTTTTGTCGTCATCATCTTTCTCAAAAATAGAAACCACGCCGATAGAACCTAAAAGAGCCGTATCAGATGCCAAAATCTTGTCGCACGATGAGGCAATCCAATAAGCACCTGAGCAACAAGCCCCCGAAGCATAAGCGATAATCGGCTTTTGACCACGTGCCTGATAAATCATGTCAGCGATTTCCGAACAACCGTTGACTTCACCGCCCGGACTATCAATATCAAAAACAATTCCTTTAATTTGAATGTCTTGTAAAGCTTTATTAAAGTCTTGCGCCAACAACTCATACGAGGTTGCACCACAAATTCGTGTCATCAAATTGGCATAGCGAAACAACGGACCAGATACCTTAATAACAGCAATGCCGTCTCGAATTGAAACGGCATTTGTGTTCTTCATATCTCGTCCTATTTCTTTGGCGATAGCTTCAGGTGTTTTTCTCGTCTCTTTGGCTATCTCGGCCATTGTTGTCATCATCTCGGGCGTTATCGCCCAAATTGTTTTGTTGAGTATTTTCATTTATTAACCCCATTTCTTTAAGTTTGTTCTTCTCACGAACCCGCTGTTCAACCACTTCCTCCCAATCTAAGCCTTGAGAAGCGCATTCCGCCTCAAGGGTGGAGAGGCCGATTTCCATACGGAGCTGGCAAGCCTGAGCTTCTTTTACAGGGTCAACCCAACCGCGGCCGGGGCCAATCCATTTGCAACGTGTGTAGGCATAACGGTTTTCGTAAAAGTCCGGAGCATCCACCAAGCCTTTATTGACGACTTCCTCAAGCCATAGCTCGTAAACCGGCGTAGCCCAATAATCAGCCAACCATTGCCGTCTGCCGTTAAAGTACCGCCAAGCCTCCAACAAAGCCGAACGCGCAGACGAATAGTTCGTCTTTGAAAAATCCTTTAACAGCAACTCGTAGGGGATATTCAAACCTGTCCCGATATGACGAAGCAGATTTTCCACAAAACTGCCGTATGCAGAGTTCGGCCTGCTTGGTGTAAACGGCGCGATTTTATCTCCGGGGAAGATAGGAATAATCGAACCACCCTCAAGTTTGACTTTCCAATCTTTTTTGGCATTCAGATAATCATCACCACTGCCTCCGAATAGTTCGTTAAGGCTTTCACCGTCCATGGGTGTTTCGATAAACGCCGCAATCATTGCATTCACAATCGCCGCTTGGAGTTCCGAACGTTCATAATGGTCAAGCATCTTAAACATTGGCATAATCGAGGACAAAACAGGCTTGCCACGAGTTTGCCCAATGCGACTAATATCGTGAACGTGCAAAATGCGCCGCCTGCCAAACTCTGTAAAAGCAGGAATGCGTTCCCATTGTAAACCTGCAGACCAATAGTCACCCGGATGCTCTTTTAAAATATGATAAGCAATCGGCGCACCAAACTTGTCAATTTCCACCCCGCCACGCAAGTTTTTTGTATCGTTGCTGTTATTCGGGTTAGACAGCCTGTCAGGCTCGACAAGCTGAATTGCTGTCGCAAACTGCCGTTCCGGAAGCCACAAAACCAAGGCCAAAGCCTCGCCATTTATAAGGCATGACTTAAAAATCTGTGTCGTCAGCCCGTGAAAATTAAGACCTTTGCCCGCATCACAAGCAAACGTTTCTGCCCACGAGCGCCACAAACTCTCAACTTTGGCTTGCCATTCTTCCCCCCATTCTTTGGTTTTGCCCAAGAGTTTATAGTCAGGCTTGGCAGATAAGCGAAACCCCGTGCCAACAATATTGTCAGCAAGCGTTTGCATCGCCCCGCTGGCAATACCGTGATTACGGGATAAATCGCGCGAGCGGGCAACCATTGTCGAAAGTTCCGGTAATAAATCGCTATCTGCTGATCCTCCTCCCGGTTGCCATGAGGCAATCTCCCGCAATGTCTGCGATGCTGATTTATGTGATGTATCTGTCATATTTTTTCCATAAAAAAGCCCAGTATAAAACTGGGCTTACCAACTTGTTGTTCTCATTATTCTCCAAAATGCAGTTTCCTATGGCAATTGGGACAAACTGCTATTGTATTTTCCACGGTATCTTCACCTTGCTTAGATAATTGAATAATATGGTGAACTTCAAGATAAGGTGTTCCTTTGCTTTTGGAAATAAAAGGTGCTGGTTGGTGACAATGTTCGCATATTCCGTTTGCACGGTGTAAAACTTCTGCTATAACGTCAGGATTCCTACGATATTGAGAGGTGGTCATTTGTGTTTTTGCTGGAATTTTAGGAGCTTTTTTTAAACGTTCTTTGCGATTTGAAGAATCATCATTGTAAGATTTTTCTATTTCTGAACTAAGTATTTCATTATATTCTTCTAGATTTTCATATCCAAAAAAATGTTTAATTTTTCCAATATCAACCAACATTTTTGAGACAATATGAACAACATTGGTATTACTAAGATCTGGATACCATACTGCCTTCTGGCCAAACAATCCTCTAGAACCTTTAAATGATGATATCCCATCAATCACTGGTCGTTTTTCAACAGGAAAAACTTTCGCTTTTTGCGATGAAATTAAGTAATAAATATTTTGACCGTTTAATATATTCGGACCTTTATGAGATTTCTTTAATACAGTTGCATTTTCATAATATCCAATTATTTTTCTTGCATTACTTTTTTCATCTTTAGAAATAAAAATGACAAAAACATTTGAAATAGAATCTTCTGAACGATTTGCCCCAATACGCTGTATATTTAAGGAAGACATTCCCGGAACATAAGCATAATAGTATCCATTTTTGTTTTTAAAGTTAAAACATTCATGTACATAAGGGTTTTCTTTAGAATAAGCAAAACCAGATGCAGAAGTCTTGGCTTTTTTATCATAATTTCCGTCAAACCATGATAAATTCACTACGAGTAATTTCATTATAGTGCTCCTATATTTGTTAAATAGTATATAAGAAATATTAAAGAAAGTAATTTAAAATACAACCTTTATAATCCGTCTTCTGCCAACACTTATTCCCTCAGCTGAGGCAATCTGCGCCTTTAGCGAGGCAATGTATTTTCAAGTTGCGTGATACTTGCTTGGCTATATGTTGTCGCGCCAAAACCGCCAACCGTAACGCTGACTTCTTTTTCACCAATCATCAGCTTGTGATAGGCGGTTTCAGCCTCCATTAGCCTTTCTTTTAATGTTTCAATCATAACCACGGGTCATCTACCTTTGTCTGTTGCATTTGAATAAATATTGCCGGTTTCTTTTTCTGTTTAGCCGCTTGAGTTACCGGAATAAGGCTCTCCAACTCAAGCCACGCTTTTTCGCTCATCCTGTCTAAGCCGTAAATCGCTGCGCCGGCACGGGCATAGACACGACAGTCAAGCGCCTCATTCCGCCTTGCCGGATCTTTCTCCCAAACTGGTTTCGGATAGCCATTGGAAACCTTAATGACTTGTTTTTCCGCCGTCAGTTGTTTGAAATATTCTTCAGCATACTGCGGAAAGTGGCATTTGCCAAACAAGCTCGCATCCTCACCAACACGTTCCATTTTAAGCCACCGATAAAGCTCGGTCTTAATTACCGGACCAGAGACATTCCACACTTTTAAGCCTTTTTTCTTCGTATCGGCTTTTGAGGTGGAGAGGAGCATCGCCGTGTCTCGGCTTTGTCCTTTGATGGCAACAACTGTTCTTGGAGCATTAGCTCTTGCACCGCCACCGCCTCAAACGGCTTGGTTAAACTGCCGCACAAAGCTGTAAACATCTTGTGTTGCATAGCCTGAGTCAACGCACATCACCCGAATTGGCAGCGTAATGTCACTTTCATGTGGATAATCACGGTTGACCACATCCGCTAGTCGTTTCCATACCTCAGGTTTTGCCGTATCACCGTCCAAAACAAAATATTCCACCGACCAACTCTGCTTTTGCCGTCCCCAAGCGACAACTTCGCATTCAATTCGGTCTTTTTGAATATCCACGCCAGCGGTTAAGAACAATCCTCCCATCGGAATTGTGCCGATTGGGTAAGTTTCTCGTGCTTCGTAAAGACGTTGCCATTCTGGAGCATCGCTTTCTGCCTCGTATGTTTCACCCAAGATGGTGTTTTGAAACCCTTGCATCAAACTCGGGTTAATTTTGGTTTTCTCATAGATGTCAACGCATTCTTTCCACGAAAGCCATCCAACCGGCGAATAAAGCGATGAGAGGTGGAAACCAGCCGTTAAACCATCGCTTTTGTTTGTTGCCTCCCAATATCCATTGGCAAGCATTTGCGTTTTATAATGCTCGCCAATCAACTTATTGCAATGGATACACTCATACATCACAGCGCCATTGTCTGCTTTAATTTGCGTCCATTCCAATTTTTGAAATCCACCGCAATACGGGCAGGGCACTAAATAATACCGCTTATCTGAAAGCTCAAACTCTCGCTCGATGTTAGATAACCCTTTAATTGTCGGCGTTGAAACAAGCAATATTTTCTTGCGCTTGCTAAAAGTGGCGGTTCGCCGTTCTGCCAAAAGAATAGGATCTCCTTCGCCATCAATATCCTGAGGATAGCCGTCAATTTCATCCATAAACAGATATCGGGCAGGCATAGAACGAAGCCCAACCGCAGAGTTTGCCCCGGTCATAACCAAAACGCCGCCCAAGAAATCTTTAGAAAGCATCGTATTGCCTTTATCACGAGAACGTGGCGAACTCACCACATTTTTAAGCGCGACACAATCCTCAATCAGCGGGTCAATCCGTTGGCGAGAGTTACGTTTGGCCATTTCAACCGTTGGCGACACCGCCATAATTGGCCCCGGCGCTTTATGCATAATATAACCGAGCCAGTTATTGCCACATTCTGTGCCGCCGATTTGCGCGCCTTTCATAAAGACAACCTTTTGAATAGGACTTTTCGGCGACAGGCAATCCATAATCTCCTTTAAGTATGGCGTGCGAGATGTCCGCCAACGCCCCGGCTCAGAGGCAGATTTGGAAGAAAGCATTCGATATTTATCCGCCCATTCAGATACCGACATATAAGAATCCGGTTCAACACCTTTGAAAAACTCATTCTCAACGAAACCCTCAACATCAAAGCTCTCGGTCGATGAGGTCTCGGCTTTCTGCGAGGAGTTTATGTACATATTCATCCAAAATCACCATTGTTTTATGCTCGTCCGCGCCTAATTCTGCCGCAATTATCGCCCCATACCTCGTTGAAAAGCTCGAAAACAAGTCTCTTAACTGTCGCCCAAGATTATAAGCGTGCGCTCCGGCACGTTTACGGTCAATCGTTTCGCCGGTTATCATCTTGAGTTTGGCTTTAGCAAGCATCGCTCGATAATAAACATCAGCAGTTTTTGCTTGTTGAAAGCTTGATAGATTAGCCTTTGCCCCACCGCCTTGAGCCTCAAACAACGGGTCCGTTTTATGGCTTTTGGCAGGGTCTGTATTCATAAACCATTCCTTATTGGCCATCTCCACATCAATTTTGCCATCGGTTGTTGTATGAATTCGCCTCGAACGCAACGCCGTCTGCACGGCATTAAGCCGAACACCCCGTATTCGCGCATACTCTCGTAATGATACCTTTTCTCCCATATTATTCTCTTTTATCGTAATAAATGACTGGACTTATAAGTATTTCCAAGCATTCATTGCAATGACATTAACATTAATTGAAAGGAAACAGATATGACAACATCTAAAAAGAAAAAAGCCAGAAGCAAATCTGTCAAATCAATAAAAAATCCCGTTGTTCAAGAGGTTGAGATTATCGAGACTATTCCCGAAGTTATAATCGAAACCCCATCTGAGTCTGCTGAAGAGGCAACAAATGCGCAAATAACCAAGCTTTTTAAAAAGACCAACAAATTAGCGCTTATGGTTGAAATGCTCTCCCAACCCGAGGGCGAAACCCTAAAAACACTTGCCGAAACACTCGGGTGGAAAGAAAACTCGGTGCGCGGCGCAATGTCGCTTTACGCTAAGCAACATAAAGAATACCTACTTATCTCTGAGAAAATCCAAGGCATCCGAACTTACCGGTTAAGCAAGGTTATAGCCTAATAGCTGAAGTAGCAAGGCAATCAGAGGCAACATCTCTGGTTTCCTTGTCCGTAAAGCGAATGCGCAAGAAAGGATTTAACTAAACGAATTCGCTACGGGGAAAAGCCCCTCTAAAGGGGATTTTCCGGCTTTGTGGGCGGAGCACTTTTTTTATGCTTCCCAAATCGGCATTAAATCGCCGCTATCTAAATCGGTGCTATAACCTTGAAACCCCTCTGTGTTTTGAATAACACCACCAAAGGCTTGAATAACTATACCATATTTTTGGCTTAAATTTTCAAGTTCTTTACAAAAATCTTTGTATTTTTGTGGTATTTTATCACCATATTTATCAGAGGATACATAATAAGAGTAATGTCGTTGCTTAGTTATTCTTTTCTTAAATTCTTTTGCAAAAATACCATGCTGTAACTCATCATAAAAACTATCCGCCATATGACGTCCCCAACGGTTATCCAGTAAATCTCTAGTTTCTTCGGGCGTAAAGTCTGCGATTTCCCTGATCAATCTAAAAGCCTCGTTCCATGCTTGTTGTGTCTTTCTTTTTTGTGCCTAAAATATTTTTTGCAGTACCCTAAAATCCCCATTCTTTGTTTTGTGTTTCTAAAATTTCAGTCATTATAAAATCCTTTCTTTTTAAGTTTCCGCAGGCGACTGCCGCCTTGCTTACGTCTCAATGAATGCTTGGAAAAAGGAATAAGTCCAGTTAATTATGCATTATCTTTAATTATAAATAATTGAAAATAAATAACAATTTGGAATTATCGGATTTGCGCGCGATAATTTGTCCAACAAGTGGCTCTCAACTTTTTTCTCGTACAATATACCGCTTGTATAATTATATACCTAAAGAAAGGACTGTTCGGAATTTCCGAATAACTAAAAATAGAGGCTAATTAATTTTTGCGATATACCACTCCGAACTGGAGTAATGATTAAAGTTCCATATTAAACTCAATAAAAAGTCGTTCTCTGTTACGCTTTTACGCATAAACTCCGGTAAAAAAACGTTTTTTTCGGTTTCGTGGCGGATATAATTTTGGTAAGCACGATAAAATTCTGTTTTAAAACCAATCCTAAAATCCTCGAACGAGAGAACTTTTTGCTCTCCCGTTCGTTTATTTACCATTATCAATCTCATGGTTACTCTTCCACCTTAACACCTAGATAACGACAGTAGCTCGAACCAGATGGATCAACAAAAAGATCTTGCTTACCTTTGCAGATAAGTTTCACAACCGTGCGCCAGCCATCAATATAACCACCTTTCCCTTTTAAAAAGGCATAATCACGAAGCGGATATTTGCATATTGCATGATACTGCTCTTTGGATAATTCTAACGTTTCAATAATTTGCACTAACTCTGCATATTCAGGATGCTGAACCGTCATACTTAGAACTTCTTGAATGTCACTAGGCTTTCGAACTAGATATGTTTTAACTGTTTCCATTATTGTATCCTTTCATTGGTTTTCTTTACAACACAATGAATGCTTGGATTTCAGAACTTATCCAGTTAATTCTGCATCATTATCCGAACTTTCTGCATTATTTTCAAATAACTGAGCTTTGTTTCCGGTGTATTCCTCCCAGCGCCGAATAATCACATCGCAAAACTTCGGATCTAGCTCCATTAAAAGCGCCTTGCGTCCGGTTTTCTCGGCCGCAATAAGCGTTGAACCTGAACCACCAAAGCCGTCTAAAACGACATCTCCTGACTTTGAGCTGTTTAAAATGGCTCTTTCCACCAACTCAACCGGTTTCATTGTGGGGTGGAGGTCGTTTCTGACAGGTTTATTGTATTTCCAAACGTCCGATTGATCGCGATCACCGCACCAATAGTGCTTTTGCTTAGCGTTCCAACCATAAAGAATAGGTTCATACTGGCGCTGATAATCCGCCCGCCCAAGCGTAAAGGTGTTTTTCGCCCAAATAATAAAGGTTGACCATTTTCCACCTGCCGCAATAAAAGCATTATAAAGGGTGTGAAGTTCTGAAGAGCTCATACAAACATACGCAGCTCCGGCACAGAACATCATCAAATTGGAAAGACTGTCGGTTAAAAACTGCGCAAAGCCATCGCCCAAGTTGTCGTTCATAATTTTGCGCCCGCCCAATGTTCCGGCATGGTAGCGAATGCTGTCTTTCATCGATGAACCATAATTCACATTATAAGGCGGGTCGGTAAAGACCATTGCGGCCATATCAGTTCCCATCAATTTTTGCACATCATCAACCATTGTCGTATCGCCACAAAGCAAACGATGCTCGCCCAAAATCCACATATCACCCGGTTTAGTGATAGCTTCTTCCTGCACTTCAGGAACTTCATCCTCATCGCTTTGCGGTTCTTTTTCAAGCTCGCCAAACTTTTCAAGTTCCTTTAATTCCTCTTCAGAAAAGCCTAAAACATCAAAATTGAAATCCAAATCCTTAAGCTCTTGCATTTCAAGCGCAAGCATTTCCTCGTCCCAACCGGCATTCAGCGCAATTTTATTATCGGCAATCACCAAAGTGCGCCGTTGCGTTTCTGACAAATGAGGTAAACGGATAACCGGAACTGTCGTTAAACCTAATCTTTGAGCCGCAAGCAAACGTCCATGTCCAGTGATAATGACGTCATCAGCACCCACCAAAATCGGATTGGTAAAACCGAATTCCTTAATGCTTGCAACAATTTGCGCTACTTGCTCATCATTATGCGTGCGCGAATTCCGTGCATATGGAATAAGCTTTTCTGTTGGAAAGTCTTGAATAAATTCCATAAAAAAATCCTCTAAAATTGAAAGTGACCAGACAGAACCGACCAGTGACCAGTCGGGCAAAAACAAAAAGCGACCAAACCCTTATGTATCAAGGATTTCAGAGTTAGGGCGACCAGTAAACAAAAAAGCGTTTCGCTAGAATTATGGCGCGGCTTGCGCCCCCCCGCATACGGAATTAAGCGAGGAAGGACCCGCTCGTCTTAAACCAAGCCATTCCAACAGAGTTTGGCGAAAATCGGTTTATTAAGGTCAAGTTCTTCAACCAACTCAAAAGATTTCTTGCTGACTTCAATCGTAGTCGCTGTTGTCACACCGTCTTTGATAGTTTTAACCGTTGCGCTTGGAAGTTTGGCGCGTCCAATACAAGACGACAAATAAACAAAGCACTCGTCATTGTCTTCTAGATACTGCAAAGCTAAGTGGCGCGCATAGATATTAAGCGTCACATCAGCTTTGCTACCGTCTTTAGTCCAAGGACTGCCGCCACCAAGTGGAGCAGCTGTGCCATAAAAATCGCACGCTAATTTACGCCCCGTCACACCGCAATCCGCAATGGATGAGTGCGTTTTGAATGATCCTGTACCGTTAACGATAAGGTTGTCAGGCATCGCTCCCAGTGTTTTAATAATGAAAAAAGTCAAATCTTCAGGCTCGAGCATTGGAATGGCAACGACAACCGTTTCGATATGCCCGTAATGATTAAGAGTGATTTGCGTTTTTATGTCAATACCAAGGTTTTTGTTCTCCCGTGCTTTGATATAGAGAGCATTATTAAGATATCGCGCGAGGTACTGTTCCTTGCTGATAAATCCATTGCCTTTGCACGCATAACCGACAAAAACACCTTGATCTCCCCAACCATCTTGCACAACATCTTGGTTAATCTCTCCTGATTGTTGCTCGATAAGGTTGATAACCTTAACATCGCGAATATTTAGAGCATAATTGCCCCAAATATCCGCATATCTCTCGTCATAACCGACTTCTCGCAGGGCATTTTTAACAAAGTCCTCAAGATTAGTTAAAACAACATTGCCCGTAATCTCGCCGCCCAAAACGACCGTGTTTCCCTTAATCATCACTTCAACGGCATATTTGACATGCACGTCTTGGGCTATCATTCGGTCAAGTATATAGCTTGAAATATAGTCCGCAGTTTTATCCGGATGTCCAAGCGACACCGCCTCAGCAGTTTTTTTCATCTGCTTTCCTTTCTTGCATAAAAAAAGCCTGCAACTCATATATTGCAGGCATATATTTTGAAAAATAGACTAATCACCAAAAATCAACCGGTAATTTTCCACATTTTTTTTCAATAGCTTTCTTCAAATCCTCACCGTCTTTGTATTTAGTCTCTATATCGCTATTGTTAGTAATTAATTCTTGAGCTAGGAAATCAACCCCACAATCACACTTTTTAAGATTTGCTGCCGTATTACTTTTTTTATTACTTCCAACAATAATCTTGCATTCTTTTTTCAATTCATCCATTTTCTCATCAAAACGTTGCATTTGCTCTTCTTCCGTTTCAGGAGCAAATTCATAATCATATCTTATCCGAGGAACTGTTTTGAACGAATTATTTTTTGTTTCGTATTTATAAACACCATCTTGTATTGCACATTTTTTTGTAGGAACTGTAACAAACATATCATCATAAAAGTTAACCCCTAGCATAGGCGTTAATAAAACAACAGCCCCAAAACAATAATTATTATCATCAGACCTGCATTCATTGGCTAAAGCATAGTTATCTCCCAAAACTTGAAAAACCTTAAATCGAGACATAGACATACAATCAGGGTTGCGTTCAAGATTTTTAGTCATAGTAAAATTTGTGGATTGCGTAAGTTCTGTACAGCCACATAACAGCAAAGCCAATAATAAAATCGTTTTCTTCATAGTTGCCTCTTCATAGTATTTATCATAACTATATTATTTTGTTTAATTCTATGAATGCAAGCATTTTATTGAAACAAGCAACAAAAAGCTCGCAAAACGCAAGTCCTGCAAGCTATGAAAACATAAGAAAAGGGGCGACTTTCACACCATCGCCCCGATTATACCTGTTTTTGTAGCTGTTTTTTATGGAAATGTAAACCCTAAATGTGTCAATGACATTTTAGACAGCCATAACATATTTTCAAAATAGCCTTGTCATAGCGCAAAGCTAATATTTGCCGAGAAACACCAAACTCCCTGCAAAGCAGTTTCCACGGAATACGATTGGCGCGCTTCCATACAAGCCGTCGTTCATCCACCGATAAAAGCGGCAACCATACAAATATTACTTTATCA
This sequence comes from uncultured Rickettsiales bacterium, assembly GCA_900551865.1. Lineage (GTDB taxonomy): Bacteria > Pseudomonadota > Alphaproteobacteria > RF32 > CAG-239 > CAG-267. The sequence continues at coordinate 15,140 of URXV01000010.1, forward strand.
TAAAGGTCTATTTGTTCCTTGTTAGGCCTAATTTTAATCGTTTTTTTATCCATAAAGATTTTTTCCTGCTCGGTATAGATAATGTCCGGTATACAACATTTATATCTCGGCGCACGAACTGCCGGTAATAAGCGGTCAACATACGCTGCACTTTCTATGTCATTTTTGATTTTGAGGATAAGCGTATCAGTCATCTTGCACCTCCAAACTCTTGCCGAGTTTATTTTCCTCAAACTTTTCGGCACACTCTAATTCAGCGTATGTGAGATTATTTTCCTTGCAATACCACTTCTTAACGGCCTTTTGCCAATCGAGAGCGATATATTTCTTACCATTCATCCAACAGCGTTCTTCATTCCACCGCACAAAAGCGACCGGATCAATCGTATATCCGTTCTTCTTGGCATAGTCAGCTACTTCTTCCACGCTCGGCGCTCCGGCAAATTTTGGTTTATCCCCAATATTCGGCTCTTTATCTATACAACCATTTTCATTATCTGATTCAGACTCTCTTTCTCTATCTCCCTTGCGGACGTTTGGCGAATTGTCTGCGACCACGTTTGTCTTTTGCTTAGCGGTCGCTTTGCGCTTGCTTGCTCCGATTTTAGCATTTTGCGCATTTATCTCACAGGTTTTACGCCAATTCTCATTCCTGATATCAATGTCTTTTTGCAGGCTGTCAAATCGCTTTTTTTCTAACTCCGATAATTTTAATGAAACACTCCCATACAAATTAAATTCACAGAGCGCAATTATGAAATTTGCAATCTGACTTTTCCTAAAGTTATGCACCGCCGCTAAAAAGTCCGCAGGATATAGAATGAATGAAGTTTTTTTATCCATTTGCGCCTCCGTCTTTAGAGGCCATCTTTATTTGCTTAATGCCTTGTATCCATTTAAGCGCCATTTGAGTGCGATGAACCTCGTTCTTGATTTGTTTTTCAAGCTTTTCTAAGGCCGACATTTCCAAGTCAATTAAATAAATGACGGGAATTTGGCTGATTTCTTCAGTTATAAAGCTGCTACGTTTTTTCATGGGTGTTCCTTTCAAAATTTGTTAATCCAAAAGAAACACCCGTGAAAAATGCAAAACCGTTTCCGTTATTTTAGTTTTTTGTGCACTTTTTCAAAAAACTTATAAATGGTCTTTTTGCTGATATGCATATCTTTGGAGATTTTATCAATGCTCTCACCTTGTAAAATTTTTTGGATAACAGCTTTTTCCTTTTCATCAGCATATGTCCATATTTTACACAACAATGCGTGATTATTGCTTGAAGACACGGTTTCTTTAAAAAAGAAAACTCCTCTTTATCGTAGTTAGATAAGGAGGAGTATAGGAAATCGCGGCGATGGTATCTTTTCACCAATAAGTTCGTTGCATATTTTTTCAGTGCATGAACGACAAGTGCTTCGTCAGGAGGATTAGGCACGGAATAAAAGCGCTTTAAATAAAAAAGGAGAAGATCTTGTGTCAAATCTTCTCGGTCTTCATAACCAAACAATGGAGTTGATAGCAATCTCCGAACTTGCGACAAGATTGTTATTCGGACGTACTCGGGTAGTCCGTTAAAAATGGAGGGCTTCATAAATAAACCTCTATAACTATTGATTAGAGGTTTATTTTTAAATTAAAACTTATGATGTACAATAAACTAAAAAATCATATATAAGTAGAAAACGTTTGCAGGGCTACTGCTGTAACGTAAAAAATGACAAATTGCATTGTGCAAAATGCTGTGCACAATCAAGCTGTAAACCCATATTTGATACGTTGCTCACTCCATAGAATCGGAATAGCGGAATTTAATATCTTGGCTAGGGATAATGTTTTAGGGTAAACACCGTCAATAATCGCCGTAATAATATCTGGCGCAAGATATGTCAATCTCAATGTTTTTCCGACAAACTCTCGGCTTAGACCTTCTTGTTTCGCTAGTTCTTCAAGAATAATGTTTTCCTTTTTCATTTTCTCTTGCCATGCAAAAGCCTGAATTATTGACGTGTATAAGGGATTGCATTCCTCTGCTTTATATTCTTCTGGTGCAAAAAATTTAACAGATCCGCGTTTGCGGTGTAAGTTTACACGATATATAATTTCATTAGGTGAAGAATCTTCATTGTTGGAAAACAAGTCATTTTTCATCGTTTCGTTCATTAAACTTATAGCCAAATCTGTGTACATAATTTTGACACGATTAATGTTGACACGCACTTTTTTAATTAATAATTCAATTATGCGTCGTTGTGCCATCGTTGAAAGGCGGTGGACAAACTCACTACTGTTTTGAAGTTTGTCAATAATTTTGACATCAGCAATGTCTGGGCGTTGCAAACGAGATTGTTCAATCAGTTTGGAAAGGATTTTAGGTGAGGTGACTATATACTGAATTTTATCAAGAACAAAATTATCCATCTCTCCGGCAGGAATTGTTCCGACAGCACAATGGTCATACCCTTCTTTAACGGCTCTCACCGAAGTGTAATATTCATAGACTTTATTGTTTTTATTAGAAGTTGTTGAAATCATGGAAGTATGACAACATTCGCACTCAAGTAATCCTTTTAATAAAGCGTGTTCTTTAAAACGAGAGGGGGGCAATCTTCCTACACGGTTTGTTTGTTTTATTTTTTGTACGTCATTGAACAATTCTTCGGAAATAATAGCTTCATGCACGCCATTGTAAACATTGCCTTTATGCGGCACTTTTCCTATGTAATACACGTTTTTTAGCAGTTTGGAAATTCGTGCGTGATTGAATTTTTCTTTATCTTTGGCTTGATATCCTTTGTCATTCAGCCAATCAGCCACCGCTACTTCCGATCGTAAAATAAGGTATTGTTCAAAAGCTTTGCGAACTGTTTCAGCTTCTTTTTCATTAACAATCAACTTTTTATTTATAACATCATACCCCAATGGAACAACACCGCCAAGCCACATTCCTTTCTTCTTGGATGCGGCAACCTTATCGCGGATTCGTTCAGTAATGACCTCACGTTCAAATTGCGCAAAAGAAAGCAATACATTGAGCATCAATCGTCCCATTGAATCATAGGTGTTAAAATTTTGCGTTACCGAAACAAAAGAGCATTGATTACGGTCCAGTACCTCAACAAGCTTGGCAAAATCAGTTAAGGAACGAGTTAACCTGTCAATTTTATAAACCACAATCATATTAACAAGCCCGGCATCAACATCTTGCAATAGTCTTTGCAACGCAGGACGCTCCAATGTACCACCTGAAAAACCACCATCATCATAGTGTGTGGGCAATAATTCCCATCCACGGTCAACTTGGCTTTTTACATAATTTTCGCCGGCCTCACGTTGCGCATCCAATGTGTTAAATTCTTTATTTAAGCCTTCGTCTGTTGATTTACGGGTATAAATAGCACATTTAATTATTGTCATTGTTTACTCCCAATGTTGAAAAAATAATTGCCCGATATTTTTTTACCCGTGATTTTAAAAGCGATGGCGGATAAGCTTTTATAAAATATGCCCTCAAATTGAAATCCTGAATTTGTAACGATAACATTATACTTTTTGCCTCGATAATTTCTTATCATCCTCGTTCCAACTGGCGGCAAATTATTGTGTTGGAGCTTAATGCGCTTTTGTACCTGTTTAGCTAGTAGGAGTGTACGTATATTGTTTGGCAGTCCACCATAAGCAAGTTCTTGCATTCTGTAGGCCAATTTAAGAATGTAAAATCTTTTATTTTTCCAAATCGGCTCGCTGTCAAAATATTTTCGCCACAGCTCCTGTAATTCATTAACACTCATATCGTTTAGTCGCAAAACGTCATCTTCAACCATATCAGACTCCTTTCTTGCCACAATGAATGCTTGGAAAATCGTTGTTATCCAGTCCTTTCTGCGATAAGTCGGAACTATTTTCATTATCCAATTGCTGCAGGAGTTCCGGCAGCAACAAGTCTATAATTTTTTGTATTTCTGTCATTGAACACCTCCGACAGAAACACCCGTGTAAAAATCAAAACCGTTTCCTTTTTTATACTTTTTTGTAAATTATTGATTCTAAGTGATAATAAACATAATGCGTTCTTTTGCTCTGCAATAGAAAGAAAAAGCAGAATTTTGCTCTAAAAGAGCTTAAAACTCTGGCAAAACCTATGGGGCATTATTTTGAAATCTAGACCCATAAAAGTATATATTTGGGGTATATTTCGGGTATTTTTAGGCAAAAATCATAAAAATGGTTATATACCAACGCCCCATTAAAAACCGCAAACCCTTAAATTTCAAGCGGTACAGAGAGCACAAAAAAACAGAAGTAAATACTTCCGTTTTCCTGATATTGGTAGGCGCGCAGGGATTCGAACCCTGGACCCACTGATTAAGAGTCAGTTGCTCTAGCCAACTGAGCTACGCACCCATCATCAAAATGGCACTTGCCATCAAAACTGCCGTTACTATAACCAAAAGATTTTTTTTTGCAACCCCTTTTTTTATTTTTTTTGATATTTTTTTTAATGCGCGGGCAAAAGCCTTGCAATATATTGATTCTGCGCTTATATTTCTTGTAAATTCTTGGAGAGGAAAATGCATTTTTATCAGGTTGGCGGAGCTGTGCGCGATATGTTGCTGCATAAGCCCTGCCAGGACAGGGATTTTGTGGTTGCAGGCGGAACGGAAAAGGAAATGCTGGCCCTGGGTTTTAAAAAAGTCGGGAAAAGCTTTCCTGTTTTTCTGCATCCGGAAACCGGCGAAGAATATGCGCTTGCCCGCCGGGAGGTAAAGACCGGCTTGGGCCATTGTGATTTCAAATTTGAATTTACGCCGGACATTACCTTGGAAGAGGATTCTCTGCGGCGGGATTTTACCTGCAATGCGTTATACCGAAATCCCGATACCGGGGAGATTCTGGACTTTCATCAGGGGAGGGAGGATATTAAAAAGCGTGTTTTGCGCCATGTTTCGGAACATTTTGCCGAAGATCCTTTGCGGGTGCTGCGGATGTGCCGGTTTGCTGCGCAGTTGGAGTTTGCCGTTGCGCCTGAAACGATGGAACTTTGTCGCCTGATGGTAGAAGAAGGGGCTCTGGCACACCTAAGCCGGCAGCGGATTTGGCAGGAAATGGAAAAGGCGCTGGGGTGCCGCGGGTTTTACCGCTTTATTTTGGTTGCGCGCGAGTGCGGTGCTTTGTCGGTGTTGCTGCCGGAAATCGGGAAATTGTGGAATGTTCCCGAACGCCGGGACTATCATCCTGAGGGAAACAGCGGGGAACATACCGTTCTGTCGCTGAAAGCCGCCGATACGGACGACGCTATGGTCAATCTGGCCGTATTGCTGCATGATGTCGGTAAAACGGCTACGGATCCGCAAAAATGGCCGTCGCATCGCGGACATGACTTGCTGGGAGAAGAAATCATCGGCCGGATAGCCGCCCGGGTGCAAATTCCTGAAGCTTATGCCGGGTTTTCCCGTTTTTGTGCCTTAAACCATATGGTGTCGCATCGTCCGCCTGCAGATGCCGCCAAAAAGCTTGCCCGGATAGCCATTGGCCTGCTTCGCTTTCACCGCCCGGACTATGTGGAGAGGTTTATTGCCGTTATGTCTGCCGATGTCAGGGGGCGGGACAAGCCTTTCAACCGTGCCGAACAGAAGAACTTTGCCGCCATTGCCGCAATGTTGGAGCGGTTTTATCAAAAAGCGTCAACCCTGCGCTTTTGCGAATATCCTGAATTCAGACAGGCTCTTGAAGCTTTGAAGGAGCATCGGATAACTCCGGCGCAGCTCAGAAGAAAAGAGGCGGAAATCCTGTTGCGGCAGGTGGAAATGTAATGCCCCTGTACGGCTTTTAAAATTTTATAAATTACCGGCGCTTTCTGTGCAAATCCGATTTAATGCTTTAAAAAAAATAATATATATGTTTCAATCATCAACGGAGAACTTTATTTTTTAACTTTATGGATTATGGTGCTGTTATGGGAAAATCGCTGAATTTAGCTCTGTTGCTGACTGTTTCTTTGCCGGCCGTGGCGTATGCCGCATCTGCCGGTTCGGCGGAAAAGGCGCCGGAAACGGTGTCATCGGGAATTTATAAATTGGATGAAGAACAAGCCGCGTCTGCGGCAGTGTCAAAAACAGCCGAAAAAACGGACGCCGTATCGCCGGCCGCCCGGATTGTAGGGGAAGAAGCTGAACAGCCCAAAATAATAAAAGAGGAAATCTCCGGCGGTCATATTGAAAAGCTGGTGGCGCCCGACGGCAAGGTTATTGCCGAAAAAACGATAAAAGACGGCGAGGTTGTTAAAAAGGTGCTGAACTATTATCATCCTAACGGGCAGGTTTCCCGCAAGGTAACTACGCTGGATGACGGCAAAGGGTTCTATGCGGAAGATTACTATATGAACGGGCGTCTGGCAGCGCAGGCGACATATCTGAACGAGAATAATAAAATCGGCACCGAAAAGAAATACGACAACAACGGTACGCTTCGGCAGGAAATCCCGTGGGTTTTGCCCAAAGAAGACGCGCAGAAGCCGTTGGCTGGGCAAAAGACGATTCGCCAGGGCAACATCATCACCTATTATCCCGACGGGCGTATAGCCGCATCGTTTCCTGTCGGTCAGGAAGACGGCAAAACCCTGTTTTTTAACCGTCAGGGCCGCGTGATAAAGGAAGTCGAAAATGCCCGGGTGCTGAATTTTGCTCCCGAACTGGATACGGCGGATTGTCAGGACAAGGTTGTAAAACTGAGTTTGGAAGAGCTGGTTGAACTTTATGAGGACGAGGGGGATATATCGTATAACAAGTGCGGCTTGCCGTATCGGGAAAACTTTGTTTATGAAATCGCCGATATGCGCGGCAATGCTGTGTCAAAGATAAGTTATGACGATACGGGAATGATTCGGCGCATAACCCCTTATGTCGGCGGTTTGAAAAACGGCGTCGAGCAAAAGTTTGACGCTTCCGGCAATCTGACTGCGGAAATAAATTACAAACAGGGGATAAAAAACGGAACCGCGAGCGGCTTTTTCCCGACCAAGGAGGTCGCCTTCCGCAAACGTTATGAGGACGGAAAAGTCGTCGGCAGGCTGACCTGCTATTTCCCGACCGGGGAAGTTGCTGCGGAGTTTGCATATAAAGACGGCAAAAAGGAAGGAACCGCAAAAATATACGGTCCCAATGCCCGCGAAATCTCTTTTGCCGGCGGCGAAATTGTCGGCGCCGCGCCGAAAGATGCCCGTCGCGCTCCGGAACCGTCCAAGCTTGCGGCTCTGTCCAATCCTGACCCGAAATGTCTGGATATAACCTCAAAATTAGATGAGCTGGAGCTTGATTTAGAGGCCAATGCCAATACCGTAACCAAAGCTTTTACGTTGAATTTGCCGGATTCCTGCCGGGATTTTTCCTCTTTCAAACCCGAAAAAAGCAATTATGCCTGTTATGATGCCCTCAATCGCCTGCGTGCCGTGTTCCCGACCGGCTATAACCGCGGCGAATATGCAATTGAAACGGTTTATGCCGAAAACGGGCAGCACTTGTACGATATTCCGTACTATCAGAAACAGAAACAGGGCTTTGCCAAGAAATTTGACGATAAAGGGCAGGTGGTTTCGGAGATTTATTACAGCCGGAACGAGCTTGCGGAAAGTTCGCGCAGTTATCATGACAACGGGGCTGTCAAGGAAATGCTGACCATAGCCGACGGCGCGCCGCGCAAACTCTTGGTAAGGTATAATAAAGACGGAACGCTGGCCTTCAGTCTGAATTATAATGAAGGAGAAAAGACGGATGCCTTTTTGGCCGAACCGCAGAAAAACAAGGATGTTTATTTAAAATTCTATGAGGGCGGACTTGACAATATCCGCGAGGTGAATGCATCTAATCCGCAAAATTACATAGAATATAATCTGGCTTCCGGCGAATATACCGTATATAAGAACAGCGAGTTGATTAAAGGCGGAAAAATCTGCGGTTATGAAAATCGGACAGCAAATGCCGCCGCCCCTTCAACGAATGATACGCCCTCAACGAATGCCGCACCCTCAACGAATGCCGCACCCTCAACGGCTGCCCCCCTCTCAACAGCTGCTGCATCTGCAACAGATACCGTTGCACCATTAACGGCTGCCGCATCTGCAACAGCCGACGTTTCCGCAGTGTCTTCAGTAACGTCCGGTCAGTCGGAATCCGTTTTGCAGCCTGCGCCAAAACAGGCTCTTGAAACTCCGGCCTCTGCCGTTGAAGTTCCGGCTCCTGTTGCCGGAACTCCCGTCGCTGCGGTTCCAGCCTCTTCCTCGGCAACGTCCGCTTCCGACGCCGCTCCGTCTACAGTTGACACGGTTTCTTCCGCGCCGGTAGCAGTACCAGCCTCGGAGGAAGTTCAGGCGGCCGCATCGTCTGTGCAAAAAGCCGATATTCCCGCCCGGAACGAAAAAAACGAAGTATCGCCGGTCCTTCCGGCAGATGCTGCGCCGATGGTAGAAGGGCTGGAACCCGTTTCTTTTGACGATATAAAACTTAAAAATGCGATTATCCCGACGGCAGAAGAGAAAAAGCAGGCCGAACTGGCAGCCAAAAATATCGGCCCGGTTGCCAAACCGGACATAGACGCGCTGGCAGATGTCGTTGCCAAAGAGCATGTCAGTAGCGGCGGCGAAAAGGCTTCCGGCTCTCTGGCTAAAACCGAAAAATTTTATTATCCGAACGGCAATCTCCGCAAAACGATAAAAACCCGCGGCGGCCGGACGGAAGAAATTAAGGAGTACTCCAAAACCGGACTGCTGCTTACCGATACCGTTTACAAGGACGATGGCATTCTGATTGAAAAATATTTCGGTTCGGGAGAAATTCGCCGCAAGACAAATAAGGCTTATACCGACAATCCGGTAATGGCTTTCATATCGCGCGAAGATTTTTATGACAACGGCAAAGCGCGTTATGAGATAACCCGCAAACCGGAAACCTTGCTGTTTTCCGATAAGCAGTTTTATCCCGACGGTACCCTGAAAGTTGAAACGGTTCAGAATTCTCCGCTGTCATATACAATCAGGGAATACGATAAAGCCGGAAAGCTTGCCAAAGTTATAAAGCAGTTCGGCCCCAACGTTTTGGAAGAGGTATATGATGCCTCGGGAACAATCAAATCCCTGAAATTGAACGGAGCCGATATGCCGGTGAAATTTGCCGGAAACAGCACCGGACTGTTGCGGGACAATATGAAGATATTTGCCAAGAACGGGGCTGTTTCATCAGAATTCAAAGCCGATGAAAAACAGAACTCGCTGCTGGAATACTATAAAAACGGCAAGGTAAAGGCCGAAATCGTCTTTTATAATAACGGCGAAATTTCCGTCAAAGCTTTTGGCCGCGAGGGAGCGCTGGAAAAGTTCGCCTATCTGGCGCCGGACGGAAAATTGCATCTTCAAAAGCCGTCCGTCCGTACCGTTTCGGCTTATCGCGAACGGCACTGGGTCGATTATAATAATCCGCGTTGGATAGAAAATCAGGATCGTTATTCGGTCAAATCCGTTGCCCGCCTCAATCTGGACACCGCTGCGTATATTTTAGCCGAACTTGATATGCAGGCGCCCGAAATGATGAAAAAGCTGTACGATATTTATAAATAAACGCGGACAGGGGGAATAGGCTGAACAATAGTACAGATAAAACCGGCGCGTAACCTCATATAACGGGTATGGCGGCAAGTACAGTCGGCGCGTGACCTCACATAACGGGTATGGCAGCAAGTACAGTCGGTACGTAACCTCATATAACTGGCACGGTGCAGGCGCAGCCGGTACAGAAAGGCAGAGAAGGGCAGGGCATGGCTGTTCGGGCGTATCTGCCCTTTTTCTGTATTTTCTGCGGCGGGGAAATTAATGTTTGACAAAAAATAAACGGCGTTATATATCTCAAGCCGAAACAACTATATATATGTCAAACTTAATTAAAATGTTATCATTATGAAAACAGAAAAAATCAGTGTTGCAGAAATAAGCCGTTTGCGTGAAGCTGCAGAAATTGAAAGAAACACGCATCATGAAATTATGGTTCGCATCAGCAAAATCAGTTCTGTCCAAGTCGGTTTCAACTGGATTCCCGACGGTCTTCCCGCCGAAGAGCAGATGCAGATTGTCAAACGCGGCAACCAAAAGGAAATTATGGCTTTGCTGACGGCGTATGCCAATCTCCGTATGTCATCACACGATGAGGAACGGTTTGAACGTGTTAACGTTGCGCCAGAGGTGCAGATGTATATTTTCCATCAGCCGATAGGGTTTGATGCTGCCCGTATTTATATGTTGGAGCACAATCGCCTGTGCCTGGACGTCGAAACGGAATTGATAAAGAAAAAGATGATGTCTGTTATCTCCAAAAAGAGGCTTTCGCCTAAAGCGGAAGTTTTTCTTCTGACGCATTGCCTGCATGAGGGAAAGGAGCAGGACAGCGATTCGCCGTTGCTTCCGGTGCTGGAATATCTGGAAAAAAACAGTCTTTCACCTCTTGGGCAACAGGCGTTGATGACGTATCTCAACGTTGGCGGCGGCAGGGATAGCTTTATAGATGCCTGTCGCAACTGTGTCAAAACGTATGTCGAACGGTACAAGGAACTATGCCTTCCGGCACAGCGCGACATGGTTAAAAGCGGTGACAGCGAATTGATTATGTCGTATATTCTGTTTTCCAAAAAAGGTTTGGAAGCGGAAGAGGAATTGCTGGAACGCGGCAATCGTGAAGAGGTTGAAGCCTATTTCAGGCGCTATGCAACATTGTGAAAGAAACAACATGAAAATACAAAGCCCCGCAACGTATGTCTGGCGGGGTTTTGTTGTTTTTTCTGCCGGATCTGCGCTCTCTCCGGCTAAAACGTTTCCCAGTGCACCTTTTCCGGATTAAGTCTGTCTTCCGGCTGTTTGGGTGTTTCTTCCGGATAACCGATGGTAATGATTGCCACGGGGAGCATCGTTTCCGGCATACAGAACTTTTTACGCAGGTTGTCAACGACCATCGGCATCGGTGCCGCGCCGCAGAAACAGGCGCCCAGCCCTTTGGCGTGGCAGGCCAGCAGCAGGTTTTGCGCCGCAAGTGAACCGTCAATCTGGGCATAGTTCCACCCCTCTTTTTCGCGGTGGAAACACTCTTCTTCGTCTGCGCAGACGACAATGGCGCAGGCCGCATCTTTTGCAAAAGACGTCCATGGCTGAATCTGGCGCAGGGTACGCAGCGTTTCCGCATCCTGAATAACCAGAAAATGCCACGGCTGCTTGTTGTGTGCGGAGGGGGCGTAACTTGCCGCCCGGACGAGTTCCAGAATTTCGTCTTTCGTCAGTTTCTTTTCCGGGTTGTATTTTCTGATAGAACGCCGGGTCAGTAATCCTTCATACAATTCCATGGGTAAACTCCTGTAAAATTTAGAAATCAGTTAACGCTTCTCTGCAGTTGCTCAATATGCGGCAAAACCATATGTTCAATCAAAAAGCGAAAAGTCTTTTCCACCATCTGATCCGTGTTCAGAATAACCGGATAAATATCTTTCGGATTTTCCGCCTGTGTCAGTTTTTTTGCCAAAACGCCGTAAACGTCGGCCATGTCGGAAAGCGAAGCCATCAGTTCTGCGGCATAGTTCGGAATGGAAAGGGTATCACAGCCGCCCCAAAAGCCTTCGACAAAGCCGAACTCAATCTGGTCGGCACGGCTCTGGCATAATTCTGCCAATTCCTTCGTATCGTTTTTGTTTCCGGAAAATTCCGGAAGTTTGAGCGTGTTGGTTTTGATTTCGACAAACATTTCATCCCACAGCCCCATAAAAAACTTGAAAAAAAGTTCCGCCTCGTTTTTTGTCGTCAGCCTCGGCTGCAGGTTTTCGGCAAACAGCGAAGCAATAACGTCCGTCGGGCGCAGGCTGGGATTAGGGCTGCAGACGGCTCCTGCAAACCGGAGCTTGACGACGCCGAGCGGCGCCGGGCAGTTATAATGGTCAAGAAACCGCTGGAATTTATCATCCCCAATATATACATTTTCGCTTTGCATTTTATTTCATCTTTATATATAATGACTGACATAACACAATTTAATGGGAGTTTTGCAAATTGTCCACTCTAAAATTATCGCTGTTATTATCTCTGGTTCTGAGCGTTTCGGCCTGCTCGCAGTTTGCGCCGTTTGAAGACCGCCGCCGTGAGCCGGGAACGGAGTATGTGTATGTCGGCGCTTCCAAGCCCGGCCGGCCGGCGGTATGCTATAATCCTCTTTTTTATGATAAGGAAGAGGTAAAGGCGTTTGCCGACGGTTTGTGCCGCGAGCATAAGGCCGGTACGCATGCCGAGGAAATAAGCCGCGATATTTTTACCTGTCGGCTGTTTGTGCCTTCCAAAGCTTATTATAAATGCGTCGCCGATAAATAGGCGGCTTCTTTCTCCGCGGTGCGGCTTTCGGTTTTAACCGGCGCGGTGCCTGCCGCAAAGCCCCGGTTTCAGGCGGAGTATAGCCGGCGCGGTGCCTGCCGCAAAACCCCGGTTTCAGGCAGAGCATAGCCCGCGCGGTGCCTGCCGCAAAACCCCGGTTTTGTCTGCACGGTACTCGCTGCAAAATATGCCGGAGAAAGGCTGTCGCATTTATAAGAAAGGAGGACCAAATGAAAATATATATTTTTGATATGGACGGAACCTTAACCCCGGCGCGCCAGCCGATGACGCCGGATTTCAGCCGCCGTTTTCTGCCGTGGCTTAAGTCGCATCTGGCTTATCTCGCCGCCGGTTCTAATTATGAAAAGGTAACCGAGCAGCTGCCGCCCGATGCCGTTGCCGCCTTCAGCGGCATCTACAGCTCAATGGGTAACGTTTACCATCAGAAAGGGCAGGAGGTCTGTCGCAACGAAATTGTCTTGAAAAAGGAACTTCTCCAGACGCTGGAGCGTTTTCGCCGCAATACCGCCTATCTGGGAAAGCTGTACGGCAATTATCTTGAACTGCGCCCGGGAATGCTGAACTTCAGCGTTTTGGGGCGGAATTGCCCGTTTGCGGAGCGTACCAAATATAACGAATGGGACAGCCTTCATCATGAGCGGGAAAATATAGCCCAAGAATTGAATGAGAAATTTCCCGAATATGAAACCAGCGTCGGCGGCAAAATCTCTTTGGACATTGTTACCAAAGGCTGCGGTAAAAGCCAGATTGCCCGGCGGGTGCGCGAAATGTATCCGAACCACAAAATCATCTTTCTCGGCGACCGTACCGAAAAGGGCGGCAATGACTATACGCTGGCGGAAGCTTTGCGTGCCATGGACAATACCGAGGTCGTGCAGGTCAACAGCCCTGACGATGTTTTGGCATATCTGGAAATATAAAAAAAGTTTAGGCCGCCGCTTTTTGCGTTTTTCTTTTTGCCTGTCAACATAAAAGCTTTGTCGGCACCGTTTATCGGTACTTTTCCCGTCTGTCTGTAATACAAAAGCTTTGTCTGCAACGTTTATCGGCGTTTTCCACTTCTGTCGGGCACAGAAATTTGCCTGCCTCTGATTGACACCAAGTGGAATTTGTGGTATAATACCCTAAATAACCGGAGGAAACGGATATGACTAAAGAAAAGACTGTTTATCTGGAATATCTCGATGAGTTTAAAAGCTACGGTATTCCCAAATCGGAAATAGAAGCCTTGCACCGGGACGGCGTAGTTGCGGATATCCGCTTTCATAAAGAATTGTATGAAAAAAGGCAAGCCTCCCGCCCGACGGTCGGATTTTTGCTGGGACAGGATAAGGGCACCGACGGAACGGAGTATTACACCGTTGGCCTGACCTACGCCCATAGCATTTTAAACTCTGGAGCGAAAATCCGCTTTTTAGACTACGACAACGCTTATTGCCAGATGAAAAAATGTGACGGGGCGATTTTGCCGGGTGGCGCTTTTGACAATCCCGAAAGCTTTTTCATTGACGGCAAAGATATGGGCGGCCGCGAAGGCAAACGTTTTTTCGCATATAAATCCGTGATACAGGAAGCCTTTCGGCATCATAAACCGATGCTTGGGATTTGTGCCGGCGCGCAGATGATTGGCGCCGTGCTCGGCAATATGAAAATGTACCGCAGCCTGGAGCAGGAGATTCCGCGCAAGACGGTTCATAAGCCTCGGACTGAAACCGATATCCGTCTGCACGGATTAAAGCTTTTGCCCGGAACGCCGATATTTGATATAATGGGGTTGCGCCCGGATGAAGACCGGATAATGATAAACTCCCGTCATTCTCAGGCAATGGTGCACCCGGCGCTGCAGGAATATGTAAAAGGCGAACCGTTGGTTAAAATGGATATGTATGCCGTTTCGGACGCTGACGGCGTTCCGGAAATCTGGGGCAATGCCTCAGCCGGAATTTTGTGCATTCAGGGACATCCGGAAGATTTGGCTGCTGCCGGGGATGAAAAGATGCTTCGGGTTTATCGGCATATAGCCCGGCTGTCAGCAGAATACAAAAAAAGCAGGCAACGGCTGCCGGGAACGCCGGAAAAAACATTTGAACGCTGATTGAAAGCGTTGGTCTGTGTTCTGCCTTAAAGCGCCACCATCACGACGCCGGCGATAATCACGGCAAAACATATCAGCTTTTTTATCATAATGTGCGGCGTAATCGTTTCCTTAACGCGGATGTCAAACATTTTTTTCAGCGCCAGGCTGATGAACAGCATAAAAATCGGCGCCGTCGCGTTAATCGCCGACGACGTAACCGCCGAAAGTTTGGACAAGGCATAAACCGAAGCCGCCCCGCCCAGAAAGCACAAAAATTCGTTCAGGCAGAATACTTTTGTATTTTTGCGGTATTCGGCAAAGGTACTCCGTATTCGTTCCGCCGATTTCTTGTGCAAGAACAGCAGGAACGGCAGCAGGAACGAAAAAATATTAACGTAAATGATAAGATTAATCCAGTTGTCGTCTTCCTTAAAGGTATATTTTTGCAAAACGACGTAAAACGCCCGCAGCAGGGAAACAAAGACCATATAATAAAACGCCCGGTTCAACTTCGGCATCTTAAAATCGTTGATGCTGAGGACGATTGAGGCGGCAATAATCAGTAAAAATCCGGCGTATTGCGTTTCTCTGAGCCGTTCGTCCAAAAACAGGTACGTCATAATCGGAATTGTAATCTGCCCCAGCGAAAACAGCGCAGAAACGATAGACGTATCAATAACTTTCATCGCTTTATAATAAGGATAAAGGTATGCCACGTCAATAAAAGCCAGCAGAAAATAAAACGGAACGGCACCGGGTGCGGGCAGGGTAGGTATGCCGAAAAACAGAAGCAGGGGCATAAACAGGCAGTTCATGAGCGAGATATAAAAAATCATGGTTGCCGGATGTTTGAATATGTTGTTGGACAGCTTGCATTCAATAATATTGGCGAAAGAGGAAAAGAACGGCGCCAGTAAAGCCACAAATAAAATAAACATACAACTCCTGTCTGCTGTTACACCTGCTTAATATATAATCGCCGGAAGTTAAGATAAAATGAATCTCGCGGCTGTTTTGCCTGTTTTTCCGCGGAAAATATAAAAAAGCCCTCCGTCAGGGAGGGCTTTTGGCAGACATCATAAACTGAGGCCTGTGTCAGTCAGTTGCGGATAAAACTCTGCAGCGGAAGCCTGTGTCAGTCAGTTGCGGATAAAACTCTGCAGCGGAAGCCTGTGTCAGCCAGTTGCGGATAAAACTCGGCAGCGGAGACCTGTATCAGTTTCGAATAAAGCTTAACAGCGTATCCTTACGGCTGAGAACCGTTCCTTTGATGATTTCGGCAGCTGTCTGCAAATAATCAAACAACAGCGGCGAAATGTCTTTTTCATCGGTGTTTTTGACAAGTTTCTCCATAATTGTCAATAAATCCCTCTGTTGCAGCCGCAGGTCAAAAACAAAGTCTCTGCCGTTTTGCCGAATATGCAGCATATGTCCGTTGAACAACGCATATTCCTCAGGGCACTGGCTTAAGACAACGGCTCCGTTCGGATGGTAAATAATACCTTTTTCATAAAAGACGCGGCTTTCGTCGCTTAAAATCAGCGGCAGCGTTTTTCCGGAATAGGTTTCCCCGCAGCAACAGTCATAATAATGTCCTTTGTAAATGCAAAAACGGTCGTTGTTTCGGAGAAAAGTTTCATTTTCGGGCAGAGGGCTGACATTTTCAAGTATCAGCCGGCAGTCTTTGTCAAACAGGCGCCCGTATCCGTTTCTTTCCAGGACGATGAAATTTCCCTGTTTTAGAAAAATAACCGCCTTGCAATCTTTGAAGGATGCCAGTTTAAGCCCGTTTCGGTTGTATAAGTCCGCTCTTCCCCAGGGGGATGTTACGGCAATCTTCCCGTCCTCAGCGTCAGAAACGTTGGAAATATCGTCTTTATGCCCCAGGCAGAGCGGAGAATTCCATCCGTCTTTGCTGTAAGTACGAGGAAGGTCGGGGTACAACATACCGTCTTGTTCCGAAACAATTGTTTGGTAGCGGCAAAGGTAGCGTACATTGGCAATTTCCGTCATGCATTTTCCCGACGACCCGTAAATTGCATACGAAGCGCCGCCGTTTTTTGATACCGCCATCTGGCCGTTTTCAAAAACATGAAAGTCAGATACGTAGTCAAACTTCAGCCGGCTGTTATCGCTGTAAACGAAACGCCTGGAGGTTCCGGGCTGCGAAACTGCAAAATATCCGTTCGGATAAAACTTCAGGCCGCCGTTTTCAAAACGCCTTTTTCCTAAAAAATTCCAATAATCAGCTTGTTTGCTGGCACAATCCAAAAAGTCTTTGGCAAAATTCCATAAATTTTCCATATATATAAGTTTTGGTGAATAATAATAAAGTTAAATTGCGCATATTTTATACGAAAATATTTTTTTGTCAAGGAGGATTCGCTTTTCATTGTTTTCGTTTTTCTGTAGAAAAAGAAACCGGAAAACCTGAACAGATGTTGTCAGCATGCAAAAAGAAGCAGAGCCGAAACTCTGCTTCTCCGAATATCCGGCATTGCTGCCCTGTATTCTGCCATATACCGAAATCTTTGCCATGCATATTGCAAAAACTGCACTTGCCTGCATCAGCTCGAAATCCGGTATCCGTTTCCTTATTACCTGGAGTAAAATTCGATAACCAGGTTCGGTTCCATCTGTGCCGCATACGGTACATCGTCAAACTTCGGAACGAATGTATACTTCGCGGTCAGCTTTCCGGCATCAACTTCCAGATAGGACGGGAAATCGCGCGTCTGGGACTGAACAGCTTCCAAAACAATGGCCAGCTGCTTGGATTTTTCCCGAACTTCAATAACGTCACCGGCTTTAAGCTGATAAGAAGGGATGTTAACCTTTTTGCCGTTTACGGTAACATGGCCGTGATTGACAAACTGGCGGGCAGCAAATACCGTCGGAACGAATTTTGCTTTATAAACCAGATTGTCAAGTCTGGATTCCAGCAGGCCGATAAGATTTTCAGCCGTATCACCTTTTCTGCGAATAGCTTCAACATAGTACTTGTGGAACTGCTTTTCAGAGATATTTCCATAATAAACTTTTAATCTCTGTTTCGCATACAACTGCTCACCGTAGTCAGTCGTCTTTTTTCTTCTCTGACCGTGCTGTCCCGGTGCATAGTTTCTTTTCAAAATCGGGCTGTTCGCATCGCCCCAGAGATTTTGGCCGTAACGGCGGCTGTTCTTCTTTTTGGCGTTAACAATACTTTTCATTAAAAAATCCTTTTTTCTTTGGTTAAATTATTGTCCCGATAGTTTTGTCGTTGGTGGTGCCGCTTCTTTAGCGGAAAACGGCTCCGGCGCAAACGGGGCTTTCGCTTTCAGAAAACACAAAACGCGGCTTCACCCCACGCCGAATGCCCTCTGGCGCAACCCTCTTTCTCGGAAGTGCCCCTAAAATACCGCAAAAAAATAATTTTGCAAGCATTTTCTTTAGAGTTTTGCCTGTTTTTTCATCTTTTTTATATGGAAATATGTTGAACATCCAACTGTAGAAATAAAACGTTGGTTTAAAATAAATATACCAAAGTTTTAGAGGTGTGTCAAACAAAAAAGTGGATTCAACCGTTTGAAACGGCATAAACATCAGTATTTTCTGCTGAATTTAAACCAACCTTTAATTTCAACAGGAGAAATATGATGAATATTGCAGACCGCTTTAATAATTTGGAAGAGGAAAAGTTTTTTGCTCATTGTAATGCCGAGGTAATTCATGATAATGAGTTCAGGACGGCAAGAAGGATTGAAATGCAGAACCGGGAATTTACGGTAAGCGTAGTTAAATGGAAAGATACAAGTCTTTCTGCAGTGCCCGGATTGCCCTATGAAATAGCTTTGCGGAGTAAGGATGATGAAGAGCTTTTGCCTCTTTACGGAACGGGAGATGAAGTTCTTGCCTTGAACGATTTGGACGAATTAGAGATAATTTTAAACAATCTTCAGGAAGGCAAATCTATAAAAGATAAATCGTGGCTTGAGGGGATAGACCGCCTGTACGAAAAAGCAGATGAGACAGAGAAAAAGAATAGAAGCGAGTATGAGGAAATTTCATCTGATAATACGCGCAAAAAAATTGAAGACCGCAAACGTAACGTCTTAAAAAGCCGCCAGCTCCGCCGGAAGCTGCATAAACGCCGTTCCGGTGAAAAGGTGCCAAATGTTGTGTTGACCCGGCGAGATAGCGAAAAAATTATTTCCGATACAGAAAAACGGACGATAACATCGGAGGTAAAAATGAAAATCTACCGCGGCAAAGCACGCGAATAAGAAAGGATAGAACAATCAGATACCCCGGGGCGGCGAAAGGGAAAGCCCTTTTCCGCCCCCGGCGAATTGCAGGCTGCTTCTCCCGCAAAAAAGACAGGCAAACCCCATCGCGGAAGAACTAGTAAAAACTTTTCCGCGCTTTGGTCCGTGTCTGCTCTTTGGCAATCAGTAAAAGTTCTTCCGCACTTTGGCAAACAGCGGTTCGTTAATGTCTTCCAAAACGCCGTCTTTGAGCTTGAACTGCCGGTTCATACGCGCCGCCAGCTCCATATTGTGCGTGGCAATCAGCGCCGCCAGTCCGGTTTCCCGGATAATTCCCAGCAATGCGGCAAAAACCTCTTCTGCCGTATTGGGGTCAAGGTTGCCCGTCGGCTCGTCCGCCAGCAGCAGCTTCGGAGAATTGGCCAGCGCCCGCGCAATCGCAACCCGCTGTTGTTCGCCGCCGGAAAGTTCTGCCGGCCGGTGCTTCAGACGGTGAGAAAGGTGCAGCTTTTCCAACAGAAAGGCAGCCCGTTCCGTTGCTTCGGTTTTCGGACGTCCGGCAATCAGCATCGGCAGCATGACGTTTTCTAATGCTGAAAAGTCGCCAAGCAGGTTGTGGTATTGGTAAACGAAACCGATATAGTCGCGCCGGAGCTGCGTGCGCAAATCGTCGGAAGCTTTGCCGATGTTCTGTCCGTTGATAAAAATGCGCCCCGCCGTCGGTTTGTCCAACAGGCCGGCAATTTGCAACAGCGTGGATTTGCCCGACCCGCTTTGTCCGACCAGTGCCGTAACTTCCCGTGGGCGGATGGTTAAATCAATGCCTGCCAGAACTTCCAGCGTCTGCTTGCCCTGTTTGTAATTTTTGACAATGCCGCTCAATTCCAGCACGCAATTGTTGCGGGCATTTGTGTTGTTGCCGGTTTCGTTATTCATAGCGCAAAGCCTCCACAGGATCCATTTTTGCCGCCCGGTACGCCGGGTATAATGTTGCAAGGAACGAAAGCAGCAGCGAAATTCCCGCCACCGTCGCCACAACCGAAACTTCTACTTTTGCCGGCAGCTGCGACAGGAAGTAAATCTCTGCCGCAAACAAATCGCGTCCGGCAACCGACTGCAGAAACTGCCGGATATTTTCGATATTGTCGCAGAACAACAGCCCCAGCATAACGCCGAGAAAAGTTCCGACCACGCCGATAAACGCGCCGTCAAGGAAGAAAATGCGCATAATCATTCCTTTGGTCGCCCCCATTGTCCGCAGGACGGCAATGTCGCGCCCTTTGTCCTTGACCAGCATAATCAGTCCGGTGATGATGTTGAATGCTGCCACCAGAATAATCAGCGTCAAAACAATGAACATCACGTTGCGTTCCACGTCCACGGCGTTGAAAAAGGCCGAGTTCGTCTGCCGGTAGTCATAGATAAAGGCGCGGTTGCCCGAACTTTCTATCGCCGCGCCGATAAGCTGGCGCGTATAGTCCAAATCGGCGTCGTCGCGCAGCGTAACGTCAATGCCGGTAACGCCGTTGCCGAGCGAAAAGAACTTCTGCGCCGCCGCCAGCGGCATAAAGATAAAGTTGGCGTCATATTCGTACATTCCGAAGTTGAACGTTCCGGCCACGCGGTAGCTCTTCATCCGCGGCACCGTGCCGAACATGGTGATTTTCCCGTTCGGGGAGAGCAGGGTGATTTCGTCGCCCTCCGTAACGCCGAGCTTGTTTGCCAGTCGGGAACCCAAAACGACGATATCGCCGTCAAACAGTTTGAGGTCAAAGTCTTTAAACCCGTCGCGCAAAACCTGTTTTTTCTGCAAATCTGCCCCATTGACGCCGCGCACCATCACGCCCTCGGCCGAATTTCCCGCCGTCGCGAGCAGTTGTTTTTCCACCATCGGTATAGCGATGTTGACACCCGGAACTTTGGTTTCCAGCGCCTTGACCGCTTCCTGATAATTGTCAAACGGCGTATTGCGGATGGCGGCAATGCTGATATGCCCGTTGATGCCGAGGATGCGCCCGAGCAGCTCTGCCTTAAATCCGTTCATGACCGAAGTAACGATAATCAGCGTTGCCACCCCCAGCGCAATGCCGATGAAAGCAAACGAGGTAATGACCGAGATAAAGCCCTCTTTTCTCTTCGCGCGCAGGTATCTCCCCGCAACCATGTTTTCAAATTTGGAAAAAATCATCTGCAAAATACTCCTTGTTTCTCTACCATATCCAGCCCGGGTAAACTTGCAACCCCAAATCCCGTTCTGCCCACAAAAAACATCTGTTTATTCCCATTTTCTCCGCCGTCGGTGTCTTCGTTTCGTTCCATTTTGTCGTTTGCCGTACAAAAAAAGAACCGCGTTTCACAACGCAGTTCTCAATCCAAATACTTAAATAATCTTACCGGAAAAGTTCCTGCCTCACGGCAACCTCTCCCGTCATGCAAAACAAAAATTTGTAAATAACAAATTTCTGCAACATTACAAACAAAAATAAAGTTTTTGGCGGTGGCGCCGCCGACAACTTAAAAAGCAGAACAGAAACTGTAGGTCTTTACCGCCGTAAAGCAGTTCCCGTTTTGCCGCAGCGATTTACAGTCCGTCCCATTTGTCATGGCGTCCTCTTATCTCGCCGCTGTCTCTTCCGAAATCGGAAGATGTACAGTAAATTCCGCTGCTGTCTCTTCCGTTACGGGAAGATTTGCCGTTTTTACTGCCGTTCTTGCCTTGTTTTCCCCCTTTGGAAAGGAAGTCGTACTTGACTCGCGGCAGATAATCGTGCAGGCAAAAGCCGCCGGTCAGGCTGACTTTTGCAGTTGCCTTGCTCATGTCTTTGATGAAAGCAACCGGAATAAAATGTCTTTGTCCTTCGGCCGTTTTCAACAGGTGGATAACGGAAAAATTCTCCGAACTGCTGAAATAGGCTTCCGCATACCAGCCGCCCTTGTTGATAAAGTGGATAACGGCTTTTTTGTCCGTATCCAGATATCCCCACAGGGATTTTAGTTTGCCGCCGGTATTAAGCGTCTTCAGATGGCGCAGGACAATGTCAATCGCCGTAACCGCCTCTGCAGAAAACAGACAGCTGTCTTCGGCAATAACGGCCAGAGAAGTGACATCGTTAAGCGAATTGCGCAAAACGATATTCTCCAAAAAGTCGAACATACGTTTTTGCGTAACAGCCGGGTAGGCTGTAACAAATTCATTGAAATCGGCAGGCTTGTTGTTTTTTGCTCTGCCTAAATTCTTGTTGGCAAGGGCTGCTAAAAGCTCCTTGGCATCAGACCATTTGACGGTCTTTACAATTTCTTCATTCATAAATATATATATTTAATATTAATACGCCTTTAAGTATAACAGAGTCTGTTTTTTTGTCAAATATTTTTTTTATTATTTCAGTTTAGCCAGATCCCTGGCAATAATTTGAGCCATTTCCCCAATCAGGCGGCTCTGTGCCGGGATATAGGCGTCATAGCTTCCGTCAATTTCCGTCCGGCGGTCAAAGCGCCCCTGTTTCAGGATTTTTCCCTGTTTGTTGCGGATAAAATAAGAAGCTTTTAATACTGCCATTTCGTCAAGTCTGCCGCTCATATCCTGTATTTCGACATTTACCGCATATTTGTAGTTTTTCTTTAGCGTCGTCTGGTTTTCAATCATGGCGTTGGGCAGCAGCATTCCCAAATCTTCATTCAGAACTCGTTGGACCAGCCGTTCGGGAGAAGCGCCCCAGCGGTTAAACTCGTCAATCCTGACCTGATAGTTTTCTTCTCCCAGAGTTGTAATCTGCGGCCGTGCCTGCTCTGCCGGCAGCAAAACCTGCCCGACCAGCACCATTCCTTTAAAGTGCGGATAAGTCGTATTGGTTGTTTTTACCGCGACCGGCTGAAAAAAGTTGGGGGCAGGGCTGGAACACGCCGCCGTTGCCAGAGCAATAATCGCAATCAGAATTTTTTTCATGTCATGTTTCCTTTCTCAATATATACAGGGCTTATCTCAATAAACATATCGGGTACCCGTTTTTTTCGTATCAAACCTGGCCTTTTGCTCTGCGTCGGTATTTCCACTGTTGCTGCATTGGCACAGGGTTTGCCGTCGTCGTTAGTATTCTTTTCCCGTGATGACCGCATTCGGGTACATTTGCAGATAATCCGTAAGGTTTTTCAAAGAAGCTGCCGCCGCTGAAAAGCTTTCAATCATTGCCGCAATGCTTGCCGCGTTTTCCCCGACCATCAGGTCAAACGACTGTGCCGCTCCGCCGACGTTTTGCGCGGCATTGCCGAGTTCGGATACCATCTTGGCCGTATTGTTTTTGTTTTCTTTCAGGATATGGTCAAACGTATCCATTGTCGAATTCATGCGCTTAAGCAGCGGCGGGAGTTCTTTGTTAAGCGTTTGCGTAATGTTGTGAACGTCGCTGGCAATCTGTGTAATCGGCATAACCTGCAGGCTCTTGGAAATTTCCGAAAAAGGCGAACCGATAGTCGGAATTTCAAGTTCGTTTTTAGCCTGTTCGTGCAGGACGACTTTGGAATTCGGGAACATATCCAGCTCAATCAGCAGCTGTCCGGTAATGACTGAATTGATGGCCAGCTGCGCGCGCAGCCCGTCGCGGATAAACTTGTCCAGCCGTTCCTGCTCGTCATGCGTATCCGTAATCAGCGACCGGCCGTTGTAGATTTTGGCATATACCGGAATCAGGAACTGCATCGTATGCAGGTTCGCCTGTAAGCGGATTTCCGAAACCTCGCCGATTTTAACTCCTTTAAACAGAACCGGCGCGCCGACGTCCAGCCCCTTGACCGATTCGTCAAAATACATGACAACCGTCGATTCGTCGTCCGAAAACTTCGATTTCAGAAAATAGGCAAACATCAGGAACATGGAAATCAGGCCGATGCTGACAAATAATCCGATTAATTTCATGTTAGGCTGTTTTATCATTATTTTTTCCTCTGGTTAAAAATTCATAAATGTCCGCATTCGGCGGGTTTTGCAAAAGGTCGTTCGGGTTTCCCCTGCCGGTAATGTTTTTGACGCTGCCGTCCAGAAAGATGGAGTTGGTGCCGATGGCAAAAATCGACTGCAGTTCGTGCGTAACGACGACAAACGTTGTGCCGAGGTTCTGGTTTAATTCCAGAATCAGGTCGTCCAGCCGTTTGGAGCTTATCGGGTCAAGCCCGGCCGACGGCTCGTCGCAATAGACGATTTTCGGGTCAAGCGCCAATGCGCGCGAAAGGGCGGCGCGTTTTTTCATGCCGCCGGAAATCTCCGACGGATAAAAGTCTTCAAAGCCGTACAGGCCGGTCAGCGCCAGTTTGTAACTGGCCAGTTCCGAAATCTCCTGCGGCGTGTACGGCGAATACAGTTCCAGCGCCATCGCGACGTTTTCCTTGAGCGTCATTGAAGAGAACAGCGCGCCGCTCTGATAAAGGACGCCGCAGTTTTTCATAATTTCCGTTTTGCTGCGGCTGTCTGCGCCCGAAAAGTCTTTTCCGTCGATGAGCACTTCACCTTTGACCGGCGTTACCAGCCCGGTCAGAACCCGCAGCATACTGCTCTTGCCGCAGCCGCTGGCACCCATGATGATAAAAATGTCTTTTTCGTTGACGGAAAAGTTGATGTCGTCAAACAGGACAAAGTCGCCGTAAGCCACTTTCAGATTTTTGACGGCAATGATTTCCTTTGTCATATTCCCATCTCCTCCAGAATAACCGTCAAAATTCCGGTTGCGATAATCATCCATACCAGCGCAGTTACAACGGCTCCCGTCGTCGCCTTGCCGACGCTGTCGGCGTCGCGTCCCGCGTTAAGCCCCTCGTAACAGCCGCACAGCGAGATAATAATTCCGTAAACGACGCTGTGCATCAGCCCGACCAGAATGTTTTTTAAACTCAGTGCCTTAATTGAATAATCAAAATAAGAGGATGAAGACAAATCCAGAAAACTGACGCCGACAACCGCGCCGCCCAGAATGCCGAGCGCATCGGCCAGCAGGGTCAGAAACGGGATGGTAACAACCAGCGACACCAGGCGCGGCGTTACCAGATAGTCGGAAATTTTAATGCCCAATGTTTTCAGCGCGTCAATTTCCTCGTTGACCTGCATCGTGCCGAGCGTGGCCGCATAGGATGAACCTGTGCGCCCCGCCATGATGATGCCGACCATAATCGCCGCCATAATGCGCGTCATGCCGAGCGCCACCATGCTGGCGACGTAAATGCCCGCGCCGAAGGTCCGCAGCTGCAAGGCGCCGACAAAAGCGAGAATCAATCCTACCAGAAAACTGACCAGCGCAATAATGCCGACGGCTTTGTAGCTGCAGTCGCCGAAAATAAACCAGAAGTCTTTGCGCCGCCAGATGGCTTGTCCCGAAAAAAAGCGTAGCAGTGACAGGTTTGTTTCGTGCACAAAACGCAGGGTGCTTTTGACCTGTTTGTAGATAATAAAGCTTTTGTTGCCAATCCGCTCAAGCAGTCCGCCATGAGGTGCCTCGTCTTTCGGCGGCCTGTTTTCTACCTTAAGCGCCAGCGTCAGCATATCCCGGATATTTTGGGGCAGGCGGCTTAAATCCAAAGTAAGCCCTGCCGCTTGGATTTGCTTGGTCAGCCCGAACAGTTCTGCCGCCGGCAACGAGGCATAGGGCTGCCCTTCCGCGGTTTCGGCATAAATCTTTGTCTGGCCGCGTTCTTTCAGCTGTTGCAGGCTTGTCGAATCAAGGCCTGATGCGGTATTGTTCTTCAACTTTTCAAAAGAGCTGCTGTCTGGCTCTCCGTCAAGCAAAAGCACCAAATCCCCATTATTTTCTTTTAGCGTAACTGCCATGTTTTCTTTTCCGTTTATTTTATTCAATCTTTCCGGCTTCGGCCGGTTTTGCCCAAGTTCCTGTTTTTTTTGTTTTTCCGGCTTTAGCCAAGTTCCTGTTCCTTTTTGTTTTGCCCGTTTTTTTCAGTTTTCTGTACCTCATCGCTCCAAACAGGCCGTTTCTTTTTGTCCGCGGTAAATTGGCTTCGGCCGTTTTTTCGTTTTCAGGCATTTTTCAAATTCGCCCGGCACACGTCAACAGCTGCTTGATTGGCCGCTTCGTGCGCTTCCTGTTGGGATGCTCCTTTCAGAACAGCCGCGGTGAACGTCCCGGCAAAGGCATTGCCTGCACCAAAAGCAAAAGCCTGCCTGATGCCGCTGTTTTTGACGACGGTAACGTCGTCGCCGTATATGCGGCTTTCCTTGGCCATATCAGTCAAAATCAAATATTTGAGTCCGTAGTCCTCTTTAAGGCGGCGGCAGAAGTCGTCAGGGCTGCCGCTGATTTTCAGCATCGCCTTGAGCGTTTTCAGTTCGTCGGTATTGAGCTTGAGAATATTCGCTTTTGTCAGCAGTGTTTCAATCGTCTGCTTGTCGTAATATTCCTGCCTGATGTTAATGTCAAAGAACTTAAGGGCTTTTTCCGTCGCGCAGTCGATTAAGTCCAAAATCGTATTGCGGGAATATGGCTTCCGCAGCGCCAGCGTGCCGAAAAAAACGGCGTCGGCGTTTTTGATGCAGCTCTCTGCCGCTTCCGTATACGGAATATAGTCCCACGCCGCATTTTCCAGAATATGGGCCGTATGCCCGCCGCTCGGACTCCTGAAGATAAGAACCCTCCCGGTAGGATAGGGGGTAACAGCCAGCACGGGTTTTATTCCGAACTTATTAAGTTCCGCAACCACTTCGCGCCCGAGGTCGTCGGCGCCTATGGCGCTGATAAGGTGTCCGTCCGCACCTGACTTGACGGCATAATGCAGAAAATCTGCCGGTGCGCCGCCGAGCTTTCTGCTGTCGGGCAGGATATCCGATACAATTTCTCCGATGGCAGCCACTTGTGGCTTTTTTGTTTTTCCGGTCATAGCGCCTCTTGTTAAAAATTAAAATTTAGTTAATACGATAATCTTGTTTTTTCATAGAGTCAATGCCGTTCATATTTGTTCAACCGCAAATCAAGGCTTTCTTTTAATAACTGCCTGACATGTACCGCGTCCAGTTTGCACAGGTCCGTACCGTGGCTGATGCGGTAGGCGGACTTATAGTTTAAACAGTCTTTGTTGTTGCGCATCTGCCCATAGCTTGAGAGGGTAAACGTAACCTCATCGGGTTCTCTGTTGTAAAGCGCGATGTTTGTCATCACCGACGGGCGGCGCAGGATTTCCCCGTCAGCGCCGACAATCGCCAGACACGTATGTTCGGGCAGGTAATATTCGCAAAACAGGTTGTTGTTGTCAAACGCAAGAATGGGCTTGTCTTTGGGAACAAAGGCCTTGATGTCATGCGCCAGATTGTAAAAGCCCCGGTCAAAAAATGCTGCCTTGAAATCACCGTATGTGCCCGCAAAACCGAGCACTGCGATAATAATGAAGCCTCTGGGCAAAAAGGAGCTTTTTGCCAGCACCGCCGCACCGGCGGCATACCATATCAGTGAAAAAATATACATATAACGGGCTGTAACCATCGGCCGCACCGTAACGGACAGCAGGATAAGCAGCAGATATGTCGCCAGCACCGTTCCCGCCGCCGCGGAAAACAGTCTGCCGTATCCGTCCGTTTCCGCCATTTTGCCGCCGGTTATGTTCATCAGGCCGCATATGACGATAAAAGTCAGGGATGTTGCGGCAAGGGTTGTGACAATAAAAAACGGAGATTGCCAGATTTCTGCCGCCGGCGGAGTTGTGAAAAATTGCGCGCTGACCCGGACAAAATCCATTGTAACATACCAGTTCCGGCTGATTTCCCCGCCGGTTGCGAGCGGTACAACCAGCCATGGTGCGAACAGCAGCGCCGCGGCTCCGGCTATCGTCAGAAAAGGCTTGAGCTGTTCAAAACGCCGTGCCCGCAGAATGTTTGCCAGCAGAAAAAGATACAGAAACATCAGCCATAAGGCACAGTAATAATGGGAATACAAAGCCAAAACCGTCGCCGCTCCGAACTTAACGTAATCGCGCGGCTCCGGCTGTTCCGAAACCCGCAGGCCATAGACCAGTGCCGCCAGCATTAAAAACGCCGACAGCATGTAAGTCCGAACTTCAAACGCCAGCCACAGCGATTGAGGCATCAGCAGCATCAGAGCCGCCAGCCATAACGCCGTCTTGTCGCCGTAGTCTTTTCGCACTTCCGTTACGGCAAAAAGCTGTGCCGCAAGCAACAGGATATATGAGGCGAAATGGGCTCCCCATATCTCGTATTCTTTCGGAAACAGCGCCAAAATCCCTTTCAGGTAAAGGTAATAGAGCGGCGGCTTGGAATCTTCGGTTAAAAGCAAATGGAACATCTCGCTCAGGCTGTCTTTAGCCATCAGAACCGAGTATATTTCGTCAGTCCATAAGTTCAGGTTGTTGATAAGCAGGCCGTAAAGCGCTGCCGTTATGCCGATGAGCAGGCAGGCTTTGCCGGCGAAACTGTGCCGGATTGTTGCCGAAACGAGTGCAATATATGCGGAAACGTGTGGAAACTTTGTCAAAAAAAGACGCATAATCAACTGCTTTCATTGTTAAACTTAAGCCGAGTATAAAACATTTTCCGCCTTGAAGTCAACCGCTGCTCCATACCTGTAAACAGCTATTCTCCACACTCAGGAAAAACGTAAAGAACCCCGTTTATTGCGTTGCAGTAAGGGAACCTTCTCTCTGATTATAAAAGAAACCCCTCCCGGATTATAGAAAGCGCCTCCCATATGCCGCAACCGTCTTGCAGAAAGAACTGTTCTGCACCCTCCCGGATTATAGAAAGCGCCGTCCATATGCCGGTACGGCGCTTTTCCCTCCCTGAATATTCAGGAAACTTTGGTCTGGCAAATCCGTTTTTGCCGCTTCAGACCGTTTCAATTGAGACCAAACGCAAGCCGGTTATTTTTTCCCGTTTTCTTTTTCAAAATAGCTGATAAGCCATTCATAAAACGGATTGGCAAACTCTTCGTTCAGTGCCCGCGCTTTTTCAAGGCTGAGCTCTTTTTTGGCAAACGCCGCCTCAGTCAAAATCGTGCAGGCATCTTCCCTGATGTCAGCCGAACCTCCGGAAATCAGCCATTCCTCGTCTGTTTCGCCTCGTTCGTCCAAAATCCTGACCGCCCCCATGTCCAGAGCCATCAAAGTCGGCGCCCGCCCTTGGATAACCGTAAGCGGCATATCGTCCGCCGGCAGCACAACCCGATAAACTTTTTGGCTGAGCACAAGCTTTTCCGGCATATAGATTTTTAAGTCGATATTTGCTGCCATGGCTTATGCTGCGCCTTTCATCTGTTCGGCCTTTTCCAGCACTTCTTCTATCGTTCCGACCATATAAAAGGCCTGTTCGGGAATGTCGTCGTACTTGCCTTCCAAAATGCCCTTAAAGCCTTTAACAGTGTCTTCCAGATTGACAAAGCGGCCTTTCTTGCCGGTAAAGACCTCGGCGACATGGAACGGCTGCGACAGGAATTTCTGAATTTTGCGGGCTCGCGAAACTACCATCCGGTCGTCGTCGGATAATTCGTCCATGCCCAGGATGGCGATAATGTCCTGCAAAGAACTGTATTTCTGCAAAATCTCCTGTACGCCGCGCGCCACGTTGTAATGCTCCTCGCCCACAATGTCGGGATTTAAAATCCGGCTGGTTGAATCAAGCGGGTCAACCGCCGGATAAATGCCGAGCTCGGAGATTTTTCGCGACAGAACCGTCGTGGCGTCCAGATGGGCGAAAGTCGTCGCCGGTGCCGGGTCGGTCAGGTCGTCGGCCGGGACGTAAACCGCCTGTACTGAAGTAATGGAACCGTTTTTCGTCGAGGTAATGCGTTCCTGCATGGAACCCATGTCCGTGCCGAGTGTAGGCTGGTAGCCCACGGCGGACGGAATGCGTCCCAGCAGCGCCGAAACTTCTGACCCCGCCTGCGTAAAGCGGAAAATGTTGTCAACAAAGAACAACACGTCCTGATGTTCCACATCGCGGAAATATTCCGCCTCGGTCAGCCCGGTCAGAGCCACGCGGGCACGCGCTCCCGGCGGTTCGTTCATCTGGCCGTAAACCAGAACTGTCTTGGACTTATCGCCTTCAAGGTCGATAACGCCGGATTCTATCATTTCATGGTACAAATCGTTACCCTCGCGCGTCCGCTCGCCGACGCCCGCGAAAACCGAATAGCCGCCGTGCCCTTTGGCGATGTTGTTAATCAGTTCCATAATTAACACCGTCTTGCCGACGCCAGCGCCGCCAAACAAGCCGATTTTTCCGCCTTTGGAATACGGTTCGAGCAGGTCGATGACCTTAATGCCGGTAACAAAGATTTCCGGGTCTGTCGACTGGTCGATAAATTCCGGCGCCTCGCGGTGAATCGGCATATACTCCTTGGTGTTGATTTTGCCGCGCCCGTCAACTTCGTTGCCGACAACATTGATAATGCGTCCCAGAAGCTCCGGGCCAACCGGAACCGTAATAGGCTTTTCCGTGTTGTAAACCTTAATGCCGCGGCTCATGCCGTCCGTGGTATCCATCGCAATCGTGCGGACGATATTTTCGCCGAGGTGCTGCTCTACTTCCAGCACCAGCCGCCGCCCGCCGACTTCGCATTCCAGCGCGCTTAAGATTGGCGGCAGAACCTTGACGTTTTGAAATTTGACGTCAACAACCGCCCCCATAACCTGATAAATTTCGCCGAGTTTGTCCGAACCCTCCAGTTCCTTTATCTTTTGGCGCAGTTCGTCCAGACGCAAATCCGCCTCTTTTTTGAGGTCTTGCATTTCCGCTTTTTCTTCAGCTTCTTTTTTCTTTCTTGCCACCATCTCTTTTTTTACTCCTAATGTTTCTCCGCATAAAAGCGCCTTTTTCGCTGTTACATCGCCGCTGCTTGGGCGGCATTCCTCTGTCACATCGCCTCTGTTCGGGCGACATTTCGCTGTCATATTGCCTCGCCCGGCGACATTCCCCTGTTACATCGCTTCTGCCCGGCGACATTCCTCTGTTACATCGCTTCTGCTCCGGCGACGATTTCCGTAAGTTCGGTCGTAATCGCGGATTGCCGCAGGCTGTTGTACTTAAAGGTCAGCGAACTTATCATATCGCGGGCGTTGCGGTTGGCATTGTCCATTGAACTCATGCGCGCCGCGTGCTCGGAAGCCTGCGAATTGATGAGGATTTCAAACATCGCCGTCCGCATATAGACGCCTGACAGTTTTTTCAAAAGCTCCAGCTTGTCCGGCAGATAGCCGTAAAAAGCATCGCCGGCCCGGTTCAGGCTTTCGTCTTCCGGTGCCATAGCAATGTCAAACGGAATCACCTGTTTGGAAACCAGCGTCCGCGACAGTCCGGATAAAAAGTCGCTGTATACGATTTCGCAGATATCTGCGCCGTACTGTTCCTTTTTGTTCCAGACATCATGCAAAAAACTCATCGCCTCTTCGTAGGTTAAGTGTTTTTTGATAACGTTCGGATAGCTGCCTTCGATTTCGGTAACGCCGAGCCTTTTTAAGCCGGACAGTCCTTTTTTGCCGTAACAGAAGACCACCGTCCGTTTGCCCTCTTTGTGCAGATCGTCGATACGCCGCTTGGCTTCTTTGGCAATCTGCGAATTGTAGCTGCCGCACAAGCCCCGGTCGGATGCCAGAACAAATAAGGCATAGACTTTCGGATCCCGCGGCTGCACCAGCATTTTCGGCAGCATGTACGAAACGCCTTTCTCCGCCGCTTCCTGTTTGAGCGAAACCAGAACGTTCTTGATGTTGCGCACCATCATCTGCTGAAACAGCTCGCTCTTGTCCAGCGTCAGCTGGGCGCGGCGGAATTTGGACGCCGCGACCATCTTCATTGCCGAAGTGATTTTCTGTGTCGACTTAATGCTTTCAATCCGGGTTCGGAGTTCTTTTAAGCCTGCCATAATCTGTCCTCTTCGCTATGCACTGTTTCCATTATGCTGCTTTCTCCGCCGCTTTCTTTTTAAAAGCGTCGAGGCATTGCTGCATATAAGTGCCGAGTTCTTTTTCCAGCTCTTCGGAAATAGCCTTCTTGTCGCGAATTTCTTTCATAATGCTGTTCTTCTCGCGCTTAATGCTCTCCAGCAGAAACTTCTCAAAATCCTTGATTTGGCCGACTTCCAGATTGTCCAGAAAACCTTTGGCGCCCGCAAACAGGGAAACGACTTCGTCTTCCAGCGCCAGCGGATGATAAACCGGCTGTTTCAGCAGTTCGGTCAGGCGGACGCCGCGTTCCAGCAGCTTTTTCGTCGCCGCGTCCAAATCGGACGAAAACTGCGAAAAAGCCGCCATTTCCCGGTACTGCGCCAAATCCAGTTTCATCGTGCCGGCCACCTGTTTCATCGCCTTGACCTGCGCCGCAGAGCCGACGCGGCTGACGGAAATGCCGACATTGACCGCCGGCCGGATGCCCTGATAAAACAGCGATGTCTCCAAAAATATCTGTCCGTCGGTAATGGAAATGACGTTCGTCGGAATGTATGCCGACACGTCCCCGGCCTGGGTCTCAATCACCGGCAGCGCCGTTAGCGAACCGCTTCCGCGTTCTTCGTCAAGTTTCGCCGCCCGTTCCAATAGTCTTGAATGCAGGTAGAAAACGTCGCCAGGATAGGCTTCTCGCCCCGGCGGACGGCGTAACAGCAGCGACATCTGGCGGTATGCCGTCGCCTGCTTGGACAGGTCGTCGTAGAAAATGACGGCGTGCATGCCGCGGTCGCGGAAATATTCGCCCATTGCGCAGCCTGCGTACGGAGCGATAAACTGCAGCGGCGCCGCGTCGGAAGCCGTTGCCGCCACGACAATCGTATAGTCCAGTGCGCCATAGTCTTTCAGCGTTTTGACCACCTGCGCTACCGTCGAGCGCTTTTGCCCGATGGCGACGTAAATGCAGAACAGCTTGTCCTTGTCGCTCTTGGCTGCGTCATTGACGGCTTTCTGGTTGATAATCGTATCAACGATAATCGACGTTTTTCCCGTCTGGCGGTCGCCGATGATAAGTTCGCGTTGCCCGCGTCCGATAGGGATAAGCGAGTCGATGATTTTTAAACCCGTCTGCACCGGCTCGTGTACGCTGCGGCGCTCAATAATGCCCGGTGCCCGCGTTTCAACGTTGGCAAATTCTTTGGCCTTGACGGCGCCGAGCCCGTCAATCGGCTGTCCCAGCGCATCAACAACGCGCCCGAGCAGCTCTTTCCCGACCGGAACGCTGACGATTTTGTTTGTGCGCTTGACCGTGTCGCCTTCTTTAATCTCTGCGTCCGAACCGAAAATAACCACGCCGACGCTGTCTTCGCCGAGGTTCAGCGCCATACCCCTGACGCCGGACGAAAACTCGACCATCTCGTTGTATTCGACGCCGGTCAGTCCGTAAACCGTGGCAATGCCGTCGCCGACCGAAAGCACGCGCCCGACTTCTTCCATGTCCGGGTTAAAATTGTACTGCTCGATTTTTTCTTTCAGAATTGCGGAAATTTCCTCTGCTTTGACCGCCATGTTATTTTCCTTTCTTCGCCCTGTCTGTTACGTTCGTTCTGCATGTTTCTCTTGTCCTGCGCGTCTTGTTTGCCGCGCCCGCCCTGCAAGCTTTGTTTGCTTTGTCGGAGGCATTCGTTCTTTGCGCTGCATCTGCCGTATATGTTGCAAAAATCATTTCTCTCAGCCTCCGTCCTATTGCGAGCCGCTTTTAATTAACTGCCCGATGCGCCCGAGTTTGCTTTCCAGCGTGTCGTCAATCAAAAAGGATTTGAAACGAACCCGCAGCCCGCCCAGAACTTCCGGTTTAACCGTGTATTCCAGTAAAACCGGCGCTTTTAGCTTCTCTTCCAGCACGCTGCGCAGCTTTTTGTCCTGTGCCGCCGTCAGTTCGACTGCCGTTTCCACCCGGACTTCAATAATTCCTTTGTCCTGATAATACAGTTTGATAAACTCATCCAAAATCAGCCCCGCCGCCTTTAATTTGCCGTTTTCGGCGATAAGAGCGAGGGTTTCGGCCGTAATTGGGGATAGGTTTGCCTTTTTTGCCAGATTCTCAATAATCTTGCGCTGGATTTTGCGGTCATCGCCCGGCGCAGCCAAAAGATTCCACAAGGCAGAATCCTGGTTGTAAGCCGTTTTTAACAGTTTGGCTTCTTCAAACGCTTGGTCTTCAATGTTCTTGTCTTTCGCCGCTTCCAGCCATGCTCTGGCATAGACTGCCGCGGTTTTGAATTTTGAAACTTTCTGCATTTGCGTTTCTGTCCCCGATACAATCCTTTCCGCCTGCGCCCGGCAAACGCCTTAGCTCGGCAAAATATAACCACTAAAAACATAACTACAGCAAAATTACTTATTTTGAATTAAAATTTCCACACTTAAACAAACTTTATGCCATAAAATTTATGAAAAAAGGTATGGATAATAAAAAAAAGCCTCTTCCCGGAGGGAAAAAGCCTTTCATTAAATTACCTGCGCTGGGGCATAAACATTCCGACCGCAAACAGAAACCACCAGTCAAGGGTATGTCCGTTGACTGTGCCGATATACGAATTGCCCAGATTGTCATAAAGCCCGTCTTCCGCGATAAACCAGCCGTTTTTTAACATTTTGACCGCCGTATCGTTGGTAAAAAGGAGTCTCTTGCCGCCTGCATCATATATGCCGGCCTTGCCGCCGTCTTCAGCATACCGCACGGACATGAAGTAACAGCCGTTGGCAAAAACGCCGGCCGCCTTAAGCCTGTTGCCGAGGCACTCGCCGTTTGCCTTAAAAAGGGAAACGCCTTCACTGTCGTCAATCTTATACCATCCGTTCCAATACAGTTCGGAACCTGCGGAAAAGGCAGCCGTCTGAACGCCGTCCGCCGTAAAAATCGCTTTTTCGCCGTTTTCTTTGACCAGCATGAACTTGCCGTCTGCCGCTTCGAATATGCGCTTGATGCCGCCGGCAAGAATAGGCTGTGCATTGTTTTTGTACAAATAAGCCATATTGTTTCTGAGAAGAACCGCGCTCCAGCCGTTTTTGAGCTTTTGATGCTTTTTAATCAATCCGCCGTAAATCATGCGAACGTCTGCGGGAATATCTCTGCCCCCGGAAAATAATAATTTAAAGTCCATAATGCTGTTTGTTAAAGTTATAATAATTTTATATCTGTATTAAAATTTATGTTTTTAGGAATGGATTGTCAAACGGAAATTTATATCGGCAAAAGAAATTTTTGCCTCCGCCGCCCGCCGCAACTGATAGCCTCCCGCCGCCGCCCGCCCCGCCGCCCCCAGGAGGGCAATGGGGAGGCCCGTC
>URXV01000011.1 GCA_900551865.1 uncultured Rickettsiales bacterium
TTTACCCGAACGGCGACAGACCCGGCTTTACTCCCGCCGCCGTCCCGCCCCGGCTTCCTAACTCCGGCACTTCCGCAACTCCGACCGTCGGCAGCATATCCGGCGCCTCATCCAACCGCGCGTCCGGTACTTCCGTTTCCGGTGCGCCTCAATCCCCCGTCACGTCTGACGCTTCCGTTTCCGGCGCCCCCAAGGCTCCCGTCACGCCTGACGCTCCGGTCGTGCCCGCCGTTCCTCTCTCCGGTCCCTTTACCCCCGAAAAAGCCCGCGCCATCATCGCCGTTACCAACGACAAGATATTTATGCGCGACCTGCTGAAACTCATCGCCGCCTTCCCCAAAGAGGAACAGGGGCAATTCAAAAGCGTGGTGCTTGAGGTCTTCAACCCCGAACGCAGCTCCCGCCCGCAGCCTGCCGAAGTCATCGTACTCGGCAAAAAAATGGCGGTTTCCGGCGGCTACGAAAAGGAATTGAACCGGGTTTTGCAGGGACAGGGCGGCAACGGCAACTCTGCCAACGCGCAATCCGCCGCCGATGACAACTCTGCCGTTTCATCGTTCGCCTCCCGCCTCGGCAAACTCTTCGGCGGAAGATAACCCGCCGGCCGTATCCGGCATCTCTCCGGCAAAATCTTCGGCTGCTGGTAAGCCTGTCAGCCGTGTCCGTTCCCTCTCTCCGGTAAGCTCTCGGCAGAAGGTAGCATCGCACGTTATAGCTATTACCTCTCATTACGTAGCAATAAAGATACCGAAAAAATACTTTTCCGTTATATACTCACCCAACCGCAAACTGTTTTATCTTTTTTACTCTTCCTTATGCAGATAAACCGATATGCTGATAGAAGCCACAATAATTGCCGGTACCCACACCGCAAACCAAGCCGGAATATAAGAATTTATGCCAAAAGCCGACACGACCTGCGAAGTAAAATAAACCGTAAACCCTGTTGCAATACCCGACACAATCATCAGCAGAACACCCCCTTGCCGCTGGCTGGCCTTGAGCGAAAAAATTCCCGCCACCAAAACCATTGCCATCAAAAAGAACGGCAATGCAATCAGGCTTAAATAACGCATTTTATACCGCTGTACCGAAAAGCCCGACGTTTCATAAAACTTTATCGTATCCGGCAGATTCCAAAACGAAATTGCTTCCGGATCCACAAAGTTATCTTTTATCCGCTGCAAGTTCATCTCCGTCGGATATTTCAGGTTGTTCAATACTTCCGCCTGTTCTCCGGCCTTATAAATCCGCACATCGCGCAAATTCAGCTCCCCGTCTTCAAGCGTCGCAATAAAAGCTTCTATCCGCCGTTTCACTTGCGTCCTCTCATCAACCTCTATAATACTGATATCACGCAGCCACAACACATCATCCTGCAAATTCAGGCTGCCTGCGTTAATTATGGCAACAGTATCATTCCCCTTGCCTTCGCGTATCCACAAGCCTTTGTTTGAAAAAAGAAAAGCATTCGGGTTGTCCGTTGACAGCCGGTAAGACAGCGTCTCTTTTAGTTCATACAATTTAGCCGAAATCGGATTAAATACCGCCACCCAAAACAGCCCTATGCCAAACACGGCCAGAAGCACCGGTGTCAAAACGCCCCAGATGGAAACGCCCGACGCCCGAATAATGACAAATTCATTCGTTTTGCTCAACCGCCAAAAGGCTATCATCGTTGATACCATAATCACAAAAGGCACCACCTTATCCACCGTTTCCGGCAGCTTTGCCACCACATATTGCAGCAAAAAACCGACCGACACATCATGCCTGCCCGACGTCTTGCGCAATATCTCTATCATGTCAAACATCATAATAATCGCGCAGATAACTGCCAGAACAAATAAAAAGTTTAATATCGTCTGTTTGATTAAATATGAGCCTAAAATCGAATTCGGTTTCATCATCGTCCTGATTTCCTAAAAATAGCCGGTAGACAGATATCGTTCCACGCTGTCAGGCAAAATAACCACCAGCCGCTTGTTGACAAACTCGTCGCGCCTCGCCAGTTCCGCCGCGGCAGCAACCGCAGCTCCTCCCGAAATGCCAATCGGCAGCCCTTCGGTTTTGGCAACGGTTTTCGCCATTTCTATAGCTTTTTCATCACCGATTTTAACCACCTCATTAACCAGTGATTTATCATAAAAAGGCGGCACAAATCCCGCGCCGATTCCCTGTATTTTATGCGTACCTTTCGCTTCCCCGCTCAAAACGGCGCTGTTTTCCGGCTCCACCGCCGCCACATACAAATCCTGATTATACGTTCGCAACACCGAAGCAATGCCAGTCAAAGTGCCTGACGTTCCCACGCCTGCGACCAACGCGTCAAAATCGCCGCCGGTATCTTCCAGTATCTCCATCGCCGTTCCCATTCTGTGTGCATTCGGATTCGCTTCATTGTCAAACTGGCTCAAAATAACCACATTCGAATTACGCTCTTTCAGCATCTCTGCCTTATGAATGGCTCCGTTCATGCCGTCTTCCGCCTGCGTCAGAATAACCTCCGCCCCCAGATGCCGCATCAGACGGATTCGTTCTTCCGACATATTCTCCGGCATTACAATAATCAGCTTATACCCTTTAGCGGCACAAAAAGCGGCTAAGGCAATTCCCGTATTTCCCGACGTTGCCTCAACAAAAATTGTTTCATCATTTATACCGTCTCTCTCCTGACGTTCCAGCATGGCCAGCGCAATTCTGTCCTTAATTGAAAACAGCGGATTATACATCTCGCACTTTGCCAGTATTTCCGCATTGAACCGCAGCTTTGTTGCCAGATTTCCCAGCCGCAACAACGGCGTATGTCCGACAAGTTCCGTAATTGAATTATAAATCTTCTGCATTTATTGATTCTCCACGACTTGCTCTATAAAACCTACCAATCCGCACATATCTTTCCGCTCGGCACGCGCTGCCAGAATAATGGCTTTCGCCTCAGCAACCGCCGTTTCCAAATCGTCGTTAACAATGACATAGTCATAGAAAACGCTTTCCCTGACCCTCTTTTCCGCCTGAGCCATCCGCCGGTCAATAACTTCCGGTGTATCCGTCCCGCGATTGACCAAACGCTTCCGCAAAATTTTCAGAGAAGGCGGAACCAGCGCAATCGCTTTCACTCTGTCGCCGGCCAAAGCGCGGAGCTGCTGCACGCCGGGATAATCCAAATCCAGAATAACGTCTTTCCCCTGACACAGCAAATCGTCAACCAGCTTCTTCGGCGTTCCGTATTTTGGCCCGAAATCGGAATCGACATATTCATACAGGGCTTTTTCCTCAACCAACTCTTTAAACTTGTCCTCGTTGATAAAATAATAATCTTTGCCGTCCGTTTCTCCCTCGCGTTTTGTGCGCGTCGTTACCGAAACCGACAGCTGAATATTGTCAAGCTCCTTAAGCAAGCCCTTAATAAGCGAACTTTTGCCGCCGCCGCTCGGCGCGGAAAAAATAAACA
The DNA here is from genome assembly GCA_900551865.1 of uncultured Rickettsiales bacterium. Taxonomy (GTDB): domain Bacteria; phylum Pseudomonadota; class Alphaproteobacteria; order RF32; family CAG-239; genus CAG-267. The sequence continues at coordinate 3,455 of URXV01000011.1, forward strand.
TCGTGCCCTGTCTTTGGATTCTGCAACTCTGCTCCGTCATAAATTCCCTCACAAAACTTTCAAGAATACATTGCTCTTTTTAATTTTCCTGCCCTATAATATATATTATAAAATGCATAAATAAAGCTTTATTTTAAGGATTACACCATGATTGTCAAAAACATTCTTTTAACCGGAGCCTCTTCCGGAATCGGCGAAGCCTTGGCTCTTTACTACGCCGGACAACCCGAAACCGAAAATATTTTCATCTGCGGACGCAATCAACAGCGTTTACAGGCCGTTAAGGAAGCCTGTAAAAATGCCGGAACGGCAAAAATCCACGCCCGGATACTGGATGTCGCCGACCGTTCTGCCGTAGAACAATGGATAAACGAAGCCGAACAGACCGCTCCTCTTAACCTTGTTTTTGCCAACGCCGGAGTCGCCACGCTGGAAGAAACGCCCGAAAATATCTTCAACACATTCAACATAAACGTTATGGGTGTCGTCAATACCATTACCCCGACCGTAGAAATTTACAAAAAACGTTCTGACAAAGATAAAATCATCGCCATAACCGCTTCCATTGCCGGCTATCACGGCCTGCCCGCCTGCCCCTCTTACAGCGCCACCAAAGCCTGCGTCAAAACCTACGGCGAAGCGCTGCGCCTGAACCTCCTGCCTTACGGCATCCAGGTCAACACGATTTGCCCCGGCTTCGTCCGTTCCCGCATTACCGACAAAAACACCTGTCCGATGCCGTTTTTTATGGAAGCGGAACCCGCCGCCGCCCTGATTGCCCGCCGCATACAGAAAAACGTCGGCCTGATTGCCTTCCCCTGGCCGATGCGCTTTGCCGTCTGGCTCGGCAGCATTCTGCCCAACGCCGTCAGCGATTTTATATACAAACGCCTGCCTTACAAGGTATAAAACGCCAAAATCGCCGATTAACGGCATATTTTCCCTACTTTTTTCTTGACTTTCCCGCCGTTTAAAGCTAAAAGGTCAGGCAATTCTCTATGCGGTGCAGCATAAAGAAAGTTTTTAATATGCACAAGTCCGCCTCCAACCGAGGGTCTGGCATTTTTTGAAAATAAAATATAATGGCAAATACTGCAGAAATTAAAATTCCCGAAATGACCGAAAACTTTGAAGACCTGCTGAACGAACAGTTTGGCGGCAAAGGCATTGTCGGCACGGTCATGAAAGGAACAATCATCCGCCTGACCGACGATTTCGCCACCGTTGACGTTGGTTTGAAATCCGAGGGACGCATTCCGCTGCGCGAATTCGGCAAAAACGACGAATTGAAAGTCGGCGACGTTGTTGAAGTTCTGGTTGACAGATATGAAGACAAAGATGGCAACATCGTCTTGTCCCGTGAAAAAGCCCGCCGTGAAGAAGTATGGCAGGATCTGGAAAAGATGATGAACAACAACGAAAGGGTAAACGGCGTTATCTTCGGACGCGTTAAAGGCGGCTTTACGGTTGACCTCAACGGCGCCATCGCATTCCTGCCGGGCTCGCAGATTGATATCCGCCCGATTAAGGACATTACTCCGTTAATGGGCATTTCCCAGCCGTTCCAGATTTTGAAAATGGACAAGGTTCGCGGCAACATCGTCGTATCCCGCCGTGTCGTTCTGGAAGAAACCAGAGCTTCCGCGCGCGCTGAACTGATTGACACCATCAAGGAAGGCTCCGTTCTTGAAGGTATCGTCAAGAACCTCACCGATTACGGCGCATTCATTGATTTGGGCGGCGTTGACGGTCTGTTGCACGTTACCGACATTTCCTGGAAGAGAATCAACCACCCGGCAGAAGTTCTGTCTCTGGGTCAGACGGTTAAAGTACAGGTTATCAAATTCAACGAAGACACCCAGCGCATCAGCCTCGGCATGAAACAGCTGGAAAATGACCCGTGGCAGGCGGTTGCCGACAAATACAAAGTTGGCGAAGTCTACAAAGGAAAAGTTACCAACATCACCGATTACGGCGCATTCATTGAACTTGAAGACGGCATTGAAGGCCTCGTTCACGTTTCCGAAATGAGCTGGACTCGCAAAAACGTACATCCGGGCAAAATCGTTTCCACTTCGCAGGAAGTTGAAGTCAAGGTTCTGGAAGTCGATCCCGAAAAGCGTCGTATCAGCCTCGGTATCAAACAGTGCACCCCGAATCCTTGGGCTGCCTATGTTGAAGAACATCCGCTGGGTTCCGTCATTGAAGGCAAGATTAAGAACATCACCGAATTCGGTCTGTTCATCGGCCTGTCTGACGAAATTGACGGCATGATTCACTTGTCTGACATCTCTTGGGAAAAATCCGGCGAAGAAGCCGTTAAGGATTACACCAAAGGCCAGACAATTGAAGCCAAAATCATTGATGTTGACGTTGAAAAAGAACGTATCAGCCTCGGCATCAAACAGCTGTCTGAAAACAATATCGCCATGACTTTGGATTCCCTAAAGAAAGGCGACATCGTTAAAGCCGTTGTAACCGGTGCTGACGAAAAAGGCGTTCAGGTAACGGTTCAGGGCATCGCAGCCACTATCAAAAAGGCTGATTTGTCCAAAGAAAACAACGATCCTATGAGCTACAAGGAAGGCGACGTCTTGGAAGCGAAACTGACCTCCGTTGACCGCAAAAACGCTAAGCTTGGCGTTTCTGTAAAAGCTTATGAGATTGAAGAAGAAAAGAAAGCTCTGGAAGAATATTCCGGTGCCAACACTTCTTCCGGCTCTGCTCTGGGTGAAGCTCTGGGTGCAGCCCTAAAAAACAAAGAATAATTTTCTTTGCCCAAAGAAACACCCCGTACCATTGGTTCGGGGTGTTTTTTTACTGCCAACGTTACTGTGCGATTCCCTTTTCTCTGCTTGGCTGATTTGCCGCAATCTCAATACGGAACAAACCGTATACGATAATAAAAATCCGCGTCGTCATTTTTCGATTTCGGCTTTTCCTTCCACAATTTAAACAGCATTTCTGCATTTTGCCGTTTCAATACGACATCCAAGCTGCCGTCTTTCGTATAGCAGGTGCAAACATCATCTCGTCTTTCGTAACAAGGATTACAAACGCTGACATCTTCATTCAACGCCCAAACTCCCCCCATTGCACTCTCCAACGGTGTCCTGTCCCGCCTCCCGCCGGAAGCCAAGCCTTTGCTTTCAGCCAAACTGATATAATTAAAGCCAACGTCATAAGCATTAATCGGAAAAAGCCCGAAATTCAAGGCTCCAAACGTATGCGACCCTTTGCCTAACAAAATATTGTAAGCCTTATAGGTCGTTGTTATTTCCTTTTTTTCTTCATCATAAACAATGCTTTTGGGTTTAAATAACAACTGTTTCGCATACATGCAAAATACCGGATTATTCGTTTTTCCGTAATACATGTGATATATCGTCCCCGCAAAAGGGTGCACGAGAATATTTGGATTTTTCAGCCAAATGCTTGCCTCCGAATTTCCGTCATAAAAACGATTCCGATAGCAGCTGTACCTGTCGCCAATCCACTTTTCTTTCGCATCATAACGGTCAAATATTTTCGGCTGATAATCGTAACGGTAAAAAGCCGAATAAATCATGCTTTTTTCCCGCATCTTAACCAAATCGGTTTTCGTTTTTCCATCTAAATCGCACATAGGCTGCAATGGAACTTTCTCTCCCGCTGCACAACATTTTCCCTGAAAGCAAAGTAACATCAGCCCCCCAACGGCTAAACTCAAAATATGATGCATTTTCCCTCCGTCCGATAATCATATTTAGAATCTAGGATAATAATGTAAATAATTTCTAAACGAAAATCTTCCCCGGCTCTTTCAGAAAAAGCAACCCAATTCCTAAAAACATCTCTCTTAAAAAACACCTGTAAGAAGGCACTCCCTCCAAACCCATTATTTACAACACAAAAACACGCCGTTTAGAAAATAAACGGCGTATTTAAATAGTGTATTTAAACAATGTATTTAAACTATTCTCCGTCCTCTGTTTCCTGCACCAAAACATCTTCTTCAACAACAACCGGCTGGTCTGCCGTTGAATTTACCGGTGCGACTTCAACGCCGGGATCTCCGGGAAGCGGCTGCATATCGCCATTGTTCCCGGCAGCATTGGCATTGCTGTTGGAATTATAATTTCCCGGAACTGTTACCGCTGAAGCCGAATATGTTTCAATAATCATAACGCCGCCGTTATCGGCATTAGCGGGAGCATTGCTCGCATTGTTCGTATTGCTTGCGCCCGCAATCGCCTGGCTGACAATCAAAGCCAACGCAGCCACCGCCAGAAGCCCCATAAATATTTTATTCATCTTTATTTCCTCCAAAATTAAAATGATACGATGAACATATAATCCTGCCAATCCGCCTTTCAACCCCGACACAAGACAAAACTGCCCTCTGGCACTATCACACTCCATTCTCTCCGCGCACTTCTATCACCGCACAGAACAAACAAAAAACGGCAGAATTTCTCCTGCCGCACTAAACGTTAATAATCAAAAATAAAACTTAATTCCTCCGGTGAAGACGCCGCCCCACTTGATTTCGCCGCGCCCGTCAATCGGAATTGACTGATAACGGGCTTCCCCAAACAATGCTATCCGTGAAGACAAATTTACCGAACCGTTAAGTCCGACTCCGAAATAATATCGCCCGTGATACGCATGTCCGTGGTGATAATCATAAAGATAATCCCCGTGGAACCACTCTTCCTGGAGAGCATATCCCGTATGAACCATCAACGCCAGATGCCCATAGCTTGAACTCAGGAATTTAACGCCCAAATTCAGCCCTAATGTCATAGTCGACAAAGTATTGGTTTCCGCGCTGAAGCCATCGTCATAAAGAGAATTGACCGACAGATAGCTGCCTTCTATCTCTCCGATAAACAACCCGGCTTCTGCTCCAACCCGCACACTAAATGCCGGCGAAGCCATATCGTTCACCAAAGCGGCGCCTGCTCCAAATCCGGCATAAAAATCAACGCCGTCTCCAAACAAACCCGCTCCCCTGTCATAATAACGAAAGCACTGGGCATTAACGTTATTCACACATACTGCACAGATGACAACTATCGTCGCCATTACTGTAAAAAGTCTTTTTTTCATATATATAAGTAATTAGTTTAGTAAGATAATTATACCCTATTTTTCCGTTACATGCAACAAAAATTCCTCCGCAAAGTTTATTTTATTCCGATTAAATTTGTTCATCATAACAAAAAAGCAGGGAAAGTGAGAGCATACGCCCCCAATCTTTCCCTGCTTATTCTTAATGCGCCAGAGCCTTGACTTCAGACTTCGACATCCCCGTTTTATTACGGAAAACGCCGAAATTAAAGCCCACAGATAACATCAGAGCGTTATATCGTTCCGATGAACTATTCTGGATAATTCCAGAAAGTCTTCTCCACTGGGCAGTCAAATAAAGACTGTTTCCCGTAGAGAAAAATCTGTGTTCAAATCTCACGCCAGCTGTCGGGTACATATAGTTTCCCCAACTGCGGAATGAGATTTTATTGCCCGCCTCATCGGTTGTTTCCTTTGAGTCGGTTTCATAAGATTCAAATCCTATGCCACCGAATAAAAACAACCGATTTTGATTGTAAGCATCAAACTTAAACGGCTGAACAGCCGCCCAGCTCTCTGCCCGGAAACTCCAATAATCCTCACCAGCGTTAACCGCATTGTGAGTATATTTGGACTTTCCGACTTCTCCCTGCAGACCTACGGCCCACCAGGAACGGCTATATTCCAAACCTGCTCCGATGACGGGAGAATTAACATTTTCAGCCAGCTGATAACCGGCATAAATATTAACACCCCAACCGTACTTATCGGCCGAGCGAAGCACAACCTTTCCTGCATCAGGATCATCTTCAGAAACACCCTTTACACTATCACAGATAGCGTAATAAGTGTCTCTTTTAGAATCCCTGCCTACCACTGCTTCGGTAAAACGAGTGTCAACACTCGTTTTTTCCAACGCAGCAATAGTAGCCGGATTCATTACCGTTTTTTCCACAATTGTGGGACGGTAAATGACCGTGTCCTGCCGGGCCGTTAGTTTATTCGTAACAGACAAAAATACCACACGTCTTACAACGCATGTATCTTGCCCTTTAATAAAAGAAGACACTGACGCGATAGTGTCTTTCTGATTTTTAACTAGGTATTCCATACACGCCTTTGCGTCACGTGTATTAATACCGTTAACAACTCTCTGAGCACTAGCGGCTATCGCCACCAATGCAAAAACAATCACGAGGACTGCCTTAAAGAAAAAATTTGTCTTCATATGTTAAAAAATTTAATTATTTCACATAAAAAAAAGACGTTTTGAATTCTTCCAGAGAGTGTATGCAAATAATCCCGAAAGACCACTTCATAATAAACTCTACAATAATTCAAAACGCCTAAAAATACTTTTACATCCTTACTATAACATTTTTTACACTCCTTTGCAATACTTTTTTGTGGATTCCGTCCATTAAACCCGTATTTTTTCTAAATTTTTAAACAAATAGACTCTAATCGCCTGCTCCACCTACCCTTTGTTATGCTTTTTGAACTTTTTCATAAAAAAGGAGCAGTAAATTTAGGGATTACCTAAAATTTACTGCTCCAATAATGTGGTCTTTCTCTCTAGAAAGACATGTTGACACCAAGGTTCACAAACGGTCCCCCGTTGTCAAATTCCTGCGTACCGCCATCATGCTCCACTTTCGGCAGAACACGATATCCGGCTTCGCCGATAAGTTGGAATCTCTTTCCAAAACCCCAGGCACCACGCAGGAATGCTCCAAACGTAAAGCCATAATTTTTGGAAAAAAGCTCGGCATCGTCCTTATCCGATTTCTGCATGGCATAGCCGGCAGTACCGAGTACGGCAATGTAGGAACGATAGTCCCTGTCTTGCCAAAACTTCCAACCCAGATTTCCGGCTGCTACAAAAGTATTGTAGTAGCTGTTTAATGTCGGATATTTAGCCCTGCTGTAAGAACCCTCAAGTTCAAACAAAAAATAACAGGTTTCATATCCCAACCGGCCGGTAAACACAGGATTCACTTTCCCGTCAATATAATTTGCTCCACCGAGCAAACTAACATTGACACGGTGAACATTCGACTTATCTGCCCGTTGGTGTTCAGGCAAATAAGCATTCCGTTCACCACGGAGGATTTCTTTTTTGTTCTCCTGAGAGATGTCGTTTGACATCTTTTCAAGATAAACCGTCGTATCCCGACGAGATACAAGTTTCCCGTCCAAGATAAACCCTTTACGCTTTTCAACGTAACGAATTCCTCCTTCTTTTTTTACCTCCGACACTGCCAAAATAACAGTATCAGAAGGGTTTTCTACAAGATGCCGACCGGCTTGCTTGGTAGACCAGCCTAGTTCAACACCATTTACAACTCTCTGAGCACTAGCGGCTATCGCCACCAATGCAAAAACAATCACGAGGACTGCCTTAAAGAAAAAATTTGTCTTCATATGTTAAAAAATTTAATTATTTCACATAAAAAAAAGACGTTTTGAATTCTTCCAGAGAGTGTATGCAAATAATCCCGAAAGACCACTTCATAATAAACTCTACAATAATTCAAAACGCCTAAAAATACTTTTACATCCTTACTATAACATTTTTTACACTCCTTTGCAATACTTTTTTGTGGATTCCGTCCATTAAACCCGTATTTTTTCTAAATTTTTAAACAAATAGACTCTAAACGCCGCCTTCTGCGCTTCAGCAGCTAAACACCTTTTCTTTAACCCGCTAATCTTACAATATTTTAATCCTTTACTTTTAAATCCGCCTTTGTTAAAATCATTCCCGGTTTGATTTTTATTGGAGTGAACGAAACGATGTCTTATAAAGAAGAACAAGGGTTAGACAAACAATTTAATGCCGAAGAAATAGAAAAACGCTGCGATGCCTACTGGAGCGCCAACGAAGTTTACAAATACGACGCGACCCAAAGCCGGGACAACAGCTTTGTGATTGATACACCGCCGCCGACCGTTTCCGGTTCGCTGCATATCGGACACATCTTCAGCTACACCCAAACCGACATCATCGCCAGATACCAGCGCATGCAGGGAAAATCTGTATTCTACCCGATAGGCTGGGATGACAACGGCCTCCCGACCGAACGCCGCGTTCAAAACTACTATAACATCGCCTGCAACCCTAAAGTTGCCTATGACCCGGCATTTAAACCGGTTCATGTAGAAAACGCCAAAGAAGAGCGTAAGGAAATCTCTCGCAAAAACTTTATTGAAGCCTGCGAAACCCTGACCGCCGAAGATGAAAAAATTTTTGAAAACGTCTTCCGCCGCATCGGACACTCCTACGACTGGAACCTGACGTATTCCACCATCAGCCCGTCATCCATAAAAATCTCTCAGGCCTCATTCCTTGACTTATATAAAAAAGGCAAAGTCGTTGCCGTAGAAGCGCCGATTATGTGGGACGTTACGTTCAAATCGGCCGTATCTCAGGCGGAAGTGGAAGACAAGGAAATGGAGGGCTTTTTCCACGACATTCGTTTCAGCGTTAAAGACAGCGACGAAACCTTTACCATCGCCACCACCCGCCCGGAACTGCTGGCAGCCTGTCTGGCCATTGTCGCCCACCCGGACGACGAACGCTACAAACATCTGTTTGGCAAAACTGCTATTGTCCCTCTGTTTGACATTCCGGTACCGATTGTTCCGTCCGAACACGCCGAAAAAGACAAAGGAACCGGCATTATGATGGTCTGCACGTTCGGCGACGCTGCTGACGTTGCCTGGTGGAAAAAATCCGGCCTGCCGATTAAACAAATTATCGGCTTGGACGGCAAAATTATGAACATCACCTATGGCGAGGGCGTCTTTAATACGCTGAATAAGGAAGAAGCCCAAAAGAACTTCAGCCAGATTATCGGCCTGCCTGCGCATATTGCCAAAAAGAAAGTGGCCGAAATGCTGAAAGAACAGGGATATCTTATCGGCGAACCGAAAAAAATCGTCCACCCCGTAAAATTTTACGAAAAGGGCAATCTGCCGTTGGAATTCGTATCCTCCCGCCAGTGGTTTGTCAACCTGATGGATATGAAACAGGAAATGCTCGCCGCCGGACGTAAGATCGAATGGCTGCCGGCATATATGCAGCATCGTTATGAAACCTGGACCGAAGGGCTGAATCAGGACTGGTGCATCAGCCGCCAGCGTTACTTCGGCGTTCCCTTCCCCGTCTGGTATAAAGTTGACGCCAACGGCAATATAGACTATAATCAGGTTATCCTGCCGGACGAAAACCGCCTGCCGATTGACCCGATGGCAGATACCCCTACCGGATATGCCGAGTCGCAGCGCAATCAGCCTAACGGTTTTGCCGGTGACCCTGACGTTATGGACACTTGGGCTACGTCTTCCCTGACCCCGCAAATTGCTATGGCAATGGCAAAAGACGGCTCCAATCTGTCTATGCCGTTCGACATTCGCCCGCAGGCTCACGACATTATCCGTACTTGGGCTTTCTACACGATTGCCAAAAGCCTGATGCACGAAAATACAATTCCGTGGCACAAGACGCTTATCAGCGGCTTTATCCTTGACCCTGACCGCAAAAAAATGAGCAAATCCAAAGGCAACGTCGTAACGCCGATGCACCTGATAGAAAACCATTCCGCCGATGCCGTCCGCTACTGGGCTGCCAAGGCTAAACTCGGCGCCGATACGGCTTTTGAAGAAAAAATGATGCAGCAGGGGCGTAAACTGGTCGTTAAAATTTACAACGCCAGCAAATTCGTCTTTATGATTGTCGGCAACTCAACTTCCGCCGACTATGCCAAAGACATAACCGCCGCCTTGGACAAATCCTGGCTCAAAAAACTTGCCGATACCGTAAAATCCGCCAGACAAAGCTTTGAAAACTACGACTATTCGCTGGCTTTGGACGCGATTGAAACCCGCTTTTGGGACTTCTGCGACAACTATGTTGAAATCGTCAAGAAACGCGCTTATTCTGCCGACAACGCTTCGGCAATCGCCACGCTTAAGCTTTCTTTGGATTCGTTTATCAAACTGCTGGCGCCTTTCTGCCCGTTTATAACCGAAGAGGTTTATCAGGCACGCCCGTGGAAACAGGATTCGGAAATTTCCGTCCATAAAGAACTCTGGTCATCGCTGAATATTCTTGAAACAGCCGCTGCGGACAATTCGCTGCTGTACGACACCGTATCTGCCGTTTCAACCGAAATCCGCAAACAAAAGACTATAGAAAACAAATCGCAGAAAAACCCTGTTTTAAGCCTGACCGTCAAAGCCGATGAACAGACGATTTCCTGCCTGAAAGGCAATGATGCCGACCTGTTGAACGTCGGTAATATCATTGAAAGCGGCATTTCTTACCAGCCGGCGACAGAATTAAGCATTGAAAACATTATGCTTGACCAAAATTTCGTTCCCGAAAAGAAGAAAGCAGGCTAACTAAAAAATTCTTCTGACTGCACAAAACCCCGTGCATTTTTTCGCACGGGGTTTATTTTTTACCTCATATATTCTCTTTCAAATTACCACCGCTCGAAATCAAACAATTTTTTGCATCCGGCATCAGGCTTCTTCCGCAGCAAAATATATAAGGCGCCAGCCCCTCCTTTTGCTTCCACCGGATTTTTAAATCCCAAAATCAACGGGCTTATTTCCGAATGCGAAAGCCAATTCGGAACAGATTTGCGCAACACGCCCTTTGTACTGAACAATGTATCGTCAATTCCTTTTCCGGTTACAATCAGAACACACCTTTTGCCGGAATTATACGCCGCTTTAATAAAATCGCAGACCTGCTCAAAAGCTGCCTTTTCCGTTGTTCCATGCAAATCAAGAACAGCCTCTACTTTAAACTCTTCCCGTTTAAAACGCTTCGCCAATGTTCCGTCCATTTGCGAAAAATCGTCTTTAGCTACACTTTTCCCGCTCTTCAGGATTTCAAAAGTTACCGTTACCTCTTTGTCTTTTCTGATTTTAATTTCCTTCGGTTCAATATCGTCTGTATGGCGGTTTGTCCGTAAACGCCTGACTCCTTTAACCACCTCCTGCCAAACATCACTATCGGCCATTGACTTTAACCTCGGTTCCTTTAGGCAATAGAATAAAATAGCGTCCTTTTGAATTCATCCGCCCCGCATATTTTAATGCGTCTTCGCCATGCCCCCAGAAATAGTCGCCGCGAATGCCCCCTTTTATGGCACTGCCGACATCTTCGGCCATAACTACACGGTTCAATGCCTCTCCGTCCGGCCCGGAAGTTTCAAGCCACATCATTGTCCCCAACGGAATATAAGATTTATCTACCGCCATGCTTCGTCCCGCAACCAACGGCAGCCCCATCGCACCAATCGGACCGTCGGCATTCACGATTTTATGAAAAATGTACCGGTCATTAAGAAGCATATTCCTCTTCGCCTTATCCCCGTTTTTCCGCAGCCAGTCACGAATTTTCGGCATCGATGCCTCCCCCGGCTTAATCAAGCCTTTTTCCAGCAAAATTGAACCGATTCCCCTGAACTTATGCCCGTTATTGTCCGCATATCCGACGCGAACCTCTTTTCCGTCAGGCAAAGTTGCAACTGCTGCTCCCTGAATCTGCATAATATAAATGTCAACAGGATTATCTCCCCACAAAATAACCGGAGCATCTAATCTGCCTTCATCAATTTCCTGCCGGGTATAATACTTAACCAGCTTCCCGTTTTTAACCCGTCCTACCAGCCGTCGGTCTGGCAAACCGGCATCAAAATCCCGCAGATTAACCTCTACCAAATCTTTTGGTTTGCCGTATATCGGATATTGATATTCCCCTTCGCGTATAAAACTTGCTCTCAGATTAGCTTCATAATAAGACGTAAATTTGCCATAGGGAGAACCGTTGACAATAACGGCATACGGCTCGAAATTTTGCCGGATATATGCTTTTAGCTCATTAGGCTCTTTAATCTTCGCCATTTTTCCGCAATGTTTACGATAAGAAACCAGAGAATATTCTACAACGCCGCTCTTTAAACTTTGCTGCCGCATTTTCTGCAATGCATCACAGACATCGCCTATAGCCTTCCCAAACATACGGAAGTCATCTTTTTCCCATCCTGCCAATGCGGAAAAATCGCTTCTCTTAAGTTCAAAAGACGAAGGAACAACCGGTTCAACAGTCTTGTCTTCCCCCGAACAGGAAGCAAGAAACAATCCTATTGCAAAAATAAGTCCCCGTTTCAGCATTTTTTAGTCGAACAAAGCAGCCAGTTGTTAACCCGTGGATTTAACGGTTTTTCAAACGTCCATACGTCCGAAATCGTCTGGACATAATTCTCGTCACCCTCAATAACTTCGCCTTCAGCGTTTTTCAAAAGATTTACCTGCTCGCTGACAAACTTCACAACTAAGTTAACCCTGTCATCGTCAACAAATCTGACCGATTCGACTTCCGTTTCGACAAAGCCGATTAAATCCGTTTCCGAAATTATTCCCTGTTTTTTCCTGTCATTAATAACCTTTTCAAACTTTTTCAATAATTCGCTGTTAACCAGCTTGGCCAGCGTTCCCGAGTCCCCCTTGCTAAACGCCGCCAAAATCATTTCAAACGCTTTCTGCGCCCCTTTTATAAAAACATTCTTATTAAAATTCGGAATTTTAACCAATTCTCTGTCAAGCGGCGATAAATTGCTCATATCAGGATTCTCGCTGCCCTCATTTAATGCATTTTTTCGCAATTCCTTATAAACCTTTTCAAACTGCTCTTTCGGTATCATAATCACTTTTGCGTCATCGGCGCCTGTTCCCAGAACGCTCTTCAATTTGCTAAAGATAACAATCACCAAAACCAGTAAAAATATAATATCCAAATATCCTGACATTTCCTCACCTCTGTTAAAATTATACATAATATAGCGTCAAATATCTTTATTATCAACTATTATATTTGACGTATAAAAATAAAACCCTATATTATAAGCAAAAAGTAATTTTGATGAAAGGATGGCAAAACGATGACCAACACTTCCGAACAGGCTGAAGTAACCCTAAATATGCAATACATCAGAGATATGTCTCTGGAAGTTCCTCATGCTCCGGAAATTTTTTCCAAGCTTAATTCCCAGCCAAAGCTCAACGTTGATTTAAACATAGACGTCAATAAATTAAATGAAAATAACTTTGAAGTAACGCTTAATCTGCGCATTGATGCTGACATAAACGAAGAAAAGTTGTTTATTTTCGAACTTGCTTATGCGGCAGCCTGTACAGTTCAACTTCCGGAAGAAAAACTTGAACCTGTCTTATTCATCGAAATCCCCAAGCTTCTGTTCCCGTACGCCCGGCAGATTATATCTTCCAACCTGGCTAATGCAGGCCTGCCGCCGCTTATGCTGACTCCCGTAGATTTTGCCGCTGTCTATAGAAGCAAAAAAGAACAGATAATAAAGCCGAACTGAGATGAGATTAGCTTTATTCCAACCGGATATACCACAAAATACCGGAACGCTCTTGCGTTTGGGGGCGTGTTTGGATTTGCCTATAGATATTATAGAACCTTGCGGATTTATATTTAATGAAAAAGCAATGAAACGCGCCGGAATGGACTACCTGAATATGGCATTATACCGGCGCCATAATTCTTGGCAGGATTTTCTGGCCTGCCGTACTTTTCATCCCGAAGAATACGGAAGAATCGTTTTGCTGACAACCCATGCCGAAAAACCATATACAAACTTCAAATTTGAACCTAATGATATTATATTGATGGGCAGAGAAAGTGCCGGTGTCCCCGAAGCCGTCCATCAGGCTGCGAATGCCAGGCTTCTGATACCCATGAACAAAAATGCACGCTCAATAAATGTTGCAGTTGCAGCAGTAATGGTGGTCGGCGAGGCTCTTCGGCAAACAGATTTGTTTCCTAAATAAGTTTCCTCCTCAAATGGTTTTACGCTGATTTTAAACCTGCAACGGCATAAAATTAACAGACCTTTTTCTTAGTTTCTGACGCTCCGTTTTCAGATTATTTAAAAAATTTTTAATTTTTTTTCATTTTAGGTATAGATTTGTTGCAAAAAATGTGATATAGTCACTTCGTTTTCATAATAACACTTACAAATACCTAGGAGGTCAATCCAACATGAAGAAAAGCTCAGTTGTCACTTTCAACTCTGGAGAATATGTCGTATACCCGACACATGGCGTCGGCAAAGTAACCAACATTGCCAAACAAACTATTGCCGGCAGCGAACTCGAGCTCCTGGTCGTTAATTTCGATAAAGACAAAATGACGTTGCGCGTCCCGATGGCAAAACTGGATCAGGTCGGCTTACGCAAAATTTCTGACGAAACAACGATGAAAGAAGCCCTTGCCACATTAAAAGGAAAACCCAGAATCAAAAAAGTCATGTGGTCCAGACGTGCACAGGAATACGAAAACAAAATCAATTCCGGAAATCCTGTTGCCGTAGCAGAAGTAATCCGTGATTTGCACCGCAGCGAAAACCTGGCCGACCAGTCTTACAGCGAACGCCAGATTTATGAACACGCGTTGGAACGTCTGGCCAGCGAAGTAGCTGTTTATGATAACATTTCCCTTGAGGAAGCAAACAAAAAGCTGCTGGAAACGGTCGCCAGCCGTAATCTGTAAACAGAAAGTATCATCCTGTCAGGATGCCAAATAAAAAGAGGGTAAAGATGCCCTCTTTTTTATGTCTTCTTCCTCCCTCAATAATAAAGAAGAGCCCCTCTCGAGGGGCTCCACTCTAAAGAAAATACAAGCTTACTTCTTTTCAGGAATAGGATTCCCGTCCAAAGTAAACTTTTCGACCTTGGCGTTATTGCGCAAATCTTCAAAAATCTTCGCAATAACCTGCTGTGTAACCATATTTTTCAACTGAGGTTCAATTTCCTTCAGCTCCAGCGGCTTGGACGCTCTAACATCTTCAACCAAAATAACATGATAGCCGAATTCCGTCTTAACCGGAGTTTTGGAAAATTCACCTTTGTCCATGCTGAACGCAGCCTTGGAAAATTCAGGAACCATCATATCTTCGGTAAAATAGCCCAATTCAACCTGATCTTTAGAATATTCGTTAGCCAGTTTTACAAAATCCTCGCCTTTTTTCAACTTGGCAATAACTTCTTTGGCTTTGGCCTCAGAATCTACCAGAATATGCTTGGCTTTTACTTCCTTCTGGCTTTCAAACTTAGACTTATAGTCATTATACAAGTCTTGAACAGCCTTGTCTGTAACCCTCTCATCTACCGTTTTTTCAAGATACAATTTACGAGCCAAATCTTCCTTTGCCGTAACCAACTGTCTCTGATACTCCGGTGACTGCTCAATATTGGCAGCAGTAGCAGCCTGATATACCAGCTTGCTGTTTACAAATACGTCAAGCGTCTTCGCATAAAATTCTTCAAACGGAACCTTGTCCTGAATCTGCGGATGGTCAGCATAGCTCTGCTTCAAATCGTTGATATAAATGATTTCCCCGTTAACTTTTGCGGCAACGCCTTTATCAGCGCCGGCATTGGCATTATATACCTTAAAAGACACAAAAGAAGCAACGGCTACAACGACTACGGCAACGGCAGAGATTGTAAAACCTACGATTCTCTTTTTCATAAAAACCTCCAAAATAAAAAGTTTATCTATACTCATTTACTCATATATACTTATTTATAAAATATTCCAAGTATTTTTTATTTGGCGTTTATAACTTCTGTTGATAGTATTGACTTTATTCCATATAAACACTAAATGTAGCTAAAAGACAATATATAAGGTAATGATAATGTTAACAGACATCGCACGCAAAATTTTTGGTACAGCCAACAACCGATTCGTAAAGAAACAATACAAAATAGTCGAACAGATTAACGCTCTTGAAGATGATTTTATCAAACTCTCCGATGAAGAACTCAAAAACAAAACCCTGGAATTTCGCTCCCGATTGAAAGAAGGTGAAACGCTGGATGATATTCTGCCTGAAGCGTTTGCAACCGTCCGGGAAGCAGCAAAGCGTACATTGGGGCAGCGCCATTATGATGTTCAGCTTATCGGCGGTATCGTCCTGCATAAAGGCATGATTGCCGAAATGAAAACCGGCGAAGGCAAAACGCTTGTTGCAACGCTTGCCGCATATTTAAATGCCATAGAACAAAAAGGCGTGCATGTCGTTACTGTAAACGATTACCTTGCCAAACGCGATGCCGAATGGATGGGGCAGGTTTACCGTTTTCTGGGCTTGACTGTTGACTATATCGTTCACGAAAAAGATGACGTACAGCGCAAAGAAGCATACAATGCCGACATCACTTATGCAACAAACAATGAACTCGGCTTTGACTACCTTCGTGACAACATGAAATTTTCCCTTGACGAACGTGTCCAGCGCGATTTCAATTACGCCATTGTCGACGAAGTCGATTCTATCCTTATCGACGAAGCCCGCACTCCGTTGATTATTTCCGGTGCGGCTGAAGATTCTTCTGAAAAATACGTCCTTGTCAACAATATAATCAAACACATCAACGCTTCTGATTATGAAAAAGACGAAAAAGCCAAAAACGTTACCTTAACCGAAATCGGAATGGAACACGTTGAAGAATTGCTGAAAAAAGCCGGTTTAATTACGGACGGCGGCCTATATGACATCAAAAACGTACAGCTTGTAAACCATGTCAATCAGGCATTGCGGGCAAACATTATGTTTACCAAAGATGTCGATTATCTGGTACGCGATGGCAAAGTGCTGATTATCGACGAATTTACCGGCCGTATCATGGAAGGACGCCGTTACAGCGACGGACTGCATCAGGCGCTGGAAGCGAAAGAAAGCGTTGAAATCCAGTCTGAAAATCAGACACTCGCCTCCATTACTTTCCAAAACTACTTCCGCCTTTATCCCAAACTGGCCGGTATGACCGGTACGGCAATGACGGAAGAAACCGAATTTGGCGACATCTATAATTTGGCCTGTGTTGAAATCCCGACCAACCGCCCGGTTATCCGTAAAGATGAGCATGACTGCATTTACCGTACCGAACGCGAAAAACACAAAGCCATTATTGACACAATAAAAGAATGCCACGCTAAAGGACAGCCTGTTCTTGTCGGCACGACATCGGTTGAAAAATCCGAAGCCATTGCCAAATTGCTGAAAGAACAGACCGACATAAAATTTGAAGTCTTAAATGCCAAACACCACGAGCGGGAAGCAACCATCGTTGCCGAAGCAGGCGTTTATGGCGCCGTAACCATCGCTACCAATATGGCTGGCCGCGGAACCGACATCCAGCTCGGCGGCAACCCGGACGTTGCGTTGAAAAAACGCCTGAACGGAAATGAAACGCCTGAAGAAATATCCAAACTAAAAGAAGAAATTAAAGCCGAAATTGCCGAACAAAAAGAAAAAGTCCTAAAAGCCGGCGGTTTATACATATTAGGGACGGAAAGGCACGAAAGCCGCCGTATCGACAACCAGCTGCGCGGACGTTCGGGGCGTCAGGGTGACCCGGGAACATCAAAATTTTTCCTTTCACTGGAAGATGATTTGATGCGTATCTTCGGCTCCGAGCGTATGTCCGAAGTCCTGCGCCGCCTGGGGCTGCCGGAAGGCGAAGCGCTGGTTCACCCATTTATCAGCAAAGCGTTGGAAAAAGCGCAGCAGAAAGTTGAAGAGCGCAACTTTGATATCCGCAAAAGCCTGTTAAAATACGATGACGTAATGAACGAACAGCGCAAAGTAATCTATGAACAGCGCAAAGAATTGATGTCCACTGACGATATATCCGATACGATATTGGATATGCGCCACGATTACCTCTCCGCATTAATCGGCAACAGCGTTCCTGAGGGAGCAGCGCCGGACGAATGGGATATCGTCCGCCTGAAACAGGATTTGTTTAACACAACCGGCATCAATCTTCCCGTAGAAGAATGGGCTGAAAAAAATGGTGTCGACAGTGTAGATATGGTCGAAATGATTACAAAAGAAGTCGATTCTCAAATTACAGCCAAAAATGCAGCCATACCGGAAAGCATTATCCGTCTGGTCGAAAAAAGCATCATGCTGCAAACGCTTGACCAGCTGTGGAAAGATCATATTGCCACGCTTGATTTGATGAGGCATACAATCGTTCTCCGCGCATACGGACAAAAAGACCCGCTGAACGAATACAAACGCGAAGCTTTCAATATGTTCTCAGACATGCTTGATGTCTTAAAAGAAAGAGTAACGACAATTATATGCCGGACAACTATCCAGCAAGGCAGTGATCAGGATGTAAAGGAGCAGGAACAGCGCAGGCAAAATCTGAAAATGAAAGCTGTCCACGAGTCTCCTGACGGCAGACCGCAACCTGTTGCCCCTGAAAACAGAACAGTTTCCTCCTCAACGGTAACAGAACATTCCGAATGGAAAAACATTTCCCGCAACAGTCCCTGCCCCTGCGGCAGCGGTAAAAAATACAAACACTGCCATGGAAAAGTAGCCTAAGGATACCCTGATGACCACACCGTTACTTGAAATTAAAAACCTGCATGCCCGGGTTGAAGACAAGGAAATCATAAAAGGATTGGATTTAACTGTTAATGCCGGAGAAGTGCACGCCATAATGGGGCCAAACGGAGCGGGAAAATCCTCCTTATCCAATGTTCTGGCCGGAAAAAACGGCTATGAGGTAACAGGCGGCAGTATTATGTTCAAAGGCCAAGACCTTTTGCAGATGTCAACGGAAGAACGTGCCCGCAACGGGCTGTTCCTTTCCATGCAATACCCTATTGAAATTCCTGGTGTTATGGTTTCAAACTTTTTAAAACAGTCCCTGAATTCTGTCCTAAAGCACAGAGGAGAACCTGAACTGGACACAATAGGGTTTATGAAACTGCTGAAAACAAAAGCTGCAACGCTGGATATAAATCCGGAAATGCTGAAAAGATTTGTCAATGTCGGCTTTTCCGGCGGTGAAAAAAAACGTTTTGAAACTCTGCAAATGGCTCTGCTTAAACCAGAATTTTGCATTCTGGACGAAATTGATTCCGGATTGGATATCGACGCGTTAAAAACTGTATCTGACGGCGTAAATTCTCTTCGCTCGCCTCAAAACGCATTTTTGGTAATCACCCATTACCAACGTCTGTTAAATCACATCATTCCCGATGTTGTTCACATTTTCGCCGACGGCCGGATTATCAAAACCGGAGACCGCATGCTCGCCCAACAATTGGAAAAAAGCGGCTATGCCGATTTCCTCAAAGGGGAATAGACCATGCCTGAAACGCCGCTTTTGCAAAATATCAGCCTGTTTTTAGACGATAAGCCGTCTGTATATGCCCTTCGCGAAAGGGCTCGACAATTACTGCTCCAATGCGGCTACCCTACAATCAAAACAGAAGCCTGGAAATATACCGATATCCGCCCGATTTTAAACAGTCGCCTTAAAGTTGATGCCTCTGAGCATATTTGTGGACACGACTGTTGCCGGCATAACGATAAAGCGCCATCTATTGAAATAAAATTTTGCAGTGGCAAATTGCATATAGAAGAGTACAATCTGCCGGACGGAATAAGCATAACCCCCCTCCCCTTGGCTTTGTATGAAGACAGTTGTAAACCATATCTGTTTCGTACTTTTAATCTTGAGAATCACCCGTTTGCTACCCTAAACGGCGTATATTTAGAACAGGGAATTTATATCCACATTGAAAAAGATGCCAGAATCACCCAACCGATTGTCATAAACTATTCTCAAAACGACTGCATAGATACCCAATGCCATATTCACAATATTATTGTTGCAGAAAAAAATGCACAGGCCGAAATCTTTGAAAAATTTTCATCAGATAAAAACAACTGCTATCTGCTTAATATTGTAAATGAAATTTATTTAAAACCCAACAGCAGGCTGAATCATTATAAAAAACAAAAAGAAAGCTTGTCCGGGTACCACATCGCCTTAAATGCCGCAAAAATACAGCAAGGCGCAACATACAAACAATATTATCTTGCTGAAGGCGGAAAAATCTGCCGTCAGGAAAACATTATCAATCTGGAGCAAGCCCAGTCCTCCGCTGAAATATATTCAGCTTACACCGCAAAAAAGAACTGTTTGAATGATATTACGTCCGATATAAATCATCTGCATTCGGAAACATTCTCAAATCAATACGCAAAAGCCGTTCTGGAAAGCGATTCCTCTGCTGTTTTCCAAGGAAAAATTCACATTTCCCCGCTCGCTGTCAAAACGACTGGGCATCAATTGCACAAAGCTTTATATCTAGATGGCAGAGCCCAATTAGATTGCAAACCTGAACTGGAAATATTTGCCGACGACGTAAAATGCTCACATGGGGCAAGCTGCGGCGAAATAAACAAAGATCAGTTGTTCTATCTGATGTCACGAGGTATTAATCAGGCTTCCGCAATTCGAATTTTAACCGAAGCCCATCTTAACGAAATTATAGAGCTTATCCCCAACGAAAAAATCCGCGCCGAATTTTGCGCTTAAATTTACTCCTGACTGCGATTGCCGAAAATATATTCTGCCTGATATGCCAGAGAAGAAATAAACACTGCAACACTGGCATAAATAACAAAATAAAAGCAAAACTCCCCGGCCAGGCTGTTCACCCAAAAAGGAAACCACTCATTCTGAACCCAAAATACGGTTACCGAACGAAATAAATAGGCAAAAATCAGAAAATAAAATAAAAACCAGCCTAAAATCTTATACAGATTATCAAATACCGGCCAAAAAGAACAACGAAGATTAAACCATTTTTTGCCTTGTAAAAACCGGACAAACAACACGGAGTTAACCAATAAGACAAAAACAGCCAAAATAATCATGGTAAAAATAAAAAAGAATAACAGTTCTTCACGCCAATCCTCAACTGGCTTTCGTATATTCAATGAATACGCCGCCCATCCGGCAACGCCCCAAAGCACCAAGTAAAACAAAATAAAACCAACGGTTTTTACATCTTTCAAATTAAGCTTGCAAACTATCTCCCCGCCGCTTTCGCTAATAGAATACCAACGGTTTATATACCAGGCCAATCCTCCGATAAAAGCTAAAACAGAGCCTCCCAAAGCAAACAAATTTGCCGAACAATAGAAACCCGGGCCTTCAATTCCCAACCCGCATAAAAAATTTCTCCCCAAAAATGAAGAAATAACCACGTTAAACAGTGCCGCCATGAAAGTCAACCACAAAAAACCTTTAAAACAGTCGTCTATTTTCTTTACCGGATATGTAAGCCCGCCGATAAAAGGAATAACGACTTCCCCTTCTTCGTTAACCCCGTTTTGAAATCGCTTTAGATTATTCATTCTTACCTCCGCCTGCCGCATTAAATCTCTTTAACCGACGATACGCCCGGAATACTTTTCAGCTTCGTCAGCATCATATTGTCTGAAAAGGCAAAACCGCCGTCCAGTTCTATCCGAACATCCCAATCATTAAGTTCAGGTTCCAGATAAACTTTATTCAAACCGCGCATATCCGTATATAAGACCTTCTTCACCTCAGTAACAGCTGCAATATTGTCAATAGAAATAACCAGCCCTTTCGCCTGTTCCGCAATCGCCTCGTCAAGCGTTTTGACGCTGTTTATCATAACCCGCGGATTCTCTTCTTCCGACTGCTTGTTAATCGTAACCTTAACCAGCAACGGACAACCGGTATTTATAACATCTTCATATTTGGCCAATCCGTCGGAAAACATCATTCCTTCAAAATTCCCCGTTGTATCGGACAAACCGACAAACGCATACTTATTGCCGTTCTTGCTGATTCGCTTCTGAAAATTCTCCACACAACCGGCTATGTTTGCCTTAATGCTGTCCCCTACCCTGATGTTGGCCATAACCTCCTGACAGGTCTTAACGCCAAGTTTCTTCATGCTCTCCGCATAAACGTCAAGCGGATGTGCCGAAAGGTAAAAACCAATAGCCCCCGCTTCAAGCCGCAACTTCTCCAGATCCGGCCAGTCCGGCGCATCTGAAAGCTTAACCTTGGACGAATATTCTTCCGCCCCGAACAGCGAAGATTGCGCACTGGTTTTCATCTCCGTCGCCGAGGAAATGTTTTTCAATATCGTGTCAATATTGGCAAAAAGCTTGCCTCTTTTTTTCTCAATGCTGTCAAAAGCACCGGCTTTAATCAGCTGCTCCAGCTGCTTGCGGTTAAGCTGTTTGGCGTCCACCCGGTTGATAAAATCCGAAATATCCTTGAATTTTCCGCCTTTTTCCCTTGCTTCCACAATAGCGTTCATATTCGATTCGCCGACGCCTTTAATCGCTCCCAGGGCATAACGCAGTTTACCGTCCTGCACGCTGAATTTTGCCAGCGATTCGTTTACGTCCGGTTTCAAAACCTCAATCCCCATCGCCTTGCATTCGGCCTTAAATCCCGCCAGCTTGTCCGTATTCGTAATATCCAAATCCATAACGGCACACATAAATTCCACCGGAAAATGCGCTTTAAGGTACGCCGTGTGATACGATACGAGCGAATAAGCCGCCGCGTGCGACTTGTTAAAACCATAAGACGCAAACTTTTCCATCTGGTCAAAAATGCTTTTGGCCACCTCCTCGTCAATACCGTTCTTAATCGCACCCTCGGTAAACATAATGCGCTGCTTCGGAATTTCGTCGCGCATTTTTTTACCCATAACTTTTCTGAGCTTGTCTGCACCGCCCATCGTATAGCCGCCCAGTTCGCGGGCAATCATCATTACCTGCTCCTGGTATACCATAATTCCGTAAGTTTCCTTCAAAATGGGCTCAAGCTTCGGATGCAGATACTTAATTTCCTCTTCTCCGTGCTTGCGCTTGATAAACGTCGGAATATTGTCCATCGGCCCTGGACGGTAAAGCGACACAATCGCGATTAAATCCTCAAAACGGTCCGGCTTAATTTGCTTATGCACATCTTTCATTCCCGCCGATTCAAACTGGAAAACCGCCGTCGTTTTCCCGTCTTGCAGCATTTTATACGTCTCCGCATCGTCCAGAGGAACCGTCTCCATATCCAAGTCAATTCCCTGCGCCCGTTTTATCCAGTCCACCGCCCGCTGTATAACCGTTAAAGTCTTAAGCCCCAAAAAGTCAAACTTGATCAACCCGGTTTCTTCAACATATTTCATATCATACATCGTAACCGGCATATCTGCCCGCGGGTCTTTGTACAAAGGAACCAGCTCTTCCAAAGGCCTGTCGCCGATAACAACGCCCGCCGCATGCATACCGGAGTTGCGATACAGCCCTTCCAGCTTTATCGCTATTTCAAAAAGTTTGTTCACCTGCGGATCATTCTGCCGCATTTCCTCTAATTCGGGAACCTGTTCCAACGCCTCCGGCAAAGTCGGGTTTTTGCCTTGAGCGCCCGCCGGAATCATTTTGGAAATCCTGTCTGCCTGCGAATAAGGCATCTGCAACACCCGCGCCACGTCACGGATAACAGCCTTCGATTGCAGCTTGCCATAGGTAATAATTTGCGCTACATGGTCAAAACCATATTTTTCCTGAACATATTCAATTGTTTTGTACCGGTTCTCCTGACAAAAATCCACGTCAAAGTCCGGCATGTTAACGCGTTCCGGATTCAGAAAACGCTCAAACAGCAAATCAAGCTTTAACGGATCAAGTTCCGTTACTTTCAACGACCACGCCACGATGGAACCCGCACCGGAACCTCGGCCGGGACCCACCGGAACGCCGTGCCCCTTCGACCATTTGATAAAGTCCGATACGATTAGAAAATAGCCCGGAAATCCCATTTTCTTGATAACGCTCAACTCATATTCAAGGCGAGCGTAGTATTTTTCATCAATCTCGGCTTTCTGTTCGGCCGTCATTCCCTCAAAATAAACCGCCTTTTCCAATCGCTCGTTCAGCCCCTTATAAGCCTCTTCCGTAATGAATTCATCTTGTGTCTTGCCCTCCGGACATTCAAAAATCGGCAGCAAAGGATCTACTTTCTTGGAAAGATAATTGCAGAGCTTGGCGATTCGCACCGTATTGTTTACGGCTTCCGGCAAATCGGAAAACAGTTCCACCATTTCCGCCTCCGAACGCAGGCGGTTATTTATGGAAAACTTGCGCCGGTTTTCGTTTGCGACATACTCTCCGGCGGATATGCAGACCAGCGCATCATGCGCCTCGTACATATCCTCGTCTAAAAAGAAAACCTCGTTCGTCGCCACCAGGGGAATATCATATTTATACGCCAAATCAATAAAAGCTTCCTCCGTCAGCCGTTCCTTTTCCGTACCGATTCGCGAAATTTCCATATACAGGCGGTCTTGAAATATCTCTTTCAGCTTAACGGTAAAATTCTCCGCTTCCTGTCGGCGGTTTTCCAGCAACAGCCTGCCGATAGTCCCTTCCGGCCCGGCTGTCAAAGCTATCAAACCGGCATTAAAATCCACAAGATTCTGCAATGTCAACTGCGGAACCCAGCCTTTTTCCGTATTGTCCAGATAAAACCGTTTCATAAGCTTCATAATATTGCCGTATCCTTCGGCATTCATAACCAAAAGAACAATTTTATCCGGTTCCTGCTCTTTGCCTTTCGAACGCATCAAATCGTCAGAATCCGCGTTTCGCAGCAAAAACTGACATCCCATTATCGGCTTAATGCCCTCATCGGAGGCATACTTGGAAAAAGCCTTCCCGCCAAACATATTTGAGCTGTCTGTAACAGCAACCGCAGGAACTCCCATATCGTGCAGCTTATGGATAAGGGTCGGGAGCATAATAGCCCCTTCGGCAAGTGAATATGCCGTATGAACTCTCAAGTGTACAAATTTAGGATCTCTCATCTGCTTTTCCCATCAGTTCCCGAACACCTTGTTTCGGAGTCTAGCACAAACTTATTATATCTCAACAGTTTTATCCGTAAAATAACAAAAAACGGGCACAGTACAACATAACTGTACCCGTCTTAATGCTTTCACGCACAAAAGCTTATTCGTATTTGGCTTCCGCCCCATGTTCATAAACTTGTTGTGCCTCGTCAAAATTATTTTTCAAAACTTTGCCGAGTCTGGAAGCTGATTCTGCCGTATTGGAGGCCGCGCTACCCTCGACGCTCTCGCTGAAAGTAACTTTCAGATATTCCAGCTGTTCTTCCGGCGTAGAACCGTCCGCAAGCCACCAGAAACCCGAACCGAAACCGGCCAATACGATAACTGCAATGATGAAATATACGAATCCTTTCATCGTATAATCTCCTTTACTTTTTCAGAATTGACTTCCCTGCATAAATTGCGGCATCGCCCAATTCTTCCTCAATACGAATAAGCTGATTATATTTTGCCATTCTGTCTGTACGCGACATAGAACCGGTTTTAATCTGGCCGCAGTTTGTCGCAACGGCAATATCGGCAATCGTCGTATCTTCGGTTTCGCCCGAACGGTGCGACAAAACGGCGGTATATTTATGACGCTGAGCCAAATCAACGGCTTTCATTGTTTCTGTCAGTGTACCGATTTGATTTACCTTAACCAGAATGGAGTTGGCAACGCCTTTTTCAATCCCCATAGCCAGACGTTTTGGATTCGTAACAAACAAATCATCGCCGACCAACTGAATCTTATCGCCCAAAGCATCAGTCAACATCTTCCAGCCTTCCCAGTCGTCTTCGGCCATACCGTCTTCAATCGAGAAAATCGGGAACTTAGCGCACAAATCTTTATAGAACTCAACCATCTGAGCAGAAGTATAAGACTTACCTTCGCCTTTCATTTCATATTTTCCGTTCTCATAAAATTCGGAAGAAGCTGCATCAATCGCCAAAACGACATCTTCGCCCGGAACAAAACCGGCATCTTTAATCGACTTGACAATAAAGCTCAAAGCTTCTTCTGCCGATTGCAGATTCGGAGCAAAACCGCCTTCGTCGCCGACGTTGGTATTATGGCCGGCAGCTTTCAGGTTCTTTTTCAGCGTATGGAAAATTTCAGCCCCCATACGGATAGCTTCACGGATAGACGAAGCCGAAACCGGCATAATCATAAATTCCTGAATATCAATCGGATTGTCAGCGTGCTTGCCGCCATTAACGATATTCATCATCGGAACAGGCAAAGTCCGAGCCATTGTACCGCCAAGATAACGATACAGCGGCACGCCAAGTTCGTCAGCCTGCGCTTTTGCAACCGCCATAGATACGGCCAAAATAGCATTGGCGCC
Organism: uncultured Rickettsiales bacterium; assembly: GCA_900551865.1. Taxonomy (GTDB): domain Bacteria; phylum Pseudomonadota; class Alphaproteobacteria; order RF32; family CAG-239; genus CAG-267. The sequence goes on from URXV01000011.1 coordinate 29,657, forward strand.
GAGTTTTCCCTTGTTTTCGGTACCATCCAGTTCAATCATCGTTCTGTCAACGTCAATCTGGCTTTCGGAATCAAATCCGATTAAAGCATCGCTGATTGCCTCGTTTACATTTTCAACAGCCTTTTCAACACCTTTTCCCATATAGCGCGATTTGTCGCCGTCTCTCAATTCAACAGCTTCATGAACGCCGGTCGAAGCGCCGGAAGGTACGGCTGCCCGCCCAAAAGCGCCTGACTGCAGCAAAACATCAGCCTCAACAGTAGGATTTCCGCGGGAATCCAAAATTTCTCTGGCAAAAATATCAACGATTGTACTCATCATTTACTCCTATTATTAAATTAAAGTGTAAACCAATATAACTTTAAGCGTAGTAAAGTCAAGATTCTTCTATATTTTATCGCCCTGTTTCTGTAAAATAAAAACCTTGTAAAATAATAAAAAAATGCTAAACTTCTGTTCAGTATAATCAAAGCCCGGAGTTTTTAGCATGTTCACCATGAAATGGCACTATCGCTTTATGGAGTTGGCAAAGTTGGTTGCAACCTGGTCCAAAGACACGTCAACCAAAACCGGAGCCGTTATCGTCGGTCCAGATAAAGAAATCCGCGCAACCGGATACAACGGTTTCGTCAGAGGTGTCGATGACGATGTTTTTGAACGTTTTGAACGCCCAACCAAATACGATTTTTTTGAACATGCGGAAAGAAACGCCGTATATAATGCCTGTCTGTGCGGAACCTGCGTCAAAGGCTGCGTTTTGTATGCAACGCATTTCCCCTGCACGGACTGCACGCGCGCCATCATTCAGTCCGGCATAAAACTGGTTGTTACCAACCCTTTGGTCATAGATAAAAACACGCCGCACAATACATGGCGCGACCGTATCACCTATTCCGAACAAATGCTGAAAGAAGCCGGCGTTGAATTGATGATACTGTCGCCACAGAAATAAAAAACTTAAAAACAGTGCCTTTAAAACCGTCAATCCGTACTTATATTGCAACTACATTTAGCCAATACCTTGATTTTAGAGGAGATATAAATGAAAGTTTTAATAACGGACGAACAATCATTATTCAGAGACGGACTGTCACTAAGATTAAAACAGATAAATCAGGATATTGCCATTCTGCAATCCTCAAATCTGGTAGATATGCAAAAAATATTATCCAAAGAACCGGATATCGATATATTGATAGTGGACATAGATCTGGCTGAATTAAACGCCGCCGAAATAATCAACAAAATAAAAAACCTGGCTCCAAATACCAAAATAGTAGCTATATCCTCATCAGAAGACACAAGAAACATAAAAAAAATTTTGTCCTGCGGCGTAAAAGGCTATATTCCCAAACGTTCCGACAGTAACATCTTAAGCGGTGCATTAAAATTGATATTGGATGGCGGAACCTATATCCCTCCGGCCATGCTTGACAATGGAATTGACTACAATGGTTCCAGCCATATTTCTAATCCCCTGAAAAAGAATCTGACTAATCGGCAATCGCAGGTTTTGGATTTAATAGCCCAAGGTAAATCAAACAAACAAATTGCCTACGATATGGGCGTATCGGAAGCTACCGTAAAATTGCATATAAATGCCCTTTTGCGTTCATTAAAGGTAAATAACCGCACCCAAGCTGTCATTACTGCACAAAAAATGGGGCTGATTTAACTATATTCGGCCCTGTTTAACTATTATTTACCATTGCCGGCTATATTAAAGGCAAAATTAACGCGGAGACATAAAATGCCCTATATTTTTATTGGTTTTGCCTTTGGTTTCGCCATTCCTTATCTGGCGCGGCGCTTTTCAAAATTTATGCCGGCAACATTCGCCTGCGCTTTATACCGAATATTTCGTCCCAACAAAACTGTTTCAAAAGAAAAAAGAAAAAACAACCACAAATACAATTTGTTGTGCCACAGATACTTTATGCGTTCGCTGGGATGGGGAATAATTACTGCCGCAACCATATATCTGGCTTCCCTTGTTCTGCCCGAAAATGAAACGCCGTGGATAGCCTTTTTCATCATTATGCTTTATACCCTCATGGAAATAGACAAGAGAATGTTGCTATTGCCTGACATTCTGACCGTTCCGCTGTTGATTGCCGGTTTTTCCTACGCTGTTTTCGCCGGAGGAATGCTTGGATACGAACCTGCCGCATCCGCAGCAAATAGTGCTTTGGGAGCAGCAGCGGGATACGTTATTCCAGTTATTGCCTCACTTTTTTTAATAAAAAAATACCCGGAAGCATTTGGCGGAGGAGACATCAAATTGCTGTCTGCAGTCGGTTCCTGGGTGGGCCTGACAAATATCCCGTACGTTATCCTGTTGTCCTGTCTGCTGTTTGCTGTCTCCTGCTTTATCAACAAACAACGTCAGGGAGCTTTCGGACCGTCTATTGTCATTGCATCATTAATTATATTATTTCTATCTGAATACTAAAAACATAAATCCCCTTTGCTATCACAGCAAAGGGGATTGTTTCACAAGGTCTGAACCTGTCTAAACTCTAAATACCTGCGCATTATTTCCAACAAAGACAAATATCTTTCCAGTTGCTGTTCGTTCTTACCTTCCAAAACAGATTTCTCTGCTTTCTCCTGATAAAGGGAAAAATAAAATTCAATCGTTTCTCTGCTTAAACTGTTAAAAAAGGCATGGCACTTTCCGACATCTATTTCCTCTTTCAAACCGGAATTTCCAATCCTCTTTTCAAAAACTTTCATCGCTCTGGCATCACTCTTATCAACTACAAAAAGTAAAAACTTTCCTATAGCGATTATAACCATATGAACAATTCCCAAAACAATAAAAACCAGAAACGAAAGAATCCTTAATTTTACCGCCAGCCACAACAAAAAGAAAAAAACAGCCGCGCAAAATATAGCAAGACAGGCATAATCACAAAATACCTCTAAAAGCGACACAATCTTTTCCATGACATAAAAATTTAAAATTACAAATATTAAATACAGCTATTAAAAACATTCTGCAAGTATTTTTTTATTTCAATATTCCTCCCCCCAATATTGCCTATAATACACAAGATTCTCTTATAAAAAAAGCAGGCTTTTTAAGCCTGCTCTTTTTCACCAAACAATACAACTTATTTGGCTGCTGCACCAAAATTATTCTCTTTTTCATCGCCCGGCAGACAAAACAGCAGAACCAATGCTATCCCGCCAATAAACGGAATAATGCAAATCAGGAAAAACCAGCCGGACAAATTCAAATCATGCAAACGGCGAATTCCCAAACCTACGCTCGGAACTAAAATCGCCAAAACATACAGCAGAGAAATAATGCTTAAAAATGGAATCAGACCGCCAACAAAACCCAGTACAAAACTAATCAGCATAGAATAAAGGGCAAACATCCAATACTGACGACGCGAAACTCTGCCATCAAATTTTACGTAATCATTTTTCAGATAATCTACAAAATATGTATTAAAACCGGATTTAAACTTTTCCCCGTTAATGTTTTTCAACAGCTTTACTTCTGATACAATATCATTCCATAAAGCAATCCCCTCTTTTTTAATATTCTCCACATCTTTGAACTTATTAAAATCCATAACTTTCATCTCCTAAAATTCTATTGCAAAGCAGATTTCAGCTCTACCACTGCTTTTATAGTGCAATTAATATTTAATCAATTCAAACAAAAAGAAAAGATATATACAAAAAACCCTGCCAGATAAAAATCTGACAGGGTTTCTTCAGCTACTCAAACCTGATTAGCAGGCTTTTTTGCAGCAGCAGCCTTCCTTTGCCGCATCAACGGCTTTCGGCTGGCCTTTCTGCTTAACTGCAGCCTGAGCCGCAGCCAAACGTGCTACCGGTACGCGGAACGGAGAACAGGATACATAATCCAACCCGCAGGAATTGAAGAATTCAATAGATGCAGGATCGCCGCCGTGCTCGCCGCAAACGCCCAAATGCAAATCCGGGTTAGTCATACGACCGTGAACGCACGCACGCTTAACCAGTTTACCAACGCCTTCAACATCAATGGAAGCAAACGGATCAGCTACATAAATGCCTTTGGCTCTGTAACAATCCAGAATAGCACCCGTATCATCACGGCTCATACCCAGAGTCGTCTGCGTCAGGTCATTCGTACCAAATCCGAAGAAACCTGCGGATTCGGCAATGTTTTCTGCCTGTAAAGCTGCTCTCGGCAACTCAATCATCGTACCGACCAGATAATCGATTTTCTTGCCTTTCTCGGCAAAAATCTGCTGTGCGGTCGTATCAATGATGTTCTTGCAGATATCCAGTTCTTTCTTGGAACCAACCAGCGGAACTTCGATTTCAGGAATAACCTTAATGCCTTTGGCTTCGCATTCCAAAGCGGCTTCCAAAATCGCGCGTGTCTGCATTTCGCAGATTTCCGGATATGTAACCGCCAGACGGCAGCCGCGGTGCCCCAGCATCGGGTTCAGTTCATGTAGCTTTTCTGCACGGTTCTTTACCTGTTCCAAAGTCATTCCCATTTTGTCGGCCAGTTCCTGCATTTCAGCATCGGTATGCGGCAGGAATTCGTGCAACGGCGGATCCAACAGACGAACAGTTACCGGCAGACCGTCCATAATCGTAAACAGGTCAATAAAGTCCTGCTTCTGATACGGCAGCAGACGAGCCAGAGCTTTTCTGCGTCCTTCTTCATTGTCGGACAAAATCATCGCGCGCATATCGGCAATACGGTTCGCATCAAAGAACATATGTTCCGTACGGGCCAGACCGATACCTTCGGCGCCGAAATCACGAGCCTGCTTGGCGTCTTTCGGCGTTTCGGCATTAGCACGGACTTTCATCGTTTTGATTTCATCAACCCAAGTCATCAGCTTGCCGAAATTGCCGGTCATCTCAACCTGAACGGTCGGGATTTTGCCTTCAATAATCTGGCCTTTGGCACCATCCAGAGATACCCAGTCGCCTTCTTTAATAACAACGCCGGACTTTGTAGACATCGTTTTGGCCTTATAGTCAATAACAATGTCGGTAGAACCGGAAACGCAAGGCGTACCCATACCGCGTGCAACAACCGCCGCGTGAGAAGTCATACCGCCGCGCGCCGTAATAACACCCTGAGAAGCATGCATACCGCCGATATCTTCCGGAGAAGTTTCATTACGGATAAGAATTACCTTTTCGCCTCTGCCGGCCCATTCTTCAGCATCTTCCGCATTAAATACGGCACGGCCAACGGCAGCTCCCGGAGAAGCGGGAAGACCGGTCGCGATAACTTTCTTTTCGGCTTTCGGATCCAGCATCGGGTGCAGCAACTGGTCTAACTGGTCAGCACCAACGCGCATAATGGCTTCTTCCTTGGTCAGCATACCTTCTTCATACATTTCAACAGCCATTCTGACCGCCGCGGCAGCCGTTCTCTTGCCGTTGCGGCACTGCAACATCCAGAGTTTGCCGTGTTCAATGGTGAATTCCATATCCTGCATATCTTTGTAATGAGCTTCCAGATTATTGCGGACATCAACCAGTTCCTGATACAGATGCGGCCATTTTTCTTCCAGAGAAGTGCCATCACCCTTGGAAGCCATCGGCTGCGGCGTACGAATACCGGCAACAACGTCTTCGCCCTGTGCGTTAACCAGATATTCGCCGTAATAAACGTTTTCACCGGTTGCTGGGTCACGCGAGAAGCATACGCCGGTAGCGCAGTCATCGCCGGCATTGCCGAATACCATGGTCTGTACGTTAACGGCTGTACCCCAGTCGCCAGGAATATTGTTCAGCTTACGATAGGTAATCGCACGGTCAACCATCCAGGAACCGAATACGGCACCGATACCGGCCCACAGCTGTTCCCACGGATCCTGCGGAACGACTTTGCCGATTTTCAGACCAATTTCCTTATATTCTTTTACCAATTCCTTAAGGTCTTCGGCCGTCAAGTCGGTATCAGACTTATAGCCTTTGGATTTCTTCATATTTTCCAAAGCTTCTTCATACAAATCCAAATCAGCGCCTAAAACCACGTCAGAGAACATCTGCAGAAAACGGCGGTAAGAGTCATAAGCGAATCTCTCGCTTCCGGAAGCTTTAGCCAAAGCCTTAACTGTTTCGTCATTCAAACCGAGGTTCAAAACCGTATCCATCATGCCCGGCATGGAAACTCTGGCGCCAGAACGAACGGAAAACAGCAGAGGATTGTTTGCATCGGCAAATTTCTTGCCCATAATGCCTTCAACATAAGCCACAGCCTCACGAACCTGATCCTTCAGGTCTGCCGGATACGAGTGGTCATTGTTGTAATAATATGTACAAACTTCGGTTGTTACCGTAAATCCCGGAGGAACGGGCAACCCAACCTTGTTCATTTCAGCCAGGTTGGCACCCTTACCGCCAAGGAGATTTCTCATTGAGGCATCGCCTTCGGCTTTGCCGTTACCAAATGTATATACCCATTTATTCATGGTTATTCAGCTCCTATTAGCTTATTGGTTAAAAACAGCCGCAACCTATGCTCGTTTCCGGCACACCTGCGGCAGAACGATTAATTCTGAAACGAATTTATAACAGTAAAAAGGAATATTCAAGCAAAAACTTACCGTTTTTTAATTAATTAACACTTGATTTCAGCCAGACTGCATATGCTTTTACAACTTCAAAACCGCACTGTGCCTGTATCCGGTTTTATTTTCATGCCTGTAAGAAAAAAACAGTTTTTCACCGCAGGCCGTGCAATATGGGCATACGTCGACCTGTTCAACTCCTGCTTCAATCAGCTGTTGTCTGTTTATATCTTTCAGCCCGGCATGATATTCCCCGTAACACTCCCTGAATCCCTCTGCATGATTCATCACGCTGCCATACAGTCCGCCATAAACGTCTTTTCCTACCTGGAAACAGTCAAGACAAATTGCCGGGCCGATAACGGCTTTTATTTCATTCGTTTTAACCCCGAAATCCGCCGTCATTCTTTTCACGGCCACCTGAGCCATCTTTTGCACCGTACCGCGCCATCCGGCATGAGCTATAATTCCTCCGTCGCCACAATACAAGATTATCGGTACGCAATCGCCGAAATTCATATAAGCTGCACACCCTTTCCTTAATAACAGCCCGTCCGCATCTGCATAAAAAAATTTCCCAGATACAACCTTCTCAATATTTATTCCGTGAACAGGCTGATTCGTTGCCATTTTCTGACCTAAAAACTCTTCCGTAACTCTCCTGTTATCTGCCATATCTGCTTCTTTGGAAAAAAGGCACAGTTCTCTGGTCGTAAAAAAATGTTCTACACCGGAAAGCAAGTCTGACCTGATGATTTTCCGCCCTTCAATAAAGTCTGTATAAAACACTTACGCCTGCCCCTCCTCTTTTTTTTCATCAGCAAGCCAAATCGGACTTTTAATATTTTTTTCCAAAAAAACACGATGCATTTCTAATTGTTCGCTGCTCATGTCAAAAACTCTCGGCTCACGATATACTCTTTTTAATTCCGTTCCGAGACCGGCCGTTTCCCGTTTTGCTTCCGGTTTTGTATCAAGTTCCATCGTCGGTTCGGCACCGCCCAGCAACTCAAGATACACTTCTGCCAACAACTGGGCATCAAGTAACGCGCCGTGAAAAGTTCGCGCTGAATTGTCAATGCCAAAACGTTTACACAAAACATCAAGGTTATTCCTCTGCCCCGGAAACTTATTCTTGGCAATTTCCAGAGTATCAACCACACGATCCCAACCATATCCAGCATATCCGAGCCGTTGAAGTTCATAGTTGATAAACTTCATATCAAACGTAGCATTATGCGCGACTAAAATTCCGTCTTCGCCGACAAAATCTATAAAATCTTGAGCCACCTTGGCAAAAATAGGAAAATCCTTTAAATATTCCGTCGTTAAACCATGAACTTTAACAACTTCTTCCGGAACTTCCCTCTCCGGATTAATATATTGATGATATGTCCGCCCGGTCGGAACATGGTTTATCAATTCTACCGCACCGATTTCCACCAGTTTATCGCCCGTTGCAGGATCAAAACCTGTTGTTTCCGTATCAAAGACGATTTCCCTGACTGACTGTATCATTTAAGTTCCCCTAACAAATTCACAACGCTTTTTCTCAGTTTATTTATATCCACACCGGTATCAATAATAAAATCAGACCTCTGTACTTTTTCTTCCCGCGACATTTGCAGCTTGTTTATTTTATCAAAATCCTCCGCCGATATCTTATCTCTTGCCATAACTCTCAGCTTTTGCGTTTCATAATCAACATCGGCCAAAACGACATAATCAAAAAATTTGTCCCATCCCAATTCGTATAATAAGGCCACATCAAAAAAGACTATTCCCTCATTATTATTCTTACGGATAATTTTACGCAGTTTTCTTGTTAAAAAGGGATGAATTAACATTTCAAGCTCTTTCAGCCTTTCCGGGTTGTCAAAAACAAAAGTCCGCAATTTCCTCTTGTCAAAAAACTCCCCGTCAAACACCTGAGGAAACTCAGCCCGTATCATTTTTAGAAAATCTTTTCTATAATACAGATGCTTAACCCATTTATCCGCATCATATACCAAATACCCGAACTTTCTCAATATGTCAGAAATCGTAGTTTTTCCGCAACCGATAGAACCGGTTATCGCCGTAAATATCATAATTTTTGCCTCAGAAAATCTTATACACATCTTGAAACCAAATTGTGCATAACTATATTGTTTAAAAAAAACTTAACAAACAATCACCGTTACGCCAAAATTTAAACCAGAGTTATAAACATTTTTCTATCGCATTTGCACAGCATCTGATAACGTGGATAACAACCATTATCAACAGAAAACATAAAAAGGGCAATAAACTGATTTTAAAACAAATTTTTGGAGTCCTGCACAGCCTTTTAAACAAACAGTAAAAACTCTGCATAAAACTGTTTACAAAAAACTTATCAACACAACTCACAGCCATAAACAAATAACTAAAAAATTATTTAAAAATAAATGTTTGGCAAACTGCTTGTTCATAACTTTTTTCAATCTCACCGCCGTTTTTTTTCTGGCAGGATACATAAAAGAACTTTCAGCTAAGTCTTTTAAAACACATTTAAATTGACATCTCTGAAAATATCTTTATAAACAAACTAACAAATATTTCTTAATTTTTTCTTACCAAACAGGTTAAATCCATGCATTTAAAAGATTTAAAGGATAAATCTCCTAAACAGCTCTTAAGTCAGGCTGAAGAATTGGGAGTAGAAGATGCCTCTTCTATGCGCGTACAGGATCTTATTTTTGCTATTATGAAAAAAGTTGCTGAAGATGATCACATCTTGTATGGCGACGGCGTAATTGAAGTAATGCAGGACGGATTCGGCTTTTTGCGTTCCTCCCGCTCCAATTATTTGGCATCTGCCGACGACATCTATGTTTCTCCCCAACAGGTCAAAAAATACGGATTGCGTACCGGCGATACAGTAGAAGGCGAAATTCGCGCACCGAAAGAAAACGAGCGTTACTTTGCATTAACCAAAATTAATACAATCAATTACGACGATCCTGAAAAATCAAAGTTACGCGTTAATTTTGATAATCTGACACCGCTCTATCCTACCCAAAAATTGAATTTTGATATTATTTGCGGTGAAAAAGATTATACGACGCGCGTTATTGATTTAATATCTCCGCAAGGAAAGGGGCAAAGAGGGCTGATTGTTGCACCTCCCCGTACCGGCAAAACCGTTATGCTGCAAAATATTGCTCATGCTATAGCCGTAAATCATCCAGAAGTATATCTGATTGTTTTGTTGATAGATGAACGCCCGGAAGAGGTAACTGATATGACGCGTTCTGTTAAAGGCGAAGTTATTTCGTCAACCTTTGACGAACCGGCCGCCCGCCACGTTCAGGTTGCGGAAATGGTTATCGAAAAAGCCAAGCGTTTGGTCGAAACCAAAAAAGATGTTGTTATATTGCTCGATTCTATAACCCGTCTTGGCCGTGCATACAATACAGTTTTACCATCTTCTGGTAAGGTTTTGACCGGAGGTGTCGATGCCAACGCCTTACAGCGTCCGAAACGTCTGCTGGGGGCTGCCCGAAATGTGGAAGAAGGCGGATCCTTGACGATTATAGCAACGGCTCTGATTGATACCGGCTCTCGTATGGATGAAGTTATTTTCGAAGAATTCAAAGGAACCGGTAATTCTGAAATTATCTTGGATAGAAAATTGACAGACAAGCGTTTGTTCCCGACCATTGATATTACCCGTTCCGGTACCCGTAAGGAAGAACTTCTTGTTGATAAGGCAACTTTAACCAAAATGTGGGTACTGCGCCGTGTCTTAATGCAAATGGGAATGACTGACGGAATGGAATTTTTGCTTGATAAATTACGCCAGTCGAAAGATAACCGTGACTTTTTTGACAATATGAACAGTTAATTTTTTATGGCGAATATTCTTCGCAAAAAAGAATATCTGGAAACGGCAAATGCACCGAATATTGGGAAGATAAATTTAACAAGGGTAATCAAAATCTTCGTTAAAATAATATCTCCACCGGTATTCGGCGTTTTATAATAATCATTCCAAGGCATGATATTAACATCAATACTGTGCAGACAAAGCATAACAATCGTATATCTTCCTAAAAAAGCCATTGTCCGGGCTGCAGAAGTGTTTTTTTGCAGCCACCAGCTGTATAGTAAAACCAGATAACTTGCCGCAATTGCAGCAATGCTGTCGGTAATGGGAAAGCGCGAATAGTTTTGTACAAATAAAAATTGTCCGCCGTATCCGATGCATATTCCCCAAATACACAGCAGAGGAAGTATTTTTCCGATACTGGGAATTTTATCCATAATATGAAAAAATTTAGCTTCATATCCTAGGTAAATAAAAAGGACGGCTGTCATTCCGGATTGGATGCTCAACGGCAGCCAGATATAAAAGGCAGAATAATATCCGGCAGCAAACAATGAAACAGCCCAAAATAGGGAGTGTTTACTTTTTAAAACAAAGTTTAAAAACAAAAATCCCCAAAACAAGGCCAGACAAAACCAGATTGGGCCGACTGTTTGTATTTTGTGTCCCATTATGTCGTCAATATAACCGCTGCCATAAAAATAGCCGACAATATACGAAAAAATTCCTCTGCCCGTTTCCGGTAAAGATATGCCTTTATGCCAATTCTGTAACCCATATATGCAAATAACAGCCAGCATAACTAAAATGTAAGGGATAATAAGCTGTCTGAATTTATGTTTGACTAACAATACTGTCGATTCGCGTGGAGTATAGAAATAACCGCTTATCAAAAAAAACAATGGAATATGGAAAGTATAAACAAAACGGTTAATTTCCGGCACACCAAAATGCCCAAGTATAATCATCATCATCCCGATGAATTTTGCCGTATCAAAATATTCTATGCGTCGTTTTTCCATATTATGTTTTTCCAAATTTTTTTCAGTAATCATTGTACGATACAGGGGTAAAATTTTTATAAATGATACAAATTTTTATTGCGATTATATTTTTTTATGCCTAGGGTAGAAAAAACAAAAGGATTAAAAAATGTCTGCACCAACAATATACGCTTTATCAACAGTCTTTGGAAAGTCCGGTGTTGCCGTAATCAGAATTTCCGGTTCAAAAGTATTAGACATTCTGTCCGCGCTGGCAGATATAGATATTAATAATATTAAGTCCCGACATGCTTATTTTACGGCTATTAGGAAAAAAGGCAAAGAGAATATGCTGGATAAGGCCTTGGTATTGTACTTCAAAGCACCGCAATCTTTTACGGGAGAAGACGTTGCTGAAATACAGTGTCATGGTTCAAAAGCTGTTTTGAACAGTATTTTAAATGAATTAAGCTGTTTTGAAGGTGTTAGGTTAGCTGAGCCGGGCGAATTTTCCAAAAGAGCTTTTTATAATGGCAAAATGGATTTAACCGAGGCTGAAGGGCTGGCCGATTTGATAGATGCAGAAACGTCTGAACAGCAAAAATATGCTTTACAGCAAATGGAAGGCAATCTTAAAAATTTATATTCGTCATGGCGCAGCGAATTAGTTAAAGTTTTGTCATATTTGGAAGCGTATATTGATTTTCCTGAAGAAGACATTCCTGAAGAATTATATGAAGATATTTTAAACACTGTATTTAAAATTAAAAAAGATATTAAGAAACATTTAGACGGCAATACTGTCAACGAACGGCTTAAAAACGGGTTTAAAATTGTTATTTCAGGAGAGGCTAATGCCGGAAAATCAAGCCTGATAAACGCTCTGGTTAAAAGAAACGCCGTTATTGTTTCTGATATTGCCGGCACAACGCGCGACGCCATTGATATCAATTTGGATATTGGTGGTTACCCTGTTATTATTACGGATACTGCCGGGATTAGAGAAACGGAAAATCCAATCGAAAAACAAGGGATAGAAATAGCATTAAAAAAAATTGACGAAGCTGATATTGTTATTGCGTTGTATGATGCTTCGGCAACTTTGAAACCAGATTTTGAATACTTGCTTTCTTATGAGGAAAAAGTTATTTATGTTGCAAATAAAATAGATAAACTTTCTGAACAGCAAAAGAATAATATTATGTCCAAAAAACATTTATTGCTTTCTGCTAAATATAACAAAGGCTTGGAAAATTTGGGAAGTAAACTTCTGGATATAATAAAAGAGCGTTTTACTTCAGCTTCGGGGTGTTTGATAACCCGTCTGCGTTATCGTCAGGCCTTGGAGGAATGCTGTTCTTTCCTGAATGAATTTTCATTGGATAAAGAAATTGAGCTATCTGCAGAGGATATCAGATTGGCTTGCCGCGCCATCGGTAAAATAACAGGGGTAGTGGAAGTCGATGAAATTCTTAATAATATATTTGGAAGTTTTTGTATTGGTAAATAATAAACGGTGTATTTAAATTTTATCCTAAATTTTAGTCAGCTTAAATCTTTTTGCTATTTTTTGTTTATTATCATTATTGGCAGATAAAAAATCAATAATGTTCGGAAAACATAAATCCGGATTTTTTGCCATAATATAATCTATAATTTCGCAGTACTTATAAAAGTTTCCATGAGTTAATCGACAGGTATTGTTATTTATAGATCTAAGTATATATAAGATTGATTTGACAATCCTTTGCCTGTCAAAACAAAAAAACACATCTGTATGTAAAAGATTAATCAAAATGTGCAATTCCTTCTCTTTGATAGGCAAAGTATCTTTTTCATTTGGCCATGAAAGAAATATGTCGATAAAATATTTTCGAATAAATCTGTAATTAAAAATAAAACGTTTAGTATTGCTGTATAGCAGGTATTCACATAGATTTAAGCAAAATAATTTATTATCGAAACTGCTGCGCACGATAATGTCCATCGTATCAAATAGGTAGTAATAATCTTCTTTTGATATTTGCTGTTTTGCCAAAGTCGTAAGTAATAAATTTTTTAATTCATCAATGCTTATTTGGGCATTAATATATTTTTGTTCAATTATTTTTTCTATTTCCGTTTTGTATTTTCTTAAATTAGTATGCGCACTGTAATCCCTTTGCAGAAGAAGGTAGTTTATTGAATTTAATATTTTCCAGTAGAGATAGACAGTATGAGTAGTTAAAGAAAATATCTGCTCGCAAATTTGAATAAAATTTGTTACGGAAAGTTCCTTGACAATAACTTTTTGCAAAATCATATCAATCCAGCATAAGTAAGTATTCTCTTTTTCTCTGCTTTCTTTGCTGTAACAAAAAGAGGACATTTTCTTTAATATGCTGTTTTTTAAAATAGAAAAATCGTTAACAATATCTTTATTTGATTCATTGGTTAAAATTAAATTTTCAGAAATTCTTAATATCAAAAAATCATTGCTTATTAAAATTGTTTCATGTGAAACATCTGTCAGCAATATTGCTATTTTTTTACAGATTTCAGTTGAAAAAGTCTTTTTTAATTTTGCTATCGGCAAAGAGGATATTTTGACTAATTCAAATAAGTGTCTGGTTTTTAAAATAGTCCCGTTTTTTACAGAAAGTTCAAAATTATCCAAAAAATTAAAAATGATTTTATTACTAATGTCTGAAGAATTTATGCGGTACATATCTTCCAACAATGAAGTTTCATAAGCATTGTCAAAATATTTTTTTAATAATAGGGTATCCATTTCATTATAAAATTTTTTATTCTCGGAACTGTCTAAAATGTTACGGATAAGCATATATCTTTTCGCAGATATATTATTAAGGTCATTATTCATAATATACACCTTTATTAAAAATTGTTTTATAATTAAAAATAAATCA
>URXV01000012.1 GCA_900551865.1 uncultured Rickettsiales bacterium
GGACGAATCGCCGGCACCGAAAGCAAAAGTCGTGGATTTTACGACCAAAATAGCGAAAATGCAAAATGCCGGAGATAACTTTAACGGATTTTATAAAATTATTATTGGCATTCTATTGTTTTTATGGCTTATTTCCGGCTTTTATCAGGTTCAGCCGAGCGAGCAGGGTGTCGTGCTGCGTCTGGGAAAGTATGCCGAAACGACAGATGCCGGGCTGCATTATCACCTGCCCTACCCTTTTGAGCAGGTTTATATTGTCGACATCAGCAAAGAACGCAGCATCAATCTGGGCGTCAACGAAAGCAGTTACCGTGATTCCAGCGAACTGACGGAAAGCCATATGCTGACCGGCGACGAAAATATTGTCGACATTAATCTGACTGTTGTCTGGAATATTAAAAATGCCAACGATTTCCTGTTTAAGACGAGAACCCCGGAATCGACGGTCAAAGTCGCGGCGCAGTCAGTTTTGCGGGAAATTATCGGACAGTCTAAGATGGAAGACGTCATTACGGGCGACCGCAACAAAATTGAAAATGATACGAAAAAAGAGCTACAGAGCCTGCTGGACGGTTTTCAAACCGGCGTGAACATCGTCCGTGTCAAATTGCAAAAGGCCGACCCGCCGAAACAGGTTGTCGATGCCTTTAATGAAGTACAACGCGCAAAAACCGATGCCGAACGCTTTAAAAATGAAGCGGAAGCTTATGCAAACGAGGTTTTGCCTAAAGCTGAAGGCGAAGCGATTAAGCGCAAGCAGGAAGCAGAAGCCTACAAGGAAGCCGTTATCAGCAAAGCAGAAGGCGAAGCCCAGCGTTTTTCTTCCGTTTATGACGCTTATAAAACAGGAAAACTGGTAACATCCAAGCGCCTTTACCTTGAAACGATGGAAGACGTGTTACAGAAATCAAAAAAGGTCATTATGGAACCCGGACAGAAAAGTTCCAACATGATGCCGATTTTGCCTTTAAAATAACGAGAAGACGGAGTTGAAGATGAAGAAAAACTTACATTTGATTTTAGTCGGCGCTGCCATTCTGCTGGTACTGGCATCCCAGTCGCTGTATATTGTTCAACAGCCGGAACAGGCCATCGTTTTGCAATTCGGCAATCCGGTACGGCTGATACAGGAACCGGGACTGAAAATAAAAATGCCGTTTATCCAAAATGTCGTTTTTTATGATAAACGTTTGTTAAATCTGGAACCGCCGGCGCAGGAAGTCGTCCTGAAAGACAAAAAGCGTTTAGATGTCGATACTTTTTCCAGATACAGAATTGTTGAACCGTTGACATTTTACAAAACAGTCAGAAACGAATATCAGGCGCAGAACAGGCTGCAGGAAATTGTCAATTCTTCGGCACGAAATGTTTTAGCAACGTTTACACTGAAGGAGCTTCTGTCTGAAAAAAGAACGGAAATCATGAAACAAATCAGCGATGCCGTAAAAGCCGATGCGGCTCAGCTTGGCGTTGAGGTTGCCGATGTCCGCATCCGCCGCGCCGATTTGCCGGTGCAAGTTTCCCAGGCTATTAATGACCGTATGAAGACAGAAAGAATCCGCGAAGCAAAAGGATACAGAGCAGACGGGGAAAAAACCGCGCAGGAAATCCGTGCGACGGCGGACAAGCAGGCAACCATAACCGTAGCAACTGCTGAAAAGGAGGCACAGCAAATTAAAGGCGAGGGCGACAAAAAAGCGACGGAAATCTGGAACAAAGCAACAGGTGTTGACCCAGAATTTTATGCATTTTATCGTTCCCTTGAAGCATATCGCAACTCTTTTGACGAGGAAACATCGCTGGTACTGGCTCCGGAGGGTGAGTTCTTCAATTATTTCGGAAAGTCTTTAAAATAAGGATTGGGCGATGCGCAATAATAAGGGTTTGATAATGCGCGTTTTCCTTTTGAGCGCAGTTTTCCTTTTACCTCCGGTTTATATGGCGAGAGCCGTAGATTCCTATGCGGATATGGTTGAACAGCTTATGCCATCGGTTGTCAATATTTCGACCGAACGCAATACAATTGCAACAGATGAAGAAACGGTTGACAATATGATGGTTAACCCCGCATTGGAAGGGAGAGAATCGCTTGGCTCCGGTTTCTTTATCAGGAACGACGGATACATTCTGACGAACAACCATGTTATTAACGGAGCCAAGAAGATTTCCGTCATTACAAACGATGATGAAATTTATGAGGCAAAAATTGTCGGAACCGATAAGCCGAGCGATTTGGCTGTTTTGAAAATTGAAGAAAACAGGCAAAACGATATACCCTCAGTTTCTGCGGAAAAAGCAGACCAAGGCGAAAAGCCGGCAAAATTCAAGCCTGTCATTTTCGGCAATGCCGATAATGCGCGAATCGGCGACAAAGTTCTGACATTCGGAAATCCTTACGGCTTGGGCGTCAGCGTTTCCGAGGGAATAATTTCCGCCAAATCACGCAATATCGGCTTAGGCGAACAGCAATATCTGCAAACAGATGCCGCCATCAACCAAGGGAATTCCGGAGGACCGATGTTTAATACGGACGGAGAGGTCATAGGCGTCAATGCGGCAATATTTACGGCCAGAGGCGCAAGCGGTGTGGGTTTTTCTCTTCCTTCCAACATTGCAAACTGGGTATCGGGACAACTGATAACCAACGGCAAGGTTCGCAGAGGCTGGCTGGGCATCACCGTTTCCAACGGTATTGACAGATACACGGACAAGCCCGGCTTTGTTATTACGGAAATCAGTGAAGATTCTTCCGCTTTCAAAGAAGGATTGCGGGCGGGGGATATTATCATCGCCTATAACGATAAGCCTGCAACAGATGTGGCCGAGTTTAAGCACTTTACGGAAACAATGGAGCCTGGGCAGGCACTGCGCCTGAAGACACTCAGTTTTGGCGAAGAAATCAGAAACGTTGTCAGGATTCAGGAAATGCCGGCTGAAGAATTAAAAGATGTTACAAATCGCGCGCTCAGCGAAAGCAGCAAATATTATCACCAAAGTTCAGACAACGACGTCTTTTACATTTCCGAGTTGAAGATTGCCGTCAAAGAGGCGAATCCGAGAGGGTTGATGATTACCGGCATAGAATCGAAATCGCCGCTGTACGGCAAAGGGATTAAAGATGGCGACATTATCCTTGAGGCTGACCGGACGGATATTTTTTCTGCCGATAATCTGCTTGACAACATCCGCAATGCCATTATTGATGATTTTCGTCCGATATCCCTGCTTATTCAGGGAATAGACAACACTTTTTATTCAACGATAGAATTGGCGCCGGAAAATGATTAGAGTTGACTTTTACCATTTGCAAAGAGCTCCGCTGGAGCAAGTTTTGCCGAAATTGTGCGAAAAAGCTTACGCTACGGGAAAGCGAATCAAAATTTTGCTCGGAACTGAAGAAAGGGTCGAATTTATCAACTCGCTTTTGTGGACATATAGTGAAGAGTCTTTTTTGCCGCACGGCAGTAAAAAAGACGGATTTGCCGAAGAACAGCCTATTTTTATATCGGCAAATGAAGATAATGCCAATAATGCATCTCTGCTTATTTTGGCTGACGGAGCCATGCCCGATACAGAAACGTTGAAACAATATGAGCGTATTCTGAATATTTTTGACGGCAATGATGAAACCGCCCTAAACAATGCCCGTGCCTATTGGAAGCAGATAAAAGCCCTTGACGGAGAATTGCATTATTGGCAACAAAATGACCGAGGAGCATTTGAGCAAAAGGCATAAAAGCAGCCAGATATTATTTTTTACAATTTGCAAAGCCGGATATATAAAAACTTACATACGGACGTATACGGGGCGTTGTCCTTTTGTTGTACAAATTGAACCACCAGATAAGCGGAATACAGACGCATTATTCAGAAATAAGGCTTGCACAATTAGAAAATCTATGACAGTATTCCGCCATATAAATATTTTTCAGGGGATATGACATGTCAAATCTGCAGGCATCAAACGACAGCTTTAAATATGACGATTTGAAATATGCGGTTGAAACGATTGACCGCGAAATAGAAACGCTTGAAATCTTGAAAAACAATTTGGACGGAAACCTTTCGAAGGCACTGGATTTGTTACAAAATACCAAAGGCCGGGTTATTGTTACGGGAATGGGAAAGTCCGGACATATTGCCCGCAAAATGGCGGCTACCTTTGCTTCAACCGGAACAGTTTCTTTCTTTGTACACCCAGCAGAAGCAAGCCACGGCGATTTGGGCATGATTTCCGATGACGACGTTATCATCGCCATTTCTTACAGCGGCGAATCGAAAGAACTATCAGACATTCTGATTTATGCCAAACGCCATAATATCCCGCTTATTGCCATTACCAGAAATCCGCAAAGCGCACTGGGAAAAAACTCGTCTTTGGTTCTTAAACTGCCTGACAACGGCGAGGCCTGCCCGCTTGGACTGGCTCCGACATCATCGACAACGGCAACAATCGTGTTAGGAGATGTTCTGGCTGTTGATTTGATGGAAAGAAGAGGATTTTCAGCAACAGACTTCAGACAACGCCATCCGGGAGGGAAGCTCGGCGCCATTCTCTGCAAAGTTTCCGACATTATGCACAAAGGAGATGATGTTCCGCTATTGAAAGAAGATGCCATTATGCAGGATGCGTTGCTTGTCATGAGTGAAAAGATGCTGGGATGCGTGGGCATTGTTGATGACAGCGGACGACTGTCGGGAATTATTACCGATGGCGATTTAAGGCGCTGGATGTCGCCAAGTATTATTACCGAAAAAGTATCAACGGTCATGACGAAAAATCCTAAGGTTATCGGTCCTGACGCATTGATTGTCGATGCTGTTAACATGATGAACAACACCGGACGCGGCATTACCAACCTGTTTGTCGTCCAAGATGGGAAGCCGGTCGGCGTTATTCATATTCATGACTGTCTGAAAGCCGGAGTTGCCTAAGAGTGTTTGAAACTCAAAAAATAGACAGTTTTTTCAGCGGAGAAAAAAATCTTCTTGATGAGGAAGAAAAGATTTTCATCAGCCGGCGAACCCGGGTTGTCCGTTTCCTAAAGCTGTTTTTGCCATGCCTGACGGCTTTACTGCTGGGAGTTGGCGTAGTCTTGTTTGATTTTGAAACGAATAATGATACGACCATCGCTTTAGCTGATGACGAGAAAATTTATTTTGAAAAGTTCAGAATGAAAAACACCGTATTTGAAATTACGGAAAAAGACAACCAGTTTAGCACGCTCAAAGCCGATATTGTTGAAGAAACCGAACCGGGTAAAAAAATGTATAATCTGGTTAATCCTGATGCCAAAACTTTGGACAATGGCAAAGTCATTACCCTGACAGCCAGAAACGGGAAATACAATCAGAATAAACAGATTTTGGATTTAAATACAGATGTTGTTTCCAACTATAACCATCAAATGGAGATAAAAACCAGCAGTGCCACCTATAATTTTGCTACGGAGTACGGGTACGGCAATGAGAAAGTTATCGGAAACGGAGAAAAGGGTTATTTTGAAGCGGACAGGTTTACATTCAGTAAGCCGAAAGGCATTATTACCCTGATAAACAACGTATATATGAAAAGCGGCGACACGGAACTGCGTACCCCGGATAAAGCCGTTATGTTTATGAATGAAAACAAATTCGTTTCGGCAAACGCTACTGTAAAAAAAGGAAACGATACATTAAAAGGTGACACGATTACGGCATTTTTTAAAGATACCAAACGTTTTGAAATTGACCGGGCATTCAGCAATGGGCATACGGAAATACGCTCCGAGGGCAAAACGGCTTTTGCCGACAGAGGAGAATATGAGGCGAAGACAGGATTGGTCAAGCTTTTCGACAATGTTAAGATTATTGATGCAAGCGGTTACACCGCGACAGCCGATATCGGTATTTACAGCAGTACAAAAAAAACATTTACCCTGCAAAACAATGTTAAAGTTAAAGACAAAAGCGGTTATACCGCCATTGCCAAAAACGGCATATACGACTTAAACAAAAAAACATTCACCCTGCTTGATGATGTCCGAATCGATAAAGGCAGCAATGTTATTACAGCACCTAAGGCTATTTATTTCCAACAAAAAGACGAATTCAGATTTTATGATGACGTCAAGGTGACGCAGGACAACAATACGGCGACAGCGTTGAGCGGCGTTTATTTTATTAAAAAGAATATTGCCGAACTTGAGCATAATGTCGTTATAACCAAAGACGGCAACGTTGTCCGGGGCGATAAGGCCATTTCGGACTTTAATACCTCCAAAAGCAGGCTAGTGGCCAAAAAGGGCGGCCGCATCTCAGGCAAGTTAATTGAGAGTACCCTGAAAGACAAAAAGGATAAGTAAAATGACGAATTGCACAGACAGTCAAAATTCTATTCTGGAAGTATTCAATATCGGAAAAAGATATAAAAACAGAAGCGTTTTGCGAAATGTTTCCCTGAATGTCCGCAGAGGTGAAGCTGTTGGCTTGCTCGGTCCCAACGGCGCAGGCAAAACGACCTGTTTTTACTGCGTTACCGGATTGATTACGCCGGATTACGGCGACGTTCATATTGACGGTCAGGATATTACCTATATGCCGATGTATAAGCGGGCACGCATGGGAATCGGCTATCTGCCGCAGGAAGCGTCCATATTCAGAAATTTAAGCGTTGAAGACAACATCAAAGCTGTTCTGGAAATCGTTGTTGACGACAAAGAAAAACGCGAGGTTATGCTGGAAGAGCTTTTGAACGAGTTTTCCATTGCCCATTTGCGAAAATCTCCGTCTATTGCTCTGTCCGGCGGCGAAAGACGCCGGCTTGAAATTGCCCGCGCATTGGCCGGACAGCCGCATTATATTCTTCTCGACGAGCCTCTGGCCGGAATTGACCCGATTGCCGTCGGCGAAATACGTGAACTTGTTTCACAGTTAAAGAATCGGGGACTCGGCGTTCTTATTACCGATCATAATGTCCGCGAAACGCTGGATATTATTGACCGTGCATATATTTTGCACGGCGGAGCCGTCCTGATGGAGGGAACGCCGGCAGAAATCGTTGCCAGCGAGGAAGTCAGAAAAGTATATCTTGGCGATAATTTTTCAATATAAACGGCTTTTTTGTTGACTTTTTATTGCTTTTCGGGATATGATTTAGAAAGAAAAACAGTAAATAATTGAAGGGAAATGATATGAAAGTTACATTATCAGGAAAACAGGTAGATATCAGCGATAAACTGCGCAAACACGTTGAAGACGGCGTTGCCGCTTCCGTGGATAAATATTTCAGCGCGCCTATCAGCTGCTCAGTAGCTTTTTCCAAGGAAGGAGAGGATTTCAGTGCTGAAATCACTGTCCACCCGGCAAAAAACATCGTTTTGAAAGGTTCGGGTTCCGCGGCAGATCCGTATTCGGCGTTTGATAATGCTAACGAGCATATTGCGACTCGTTTACGCCGCCACAAAACGAAGCTGAGTGCACACAAGAGCAAAATCGGTTTGGCGGAATTGGCTTATTCCGCAGTTCTTCCGCTGGTTGAGCAAGATGAAGAAGTCGATGTGAATGAAGACGCTCCGTTGACAATTGCCGAAACCGATGCAAACATTCCGGTATGTACGGTCAGCGAAGCCGTTATGCTGATGGATTTGGGCAACGAATGCGCCCAGATGTTCCGTAACAGCGCAAACAACCATATCAGCATGGTATACCGCCGCAAAGACGGAAATATCGGTTGGGTTGAGCCGAAAGCAGACAACTAATTTTTAAGGAATACGCAGATGAATATTGCAGACATAATTTCTAAAAGCGCGGTGCTTGATAATGTTCAGGCGGCAAGCAAACGTGAATTGGTACAAAGCTTGTCAGAGCGTATTGCCGCTCTTTCAGGATTAGACGAGCGCGCCGTTTTTGACGCCGTATGGGAGCGTGAAAATTTAGGCTCTACAGGATACGGTGAAGGTGTCGCTTTCCCGCATGCCAGAATTGAAGGGCTGGAGAAAGTCTGCGGCATGTTTGCAAGACTGGAGGAACCGGTTGATTTTGATTCTTTGGACGGCAAGCCGGTTGATTTGGTCTTTATGCTCATCAGTCCGGAAAACAGCGGAGCTGATCACCTGACTGCTTTGGCTGCGCTTTCCCGAATTTTGAAGACGGAGGGCAGTTGCGAGAAGCTCAGAAAGGCTCGTTCCACAGATGAAATCTATGCAATATTGAATGCGTAAAAAAACAAGTCTCAGCCCCTGTCTATATTGCAGGGGCTTTCTTTTATAAAATTTCTTTGCACAGAACTGTTTTTCACATGCAGAATTGTTTTTGTGTATAGAATTCTTACTCCGCAGAAAAAATTTAATATATTTAAATCGTTTTATAAAAAAAGAGGAAAACACCCGATTAGAAATTATCGATTCCGGGTGTTCCATAAGGAAATTAAAAATTTACCTTCCGATTTTTTCTTTTATCCGGTTAAAAATGCGAGCAGCGGTTGATACGGGTTTTGCACCGTAATATATTTTTACTTTTGAATTCTGCAGAGCTGTATCTACAGGCTGCCCTTTCATTTCAGGCGGAAGAAAAAGTTCACGCAAAGTTCCGTATTTGTCAGAGCGCCTGAATGTTACATGTTCCAATCCTGGGATATTTAAATCCAGTTTTTCAGGCAAACCAACACAGTCTTCAAAAACAATGCTCTCAACTTTTTCAGGAAATTTTATCTGTTGTAAATATTCAAGATTTGACAGAACAAACCTGACTTCTTTGGCTTTTGTTACGGAGCTAAGATCAAGCATCCTTGAATTGTTCCGATAACGATTTACAACAATGGTTGATACCTTTTCCGGCAACATTCTGTTTCTGGCAAAGAAAGAGCCGTCGGCACTTAAATACCCAACACTGCAAAATGCAGACAAATCAAAATTTTCAGGAAAATGCGCAATATTATTAAGACTTAGCAAGCCGATTTTACCCCCCTGAGGGAAATAAATATTGTCAACACCCTGAAAATCAGAATTATCCAGCACAACGCGCCATAAATTCAGTAAATTGGAAAAATCCATATTGGGGGAAAAATTACGGCAGTTTTCCAGATAGATGTCGCTGACAGTTTCGGGAAGCCGTAAAATTTTATGCCCATAGTCCATATTGCGCAGATTAAAATTTTTGATATCGCCGCATTCGTGTATATTATTACATTGCGGAATATTTTTGCATGAATCAAACTTCAATGTTTTGGTCTGCGGCGCTGTTTTTATATACAATCCGGCATACGGGGCAAAATCTTCATTTTTGACGTATAGTTCTGTTTCAAGCGCGTCATACGGCGTGCAAAAAATTTTTTTTACATTTTCCGATGCAACTTCCGGCTTAGCCTTTTGCAAAGCATCTTCCTGTGTTTTTCGAACAGTCAGCAACCGACAGTAATTATGAATATTGACAATATCACGTGCCGACAGCCTCTCTTTTATCTTTGCAATATCCGGCGGCAGCTTTTCTTCTGTATTGTTGCTGCTAAGCAAAAATAAAAAATAATCTTCCGGCGACGCATCTGCCACTGCTGCATCGGAAACTATATTCCGAGCTTGAATTTTTCTAATTTTTGGACTTATTTTTTCTGTATGGCGCCGTTCCAACAAACTACCGATAAGTATTGGCCGATATTCGCCATATTTATCGGGAGCCTGTTCAAGTTTTTGACTGACCAATTCAAGCAATTCCGACACAACTTTAGGATTATCCGTCGCGGACAAAATATCCCGGCAAAACAGAGGTGTGATTTCCTTTTCCCCGATTTTATACGGATACAACCTGTTATAACAAGCCAAAGGATTTTGCAAAGCGTTTAATTTTATGCACCAGTTGTTAAAATTTATCATCCGCGTCCTTTGAATTTCCGGCACAACCGGAAAAAGATATTGTTTCTCGGCCTTTCAGGCACTTCTGCCAACGCATAACTACTGAGCGTTTCGGCTGTTTCCCCATTATTTTTAATAATCCGCTTTACCATATCAGAAGCGACATCATCAATATCTACGGGAACTTTCTTATAAATTTTTTCAGCCAACGGTTTAATTACGGACATATTTTCCGCAGACAAGTTTTCTTTTGCCAAATCGGCCATCATAGCCCGGTCAACCTTATCCGCTTTTTCCAGATTGACATATCTTGCCGTTATCTCGGCAGTTTTGTTTACTATCTCGTCTATTTGCCGGCGGCCGCAGAATACCCCATATAAAATTTCACGATATGCCGGATAATCATCAGGATTTTTCTCTAAATGCGCATCTATAAGCGTCAGCATATCGCGCATAATTTTCCGGTGCTCGCTTGAGCGTAAAAGCTGAAAACAGAATTCCGGCGTCAACGGTTCGTTCAGCCTCAAGTACGGGTGCATCATATTGGCGCACCTTATGGGATTTTTGGGTTCGGTTATTTCTATAACATATTTGTCATTCATGATATTTTATCCTGTTTCAGCAATTTTAGTCATTATAGCCCATAAATCAGGTTTTGTAAAGTTGATTTAGACAAAAAAATCATTCAAAATATCCATATCCTTTACGCAAAATTTTTTCCGACTTTTCCGTATAAGTCCCATCTTCGTTATGAACATAAAACGGCGGCAGGATTTTCGTTGTCCCCCGTATGCCCTTCCGGGCGATTACGGCAATGCGCTTCGCATCCTGCCCGTATTTGGAATATATCGGCAAAATCCGGGTGTCTCCGGCCTTATTATGCAAAGCGGCGAGAATTTCATTTACGGCTTCGGCTCTGTTAATTACAAACAGTTTTCCCTTGGGTTTCAGCATTTTCAGGCAAAATACAAGCCATTCAAGCAGGCTGAAATTTTGGAGATTGTGCGCCAGCTGTTTGCCTGTATTCGGCGACGGCATATCATGGTCGCTATAGGGCGGATTGGTTATAACTACATCGAAACTTCCGGGTACAAGCGACACCCCGTTCCGTATATCGGCATATTCATAATGCAGAAAATCCGCAAATCCATTCGCCACAGAACTTTGATTTGAAAGTTTTACCAAATCCGCCTGAATATCCAACCCGGTAATTTTTAGCTTTTTCCCAGACAATCTGGCTGCCAGACATAATGAAACCGCTCCTGTCCCGGAACCGACATCCAGCACGGCGGCATTTTCTTTTATTTTTTTTCCGTCTACCAGTGAAGATAAAAAAACCGCATCGGTCGACGCGCGGTAACCATCAACCGGCTGTAAAATCTTAACCTGCCTGTCCAAGAGGTAATCGTTTGTATACGAATTTTCTTTTTCCATACTATCCCTTAAAACAAAAGGCTTAAAAAGGTTCTCCCTTTTTAAGCCCCGAAACTTTTTCAGTTCCTCTTAAGCGCTCGGGCAGGATTTTGCCTGTTCGGCATTTACCTTAACCCATTTTTCTTCCGCTTCGTCATCAGACGTAATTGCACTCTGCGGGCATTCCGAAATGCAAACGCCGCAATCAATGCAGGTGTCCGGATCTACGACATACTGTTCATCACATACATGAAACGCCTCTACCGGGCAAACGCCGGCGCAGGTTCCGCATTTGATGCACAGATCGCCATTAACAACTGAAGGCATATTGTTATCTCCTAAAAATTAAATTCTTTATCATTTGCGTTTTTATATGCAATATACATTAAATGCAAGCAAAAAATAAGTTATAGGCGCGTATTTTCGTTAATTTAAGATTGAAATTATAAAATTTAACAGTATGATGACGCTTAAATAAGCCAGATGGCGGCACTTAAATAAGGCTAAATTGAGGTTATCATGAACAATGTAAAAGTCAGGTTCGCGCCAAGCCCTACCGGCTGGATGCATATCGGAAATACGCGCACTGCCCTTTTTAACTACCTTTGGACACAAAAAATGGGCGGGAAGTTTCTGCTCAGAATAGACGACACCGATAAACAGCGCTCCAAGAAGGAATATGAAGACGGCATAAGAGATGCACTGACATGGCTCGGTATCCGCTGGGACGAGGAAGCGAGGCAATCTGCAAGATTTTCCCGTTATGACGAAGTGGTTGAACGGCTGAAACAAGCCGGGCGGATTTATGCTTGTTACGATACGCCGGAAGAACTTGAATTCAAACGTAAAAGGCTGCTGGCAAAAGGTCTGCCGCCGATTTATGACCGGCAGGCGCTACACTATACATCGGAAGACCTTTCCCGTTTTGAGGCGGAGGGAAGAAAGCCGCATTACCGTTTTAAGCTGGAAAGCGGCGAAATTGTCTGGCACGACGTTGTGCGCGGAATTTGCCGATATGACGCAGATAAACTGAGCGATCCGGTTATTATCCGTGAAGACGGAAGTTATTTGTATCATCTGCCGTCGGTCATTGATGACGTTGACTTTGCCATTACGCACATTGTCCGCGGCGAAGACCACGTTACAAATACAGCGGCGCAGATTCAAATGTTTCAGGCAATCGGCGGCAATGTTCCGACTTTTGCCCATCTGCCGCTTTTGACAGGAAAGGAAGGAAAACTTTCTAAACGTCTTGGCAGCCTTGGCGTACGGGAGTTGCGAGCAGACGGTGTTGAGGCAATGGCTATTTGTTCCTTTTTGGCCAAACTCGGCACATCGGAAGCGATTGAACCGTTTTATACGCTTGAAGAGCTGGCAAAAACGCTGGACTTTGAAAAAATCGGACATGCTCAGCCGAAGTTTGACGAAGAGGAGCTGAAAAAGTTTAACACCAAGCTGGTGCATAATATGCCGTATGCGGCGCTGCAAAACAAATTTGGCGTCAGCGAAACGTTTTGGAATAAAGTCAGGGGCAATCTGACAACGGCGGCGGACGTGCTGTTGTGGGACAATATCTGCAACAAAGAGATTGAACCGGTTATAGAAGATGCGGCATTTTTGGCGCAAGCCGCGGAACTGCTGCCGCCGGGCGAGTTTGACGATACAACCTTTAACGTGTGGACGGCAAAAATCAAAACCGCGACCGGGCGTAAGGGGAAAGATCTGTTTCATCCCATCCGTATGGCACTTACCGCACAGGCAGACGGGCCGGAATTAAAAACGCTGCTGCCTCTCATCGGCAGGGAAAAAGCCTATAAAAGACTAAAAGGCGAGCGAGCCTAAAGCTCCCGCATACAAGAGCAAAAGCAAGCGCTTGGATTAAGGTCCGTGTCAGGAGCAGGAGCTGTTCAGTGAGTGTGTCCGGATTGATTTTACTGGTATCTCAGCGCATCTATCGGATTCAGGCGCATAGCTTTTAATGCAGGCATCAGCCCGGAAACAATGCCGACGATGACGGCGACGGTTACCGAAACGATGACCGACCATATGGATATCGGCACATTATATCCCATCAGATGGCCGCCTATTTGCGAAAAGGCTATACCGAAAACCATACCGACAAAACTGCCGATAAAAGAGATTAAAACCGATTCCGCCAGAAACTGCATCATTATCCAGGAATTCGGTGCCCCTAAAGCCTTGCGGGTTCCGATTTCCCGCGTACGTTCAGTTACGGAAACCAGCATCATATTCATAATCCCGATACTGCCGACTATCAGCGAAATCGAAGCAATCGCCGCCAACAATGCCGAAAGGACAAAACCGACGCTGCGAACCTTCTCTACCATTTCAGTCATCAGGCGGACGGTAAAGTCATTCTTTACGCCGTCCTTTAACCGGTGGCGCGTGCGCAGCATATATTCAACCCGTTTGGCGACCAGTTCCATTTTGTCTTCCGACGTTGCCTTGACAAAGGCGATGCCCGTGTACTGCGGACGGGGAGAGCCGGCAAGGCGCTGACGGACGGTGGTTGAAGGCATCAGGATAATATTGTCCTGGTCATCACCCATCAGACCGTCGCCTTTTTCTTTCAGCGTGCCGATAACGGTAAACGGCTTGCCTTTCAGGCGAATCGTCTTACCCAGCGGATTTTGCAACCCGAAAAGCTCATCCACAACCGTCTGGCCAATAACGGCATAGGGCTTGGCGGCGCGGACGTCCTTTTCTGTAAACATCACACCGTCTTCTATTTCCCAGTTGTTGACAATCAGATATTCGGGGTTGGTTCCCTTGACGCTGACGCCGTAGTTGCTGGAACCGTAAACGGCCTGAACCGCGGCATTCATAAGGTACGACGTGGCTTCAACGTCTTTCAGGCTTTTCAGCGCCGCCACATCGGCCACCGTTACGCTGGGCAGTCCCCTGCCCCCGCGGACGCCGCCGGTTACCAGTTCGGCAGGCCCGATTAAAATCAGGTTGCTGCCCATAGAGGCAAAAGTTTCGGTGATGCGATTCTGAACGGCCTGCCCGGCGGATACCATCATTACCACCGCCGCCACGCCTATCATTATGCCGAGCATAGTCAGGAACGTCCTCAGCTTATAGGAGGCAATAGATATCCAGGCTTCTTTCAAAATCGCTGTCAGCATTTTATTTCCTTTTCCTTGCTGTAATCTTTGCGCAAACCGTCATACACTTTCCGCCCGTCGCTGATTTTTATCATCCGCGTGGCATAGTCCGCAACATCGTCCTCGTGCGTTACCAGAACAATCGTTATGCCCTGCCGGTTTAAGAACGTAAACAAGTCCATTATTTCGTCGGAAGTTTTGCTGTCCAGATTACCGGTCGGTTCGTCGGCAAAGATAATCGCCGGATTGTTTATCAGCGCGCGGGCGATGGCAACACGCTGCTGCATACCGCCGGAAATCTGCGACGGAGGACGGTCCTGATACCCGGTCAGGTTGACTTTGTCCAGCATTTCCAGCGCCCTTTTATAACGTTCGTCCTCGCTGACTTTCTGATAAATCAACGGCAAAGACACGTTGTCGGCGATGGTGCGCTTCATCATCAGGTTAAAGTTTTGAAAAACGAACCCGATGGTTTTGCCGCGAATGGCAGCCAGTTCGTTGTCGTCTTTGGAGGCGATGTCATACCCTTCCAATATATACTTTCCGCTCGTCGGTTTATCCAAGCAGCCCAGAATATTCATCAGCGTCGACTTGCCGGAACCGGATGGCCCCATAATGGCAACGAATTCCCCGGATTTGATTTGAAAGTTAATGTCTTTCAAAACGGACTGGCTGGTGCCGCCGTCCATAAAATAGGTCTTGCATACATTCCGAACGTCAATTACCGTTTTTTCCGCCATTATCTGCGTCCCGGCTGGAAGAGCGCTTCAACAATGACTTTCTCACCCTGTTTCAGCCCTTCTTTGATTTCTATGTTGGTCATATCGGACAGCCCTTTGGTTACGATACGGGGCACGATTTTGCCGTTTTCAAACAAATAAACTATGTCCTGATTTTCCGCGATGTCGTCAATTTTCTTGACGTCCATGGCAGCTTTGACGGCCGCTGACGGCTTATATTGCAGAGCCATTGCCGAAATCATCAGCACGTCTTTGGCTTCGTCGGCCTTGACCGTAACCGATGCTGTCATTCCCGGAAGCAATTTACGCGAGGAATTGTCGATTTCAATAATCACGGTGTACATAACGACGTTTTCGTCTTCGGTCGGCGACAGGCGGACCTGGCGGATCGTGCCGGCAAAAGTGTCGTTCGGGTAAGCGTCCACCGTAAACAGTACCGGCATATCCGGCTTTATGTAACCGATGTCGGCTTCGGAAACGCTTGCCTCAATCTGCATTTTCGACAGGTCTTCCGCGACTTCGAACAAAGTCGGCGTTTCAAAGCTTGCGGCAACAGTCTGCCCCTGCTCAATCTCTTTGGAAATAACGGTACCGGAAACGGGAGAGGTAATCGTCGCATATTCAAAATTCTTTTTGGCAATGTTATAGTCCGCTTTGGCGCTCAGGACATTGGCCGACGCTTCCTTATATTCAATTTCGGCGTCTTCCAGCGAGGCGGAAGAAGTCAGCTTGTCCTGATAGAGCTTTTTAATTCGGTCATAGTTCAACTTGGCCTTACGCTCCTTAGCCTGTGCCAGTTCATAGCTCGCATAGGACTTTTCCATCGTTTCCTTGAGCGTTGAGGCGTCCAGCAGCGCCAGAACCTGCCCTTTCTTGACGTCGTCGTTATAATCGGCCAGAACCGTTTCCACAATGCCGGAAACCTGCGTTCCGACCGTTACGGTGTTAATCGGGTTAATCGTCCCCGTCGCGGTTACCTCATAAGTCAGCGTTCCGCGGCGGACTTCGCTCATTTCAAAATTTTCCGGTTTCAGGCTCTCGCCGCCGTTCCCTTTGAAGAAAAAATAAGCAGCGCCACCCAATATAACAGCTGCTATGAATAACTTTTTTCCGGATACTTGTTTTATGTTTACCATTAGAATCTCCCGATAGACCGATACAAGGCCGCTTTGTTGATTAATACCGTATAGAAAGCGTTGACGAGCGAATCACGGGCATCGGCCAACTGCGATTCTGCCGTTAACAGGTTTATAATATCCGTTTTGCCGATTTCATAGGAGGTAAAGGCAACTTTTTCGTTTTCTTCAGCGCTTTTCAAAACTTTTTTGCTGACTTCGTATGATTTTACGGACGTCTGGTAATCATGATACGCTCCCCATACTTCATTTTTTATATCATTGCGCTTTTCTTCCAAAGCGTACCGTTCCTGTTCGCGTTTGAATTTTGCTGCGGCAATTTTATAACTGGTGTCAAATCCGGTAAACAACGGCAGTTTGTAATTTATGCCGATGGAATTGTCGCGCGTATAAGAACGCTCGGGTTTCCAGCTGTTGTTGTAACCGCTTTCTGCAGACAGCGAAAACGAACCGTAGCGCGAGGCGCGCAATTCACGCAGGGAAGCATTGGCGGCATTGACGCTCATTTCCTGCGCTTTGATTTCATCCCGTTCGCGCGAGGCTATCTCTATCATCTTATCAAGCGTATCACGCTTTCCAAGCGCCGTTAAATCCCGGTCTGTCGGCGGGCGCTTTAATTTAAATTTGGTTTGCGGAGGCAAATTCAGGATTGTAGCCAAATCCCCCTCATACTGCTTTACCGCATTTTCCATTTCAATAACTTTAAGCTTGGACTGCTCATAACTGGTCTGTGTCTGGAGCTTGTCGTTCAATGCAGCCATTCCCACTTCATATTTGCGGCTGGCCTCATCATACGATTTTTTATACATAGCCTCATTTGCCCGGGCGCTTTTCAAATCTTCTCCGGCGCCCAAAAGCTTAAAATAAGCGGTATTGATGGATAAAATCAAATCCTGCAGCGCGCTGTTGTAATTGAAACCGGCGCCGGCAAGATAAGCTCGAAAACTGTCTATCCGCGCCGACCGGCCGCCAAAATCATATAAAAGCAACGACAGACCTGCATTTAAATTATAGGGACTGTTTTCTGTACTGCCGTTTCCCTGGGATTTTGAGGTGTTTTTACCGGCACTAGCCGTTAAGTCTATGCTCGGAAAGTATTCCGACCTGGCTGCCCCCAAATCCGCCTCGGCGCCTTTCAGGCTCATATAATCAACATTCAACCCGGGGTTATTGCAAATGCCAATCTTAATCAAATCAATCAGCGACACTTCCTTGGTTACAGCAATGTTTTTATCCAGACATCCTTCGGGCGCCTTGGCCGCATATACGTTAAAAACATCCCAGGCTCCGGCTTTTCCCGTAAACAGAACCGTCCCCAGAAACATCGACAACAACAAACGCCGACCGGCCATCTTTTTTATCCTTTACATCCGTCAAAACTTGCGTTAAACGTAGAACATTATTTTTTAACAAACATTTAACAAAATACGGCAATGTCTTATATTTAAAGGATTTTTTATGGCTGATAACAGAACCGAATATGCAGAATTTCTGCAGCGGATTTTGAACGGAGATACTTCGTTCAGCTTGTTGAAACAAAGTGTTCCCGCAGAAAAAAGAGGCTTTTTCAATATGCTTTTTATGACCACCCTGCGGCGGCTGACCTTTATTAAAGAAACGGTTTTGCCACGTTTCATAAAGAAAAAAGTGCCTCAAAAACAGCGGATTTTAGAATGCATTTTATATTTGGGAACCGCCGAACTTTTGTTTATGGACACTCCGGCATACGCGGTTTTAAATTCCTACGCCGAAGCGGCAAAAAAACTGAACGGGAAATTCGGCGCCAACTTCGTTAATGCGGTACTGCGCAATATCCTGCGCAATAAGGACGCCTTGCTTTCCCTGCCCCGGGACAAACATTTCAGCCATGATTTTTTGAAAATTCTCAAACAGGATTATACTCCGGATGAAATTTCGGCAATGGAAAAATTTGCTGAATATGAACCTCCGCTTGACATTACGCTTAAAGACCAGACAGCAAATCCGCTGACCGACGGGCAAGTTCTTTTTACCGGTACAGTCAGGCTTCCTTCCAACGTAAAAGTTACAGAACTTCCCGGATATGAAGAGGGGAAATGGTGGGTGCAGGATGCAGCTTCGGCACTTGCCGTCAAATGCCTGCCTGAAATTAAAGGGAAAAATATCCTTGACATATGCGCCGCACCGGGAGGCAAAACGGCACAGCTGCTCGCTGCCGGAGCACAGGTTACAGCCGTTGATATTTCGGAACAGAGGCTCAGCGTTCTGCAGGAGAATATGGGACGGTTAAAGCTGGTGCAGAACCTGACCACTGTCCGTGCCGATGCGCTGACATATTCCCCGACGGAAAAATATGACATTATCCTGTTGGACGCTCCCTGTTCCGCAACCGGGACGTTTCGCAGGCATCCTGAAATTATGCATACTAAAACGACTGAAGACGTCCGGCGACAGGAAAAGCTGCAAAGGGAAATTTTACAGCATATCTGCGAATTTCTGCTTCCGGGAGGAATCCTGCTCTATGCAACCTGTTCCCTGGCCAAAGCGGAAGGAGAACGGCAAATCAGCCGGTTTCTTGCAGCACGGACGGATTTTGAAGTTTTGCCGATTACCGCTGTCGAAACGGAACATCTGCGTACCAAAGAAGGTTTTATCCGGGTTCTGCCGCAGAACTTTCTGCCTAAGCCGGCAAGCAGAGAGGAAGATATGACCGGTGCAGACGGATTTTTTATTGCTTGTTTGCAAAGAAAGATTTAATAAAATTATGTTATGGTATTGGCATAAGCCTTAAGAATCGAAGGAGGAACAGATGAATGAAGCTTTTTTGTACGGAATCGGCGCGTTGCTGGTTTGCTTTACGGCAGGAACCTTTTTCTTAAGCAGAATTCAAACGGACGTTTACCCCGAAGATTACGAATTCAAGCTTGATCCGTTTTGGTGTGTTTTTAGCTTGCTTTTTGTTTCCGGATTGCTCATTTTTCATTTCTTACCGGTTCACTACGATACCGTCAAAAACTATGGCTATACAGATTTTACAGTTCCTTTTGCTTTGGCGGCTCTGCTTTATTTTTCTTACCTGTTGGACGTTGCGTGGCTGACATGGGCAATTACCGCAGGAGCTTCTTTGCTTATCAGCTTTATGCAACCCGACGATTTCCGTCTGTTCCCCGAATACCTTTCGCCAACTGAAGACAAAATTGCCGTTGCGGCAATATTAACGGCAATTTCCAAAGGGCTGGGACTTATGAACGGGCTGGGAGCGATTGCCTCCATGCAGTTTATCACGGTTATGGCGGTATCGGCTGTTTTGGCTTATTTCGGCATTCTTCCGCAATTGCTGGGCGTCGTTGCGCTGGCTTATATGGGGACAATGCTGGCGTTTGCCTTCTTAAGCTGGCCGCCGGAAAAGCTTGTCATGAGCGACGGGGCTTTCGCTTCGCTCGGATTTATTCTGGGATGTTTTATGCTTGACGCCTCCATAGAGTTTTCTGAAGCGTCAATGTTCATCGCCATTTCCTATATGGCGGTTGAAATCGGAATTGCTTTGTATAACCGCATTATAAAAAGAAACCGCGAAGAACGTGCGTTTATGTACACATCCTATTACCGTCTGTCGGAAAACGGCGTTTATGAGCCTGCCGTCGTCTACAGTGTTTTGAAAATCCTTATTGTCGACGCGGTTTTGGCTCTGATTCAAATGGCTGCGCACGAACGACTGGCACTCCCTGTCTTTGCCACGGCCATTAACCTGTGGTTTTTATCAATCTTATCTGGGGATACTAAACCAGAAGAGTTGTTATCTTTTTCAAAATGGAGTAAAAATACCGTAAAAGGAATTTTGGATAAAAAAGGCGGAAGTAAAAAGAAGAAAAGGCAGAAGGAAAACTGATAAAGCGGGAATCGGGCGGCACTGATGGCAAATTTTATCAAATTTTTGTTCGGAAAGAACACCGGGAGCAAGCGCATTCTGCCAAAGGTAGAAACGTTAAAGATTGTTGTGGTCGAGTTTGTCGAATACGGCAATTACGGTTTCGGCCAGGCTATGACGCGCCTTTTGCAGAAAAATCCCAGTTTCAACGTCCGCTATTTTGACGAACCTTTCAATAAAAGCTTTTTAAACCTGCAGGGGCGGAATTTTTTTGACTTGGTTGACGCCGGCAACATGATTTTACAAAAGCTTAACGCCGATGTTATCGTTTGGGGATATCAGGAAAACGAAAACATCCGCCTGAACTTTCAGACGGCGAACGCTTATTCCGACTGGGACAATGTTTCCAGTTCCATCTTGGAAAGCTTGTTCGTTCCGGCGGAATATTTTGAGCATATCAACTTTTTCCCGGAAATGCTGACCAACCTGATTACCGGTATTATCGCCACTTCTATAAGCGAGCAAAGAATCGATTTACGCCACCTAAAACAAAAATTGCTCAAAGGCGTTATCAATAATTTTAATAATGACGGACCGTCAGAGAACGGCAGCTTGATGTATTCGCCTTACGTTATGAATACGGTGGGGCTGATATATCTCAGCTTTTCGCAAAAAGAACTCAGCCAGAAGACGTTCAATACGGCAAAAGAGCTTTTTATGAATGCGCTTTCTTATAAAAATCAGATTATGCAGAATGTTCATCTCGGCTGCATTTACAAGAATCTGGCACAGCTTTACGAGCTGGCGCTCAAGCAGGATTTGGGAGGATACTGGCTGTTGTTCCGCGAGGCGATTACCAATTACCGTACGGCGCAACGGTATCTTGACCACTACAATTATCCATACGATTTTGCACTAATTTCATTCAAACTGTCGCAATTGTACTTCCAATACTGGAAGTTTAGCAACGATATTCAGGCGCTGCGAGATGCAGTTTATTTTCTGCGCGAGGCGGAAAAGACCTACACGCAGATTACTTTTCCCGAATTGTGGTCTAAAATTGAGGGATATCTCGGTTTTTATCTATCGCTGCTGGGATTGTTTTCCAAAAGCAACGATATTTCG
Organism: uncultured Rickettsiales bacterium; assembly: GCA_900551865.1. Classification (GTDB taxonomy): domain Bacteria; phylum Pseudomonadota; class Alphaproteobacteria; order RF32; family CAG-239; genus CAG-267. Next base: position 21,217 of record URXV01000012.1, read on the forward strand.
ATGCTGGCAATCCGCAGCTACAAAAACAAGCAGCAGGTTTACCGCAAAGAACTTTATCCGGTAATGTGGGCGAAAATTCAGGAAAACATTGCCAACGTTTATTATAACATCGGAAAAAACAGCAGGGACAAAAAAGCTTTTGCCGAGGCTATCGACTACTATCAATCAGCGCTCAAAATTTATGAAAATAAAAAGCTGCAGCAGGAAATTTCGATTGTCAACAGCAGCATGGACAAAGTGATGAAAGCGTGGCGGGCTTAGGAGATTGATTCGGTTCATTGCTGCGCCGAGGGTTGGAAATATTTTTCATTGCGTATACGGCAAAAATCTGTTAAACTATCCACTATATAAATACTATACGGAGACAGGTTATGGAAGTAACGTTTTTAAGGGAAGAAGACATCTGGGGCGATAATGCGTTGGAAGTGATAAAGGCGTATGGCACCAGAGTCGGTATTTCGGATGCAGCTATTGCCCTGGGTACCCATATGAATCGCAATAGCGATGACAAAGACATTACCGGCGTTGCTTCAGGGCATTCCTGGTTGACGTCTTTTCACATATCTGGAGATGTCCACATCGTCTACTACTACGGCACCGAGCACTGCATCTACCCTAGCGGACGAGAAGCCGCCGGCCGCCCGGCAATCCCTGCCTCAGTAACATCAGCAATCCGCCCGAAGAATGTGAAAGAAGAGCACCTTGCCAACGGCAAGACGGTACAAATCTGCGAATACGGAGAGTATCCGAAAACCGTGGCGCCTAAGCCCGTCAGTCAGGAGTTGGAAACTCTGTACCGGAAAAAAAACCTTAAAACCACCGGCAGAACCTATACTTTTGATTCGGCAGAACTTAGAGCCTACGATACCGGATTTATCCCGCGAAACTGTGCGGAGTACAGGCATAACGGCAAAAAATATGTCCGTATTGAAGGCAAACCCTTTGACGACGATTCTATCCTGTCCGACGGCACATCGGTTCAGAAAGGTCAGGCGTATTGGTTTGAAGTCCAGCCGGTAGAGTGGTTAATGGATCCCAAGGGCACGTGGGTAGCGAGGCAGGCGCTGTTCGCGGGAATCCAGTTTGATACAAAAGAGAAATACGACGGCAATTTTGCCAATACGGCCATGAAACACTATCTTGACCACTATTTTGTAAACGAAATGCGGCTGGAACGGACAGAGCAAATGACGGTACTTAAAGTTCGCAACGAATTATTTTCCAATTATGTCAGCGGAATGGGAGACAATAAAACCTTTTATCCTGGCGGCAAAAACGGAAATCCTTTTACCCCTGAACAGGCAAAACGTATTTTGTCAGTTACGAATTATGCGCCGTTTATGCGAGATACCTTAAAGTTAATTGTAGCCTTTCCGAAAGACGAACAATACCGCTTTAAAGACGTCGTTTTAGCTATGTTTGAAGCAAGAGAGCAGCCGATTGAAGTTAAAATCCTCGGCAAAAAGCTGGCGGTTTCCGGCGGGTATGAAACGGAGCTGAACGAGGAACTTCGCCCTAAGGAGGGACAGGTTTTGCGTTCCGGACACGATGAAAAATACCGCTGGATAGACAAAGAAGAAGCCGCCAAATCTATGTCTGCTTCCCGACAGACATTATCTGCTTCAGACATAATCTTAGGCAAAGGCACTGACGGGCGATGATGTTACTTTTGGTTTCCAGCGGCTTATCCGGTTCTAAATCACTTCGCGGCGGCCGACGTGGTCGGCAGGCGTAATAACGCCCTCGTCTTCCATACGCTCAATCAAAGAAGCCGCTTTATTATAGCCGATACCGAGCCGGCGCTGAATATAGCTGGTTGAGGCTTTTTTATCATTTCGTACGATTGCCACCGCCTGTTCATACAGGTCATCCTTGCCGCCTCCAGATGCACCCATCGCCGTGCGGTCAAACAAGGCACCAGCGTCTTTGCCTTTCATTTCCAGTTCGCCTTCGGTGATGCCTTCAACATATTCCGGCTGACGCTGCGACTTCAAAAACTCAACCACCGCTTCAACTTCCGCATCTTCTACAAATCCGGCATGAATACGCTGCGGGCGCAAACCGGCAGGCATATAGAGCATATCTCCTTTGCCGAGCAGCTGCTCTGCGCCCTGCTCGCCCAAAATGGTCCGGCTGTCAATCTTGGAAGTTACCTGGAAACTGATACGGGTCGGGAAGTTGGACTTAATCGTACCGGTGATAACGTCAACCGACGGACGCTGTGTGGACATAATCAAATGGATACCCGCAGCGCGCGCCATCTGCGCCAGACGCTGAATCGCGGCTTCCACTTCCTTGCCCGCAACCAGCATCAAATCCGCCATTTCGTCAACGACGATGACGATGTACGGCAGCGGCGTCGTGTCCAACATCTGCTGTTCGTATTTCGGCTTGCCGGTTTCAGGGTCAAAACCGACCTGTATGGTGTGCATCGGCTTTTCGCCCTTGTCCCGCAACTCTTTCAACTTCAGGTTATAGCCGTTGATATTGCGGACAGACAGGCAGGCCATGGCGCGATAACGCTCTTCCATCTCGCGAACCGCCCACTTCAGGCCGATAACAGCTTTGGCAGGGTCGGTAATAACAGGAGTCAGCAGATGTGGAATGCCGTTATACATGGAAAATTCCAGCATCTTGGGGTCAATCAGAATAAATTTGCACTCCTCGGGCGTCATCCGGTACAACAGAGAAAGAATCATGGCGTTTACGCCGACGGACTTTCCGGAACCGGTCGTTCCCGCAACCAATAAGTGCGGCATTTTGGCCAAATCGGCATAAACGTTCTTGCCGCCGATGTCTTTACCCAAGACAACGTTTAAGGCATTTTTGCTGTCAACAAAGTTGCTGTCTTCCAACAAATCGCGCAGCCAGACAATTTCACGTTTGGTATTCGGAATTTCTATGCCGATGGTATTGGAGCCGGGAACGACGGCAATACGCACCGAAACGGCCGACATAGAACGGGCTATATCGTCGGCAAGGCTTATTACCCGCGAGGTTTTTGTTCCCGGAGCAGGTTCCAACTCAAACAGCGTAACGACCGGCCCGGGACGGATTTTGACAATCTCGCCGTGAACGCCGAATTCTTCCAGTACCCCTTCCAGCGCGCGGGCGGTTTCGTTGAGTTCCTTTTCGCTGATACTTAAACCGATTTTTTCTTTCGGCCGTTTTAGCAGGTTAATGTCAGGATATTGATAGCCACCGTTGCTGTTCCCTTTCCGACCGGCAAAGGCAATAACTTCCGCAGAGGCGCCTTTTTGCGGGCGGGATTTTTCCTTCTCCGGCGCAGGCGCGGACGACAGCGTCGGCTCTTTTCTTGCCTTTTCTTTTGTTTGAGTTGCAGAAGTTTCTGTCCGAGGTTCGGCAAACGCACGCGGAGCCCCTAACCGGCGGGCAAAATCATAGATACCCAAACCAACGGCATATATGCATGCCCCTATTGCCCGCAATGCTCTTGACCAGTGTTTAAATGTGATACCCGCCGCAAGGTTAAATGACATTAAAGCCATTAGGGACAACAAAGCCAAAACGGCGGCGTTTTCATAACCGGATAATCCCCAGCTTTTGAACATACGTGTTAAAGTTTCCGGCAGCAGGTGGCTGAACTTTCCCAACAAATTAACTTTTTCCAGCGGCGCGGCAAGCACCTGATTAAATACGCCGCCAAGCGATATAATCCCTAAAAGCAGTGCGAAAAGGCGGATTTTAAATTCTATGATCTTCTGATGTTTTATCAATAAATACCCCCAAACCAGAACGGGAATAAGAAAAACAAAAACCGCCAGACCATAGCTGTTGGCAATAAAATCAGCGCTGTACGACCCGAAACGCCCCATAAAATTGCTGATTTTCTCCGAATTGGAAACGTTAAAGGACTCATCGGCCGGATTATATCCCGCCATTCCCAAGACCAGACAGACGCAAAAAACAATCAGCGCCGTACCTGACAAAACTCCCAGAATTTTGGCTCCCCAGCCTTTTGCTTCATTTTTGCTTTCTTTTTTTCTGCTTTTTTTTGCCATTGCCGCCTCTTTGTAATTAAAGTTTTCTTTCGCAGATATTAGCGTCAATTTTTAAATAAAATCTTAACAATTGCGGCTATGCACATATCTTTCATACTATCCAACCTATGCACACAACACGGATTTAAACTTGACTTTATCGGGCAGTCCTTTAGCTTATGGGCAGAAAAAAACAAATTTGGAGTTAACCATAAATGAAATATGCATTTGTTTTTCCGGGACAGGGCTCACAGTTTGTGGGCATGGGAAAAGAACTGGCCGAAAATTTTAATTCTGCCAAAGAGGTGTTTGAGGAAGTCAATCAGGCTCTGGGGCAGGATTTGTATAAGGTTATGACCGAAGGGCCTGATTCAGAGTTGACGCTCACGGCTAACACCCAGCCTGCGTTGATGGCTGTTTCCATGGCTGTGGCGAGGGTTTTGGAAAAAGAATTCAATATCAGTTTGAAAGACAAGGCTGCATTTGTGGCCGGGCATTCGCTCGGTGAATATTCTGCCGCTTGTGCGGCGGGAGTATTTTCCCTTTCTGACACGGCGAAACTGTTGCGCATTCGCGGCAACGCTATGCAGCAGGCCGTTCCTGTCGGCGTCGGCGGTATGGCTGCCGTTCTCGGATTATCTTATAAAGACGTCGGCGCACTGGTTGACGCGTGCAATGACGAAGCGCACTACTGCGTCGCGGCAAATGACAATTCCGACGGGCAGGTCGTTTTGTCCGGACACATTCAGGCAATTGAAAAAGCTGTTGAAATCGCTTCGGAATTCGGCGCGAAAAGATGTTTAAAACTTCCGGTTTCCGCACCTTTCCACAGCCCGCTGATGCAACCGGCCGCAGAAACCATGGCGCGGGCGTTTATGGAGGTTGATGCGCATAATGCGTTTATTCCGATTGTAGCCAACGTTTTGGCTGCTCCGGAAACAGAAAAGAAAGAAATCATCAAAAACTTGATTGAACAAGTTACCGGCACCGTCAGATGGAGAGAAACAATGGCTTTCTTTGGCGCCAACGGCGTTACAGACCTTGTAGAACTCGGCGCCGGAAAAGTTCTCTCCGGCATTGCCAAACGGAGCCTTAAAGAGGTAAATTCCGTTTCAGTCTGCTCCGTACAGGAAATTGAAGAACTGGCAAAAAATCTGTAACTTTTTGAAGAAAAGGACAACAATATGTTTAATTTAGATGGTAAAATTGCATTAATTACCGGTGCTGCCGGAGGACTTGGAGACAAAATCGCCCGCACTCTGCACGCTCAGGGAGCAACATTGGCTTTGACGGATATGCGTGCCGAACCGATGGAAAAGTTAAAGGCTGAACTGGGTTCCCGCGTTGAATGCTTTACGGCTAACCTGACAAACTCCGACGATGTTCACAACCTTGTCAAAGAGGTTGAAGAAAAGATGGGGCGTATCGACATTCTTGTCAACAATGCAGGATTAACCCGCGACAATTTGTTTATGCGCATGAGCGACGAAGACTGGCAACTGGTTTTGGACGTTAACCTGTCCGCCGGCTTCAAACTTGCCAAAGCAGCCATCCGCGGCATGATGAAGAGAAGATATGGCCGCATTATCGGCATCGCCTCGGTTGTCGGCGTTATGGGAAATGCCGGACAGGCAAACTATTCCGCTTCCAAAGCAGGTATGATTGCCATGAACAAATGCCTGGCACAGGAAGTCGGCTCCCGCGGCATTACCGTTAACTCCATTGCTCCGGGCTTTATCAGAACGCCGATGACAGACGTTTTGCCTGACGATGTCAAGGCGCAGCTTCTGAACAAGATTCCAGAAGGCAAACTGGGCGAAGCTCAGGATATTGCCAATGCTGTAGCTTTTCTGGCTTCCGATGAAGCACAGTACATTACAGGCCAGACACTGCACGTTAATGGCGGCATGGCGATGATTTAACACATCACCCAGCGCGTACAAGCAATCAAAAAGTGCTGGCTCTTATGAGGCGGCGCTTTTTTTGTTTGCCTGAACACATCAAAAACAAACATTTCAGATTCGCTAAAAAAGACAGAGTTCCCGACTCTGTCTTTTAGATTTTATTAACAGGTTTATCCACATTTAAATTGCTGAAACAGCTGCTTTTGATCGTGAAAGCATAAAAAAGTTAATTTTTTGATAAAAACATACATTTTTCCATTGATTCCCATAAAATACCATGTTATACCACACTTAATGTGTACACGAGAGAAATAAACAATGCGCAAAACTTTTTTGTTTTTAGATACAATTGCCAATAAAGTGGACGCCAAAGGCCGCGTTTCCCTGCCGGCAGATTACCGCGCAATCGTTAAAGAACTCTCAACAGAAATCGTTTGTTACAGAAGTTTAACATCTCCTTGTATTGAAGGCTGTACAGAAGATCTTTTGGAGAAACTGGCTACTGACATTGAAAACAGCACGGACTTTTTTTCCGAAACGCAGGACGATTTGACCAATCTTATTTTCGGCGATGCCAAGAGATTTACATTTGACAGCACGGGCAGGATTATGCTGACAGAAAAACTGATTAAGCATGCGGAGATAACCGACACGGCCGTTTTTGTCGGCAAAGGGCGAAAATTCCAGATATGGAGCGAAGCAAACTGGGCTAAAGAAGAGGAGCGCCTGAGAGAAAAAGTCCGGCAAAACCGCCCGTCGTTAAAGAACGAGGAGGGCCGGCCATGAATTCTCTCCGCCACATTCCGGTTATGCTGAACGAGGTTTTGGAAACGCTGTGTCCGGAAGCAGGAAAGACATACGTTGACGCGACATTCGGAAACGGCGGGTACAGCGAAGCTATTTTAAAAGCGGCAAACTGCAAAATCATTGCGATTGACCGGGATCCGACAGTCAGGATACGGGCAGAGGAACTAAAAACCCTATACGGCGACCGTTTTGAATTTATCGCCGGAACTTTCGGCAATATTGCCGAACTGATTAAGCAACCGGTTGACGGCGTGGTTTTTGACATCGGCGTTTCATCTATGCAGATTGACGAAGGAGAACGGGGATTTTCATACGCAAAAGAGGCTGATTTGGATATGCGGATGTCGCAAGAGGGAATATCCGCCAAAGACATTGTCAATACCCTGCCAGAAAAAGAACTCGCCGATTTAATTTACCAATATGGAGAAGAACGAAAATCGCGCCAGATTGCCCGGGCAATTGCAACGCGGCGTGAGACCGGGGAAATCCGGACAACAACAGAACTGGCCGAATTGATTTATGGCATTATTCCGCCCCGGAAAGGCCAGACCGACCCGGCAACGCGCACGTTTCAGGCTTTACGCATTGCCGTTAACGACGAATTGCACCAGCTGGAAGCGGGCCTTTGGGGAGCGCTGAATATTCTTCGGGCAGACGGACGAATCGTTGTTGTCGACTTCCATTCGCTTGAAGACAGAATCGTTAAAAACTTTTTTGCCGCCAATACCGCTAAAAAAGTTCATGTTTCACGCTACAAAGAACCCGACACTGATAAAACTGCCGCGCAAACGGCGTTCAGCTTTTCTTCAAAAGCTATCCTGCCTTCAGAACAAGAATGCAGGGAAAACCCCAGAGCCCATTCCGCAAAGTTAAGATATGCGATAAAAAGAAAGGAACAAAACAATGAGTAACGTAAAAACGGCTATTTCTATTTTATGGTTTTTATTTACCGTCGTTATCGGTTCTTATTATTTCGTCTTAACCAATGATGTGCAAAATCTTGAAAAAGAGCTGGCTCAAATTAACCGTGACATAGAAAACGATATTCGCGACATTCACATTCTGGAAGCGGACTGGAGCGAACTTAACAATCCCGAACGCCTGAAAGTTTTGGCAGGAAAATATATTTCGCTGGATTTTATCAAGCCTGAACAAATTATTAACTATTCTGCTCTACCATTAGAAGGAGAGATTATTGAGAATCCGACAATGTTTGCAAAAAACAGCAGAGGATTGAGACGTCTCGCCAACTCGGAAAGATAATAAACTTAATGGTAGCAAGGTGTTAAAGGTCAGTTTATCAAGAAAAAAAAGCGCATATCCCTATACGCCAGGGCAAGAAATTTATTTTTCAGCCGGAACTTTCGGCTGGGAAACAGACGATGAGGCGGTTAACGTCTGCCGCAACCGTATTATGGTTATTATCGGCTTGTTTTTGCTTATCTATGCTGTAATCGTGATACGAATTTTTAATGTCTGCCTGGTGGACGGCATCCAGCTGGACAGGGAAGCCATTTCTTATTATCGTCCTCGTACCGGTTTGGTCTTTCCTGTACACCGCGCCAACATTACCGACAGAAACGGAGTCGTCGTTGCGACCAACCTGCCGACTGTCAACCTTTTTACCAACCCCAAAAAAGTAAGCAGTGCCAAAATTGTAGCGCAGAAACTTGCGGAAATTTTTGATGACACAAGTTATGAAGACTTTTTGATTAAATTGACCCGAAAGTCCAGCTTTGTTTATTTAAAGCGCAATATTTCCCCGCAGCAACAGGCCAGAGTCAATGCGCTTGGTTTCCCTGAACTGGAATTTCAGCCCAGCGAAATCAGGGTTTACCCGCAAAAAGAGCTGTTGGCACATGTTTTGGGCAATACAGATATTGACAACGAGGGAATTGCCGGACTGGAAAAATCCTTAAACGACCGTTTGAGTTCTTCTACAAAAGACTTGAAACTGACGATAGATCTCGGCGTGCAGTACGCTGTTCGCGACGAACTGCTGAAAGCAAAAGAGAAATTTAAAGCAGAACGCGCCACTGCCGTTGTTATGGATATTAATACTTCCGAAATTATTGCACTGGCTTCTGTTCCCGATTATGATTTAAACCGGCGGGATTTTAAGGACAAAGACATTAAATTTAACTTTGCAACACTCGGCGTCTATGAAGCCGGATCCGTTTTTAAGGTCTTTAATACGGCTTTGGGTTTAGACAGCGGAAAAATAAAAATTACTGACAGTTTCGACGCTACAAAGCCGTTGAAAATGGGAAGGCATCGCATCACCGACTACAGGGTTCCGGCAAAATGGCTGACCGTCGGCGAAACACTCATCCATTCCTCCAACATAGCTTCGGCTCTGATGGCTCTCAAAGTCGGCAAAGAGCTGCAAATCAAATTTCTGAAAAACCTCGGTTTGTTTGACAAGATAGAAAATCTGGAAATATATGAAAAAGGGCGGCCGCTTCACCGCAGCGAAAGATATTGGCAGGACGACACCGTGGCTACGACGGCCTACGGCTATGGCATCTCGGTTACGCCCATTCATATCCTGACAGCCTTTTCCGCAGTTCTTAACGGCGGCATTTATACCCCCCCTACCCTGATTTCCGAACCAGGAAACAGGAAAAGCCGGCGGGTTATCTCTACACAAACTTCTATGGATATGCGCAAGCTGCTGCGTGATGTCGTGATTTACGGTTCCGCCAAAAACGCCAATATTGACGGTTATGAAGTTGCCGGAAAAACCGGTACGGCAAACAAAATCGAACAGGGACGCTATGTCAAAGGCAAGAATATGACTTCTTTTGTTGCAGCTTTTCCGATATCGGCTCCCAAATATGCAATGATTGTGGTTTTAGATTCTCCCAAATCTTTAAAAGAAACATTCGGTTTTAATACCTCCGGCTGGAACGCCGTGCCGACAGGCGGAAAGATTATCACCCGAATCGCTCCGCAACTCAATATCCGCCCTAATTATGATTTAGATACACAAAGAATGACCGTACTCAAAAGTTATAACAGCCACGACTAAAGTTTTAAACAAAACCTCCGATAAATAAATAGTTTATACACAAATAGTATAGTTTGTTATTGAAAAATTTACTTTTGTTACTTAAGTTAGACGTGTCTAGTTGATTATGGGGTTACTCAATAAACAACCAAGTTTTTTTAACCATATGGAGAAAATAAATGAAAAAACTTTTAAGCTTGCTTTGTGCAGTTGTTTTATTATCAGGCTGTTCTACGACAAGTAGTTGGTTTGGTGGTAGCGATTGCCAGTCTAAACTTGCCCGTGAATTTGCTGAAAATGCCAACACGACAGTTTATTTTGCTTTCGACAGCTCTGCTCTGTCTGCTGAAGCCGTTTCGGCCTTGGATTCTCAGATTGCATGGCTGAAGAAAAATCCGAAAGTTAACGTTGTTATTCAGGGCTACTGCGACAAGAGAGGTACTGCCGAATACAACCTGGCTCTGGGTGAACGCCGTGCCGATGCCGTTAAACAGTATCTGGTATCGCAGGGTATCTGCGCTTCAAGAATTGCCACTGTATCTTACGGCAAAGAATATGCTTTCCCGGGTGACACCGAAGAAGCTTATGCTAAGAGCCGCCGTGGTGTAACTGTTGTTGAATTAAGCAAATAATTTAGCTTAAACAGGCTTTTTGAAAAACGTATTCGCAAGAATACGTTTTTTTTGTTGAGTTCTAAATTATTTAGCCTATATTTTATGTCAGGTTTGTTTTTTTGTTGAGGGAAATAATGAAAAAATTTTGTTTTCTTGCTTTGAATGCGGCGGTTTTCTTTTCATCTCTTCCGACAAGGGCGGCAGATTCTTACCTACAGGATGAAATTGATCAGATTAAGAGCGACATAGTTGTTATCCAGCGACAGTTATACCGTGAAAAAAACGATACAACGGCTCCTAAGGAATCCGTGTCAAATTTTCAGGTACGTCTTGGCGAATACGATCAGATGATTAGAGACATGAATGGGAAGGTTGAAAATGTTGAATACAGATTAAAGACATTGGAAAAAAAGCTGGAAACATTTGACAAAGATATTGACCTTCGTTTCGAACAGATAAAAAAACAGATGACGGCCGTTTCAGTTTCCAGACAGGAAAAAAACGAAAAAAAAGCCGCAGCAAAACCTTTGGCAAAGCCGGCAGTTCAGGCACCTAAAGGCATTGCACCGAAAGATCTGTATGAAGCGGCACTCACCGATTTGAAAAACAATAAGCTTACAGATGCCGAAACGAAATTAAACCAGTTTTTAACATCTTATCCCAAAGAGACACTGGCCGGAAATGCCCAATATTGGTTGGGAGAAGTTTATTACAAGCAACAGAATTTTGCCAAGGCGGCCGTTGCGTTCAAAGACGGATACAGCAAATATCCCCAAGGCTCCAAAGGCGCCGACTGCCTTTTGAAGCTTGGATTGTCAATGAAAGCGCTTGGAAAGAAAGAGGAGGCCTGTACGGCATTTGTTAATTTACCTACCGTCTTTAACAAGGTAAATACGGATATTGCTGCTCGTGCAAAAAAAGAAGCTGAGGCTTTAGGTTGCAAATAATCAAGGATTTTCTGCAAAAAAATCATATCGTTTCGCCGGTTTATGCCTTGGGAGTGTCCGGCGGGGCAGACTCTTTGGCTATGGCTTTAATGTTCAGACAAGAATTCCCCGATTTGCGTCTTGTAGCCCTTACCGTTGACCACAGACTGCGCCCAACCTCACGGCAAGAAGCCGAATACGTCGCTTCTGTTATGAAAGCTCATAAAATTGAACACCATATCCTTGTTTGGCAAGGCGCTAAGCCGTTAACCGGAATTGAAGAAAAGGCCCGCCGGGCGCGATATGAACTTTTGTGCGGCTGGTGCCGACAACACGACATCACTCATCTGGCAATAGCCCACCATCTGTTTGACCAGGCTGAGACTTTTTTAATGCGGCTGCAACGCGGAAGCGGTGTGAAAGGCTTGGCGGCAATGGATAACATCTGCCGATGCAATGATGTTTGTATTTTACGTCCTTTGCTTGATGTTCATCCTGATGTTTTGAAAGAATACCTAATACAAAAAAATATCCAATGGATTGAAGACGAATCGAATCAGTGCCAAGACTTTCTCAGGGCTCGTATACGGTCTTTTCTACCTGATATGGAAGCAAGAACCGGCATCAGCGCCGTAAAAATCTGCACAGCCGTCCGCAACTTGCAGAGGACGAAATCATTTTTAGAAGACACGGCGAAAACTATTATAAGCACTAAAATTCACAAATGGAAAAACAGCGGATATTCTTTTGACTATACGGAATACTTAAGCTGGCATTCAGAGCTTAAATTTCACATTCTGGGAAAATTAATCCGAGAATTGGGTGTAAGCGATTATACTCCCGAAGCAGAGAGCCTTTTATCCCTTATTGCCGAAACAGAAAATCCTGATTTTGAAAGCCACACTTTAGGCGGATGCCTTATTATCCATTACGATATGAGATTGTGGATTATACGGGAACAACGTAATAAGATTTCCATCGGCACATCTTCAGATTGGGATAATTTTATTAAGCAAAATCCAGAGGTTAGAGGTATTAAGCTGCCTCCAAAGCTTAAGACCGCCCTGCTTCTTGAAAAATAATCACAAAAAAGATAAAAAAACTCTTGCATTTATATTTTTTGTTGGCTATAAGTGTTTCTGTTCTGATGGGGGCGTAGTTCAGCTGGTTAGAATACATGCCTGTCACGCATGGGGTCGCGGGTTCGAGCCCCGTCGCTCCCGCCAGTTGTAAAAGCAGTCTCTTGAGACTGCTTTTTTTGTATCCCTAACATTTAACCGGAAACTTAGGGCGAATAACCTATGCATGACATCTGGAATCCCTGGCACGGCTGCACAAAGAAAAGCGAAGGCTGCAAGCATTGCTATATGTACTTTCTGGATAAACAGCGGGGAGGCGACGGAAGCCGTATTTATAAGGTCAAAAATAATTTCGAATATCCTCTCAGCAAAGACAAAAACGGCCGATACAAGATTAAAAGCGGCGAGCATATCCGGGTTTGCATGACTTCCGATTTCTTTTTGGAAGAAGCCGATAAATGGCGTGAAGACGCTTGGAAAATTATACGTAAACGTTCTGATGTCGTTTTTATTTTGATTACAAAACGCCCCGAGCGAATTGCACAGGTTCTCCCGTCAGGCTGGGGCGACGGCTATGAGAATGTGCAGCTAAACGTAACATGTGAAAATCAACAACGGGCAGATGAACGTATTCCGATTTTGTTCAATCTGCCTTTTAAACACAAAGGCATTGTTGCCGCTCCTTTCATCGGTCCGGTCAGTATTAAAGAATATATTCCGGCCGGACAAATTGAACAGGTTATTGCCGGCGGAGAAAATTATGACGGTTCACGCCCGTTAAACTATGAATGGGTAAAACAGCTCTATGATGAATGTGTCGGCGCCGACATAACATTCTGTTTTATGGAAACCGGAACCAATTTTATCAAAGACGGCAAGACGTACCATATGCCAAGCAAAAGAACACAGAGCATCATGGCTTATAAATCAGGCTTGCAATTTTCCGGAAAACCGATTGATTTTAAACTTTCTTCCTGCGAACAGGCCGGATTATTCGGCGACGAGGACAAGCATGTTAAATTTTTCAGCGATTATTGTCAAACCTGCGGCTATCGCATTTTATGCAACGGCTGTTCACAATGCGGACAATGCAGTGAATGAGATTGTTTTCGGAACTGCCGTTTTGATAAGAAAAGAGCACATTTTCTTATAGAAAACGTGCTCTTTTTACACTCATTTTTACACAGCAAATGGGTATTTCTTTACCTTTTTGCAGTCGTGTGCAATTTCATCATGCGGACAATGCGTAAATATTTCCCGGATAAAAAAACCGTTCCTGGTTTCTTTCAACAACTGCCGCAACTTTTCCATATCTATGTCAAAGCCGAGGTTTTCCTGCTGCTTTTTCAGCGTCAAAATAAAAATTTCCGCCGGGCTGCACAATGTAATGTTACGCAGTTTTTGATATTTACCGGTTATTTTCCGAAAATCGTTTCTTGTCTGCGGCAGAGTTTCAACAATATGATTCAGCGTCAGACAAACTTTGGCATATATTTCCCGATTGTATTCTGGTTCTTTTACCAGTTTATGCCAAGGGTGCAGGTAAATCCGGGGCTTAACGGCCTCAATATCAAACGCCAGGCAAACGGGAAGCATAACCTTAATGAAATCAGGATAAAAATGCACCAAGGTTTCAAATGCGTTCAAAGGCTTATCCGGTTTGGTTATTGCCGCACAATCCCAGTCAATGTACATCTCTATCAGATGTTCAACTTTTGACGTTTTCGGACAACCGACATGATGTGGACTGAACCTGCGGTGCATTTCCTGAATTTTTTTCTCGCTGTCTATCCACGGACAAAGGTACAGAAACGGTTTTTCCCAATCGTGAACAATCCCTCTTACGGAATAGTGCCCTGTCAGGTAATGTTCCCTTTCCAGAAAGGCCAGCTTATGTTCCAACGTATAGCAGACAGACGGGATACGCCACGGACCATTTTCATTCCATTTACTGCTTCTTACCGCAAAAAAACGCCGCATGCCGCTGTTTAGCAGATTGCAGGCAAAAGATGACGAAAATTGTAAATCAATCATAAGAATAAAATTTAATAATGTTTACCATAATGATATTATTTATGTTTCGGGTATAGGTAAAAAAGCGTGGCATGTCAATTAGAAAATTTTTAATTTAAAATAAATATTTGCGATATAAAAACATTATTGCCGGAGAGAACATACTCCTTATCTGCAACAGCGAGGGAAAACATGAAAGAGAAGCACTGGTCCAAAGTCGAATACCTGTATAAAACAGTTAAAAATCCGAATATTGTCATTAAAGGTACCAAGAGTTACTACAGTAATGCTTATACGCCGAATTTTGAAGATTATGTCGTGCGTTATCTGTACGGAGACGAATATTCTCGCACACATTTTGAACCATTATGGGAATATGACAAGCTTTATATCGGCAATTATGTGTGTATAGGCGCCGAAACCGTTATCCTGATGGGCGGCAATAATACGCACCGTATGGATTGGTTTTCCGGCTACCCTTTTATGGAAAAGATTAAAGAAGCGTATGTCAGCAAAGGCGATACGGTTATCGGCGACGGGGTATGGATTGGCATGCGTGCCATGATTATGCCCGGCGTTAAAATTGGCGAAGGAGCCGTTGTTGCGGCAAATTCGGTTGTAACCAAAGATGTTGAGCCATATTGCATTGTCGGTAGCAATCCGGCCGTTGTCATCAAAAAAAGATTTGATGACAAAACTGTTGCTGAACTGCTAGCTTTGAAAATATATGACCGCAGCGAAGCAGAAATCGACAGCTTGATTCCGTATCTTTGCAGTAAAAATCTCTCTGCGCTAAAAGAACATCTTTGATTGCCGGAAGCCACAACCTTTTGCCGATCGAATAATTTTATTCATATTTATTCTGCTTGCAAAAAATATCTTTATGCTTCATATTAAGACATACTTAAGTGGGAGAGTTTACATGAAAAAAGTGAAAATAACGGTCTTAAAAAAAACTTTTGACGAAGAGCTTGCGAAAGAATATGGCGCAGACGGGCTGACTTCCTGCCCAATGTTAAGAGAAGGGCAGGTGTTTTATGCCGACTACGCCAAGCCGGAAGGTTTTTGTGATGAGGCGTGGAAAGCAATATACCAATATGTTTTCGCTTTAGCTCATGGTGCCGGAAATCAGGTCTTTTATTATGGCGACTGGATTAAAACGCCCGGGGTGGCGATTTGCAGCTGTAATGACGGACTGCGTCCGGTTATTTTTAAGCTGGAAACAACCACTGAAGAATCTGAGATAAATTATGAACCGGTTGAATGAACATAGAGGAGTGATTCAATGAACCAATGTGTCGACTCTAAAGCTTTGCACAACAGACTTAATCGCATTATCGGGCAAATTAATGCCATCAACCGGATGATTGATGACGGAACCGCCTGTGAAGATATCTTAATCCAGATTAATGCTGCGAAATCAGCTTTGCACAAAGCGGGACAAATGGTACTTGAAGGTCATATGCGTTGTTGTGTCCGCGAAGGAATTCAGCATGGCGATGCTGACGAAACAATAAAGCAATTTGCCAAGGCTATTGAGCGTTTTTCCAATATATAATGCATATAACCCCTGTTTGTCGGTTGATATATGTATCATGTGGGTGTATGTGATGATTTTTCCTTGACATTATACCATATAGGGTATATAGTATAATAAATTATAATGCAGTTGAAGAGGAAATACTATGCTTAAAAACTTTATGGAATTTTTATCCGGAACTAAAATGACTGTAATATCGGCCTTGTTTTTGTTGGCAAGCCTATGCTGTATGCTGACCGGAACCAAGGCTTTTCCAAATCCCGTCTGGGGAACGATTTTTATATCAGGAACGCCGATTATCTATAAAGCTTTAAAAAAACTTTTTTTCTGCCGTTGCATTTCATCCCCTCTTTTGATTACAACAGCAATGCTTGCCGCAATTGCCGTCGGAGAATTGTTTGCTGCCGGGGAAGTTGCTTTGATTATGGCTGTCGGAGAAATACTTGAAGATATTACTGTCGACAAAGCCCGGAGCGGTTTAGGACGCCTATTGGCGCTGACGCCGGCAACCGGGCGTAAACTTACGGCAACCGGTGAGCAAAATGTCCGTCTGCAAGATGTAACCAGCGGCGATATTCTCAGAATACTTCCGGGAGAAACTGTTCCGGCTGACGGCATTATCGTCAAGGGCAATACTTCTATTAACCAAGCTGCCATTACCGGAGAATCCCTGCCTGTTGATAAGACCGTCGGCGACGAAGTTATGGCAGGAACTATTAACTGCTTTGGAACTGTCGATATTGAAGTAAAAACCGTACATGATACCTATTTGCAAAAAATGATTACTCTGGTTAAAGAAGCTCAAGAAAATAAAGCTCCTACACAAATGATTGTTGACAAATGGGCTTCAATTTTAGTTCCTTCGGCTTTAGTTACGGCTTTTCTTGCTTATTTGTTTACCGGGGATATTTTACGTGCAGTAACGGTTTTGGTTGTCTTTTGCCCGTGTGCCCTTGTATTGGCCACGCCTACTGCCATTATGGCGGCTATCGGTCATGCTGCAAAAAACGGCGTTTTAATTAAATCCGGTTCCGCTTTGGAAGAAATGGGCAAGGTCGATACGATTGTTTTCGATAAAACGGGAACATTGACAACCGGCAATATACAAATTGCCGATATTATTTCTTTTAATGAACAGATTTCGGGCGAAGAGCTGCTGGCATTAACTGCAGGTTTGGAACAATATTCAGAGCATGCGCTGGCAAAAGCTATTGTTCGCAAAGCGGCAGGCTTAAATATAAAACTCCCGCAAATTGACAATTTCACCTTATTTCCCGGAAAAGGAGTGTGCGGGACGGCAGATAAACATATATTATGTGCTGGGAATGTCAAATTCCTGCAAGAACGCAAAATTGTTTTTTCTGATGCCAATATACAACAGCTTCATAGTCTGCAAGATCAAGGAAAGGCATTGGTAATTGTTGCCTTGTCAGATAAAGTTATTGGCGTTATTGCGTTGTCTGACGCAGTAAGAACTGATGTTCCGCAGATACTTAATGAACTTCAACGTAATAGCACCGATGTAATAGTCTTGACCGGAGACAATTCTGCTTCTGCCCGTTATTTTGCTCAAAAGTCCGGTATTAAGCATATTTATGCAGACCTGCTTCCGGAAAACAAAGTTGCAAAAATAAAAAAACTTCAAGCATCTGGCAGACATATCTGCATGATTGGAGACGGTATTAACGATGCTCCCGCGCTTAAAACTGCAAATGTCGGAATTGCAATGGGAACTATCGGTACGGATATTGCGATTGATGCAGCGGATATAACTTTTATTAATGATAATATTTCCAGCCTCCCTTACCTTAAATGGCTGTCTCAGTTAACGATTAGAACCATCAAAAGTAACATTTTTATTTCAATGATGTTAAATTTTATTGGTATTGTGTTATCTTTTTATGGAATTTTAGGTCCCATGAGTGGAGCAATCCTGCATAACATAGGGAGTATAGTCGTAATAGTTCGCAGCGGGAGGCTATACGGGCGGACTTACGTGCACGCCTGGTGCAGGAAGAGTTGTCGCTGAGTACCAGCTGAGGCAGAGTGTGCGGCATATCATTTTGCGGCCAGGGCAAGGAAGATTGCAACATAAGGACGTTAAGCCGGACATTAAGGCGGCTGCGATATCCATCTTTTTTGCAGCAAGGAAGAGAAGTTTTATCGTTTCAGATTTCAGAGTGGGAATGTTCAGAAACGGCTTTCAATTCTGCTGCCACGGGTACAGGCGCAGCAGATCATCGGGATCAATACCAAGCTGCACAATAGCATCACGTATTTTCCGTTCAACATTATCTGGTAAATCCGGCTGCGTAAGCGTATTATAAATGAGCATCATAATTTGGTCTATTGTATTGACAGAGAGTTCGCCGGAATTGTCATAATGCGGCAACCTTTGCTGTTTCAGTATTTTAACAGCTTTATTAAGCAGCATATCGGCAGCATTTTTAATACGCAGAAAGATTACACGGTTATGCTCGGGAGGATAAAAGATATTTCCCTCACATTCATTATAAATATACTCATGGATAAGTTCCAGACGTTTCAGGGCTGCAAGATTTTCATCCGTCATTTCATTTTTCCTTATATAGCAAGTTGCATTTATTGTTTATACTTTAGTATATATCATAATATTTATAATTTCAATGA
>URXV01000013.1 GCA_900551865.1 uncultured Rickettsiales bacterium
GGTCTTTCGGATTAACTTTCTTTGTCGCGTCAATCCGTTCCACGAATTCCTTGACGTTTTCCGCTTTTTTCATCTTTTGTTTCTCCCTTGTTGCAGTTCTCTGTTTGGTGCTTTCAGTTTGCTTTGTCTTGTTTTAACCCGTTAAATGTTGCTTAAGTCGGGCAGCGCCGGCGCGCAGAGCTGCAAATAGGAAAACAGCCAAGACGTCAAAGCAAGTGCGGCTACCGGCACAGCCACTTTTTCAAACGGGAAGTGCGCATGTCCGCCGTTTTTGCGTTTCATCCACTGATAAAACGCCGAAGAATAATGCAGAACCAGTGCGCCGCAGATTGTCGCAAACAAAAACGGGTCAATCCACAAAAACAGGATGGCTTTCGGTGTATAAACCAGATGCGAAATATAAATAAAGCCAATCATCGCTACCGACGCCGCCAGAATCGTAAAATCCCGCCCCGGAAAGTTCCAGCCTTTCTTATCCATCCACTTCAGCGTCCAATAGCCGAGCAAAAGCAGAAACCCCCCCGACCACACGCCGACAACCCCGTCATCAACGCCCATGCGCCGGGCGATTTCCAGTGAAGCGCCGACAGCCACCGTACAAACGGCGCAAGCCGGGTTTGCAAACGCTTTGGTTCCCGCTGCCGTTAATAATAAAATCAGGAATGCCAACATCTTTTTCCCCTATAAACTAAACCTTTTCCCAATATCTATGATATATAGGCAAAGTCAAATATTTTTTAAGACTTATAAGCCCAAAATAAACATCGCGGACAGTTCGGCAAACCTCTTTCGCAGCAAGCGGAATATGCCCGCCTTATTGTTCCGTCCGGTTTTTTGTCGCCAGAAACTGCCAAAATATGTCCGTCCTGTAGTTCTTTGCCGTAAACTGATGGTTCGCGCTCCACCCGAAGACAGGCATCCGGACAAAGGGGTGGTTCAGAGTGTAAATTTCATCGGCAGTCAATGCAAGGCGTCCGGCTTTTCGGGTATAATGAATGCCGCGGTAGAATTCCGTAAGCGGCGTTGCGCTGCCGACAGCCAGCAGCAGGATTAGCAGCACACCGGAAATAATGCCTCGCCTGTTATGGAAACAATGTAGGAGAAAACGGATAACGTATGCGCTCAAGATGATAAGAGCCGGAATTGAAGCTCGCATACAAAAATTGTTCTGTTCGTCAAGCCGGAAAAAAGGGATAAGGCAGAGCGACAGGACGGCAGTTGTAAAAAACACGCTGCGGCAGTAACTCGGTGCCAAGATTGCAGCATAAAGCAAAAATTCCAAAATCATAAAGATAACCAGCCGCTTCGGCGTCGTGTAGTCAAACACATACCATAGCTTGTCCATTCCCTCTGTATTGGTGATAAAATAAAGCACCAGCAGGGGCAGCAGCCAGAAAACGCCGACGATATTGGGTATGGAGAATATCTCTTCGGCAAGGAACTGCCGCTTGTCTGCGCTGCGGAGAAATTCCTTCGCCGCATAAACGACGGCGAAAATGCCGATTCCCGCTGCCGGATAAGGGGCAAAAAACAGCGCCAGGGCAATCAAAAAACCGAAATGGCGGATATGGCGCCCGTTGAAGATGAGAAGCGTCAGCAGCGCGGTCGGGATAAACTGGTTAAAAACCCAGAACATTCCGGTAGAAAAAGAAGAATATTGAATAAATGTCGCCCACCAGTCAAGGTGATAGGCAAAAGGCTGCGGCTGCGTCCGGAAAAAGATAATGCCGACAATGTCCAGCCCCGAAAATAAAATGAACACCAATGCCGCGGTCAAAACCTGTTTCCACCCGCGGGCTTTTGCTGCTGCCGCAAGCAGCATAAAAATCAGCGCAACCCCGATGACAGCGTAAATATAAAGATAAACGTTGGCCGCCAGAAAATTCATATAGGCGTTTTGTATCAGTGGAGCGCTGAGCTTTGCAAGAGCGGCCGGAACCAGCCAGAAACCCATATAATAAACCAGCGGCGTATCCGCCTTGTCATAAAAAACCGGCCAGTCATAACTGATTAAATCCCGAAAAACCGCATTGCGGAAATGGTAATCGAACGACTGGTAATAGAAATAGCCGATTCCGGCAAAAAAACACCATCCGGCCGCCAGCAGCAAAAGCGAAAAGGCTGTGCCGCGTGGTATGCGCTGTTCCTGTCCGCAGGCAGGAGCGCCGGTCGGAGCCGCGGTATAAACCTTATAAAAAGCCAGTGCCGTCAGCGGCAGGAACAAGGCCGCCCATCCGTAGTCCAGCCATCCGGCAAGAAAGATAAGCAGCGGCAGCGTCAGGTAAATGTAAGCGGCTTTGCAAACCGCCGCCGGGCCGATTCCCCGGCCGCCTGCCGGAACTTTCCCTTTGTCGGGAGCTCTCGCCGCAGCTGCCGTCGCCACCACTGCCTGTACCTTTGCTCCCGTTCTTGCCGTTTTTTCCTTCCCGTCTGCCGTCATCAGCCGCCCCTCCTGTACCAGACCCGGTTATGCGCCGGTCTTGTCTCCGGCGGTTTTCTTTTCCTTGAACAGCGACAGGATAATGCTGCCGAAGAGCAGGGAAAACGTAACCGTCAGCGAATGCCATGTTTCCAGCTCGATGCCGATTTTCGGCAGGAATATCTTAAGTCCGATGAAAATCAGGACGATGGACAGAGCCTGTTTGAGATAGACAAACCGGTGCACCGCCGCTTCCAGCAGGAAGTACAGCGCCCGGAGCCCCAGAATGGCGAAAATGTTGCTGGTATAGACGATGAATACGTCGTCGGTCAGAAGGAATATCGCCGGAATGCTGTCCAAGGCAAAAACAACGTCCATCAGCTCGATTGTAATCAGCGCGAAAAACAGCGGCGTAATATAATGTTTGCCGTTTTTGCGGGTAACAAAATGCGGCCCGTCGATTTCGTGCGTAACCGGAAAATATTTTTCCACAAAGCGGTAAACGGCGCTGTTCTTGATATTGTCCTCGTCGTTTTCAACCTCGCTCTTGGCGCTGTGCAGAGCCATCTTGACGCCGGTATAAACCAGAAACGCCGAAAAGACGTACAGAACCCAGTGGAAGTTTTTAATCAGCGCTTCGCCGACGCCGATGAGCAGCGCCCGCATGACAATTGCGCCGAGAATGCCCCAGAACAGGACACGGTGCTGGTAAATGCGCGGCACGCCGATGCTTGTAAAGATAATGGACATCACGAAGATATTGTCCATGGAAAGGCTTTTTTCCACCAGAAATCCGGTAAAATATTCCATTGCCTTGTCCGTTCCCTCTTCATACCAGACGAAAACGCCGAACAGAAGCCCCGCGCCGATGTAAGCAACGCAGACCCAGAGCGTATGCGCAAAGCTGGGAACTTCATTCTTGCGGTTAAAAACGCATAAGTCCAGAAACAGCAGAACCACAACCGCAATTCCGAAACAGACCCACATCAGTTCCTGAGATAAAATCGCATGGTGAGTGAAAAGATATTGTATTTTTTCTAACATAATTCAAATTCCGTTTTATTAATTAAAGTAAGACTTGGACTCAATCTTCGGATTCTGTACCGCCGGCTTAAATCTCCAGATTCCATACCGTGCGGATAATCTCCTCTATATCCGTGTATTCCGGTACCCAGCCGAGGAGCTCTCTTGCCTTGTCCGCTTGGGCCGTAAGCTTTGCCGGGTCTCCCTCGCGCCGTGCCGCATAGTCGTAGTTCAGCTTTCTGCCGATGACCTTTTCCGCCGCATCGACGATTTCTTTGACGCTGGTTCCCTTGCCCGTGCCGAGGTTGACAGCAAAAGACTCTCCGCCGTTCATCAGTTTCTTCATCGCCAGCGTATGCGCCCGCGCCAAGTCGGAAACATGAATGTAGTCCCGGATGCAGGTTCCGTCCGGCGTATCGTAATCGCTGCCGAAAATGGAAAACTTTTCCCGTTTTCCGGTTGCGGCTTCCATGATAATCGGCATCAGGTTCTGCGGGTTTCTTTCTTTTCCCGTAATGGACTTGTCCGCGGCATACCCCACGGCGTTAAAATAGCGCAGCACCGCGTAATTGAGCTTTCCGAGCCGGGCATACCAGCGCATATTTTCTTCAATCGCGACTTTGGTATAGCCGTAATAGTTGATGGGGGCAATCCGGTGATTCTCGTCAATGGGAACATACTCCGGCATGCCGTAAACCGCCGCCGACGACGAAAAGACGATGTGCTTTACGCCGTTTTCGGCCATTGCGTTGAGAATGTTGATTGAACCGGAAATGTTGTTTTCGGCATACAACTCGGGTTTAACCATCGATTCGCCGACGGCTTTCTTTGCCGCCAGATGTACCACGCCGTCAATTCCCTGCCGCATCGTTGCGCATAAGGCCGCCTTGTCCAGAATATTCCCCTCGATAAAAGCCGCGCCGGGCAGGATGTTTGCCCTGTCGCCGCTGGAAAGGTCGTCAAAGACCACGACCTCAAAGCCGTCTTCCAACAGTTGCTTTTGCACGTGGCTGCCGATGTAGCCGGCGCCGCCCGCAACTAAAATTCTGTGTTTCACTTTTTTCTCCTAAAGCAGAAAACCGATTTTTCTTCTAAAACTGACTTCTTGTAGCATTAAGCTCCTTAAAATAAAAGAGGATAGCCGGTTTATCCACATATCCACAGCGGTTTTGCTTTTATGCGTGCATTTCCCGCATCTTTGTTCCATAACCCAATAACGGGGGCACG
Source organism: uncultured Rickettsiales bacterium (assembly GCA_900551865.1). GTDB lineage: Bacteria > Pseudomonadota > Alphaproteobacteria > RF32 > CAG-239 > CAG-267. The sequence goes on from URXV01000013.1 coordinate 4,670, forward strand.
GCGCCGCAATGTCGGAAGGCGCCCCGGGATAAAGGCATAAAAAAAGGACTGGAAAATGGAAGAATTGGACGTAACGCGCCTGCCGCGCAACATAGAGGCCGAACAGGCTCTGCTCGGCGCGCTGCTGGCAAATAACAAGGCTTATGAAAAAGTGTCGGAATTTCTCCGCGCCGAACACTTTTCCGATCCGATTCACGTCAGGGTTTTTGACGTTATGGCGCGCCTGATTCAAAAGGGGCACGTTGCCGACGTCATCACGCTGAAAAACTATTTTGAGCAGGAAGGCACCTTAAACGACGTCGGCGGCATCGCCTATCTGATAAAGCTTTCCGAGTCCTCTTCGCCGCTGACCAACGTGGAATATTACGCCCAGTTCGTCTATGACAAATATCTGCGCCGCGAGCTGATTTCCACCGGTTACGACATTGCCAGCGAAGCGATGAGCGAAACGCTGGACGAAACGACCGCCGCCCAGATAGAAAAAGCGGAAAAACGGCTGTTTGACCTGGCGATGCACGGCGACGGGCAAAAGGGCTTTCAGGACTTCGGCACCACGCTGAATTCTACCCTGCAGATGATTCAGAAAGCCTATGAAAAGGAAGGCAAGGTGTCGGGCCTGTCCACCGGGTTGAACGACTTGGACTACCGTATGGGCGGCCTGAACGATTCCGACCTGATAATCCTTGCCGGCCGTCCGGCGATGGGCAAGTCGGCGCTGGCGATGAACATCGCCTATAACGTCGCCGAGTTTATGCGCAATAACGACAAGATGGATCCGCACGACAAGGGTGTGGCGATATTTTCACTGGAAATGTCGGCCGAACAGCTGGCGGCGCGTATCCTTTCCAGCATAACCGATACGCCGGGGCACAAGCTTCGTACGGGCGATATGGAATTGGGCGAGTTTAACCGCATCGCAACCGCTGTTCGTGAATATCAGAAGCTGCCGCTGTATATTGACGATACGCCCGGCATTAATATTAACACAATCCGTACCCGTGCCCGCCGCCTGAAACGCACCAATGGCTTGGGTTTGATTGTAATCGACTATATCCAACTGATTAGTGGTTCTGGAGATAAAAAAAGCGAAGGCAACCGTGTGCAGGAAGTTTCCGAAATCTCCCGCGGTTTGAAAATTCTCGCCAAGGAGCTGAAAGTTCCGGTCATCGCCCTTTCGCAGCTGAACCGCGGCCTGGAACAGCGCGACGACAAGCGCCCGTTGATGTCAGACTTGCGTGAATCCGGGTCTATTGAGCAGGACGCCGATATCGTGATGTTCGTTTTCCGCGAAAATTATTATATTCACAATGCCGAGCCTAAACGCAACACCGGCGAAACCGACGAGCATTTTGCCAAACGTACCGAAGAATGGCAGCAGCGCGACCGCGAAACCGCCAACCTCGGCGAGGTGATAATCGGCAAGCACCGCCACGGCTCCACCGGAACCGTCAAGCTGTTCTGGAACGGCGAGTATGCGCGTTTCAGCAACCTGTCGCCGGATGACCACCTGCCGGAACGAAGAGGGTAGGGAGATGAAAAAATATTCTCCGTCCGAATGGGAAAATATCTGCCGCCGCTGCGGTAAATGCTGCCTGTTAAAGCTTGAAGACGAAGATACTGGCGGCATTTACTATACCGATGTCGTCTGTCGTTATTTTGACGAAGAAAAAATGTGCTGTTCGGTATATGACAAGCGCTGCGAGCTCGTGCCTTCCTGCCTCAGACTGTCGCCCGACAACGTGGACAAACTGGCATGGATGCCGAAGACCTGCGCCTACCGCGAGTTGTTTGAAAAGGCGCCGTCCCCGGTCAAGACCACGATAAAAGGGCGTGTCGTCAGCGAAACAGAAGTGCCTGAAGACGAACTGGAAGACCATATTGTCGAGTGGGACGATTTGTAATTTTCGTCATCGGTATTTTCGTCGTCGCTTTCCCATAGCAATTCTCTAATACCGGAATTTCCGTAAAGCCCGGACAGTTTTCGTGATATTGGCTGTTGCTTTCCCGTTTTTCTACCGCAGAGATTCGTGTCGTTGCCGTGCTCTCGCCAATAGCGGCGATAAAACTTCTTTTTTCAAAATTTCCGTGGCTTCGTTGTTAAAATAGTATTCTGTCCCGTTCGTCGTGTATGCGCCGTTTTTGCGGTAAGAAAATTTAAAATGGTGCAGGCTGAGAAGTTTTTGCATTTGCGGATAATTTTTTTCCGCAATACTGAGCAGAGGCTTGTCCGTCTGCAAAACCTCAAGGCTCTCTTGCATCAGTTTTCCGGCAATGCCGCGTCCCCGGCAGTCTTGCCTGACAAACAGGCAGCAGATTTTCTTTTCTTCCGCCGTTTTTTTGAGCAGTATTGTGCCGGCAAGCCGTTCCGTTTCGTCTTTTGCTGCAATTATTATTCTGCTGCCGTCTTTAAGGCCGGGGAAAAATTTTTCCTCCAACCATTTGCCGTATTCGGGATAAGTTTTTCTTACCGGCCGGGTAAGCTCGACGATTTCCTTGCACAGCGGCAAATCGTCGGCGGCATTATGAACGGTTTGTATTTTATAATCCATATTATTCCCTTTACAACCGCATACAGTTTGAATAGTATACCGAAAGATTTAAATAGAATCAAGGAATAACTGATGCATAGACTGAAGGTAAAGGAAAAATATTACAATCTGCTGAAATCAGGAAAAAAGGATATAGAACTCCGCCTGTACGACGATAAGCGCAAGCTGATACAAATCGGCGATATGATTGAGTTTGCCAATTTCTCCGACAGCAGAGACACGTTTTGCGCTGAGGTTGTCGCTCTTCATCGCGCCGCAGATTTTGCCACGCTCTGCCAAAAGATAGACTGCCGCCGTGCGGGAATGGGAAGCCCTGAAGAAATGATAAAAGTTTTGGCGGAATTTTATCCGGCAGAACGTCAGAAAGAGTTTGGCGTTGTCGGCATAGAGGTTAAGCGGGAGGAATAAAGTTCGCCATGTCGGAAGAATACTGCCTTGAAGAAGAATATGACCCGGAGAGCCGCTTTGCCGATTTGTCAGACGTTGAGCCGGAATTCTGGCGCAAAAAGCCGCTGGAGCAGATGTCCCGTCGCGAATGGGAACTCCTGTGCGACGGTTGCGGCAAATGCTGCCTGAATAAATTGGAAATCAAAGGAAAGATTTGTTTTACAAACACTTACTGCCGTTTTTTGGATACGGAAAGCTGTTTGTGCAAAATTTATGCGCATCGTTTTCAAAAAGTTAACGATTGCCGTGATATAGATATCTCTACGATTCGAGAGAAACCCCGCTGGCTCCCGAAAACCTGTGCGTATGTGCTCCTGGACGAGGGAAAACCCCTGCCTCCCTGGCATCCGCTCATAACCGGGCGCGCCGCGTCCGTGCATGAAGCCGGCGTTTCTCTTCAGGGAAGAAAACTAATAAACGAATCAGAGGTAACTGACTATGAAAATTACATTGTTGAGTGGAAAGACCTTTGACATCAACGCCGACCTCGGTTTTGATATGAAAGTTGTCCATTCGGGACGGTCGCGCCGTCTGACGCTCCGCATTGATAAAAAGGACCGAATAGCCGTTCTGACGATTCCGAAGTACTGCTCGCGCAAAAAGGCGGTATCGTTTGTGGAAAGCCATCAGGACTGGGTACGCGACAACTTAAGTAAAATCCCCGAGCTGAAGTTTTTCAGAAACCACGATGTCATCAGCCTGTTCGGCCGGGAATATACGATTGAACACAGTCCCGTGCGCGGCAGTACCCGCCTGGACAGGAAAAACAAAATCCTTTACGTCTCCGGCGGGATTGAATTTCTGCACCGCCGCGTCAAGGATTTTATTAAAAAGCTGGCATTGGAAGAGTTCACCGCCCGTTCCGCAGCCGTTGCGGATAAAATCGGCAAAACCGTGCATAACGTTTGCATAAAGGATACGAAATCCCGCTGGGCAAGTTGTTCCACGCTGAATAATATCAACTACAGCTGGCGGCTGGCGCTGGCGCCGGAATTCGTCATCCGCTATATCGTGGCGCATGAGGTGTCGCATCTGAAGCATCAGGACCATTCGCCGTATTTCTGGGCTTTGGTTGAATTTTTGGAAGAAGATGCCGCCCGCGGCCGCGAATGGCTGACGGAAAACGGACATCTGCTTTATACCTATAAATAGTCGTGCTTTATTTAAGGTTGATATATAAAATAAATACACGCATAAATACTCTGTTGACAATGTTGTAAAAATGGGCTATATGCAAAACGGTCCTCGGCTGCCGGGAATGAAAGGTTTGAATCGCCCGATTTGTATCTATTAGCTGACCAGACCGCAACTAATAGGAACCGAGGACGCTTTAGGTACTGTGTATTATGTCCTCGGCTGTCGGGAATGAAAGTGTCGAAATCGCCCGGACAGTATCTGTTTTAGGGTGGCTTTTCTGAAACAGGAACCGGGGACACCTTATTTTAATAATTCCCTAACCGGCGTTTGGCATTGGCGCCGGAATTCGTCATTTGCTATATCGTGGCGCAAGTGTTCTTACATTTGAAACATCAGGACTATTCGCCGTATTGCTGGGTTTTAGTAGAATTTTTGGAAGATGGTGCTGCCCGCAACCGGTAGTGGCTGACAAAAAAAGGCATCCGCGTTATATTTGTAAATAAGCATTGACTAATCCATGTGTTGGCGGTATCCTGAATGTAAAAAAAGGAAAGGGAAGAATATGCGCCGGATTTTGTTGATAGTCGCTTTGTTGTTATTGTCATCCTGTCATTTGAAAGGGGAAGAAAAGTTTGTCAATCCTGTGTTTTATGGCAAGATGAAGTCGCTGACCGATTTGTGGGACGTAACCATAACCCCGACGACGTTTGATATGGACAACCGCCACGGTACCACCTGGCACGAAGACTGCGAAATGTGGAAGAACGAGCCCGATGAAGTGGTACTGCGCTGTACGCATCAGTTGAACAAAGAACAGCTGGAAATGCAAAGTCCGGAAGATGTCTACGGTATAAGAACCGAAGAACACAATACTTATGTTATAAAAATTCGCCCACCAAAATATCTAAGCCCGGATAATGGAACGTTTATAGTCATATATTCCTATTACGAAGATGAAACAAGGTCGGAATTTGCTTCCAAACGCGGCTATCTTATCCGCACTCCGGAAAAGGAGAAACAGTAATGAAAAAAACACTATTTCTATTAACCATGTTAGCCCTGTCTTCCTGTCATTTGAAAGGGGAAGAAAAGTTTGTCAATCCTGTGTTTTACGGCAAGCTGGAGTCGCTAAATGACCTGTGGGACGTAACCATAACCCCGACAACGTTTGATATGGACAATCGCCACGGCGCCACCTGGCACGAAGACTGCGAAATGTGGAAGAACGAGCCTGATGAAGTGGTACTGCGCTGCACGCATCAGTTGAACAAAGAACAGTTGGAAATGCAGGCTATGCGGAAACCGGAAAATCCTAAAACCGAAGAGCATAATACTTATGTTATAAAAATTATGCCTGAAAAAGATCAGGATTCTGATGAAGGAATATTTATAGTCATATATTCCTATTATGAAGATGGAACAGATTGGATAGCACGCCGGGGCTATTTTATCCGCACCCCGGAAGCCGGAGTGCGGATAAAACGGTAAACTTTTACCAGTGCCAGCCGTTTTCGGCCGGAATAGCCTTGACACGTTCTTTGGTCCATTTGTTACGGGAGGATGAAACTTGTGGGCGGTTAACATGATTAAAGATTTGAGTTAAATCTTTTTTGTCAATCCCTTCTCTTAAAAATTTCCAGTTCTTCCGTGTAACCGAACCGGTATTATAGCGAATGTCCATCAGTACATCTTTAAGCGGATAGGGGAGGTTGTCAAACCCGTCTATTCCTTCGCGCAGCTTTTTTAAATCATTCTGCAAATGCTCGTTCAGGCGTTTAAGTGCGTATTCTTCGGGTACTTGCAGTCTGCTTTCATCCTTATAATAACCGGCGCCGTATTTTTGCCCGAATTTTTCCTGTCGTTTCAGGTCTTGAAAATGGTCATAAGCCGCTTTTTTTTCAGCAACAGTCGCCGGGCGTTTGCCGTCAACCAACCAGTCTACAGCCATAAAAACGTCTTCATCGTCAATCAGCGCCCCGACGCCGGTCGTAATTTTTCCCTCGGTATCCAGATAAATATGTTGTATCAAATTTTCAAATTTCGGGCCTTTCAATCTCTCCGCTGCTTCCCGCAGCAGCCGCTCGTCGGATGTGTCGCCGGTTGCGTAATGCCTGCCGTCGCTTTGCGTGGAGGACAGGGCGTTTTCGGCAATCCGGTAGCTTCCGTTCGTTTCGCCAAGATACGGCTTGATAAAGTCATATTCTATCGAGTCCTTAAACTCCATATTGTTGCCGTCCAAGGGCCAGCCGTATTTGTCAATCAGCGCCTGTATGCGTTCCTGTTTGTCGGATTTGAAGTTTTCTATCGCGTCAGCCCATATATCAAAATCAGTTTTTTTCAAACTCATGCTTATTTCCTGTCATAAAAAACAGCCGCACAGATGTACGGCTTGTGGTTAAATAAAAAAGCCGCGCAAAAAGCACGGCTCAAACGTTAAAACAAAAAAAGCTCCCGCAGGAGCTTAATCGAATGGGAAACCCCATTATCAACGAATAATAAATCCCCTCTGACACTAAGTCAATACTTTTTCCGGGGCAATGAAAAATAAATTTACAGCCCGTTGTTTTCTTTCGTCGGCTGAATCGGCATATACCCGACGCCGCCGAAGTATTTCTCCATAAAGGTCTCTTCGCTGCCCATAACCGGCGTTTCGTCTTTGGATACAGCGATGTTCCGCCCGTTTTCCTTGGTCAGTTGCACGACTTTCTCCACCTTGCCGTCGTGATTGAATTCAATGGCGACGACATTGCGGTCCAGTTCCTCCGGTTCAAAAAAGGCCATGCGTTCCATAGTTGAGTTCATATAAATCCAGGTACGGTGGTCAAGGCTTGAAATCACGCTCGGCGACCCCATGATTTTTCTGACTTCGCTTTGCGGCATACCGCGCTTGACCTGCATAATATCGTCCTTCGTCGGCATATTTCCTTCCGTCTGAATAAAATATTCATTGGAGCAGGCGCCCAGCATCATCAAAACCGCCGCCGTTGAAAAAAATACTTTGTTTATTGACATTGCGATATCCTTACAATTATATATTGAACTATATAAGCCTATAACACAAGGAAAAAAGGAATGCAAAAAGATTTTTCGTATCCGCTGCAAATTGATGAGCTTAACCAGGGGGAACAAAGCTACATCCTAAAGGCAGACAAGGCTCAGCTTGAAACGCTGAAGGAAATTCTCCAGGTTCCGGCTGTGAATTATTTTGAAGCGGATATAAAACTGAAGTTTCAGAAAAAGCGCGGCATTCTGGATGTGAGCGGGCAGGTGCGCGCCGGTTTGGGGCTGATAAGCGTCATCTCGCTGGAGCCGTTTGACCGGGATTATAAAACCGATTTCACCCTGACATTTGATACCAATGCGACTTATGAACAGATTCGCGAACTGGACGAAGATATAGAGGCCGACGTTCCCGACATCGTCATCGGCGGCCGGATAGATTTGGGGGATATTGCGATTGAACAGCTGGCTCTGGTGATGGAAGACCATCCCCGCAAGGACGGCGAGGAGTTTTCTCCGCTGATAGAAGACGATGCGCCGCTGCGCGAGAACCCTTTTGCAATTCTTTCCAAATTAAAAAAATAGCCGGGCGGCACTTTTGGCAGCCGATAAAATGAGGAGATATCCTGTTATCAAGAGGAGGGCGGCTGCAAAACCTCGTATTTCTATGCCTTTCCCGCAAAAAGCGGAAAATATATAAAAAAAACTCTTGCCAAATACATTTTTTTTATATAAAAGCTAATCCAGCAACCCTTGTGTCAATCCGGGAACGGGTTCGCAGGAGTTATTTCGTGTCAAATAATTTTAATTAAAAGAGTTTAAAGAAATGGCTACACCAAAGAAAAAAACATCGCAATCCCGCCGCAATATGCGTCGTTCTCATGATGCTTTGACGCCTAATGCGTATCATGAATGCCCGAACTGCGGCGAATTGAAGAGACCTCATAACGTATGCCCGAAGTGCGGACAGTATGACGGTAAGGAAGTTATTGCTCAGAAAAAAGAAGAAGAGTAATTAACTGGCTGATTAATTTTATTTATTTTTATGGAGCAGGTTTTGTCTGAGAGTAATCTGGTCATATCAATAGATGCTATGGGGGGGGATAATTCCCCCAAAGTAGTAATAGAAGGCTTGGCTCTGGCACACAAAAGAAATCCGGATATCCGCTTTCTGGTGTATGGGGACGAGCCGAAAGTAACGGCGGAAATTGCAAAATTTCCGACATTGAAAGAGGTTTGTCAGATTTTTCATACAGAAGAATTTGTTCATAACGAAGATAAGCCGTCACACGTTATCCGCAACCGCGAAACCAGCATGTACAAAGCTGTCGAAGCCGTAAAAAACGGTCAGGCGATGGCAGTGGTTTCCGCCGGCAATACGGGGGCGTTGATGGCTATTTCCAAATTGTTGCTCAAAACGATACAGAAAATACATCGTCCCGCTATTGTCAGCATTATGCCGCATGTCAACGGGCGTTATGTTATGCTGGATTTGGGTGCCAATACCGATTGCGACGGCATCAATCTTGCCGAGTTTGCGATTATGGGCAACATTTTTGCCAAATATGCTCTGGGAATAGAGCGCCCCAGAGTCGCGCTGATGAATATCGGTGCAGAAGAAATGAAGGGCAAGGGGGAAATCCACGTTGCCGCCCATATCATCAAAAATACGCACCTTAACTTGAATTTTATCGGTTATATCGAACCGCACGAAATTCCGAATGACAAGGCGGACGTTGTTGTTGCCGACGGTTTTTCTGGCAATATCGCGCTGAAGTCGGTTGAGGGAACCTGCCATTTGATTATGCATCTCCTCAAAAAGTCGGTAAAGCAGTCTTTTTTTGCCAAACTCGGACTGCCGTTTATGTTCGGTGCTATGCGGAAAATGAAAAAGACCATGGATCCCCGGCTTTATAACGGGGCTATGTTTGTCGGCTTAAACGGCCTGTCGGTCAAGAGCCATGGCGGAACCGACGCGTTCGGATTCTCCATTGCGGTAGAAAATGCCGCCCGCCTCGTCCGCAAGGATTTTGTCGGCTCTATCCGCCGCGAACTGGAAAATATTGATTTGGATGAACTTTCACAGGAAGCTTGCTATGAAGTGTACTAGAACCGAGATTATTGGCTGCGGGCATTATCTGCCGGCCAAAGTGCTGACTAATGACGATTTGTCAAAAATGGTAGATACCAATGACGAATGGATAAGCACCCGTACCGGGATTCGCTCGCGTCATGTCGTTGCCGAAGGCGAACTGACTTCGGATATGGCAATGCACGCGGTGGAAATGGCAATGCAAAATGCCGGCGTAACCGCTGCGGATTTGGATTTGGTTGTTGTCGCGACATTGACGCCGGATAACACGACGCCGTCAGTGGCGGCTCGTATTGCCGGCCGTCTCGGCGTAAAAGTCGGTACGCCCGCTTTTGATATCGGCGCGGCTTGTTCCGGCTTTGTGTATGCGATGACAATGGTCGATAATATGATTCGCCTGGGGCAGATAAAGACTGCCGCCGTTATTGGCGTAGAGAGCCTCTCCAAAGTAACCGACTGGACAGACCGCAATACCTGCGTTTTGTTCGGCGACGGCGCCGGCGCGGTAATTGTGCGCGCGGCTGAAGGCGAGGGGACGGCAAATGATACGGGCGTTTTGGCGACCAAAGTGTATGCAGACGGCACACAGTACGAAAATTTGTATACGACGGGCGGCATTTCTGCGACCCAGACTCCGGGATACATCCGTATGAACGGCAAAGAGGTGTTTAAGTTTGCCGTTGGCGCCATGTGCGAAGCCTGCAATAATGTTTTGGAGCAGGCAGGCGTTTCCGCCGACAAGGTAGACTGGCTGCTGCCGCATCAGGCGAATATCCGCATTATATCCAGCGTCGGGCAGAAACTTGACATTCCGACCGAAAAAGTGATTGTGACCGTAGACCATCACGGCAACACCTCGGCGGCATCGATTCCTTTGGCATTGTCCGAGTCTGTGGAAAACGGCAGGATTAAAAAAGGCGATTTGGTGCTGATTCCGGCTATGGGTGCCGGTTTTACCTGGGGCGGACTTTTGGTAAGGTTTTGATAATAATCTGAAAAATTAATCTGTATAATTTCACGGAAGTATTGAATTGTACTTTTGCGGGGATTATGCTCTAACCATAAACAGAACGATAATTATTTATTTTTAGGAAAGGTGAAAAATGACAACTGTAACTCGTGCCGATATCGCAGAAACCATTTGTACGGAAATTGGTTTATCCCGCAAAGATGCCGGGGATATCTTGGATATGGTCATTGATGAGATAAAAGGCGAGCTGATTGCCGGACGCGATGTCAAAATCTCGTCATTCGGCTCATTTTTGCTGAAACGTAAAAATGCCCGCATCGGCCGCAATCCGAAAACCGGCGTAGAAGCGGAAATTACGCCGCGTACGGTTATATCTTTCCGCCCGTCGCAGAATTTGAAGATGGCTGTAAACAAATAAGATGCCGCATTGCTGATAAATTCGGCGTCGATTGAATGTAACCCGGTCGATAAAAGGCTGCATCGCCATAAAACGGGTTGCAGGGTCAAAAATTCGGTGCATTAAGATACTTAACCGGGACGGTTCAACTGAAATATCAATGTTGCCGTCCTTTTTTAACGGGAACTTTTGTTAACGGAAGGGGAGAAAAATGGGAATCAATAAGTCAAAATCGGCATTTCGCAGCATTGCGGAAGTAACGGAAGATTTGGGTATCGCCCCGCATGTTCTCCGCTTTTGGGAAACTAAGTTCAACCAGATAAAACCGATGAAAACCAAAAGCTCCCGCCGTTATTACCGCCCTGACGATGTTGAGCTTCTGGCTCTTATAAAAGAACTCCTGTATGAACGGCGCTATACGATTGAAGGCGTGCAGAAACTGTTTAAAAACCGCAGCCTGAAAGATATTCTCGGAACCGAAATTCAAAAAGACTTTTTTGAAGATGACGAGCCTGCCGCGGAGCAGTCTTTGGCAGCAGAGGCCGTACAGGAGGTTGTGCGCGCCGCCGCCGCCGAACTGTCTGAAATCAGCCGTGAACTAAAGCAATTGGCCGCAGAATAAAATTGTAAAGTTTTTGCAGCCAAAATCCCGACGATAAAATATCTCCTTCAAAAACAGGGCGTAGGTTTTCATATTGAGAGGCAGATTATGCTAACATAATAATTTGTTGACAACTCCCTGAAAAAGTGATACGTTTTGTCTATAAAGAAAATAATTATGTAAACTATAAGATTATGAAAACAATTAAAGAACTTGAAAAAGAGATAATGCAAGCCAGAATAAAAGCTATTCTGAAGCAGTATCAAAACGGCGAATTTGCCAGAGAAGCGGAAATTATGCATGCTCGTATGAGTGTTGCCGATTCTGAGAAAGAAATTCCTCTGCGGGAAAAGTTATATCGGATTTTCGGCATTTTCGGCCGGAAAGACGAGTATTACGGCAGTTTTCCTCAAATATTGCATGAAGAGCTGATAAAAGGCGATTATCTGAAACGGTTGGCTTGCCGTCTGTCCATATTTGCCGTATTTCTGCTGAGTATGGCGGAGATGTTTTTTAAGTTGGCAGAGAGGTCGCCGAAAAGTATCGCCTTTTTTGTAGCGTCAAGTGTAATATTTGGCGTAGGGATTGTTTTTTGGTGTCTGTCGGGAAAAACAGCGCGTTCATGGCTGAACCGTAAAATCACGGGAGCTTTCCGGGTGCTGGCATGTTTCTTTTTTGTCTGGTCAGCGGCCGGGCTGGTTCTAAAGGTGTATACAGACGGGATTGCTGCCGTTTTAGGTGGGGAAGGTGCCGTTTCTGTGGCCTTTATGTTTCTGCTTATAATGATTACGGTACTGATATTATGGGTCGAAAAAGAAGCTGTAAGAATCCTCGTAGCGTCTGTGGACAACTACTACGACATCCGCATTGGCATTAAGCACAGTACCGGAGGATACCTTCTCATGTAGAAAAAATCTTAAAAAACGCTTTCCCTGTCTGGGGAAGCGTTTTTTGCATGGTTTTCCGCTGTTTGCAGGACATCTTTCGGTGTGTTTGCTTTGCCCGGCAGATTATACGAAAACGTTCGGCCTGCCGTGTATTAATCCGTAAAAACACTTTACAAACCGGAGCGGAAAAATTATCCTGACCGCGTATGGTTGCTCCAAAACCGGGTGAAACAGCAAAGGCGCCGCAGATGCAGACAAAACCGTTTGAAAAAATATTGATACCGCTATATCTGTTGGCTTGGCTGGCGCTTACGGTCAGCCTGGGACTTAGCCACGAACCGTTTGCCGATGAGGCACAGTCGTTTTTAATTGCGCGCGATACAGGAATAGTCGAGTTGTTGTCAATAACTGCGCGGACAGAGGGAACGCCTGTTTTATGGCACCTTTGGCTGAAATTGCTGCTGTTTGCCGGGCTTCCGTATTCCCTGCTTTTTCTGGCTTCGGCATTGCCCGTTTTTGCCGCTGTCGTTTTATTTGTCTGCAAAGCGCCGTTTTCTGCGGCGGTTCGTTACTTGTTTCCTCTGACGTACTATGTTTTTTATCAATATAATATTGTTGCCCGCAGTTACAGCCTGCTGTTTTTGGGGATTGTCGCCGCGGCACTGGCCTGGAAAAAGCGGCGGTTTAATCTCTGGCAGTGCCTGCTGGCCTTAATTTTTCTCGGCTCTGTGTCTGCTCATGCGTTGGTTTTGTCTTGCTCTCTGGCGGTGTTGTGGCTGTGGGAGGAATGTGCGGGACGCCGTGCCGTATCCGATGATGCGTTTCAGTCTGCCGGTTGCCGTTTTCGGGCAGAGTTCGCCGTTTTTGCCGTTTTTGCCGTTTTCAGCGTCTGGATGCTGTGGCCGGAACCATCAAACCAATATGTCCATAATTTTGCCGCCCAGCCGTTGTTTATCGTACGCAACGTTTTCCGTCTGCTGACGACGGGAGTAATCGTTTCGGCAGCGCCGCGTCCGGAAAATCTCGTTGTTTTGTACATAGGCATTATGTATTTTCTCGCAGCCTGCATCTGTCTGGCTCTGCATTTCCGGCGTTATTTTTGGGTAGTGCTGTTTCCCTGTATATCGTTTATGTGTATCGTTCCGTTTAAGCCTTGGCATGCCGGCATACTTATTTTTGCAGTTTTATTCATCTTCTGGCAGAATGCCGGGTCCCAAAAATATTCCCGCTGCATAAAAGCCGGCATTGCCGTATTTTTTGCCGTCCAGCTGGTTTGGAGCGCTGCCGCGTTCATCCGCGACCGTAACGGGGCTTATTCTGCCGCTCCTGCCGTATATGCTTTTATGCAGGAGCAAAACATTGCCCCGCAGGATATGGTTTTGCTGGCGTTTAACACCGTCTCCCTGCATCCGTATTACAATCATGCAGGCTATGGGGCTTGGAACTGGCGGAAAGACGGCTACTCCCGCAGGATAACGGAAAACGGACTGTTGCGCCGCCGCGCTTTTGTCGTTAATGGCGAATTTTATGCGGCTTATCGGGAAAAGCTGGAAAAAATCCGGCAACAGGGCGGTTTTCGCCTGAAAGTTTTTCCCTCACAGCACTTTTTTGCCCTTTTGGATATGTCTAAGGATGAAACCTTTTATGTATATTACCGGAGGAAGAATGGCAGGGAGTGAAAACATTATGGCGCCCGGAAAGGCATTCGGCGGCGTAAAGCTGTTTTGGCTTGTTTTCGCCGCATTGAATCTGGTGTTTTTGTATTATCAGGCAACATTCTTTATCGGCAACCACGATTGGGACTGGGTTAAAGGTACAACGCAGGTCTTGCGCTGGGATACCGGGCTGTTTGAGGGGCGCTACGGCAAGTTTATTCTTAATGCGGCATTGTTTGGCGGCCAGGTATTTCCGTTGCTTAACACCTGGTTGGCGTTTGCCCTGCTTGCGGCCGGTACGGCGCTGCTTCCTGCATACTGGCGCCTTGCCGTTCCGTCTGCCCGGCTGGCGGCGGCATTGCTTCCGGCGCTGGCTCCGTTTATACTCGGCTGGCTGTATTTCCCGATAAACATTCTCGGCAATTTTGCGGCGGTACCGCTTGTCGTCGGCGGGCTTATGCTGGCGGAAAGGCCGGGATATGCCGCCGGAACCGCCGCCGTTGTCTGCTTTTTGCTGGCGCTCGGCGTTTATCCCAGTGCGATGGAAATGATGTTTGTCTGTCTGGCTTTCCGTGGTATTTTACGGCTTTCGGGGCAGAAAAGGGAGCTTTTGCCGCCGCAGCCCGCCCCCGGCTCATCACCGCGCCAATCCGTTTTCTGCTCATCGTCGCGTCAGTCCGCCTCCGATTTGCCGCATCACTCCGCCCCTGGCCCGTTGCCGTGCCTGTTTCCCCTCGTTTTGCCGCTGGCAGTCGTCATTTTTTCTCTGATTTTGTTCAAAATGCTGTTGGCACTGTTGGCAGCTGTCGGAATTCTGTATACCGGACACTACAACGTACAGACGGCGGCTTGGCCGGAACTCTTTTCCCGCCTGCTGCCGACGGTGGAACTTGTATTAAGCCAGTTGTGGGCGACGCTGCCGTTCTTTCCCCCTGCCTTGAAAATATGCGGGCTTCTGCTCATTATAACAGCTGCCGGCGTTTCCATTGCCCGAAGCGGCGCCCGTTACCCGGCCGATAAAGCCTGTTCTCCGGTTGCCGGCACCCGCCGTCCGGCAGCAGCCTTATGGCAAATTGCATTATGGCTTGCTGTCCTTGCCGCTACGGTACTGAGCGCATTCCTTGCCGCCATGCCGGAAGAAGTCGCCCGGATGCCGCGGGTCAATTTCTACGGGCTGAATTTCCTTTATGCCGGTTCTGCCGCCGTTTTGCTTTCGGGTTCCCGCTGGCAACGCAATGTCGGGCTGGTTCTGGCCGGACTGTTTCTGCTGTTGTCGGTAAGGCAGGATTTCTATGCGCAAAAAGTATGGCAGTTCGGCAAAACCGCTGAGGAAAGGCTGGTTGAGCGCGTATCAGCCAAAATTGAATCTGTCCGCCTGCATACGTCGCCTTTAACGCCGGTTCTGGCCGGAGAACTGTCGCTGCGCCCGCGTTACTATGCTGAGTCCTATGCCTATCCGGCGCCGTATATCCTTAATGCGCCGTTTGTCGTCCGCCATATTCCGTCCGGAATGTTCAACTTTTATGCCGTGTCGCCGCTGTTCTACGGCGGTTCGCAGATTTTTTCCCTGTCGCCGGAATTGCGCCGCTTTCTTGAAAATGCCGCGTCGGCTTGGCCGGCGGAAAGCTCTCTCTTTGTTGATGCCGATTATGCCGTTATTTTGCTGACTCCGGCAGGTGCCGCCGCCATAAAGGCGCAGATGCCAAAATAAATATTGACAAAAAAATGATGGATGTTAATATGATTGACGTAAAGTATAATTTTATGTCAAATTTAAAATATTATTATTATGAAAAAAACGTTTTTATTAAAATTATTAGCATGTTGTAAAGAAAGCTTTTGGGGGTTACCTGAAAAGAGGCATGTTTCTGGACAACCGAATATAAATGCCGCAGTTGAAGATGCCGTTACGAATTGCACTAAAGAAAGCTTTTTGGGGTTACCTGTAAAGATGTATGTTTCCGGACAACCGGATATAAATGCCGCAGTTGAAGATGCCATTACGAATATGGTAGAATATGCTGATGCACAAAAAGTCGCTCTTAGTGATAAAGGAAAAATGTGCGATTCGAGATTTGAAGACTATTGGCGCAAGAGACAATTTGCAGTGATTGAACTTTCCGATGTGGTCCTAAAATTTGAAGACTGGTACAAAGTTTTTGAATATTTGGGGTTAGAAGAGATTTTGCTGGCAAAATCCACTTTAAGAAACTCAGGTTCAGAAAGAATATCTGCTGTATCAGGCGAAAACATTGCCGGAAATCAAAAGCAGACCTCAAAACGGTTGCATTTTACAGGGAGTTTCGTTGTTCTGAATATATGCGGGTTTGACGAAGAGCAAACCAGATGTGCCGAGTTTGAATGCGGAGATTTTTATATTTTCGCTAAGATGGGTGGCTATTGTATTATAATTGCTCGCAAGGATACTGTTGGCAAAAAGGATAGGAAACCAGTGGATAGTGATTCATTCAATCCTGAGCCTCCGTTAGGGGGTGTTGATTACTATAGTTTTGGATTTGGTTTGAGGTGTCGTGAGAGAGAAGATGATCCTTACAGTGTAGAGAGTTATCGCCCGCTTTCTGACCTTGCTAACGAACTAAAAGAGAATTCGGTCTGGTTTTTTACGCCTGATGGTGAATATACTACTTATTATTGTGAGAAGTATTCGAATGGTTATTTTAATAAAAATTATGACGATAAGTTCATAAATGCGGGGGTTATGTATCCGGATGGAAAGATGCTGTATAATATTCAATTCCATTGTGGGGCAGTCTTCCATATATCTAGCAGCGATTTTTCCGAAACAGAATTTTGGAATTTGGTTAAAGAACAAAAAGCGCTTTGGCGTAAAAAAGTCAAATTGATTTATAGAGAACCTATAAGAGATAGCAGAGCTGAAGCTCGCTTGTATATCAAATTCATCACTGTAAAAGTTCTGCTGCCGGAGAGCTTGCTGTCCTGCTAAAATTCTGCAAAACGTTCTTTCTTAAAAGCGTCGGCCTTGTCCGACGCTTTTTTGTGTTGCATTTTTTCCGCCGCCATAACGTTTTCTCCGCCCGGCTGTTTCCCCATCTTTCGCCGCCATAACGTTTTTTTCTTCCGTCCACTTGATTTTTCCCTGTTCTCCGCACTACATAACACAATAAAGGAGAAATAGAATGAACATAGATAAATATACCGTAAAAACCCAGGAAGCGGTTAAGGGTGCGATAGACCTTGCCGTCAGAAAAGGCAATCAGTTCGTAACGCCCTTGCACCTACTGGGAACGATTTTGGATTTGAATGACCCGACCATTGAGAACCTGATAACCGAAAGCGGCGGCAATCTGCCGGTGCTGAAATCCGGCGTCGCTTCGGAGCTGGACAAGTTGCCGTCCGTATCGGGCGAAAACGTGCAGAGTTCGCTGTCGCAGGAATTGAGCCGCCTGCTGCTGGAGGCGGAGAGTTTTGCCGAAAAGAACAACGACAGGTTCGTAACGCTGGAACGCCTGTTGCAGGTACTGGCGCAGTCGGCGGGCAACAAGGCGTCCGAGCTGCTGAAGTCTTCCGGCGTCAATCCGGTAAAGCTCAATCAGGCGGTTGCCGCTTATCGCAAGGGGCGTTTGGCCGATTCCGAAACCGCAGAGGACACGTTCGAAAGCCTGAAAAAATTTACCATAGACCTGACCGCCCGCGCCAAAGAGGGCAAGCTTGACCCGGTGATCGGCCGTGATGCGGAAATCCGCCGCACCATACAGGTTTTGTCCCGCCGTACCAAAAACAATCCGGTGCTGATTGGCGAGCCGGGCGTCGGTAAAACCGCGATTGTCGAGGGGCTGGCAATGCGTATCATTAACAACGACGTGCCCGAAAGCCTGCGGCACAAGCGTCTGCTTGCGCTGGATATGGGCGCGCTGATTGCCGGCGCCAAATACCGCGGCGAGTTTGAGGAACGCCTGAAATCGGTCTTAAAGGAAGTGGAAGAAGCCGCCGGAACCGTTATCCTGTTTATTGACGAGATGCACACGATTGTCGGCGCCGGAGCCAACGAAGGCTCAATGGACGCTTCCAACCTCTTAAAGCCGGCGCTGGCAAGGGGCGAACTGCACTGTGTCGGTGCGACCACGCTGAACGAATATAAGAAATATGTGGAAAAAGACGCCGCCCTGGCGCGCCGTTTCCAGCCGGTTTATGTTGACGAGCCGGACGTGGAAGAAACAATCACCATTCTCCGCGGCATAAAGGAAAAGTTTGAATTGCACCACGGCGTGCGGATTTCCGACGCGGCGCTGATTGCCGCCGCCACGCTGGCCAACCGTTACATCGCCGACCGTTATATGCCGGACAAGGCGATTGACCTGATGGACGAAGCCGCATCTTCGCTGCGCATGGCCGTCGATTCCAAGCCCGAGGAACTGGATACGCTCGACCGGAAGGTTTTGCAGCTGAAAATAGAAAAGGAAGCGCTGAAAAAGGAAACCGATGACAATTCCAAATCCCGCCTTGCCGATGTGGAAAAAGAACTCGCCAATCTGGAAGAGCAGGCGCGCACGCTGGACGCCAAGTGGCGGCAGGAGAAACAGAACCTGCAGCACATTACCGAAATCAAGGACCGGCTGGACAAAGCCAGAAGTGAGGCGCAGATTGCCGAGCGCAACGGGCAGTACGAGCGCGCCGGGGAGTTGCAGTACGGCATTATCCCGAAGTTGAACGCGGAACTGGCAGAGTTGGAAAAAAGCACGAAAAAGACCGAACAGCAGACCGTGCAGCCCGAAGACATCGCCAAAGTCGTTTCCAAATGGACCGGCATTCCGACTGACAAAATGCTGTCATCCGAACGCGAAAAGCTGCTGCATTTGGAGGATTATCTGAAAAAACGCGTCGTCGGGCAGGATGAGGCGGTGGAAGCCGTCGCCAATGCAGTGCGCCGCTCGCGTTCCGGCATTTCCAACCCGAACCAGCCGATTGGGTCGTTTCTGTTTCTGGGGCCGACCGGCGTCGGCAAAACCGAGTTGAGTAAAAGCCTGGCCGAATTTCTGTTTAACGACGAAAACGCCATGCTGCGCGTGGATATGTCGGAGTATATGGAAAAGCATTCCGTCGCCCGTTTAATCGGTTCTCCTCCGGGATATGTCGGCTATGAAGAGGGCGGTATCCTGACCGAGAGCGTCCGCCGCCGTCCGTATCAGGTTATCCTGTTTGACGAAGTGGAAAAAGCGCACCCCGATGTTTTCAACATCCTGCTGCAGGTGCTGGACGACGGCCGCCTGACCGACGGCAAGGGGCGTACCGTGGATTTCAAAAACACGATTATCATTATGACCTCGAACCTCGGCGCCGCGTACCTGACCGATACGTCGCTGTCGGCGGAAGAGCAGAAGGAAAAGGTACTGGAAACCCTGCGCCGGACGTTCCGCCCCGAATTTATCAACCGTATTGACGATATTGTTGTCTTCAAACGCCTGACCAAGGACAATATCAGGGCGATTGCGGCACTTGCGCTGGCAAACATAGAGAAGCGTCTGGCCGACCGTGGCATTAAGCTGCAGCTGACGCCGGAAGCCGATGCCTGGATTGTTGACAACGGCTATGACGAAGTCTACGGCGCCCGCCCGTTGAAACGGCTGCTAAAACGGGAACTGGAAAACAAACTGGCCTATGCTTTGCTCGCCGATGAAATCCATGACAATTCGGCGGTCAAAGTCGATGTCGGCAAAGACGGGCTTGAATTTAACAAATAATTAAGCCGCGTATGCTATAGAAATCTCCGCAGGGCAGACTGCGGAGATTTTTTTGTATCAGGAGTAATAAAATGACAGTCAGACTGAAATATACGCTTTTAGCCGTCGTCTTTTTGCTGGGATATACCAGTATGTCGTTTGAACTGCTCGTTTTGCGCCAGCTGATAAATTTTGTCGGTTCCAATACGTTGATAACGTCGGTTGTCATTACTTTTATCTTGCTGTTTTTGTCCGTGGGGTATTACATCGGCTCCGTCGTGCATTTTTCCGGTTGCCCTTTACGCCTTTTCCGTTGCCCGGCGCCTGTTCAGGGGCTGTCTTCCGGCAGCTGTAGCCGTATGCCTCGCGTTTCCGGACGCTCCGTCCGCCGCATTATGGAAAGCCTTGCCGCCGTTCTGGTTGTCTGGTATATAATTGCCTGTTCTTATTATCTGATTGAAATTTATTTTTATCTTCTGTATGCCGCGGGAGTGCGTTCGACACTTGGTTTTGTTTTTGCTTTCTCGGCTGTATTTCTCGCTTTCCCGTCGGTGTGCCTTGGTTTTATAACCTCGGTTATCGGGCGGATGCTGCACCGTTACGATACGGACTATACCGGGCGCTTTATGGCTGTGGATACCATAGGCAGCGTTCTCGGTTCAATGCTGACGACGCTGGTGCTGATGCCGTTAATAGGCGTTTCCGCAACCGTTGTCGCGTTGGTTTTTCTTGCTGCTGTCGCGGCCTTTTTGCTGTCTTCCCGCCGCCGCCGGACAGAAACAACCGTGTTGTCGATAATGCTGCTGGCCTTTGCCTTTTCCGTCAACAGCGAAAAACTGATGAATCCGCAGAGTACTCTGGTTAAGGACGATGCCGTATCGCGCATAGAAATTGAACCGGCAGATGTTGAAAAAGGTAAAGCGTTGTCTGAAATTATGCGTATAAACGGTTCTTTTTCTTCTAAAATTTCAGTGCGGAAGGAACTGATGTTTGACTACGTCCGTTTTATCAACGAAACGTTTATCGCCCCGCTGCCGCAGGATTTTCCGCGGGACATTTTGGTTCTCGGCGCCGGCGGATTTACGATAGGCCTTGGCGACCGCTTTCATAATTATACCTTTTTGGATATAGACAAAGACCTGAAAAACATTGCCGAACAAAAATTTTTGCAGCGCCCATTGCCTGAAAATCAGAAGTTCATAGCTGAAGACGCATACCTTTTTATGCTAAATGCCAGGCAGAAGTATGATTTGATTGTTGTCGATGTTTTTTCGGCTGTTCGCAGCATTCCGATGAATTTTGTTACCGCGGATTTTTTCCGTATGGTAAAGGAACGCCTGAAACCGAACGGCATAATGGTCGCCAATGTTATAACCTCGCCGTCGTTCGGCAACGATTTTTCCCGCGGTTTGGATAATACGCTGCGCCAGGTTTTTCCGCAGTATCTGGACAGGCGGGTGCTTCAGTCGTATAATCCCTACGGGCGGGATTTGGCAAACGTCGAGTATGTTTATTACAATTATCCGCCGGACAAGACGGTATATACGCAGGATAAAAACGCTTCGTTTTACGGGCAGTGGTAAACTTTCCGGCAGCCGGCCGCGCCGTCGGGTTTCGCCGCAGGCTTCGCCCAAAAGTTTTTCTTCCCGCCCGTCGCCTTTTCCCGCCTTTTGTTTGGACGGCGACAGACATATCCCGTTGCCGAAAATGCTTTACAACCGCCTTAAAATATGGTAAGATAATTTATGTAAAACAGCCTGAACGGAGCAGGGAGGATGCAATGTCCGTATCGCGTGAAGACATCAAAAAAGGCATGAAGCAGGATGCCGCGGCAGCGTGGGCAAAAATAAAAAAATTGGCCGGACGCTGGTGGGTCTATGGTGCCGTTGCGCTGGGCGTTGGCGGCAGCTCCGCCCCTTTGCCGGAACAAAATGCCTCTCTCGGCGCTTCTCCGTTTGAACAGAGCCTGAACGAAGGCAGCCGCCGGCTGGAAAATAAACTGAAAATATCGGAAATGAAAAAACGTTCTGAAGCCGAAAAGCAAATTGTTTCCCCGCTGCGCCCGGATGCCGGGGAGCGGACATTCGTTGATTGGAACGAAGTGGCCGGAAATTTGCGGGAAATACCGTGGGTGGAGGAAAACACGCAGCAGAAAGCGGCAGAAATTTATCGCCAGGCAATGGGCGCATCAGTTACCGGAAATATGCCTTTGGCTGAGCTGATGCAGAAAACCGGCGTAACCAAGGCGGATATTCAGGCGGTTGTGGATAACAACCCTGCGTTGCTGCATGAGCTTTCTCCCGGAGAAACCAATCGGAAACTGGCGCGTGCCGCCGGCAATATAAAAGATGAAACCGTCGGCAAATGTACGCTTGGCGTCCAAAATATTTTCGGGCGTGCCGGAATGGGCGAAATCCTGTCCGGCAATAATCCCGACTGGCCGCAGAAAGAACCCGGTGCCGGCCGAAGCAACTCCGGCTGCAACGTCTATATCCCGTTGGAAAAAAGCGGACAGTTTACGACGGTATCAATAGAAAACAAAGCTTATTCCCGTGTTGGGCGGAAAGAAAACAAAACGGCGGAAAATCAGGAAATGAACGACTTTATCCGCAGGCTTCCGCCGGGAACGACCATCAGCATCGACAACCGGGTTGACGAATTCAGCGGCCGTCGCCTGCCAAAGGACAACCAGGGGATAATTCACGGCCATACCTGTGTCATAAACAACCGGCATAATCCTGCCTGCGATTATGAACAGAGAAACGGCGTCAATTTTAACCGCTACGGTCCGAAAGTAAATATCTCCCTGTCCAAAGATATGGAAGCCAGTCAAAAATTTGCCGAACTGTGCATAGAAGCAAAGCTGACCCGCGAACAGAAAGAAAAGCAGGCGCTCCGGTCGGCGCAGCATCTTGAAATGGCAGGAAAGGCCGGCCGGTAGAATAAACGGAGGGAACAGCCATGAGTATTGAAAACATCAAACAGGGCAGTGTCATAACCGATAAGGTCAGTTTGCTGCTGCGCAACGGCGAAAATGAAAAGGCATTGGATTTGCTGGGGCAGAATTACGGCCCTCTGGCGCGCAATGCCATGGAAAAGGTCATGAAATACAGCAATCTGTCGCAGGACGAAATGGTGCGTGTGTTCGGCAAAATATCCGATATTTTGGAAAATGCCGCTGATAAGATTTCCAAACACAAGCGTCTGAACGAAAAAAAGGAAAAGGCGGCCGAAGCGAAGGAATTAGCTGAAGACGCTGCAGAATTTGCCGCAATTCAGGCTGAAGCGTTGGAACGGCATCGGAAGTTTGAAGCCCGTATGCGCTGGATAGAAGAGCAAAAGCAAAAAATGGCCGAGGAACGCCGCCTGCTGGAAGAGCAGCACCGCCATGAAAAAGATATCCGCAAGCGCCGGGAAATTGAAGAAAAGCTGAAACGGCTGGAAGAACGGAAAAAACACTTGGAAACGGAACGCCGGAATTTGGAAAAAATGCGGGAAGAAAATCAAAACGGCTCTCTGACTCGGACAGATGGACGTGCTGAACGGGACAATGCGGGCATTTCGCCTTCTTTCCGGGATTCAGACGGTGCGTATGCGCCTCATACTCCCGCCGATGCGCCGCTCCGTACCCCGGACAACATTTCCTCTCCCGCAGCCGCCGGTTCATCTTCCCAAACGCCGGAAAGTGCGCATTCCACATATGTTTCAAATCCTGCGCATTCCGGAAACAAGGCGTTTGAAACGGCGGTTTTGCTGAAGTCCCGCGCCAGAAATGACTGATTAGCGAAAGCTGGCTACCAGAAGATATTATACATAAAGGCCGCAAAAATAAACAGCATCAGCAGGAAGCCCGTGCCGATGACTGCCGAAGATGCGCCAATCCTTTTGCGCAGCAGCCAGGCAGCGGCAAAAACGGCAAGATAACAGACCAGAAAAGCGCCGCTTGAGAGGTTGACTATTGCATTGAAGTCAAAAAGTACGGTTGCCAAAATGATGAGTACCGTTGTGAAAAGGTTTCCTTTCGTGCCGAAGCGCCAGAATTTTTGATGATAAAAAGCGGGAAGTTCCTTGTCTTCGGCCAAAGCGCGCGAAATACGGAAAATGCTGAAATACGTTGCGTTGATTCCGGTTGCGTAGGCAATGAATATCGTCAGGTAAATCAGCCCGAAACCCGCCGTGCCTAAAAGTTCTTTCGCCGCCGTGGCGACGGCAACGTTAGGATTGCTGGTCAGCTGGTGCATATCGACATAATGAAGAACGACAAAAGCCAGCCCGCAGTACAGCGCCATGACGATAAGCAGCGTCGTGTAAATGGCCAGAGGAATTGTCCGCTGCGGATTTTTGACATCTCCCGCTGCATTTGTAATAACGCCGTATCCGGCATAAGCGAAAAAGGTAACGCCGATGCCTCCCCAGAAGCTTTTGGCATCAGGAATCGGCAGCGGCGCCGTATGGGCCGTATCGTAAAACCACAGGCCGGCGGCAAACAGTGCCGTCAAAATCAAAAGTTTTAAAGCGACTAAAACCGTTTCGGTCCGGCTGGAATCCTGCGCGCCGAGCATATTCAGAAAAGACATCGCCGCAATCAGGATAACGGCGGCAGTATTTATGGTCAGTTGTTGCGGAAAAGCGCTTCCTGCCAGATGGGCGGCGTAAATTCCGAACGATTTGGCCATCATTGAAATTGAGATTGCCGAAGTCAGCATATAAAGGATGGTCAAACCGCCTGATAACCAGCGGTTTTTGTAAGCAATATGGAAAAAGTCGGTCAGTCCGCCCGAAACCGGGAATTTAGCCGAAAGTTTCGCATAAGAGTAACCGGAAAACATGGCGGCAATCCCCGCAATCAGAAAAGACGCGTAAGTCCAGAGCCGGGAAATCAGAATGACCTGGCCGAGCAAGGCGAAAATTCCCGCACCGACAATGGAACCGATGCCGATAGCCACAACATTGATAAAGCTCATATCATTTTTTTGAAACATTTTCTGTTATCCTCTTTTCTGTTGTTACATATGGAATATTTCACGGCTGTCTGGAATAAATATAATGGCAACAGCGCCCAATCCAATGAGGACTGCTGCAAAAATAATAGCATAGTATTATTTCAGGATATGCAATTGCAAAATCTAGACTTAAAATCTCATAATTTAGATTGATAAATTCGCATTATAAATATCAATAAAAAAACACAGGCTAAAGTCAAACAGAATAAATGATGATTTATAAAAAAAAAGCCGCTGTAAAGCGACTTTTTCAAGATTGGCAGGCGCACCTGCCACCCACGGGCGACCTATGTATTTGCAAAATGAGGCATCGCGTTTCCTATTTTAGGCAATAAAAATTTCCGCCGAAGCAGGGCAAAATAACTGCATCATCTTTTATTAAGAATGAGCAGGCTGAGATTCATATTTTTTGTCTTTTTCTAATCCATAAGCTTCAGCTATAGCATTCAGTTGGCTTTTAACTTCCCCTGATACATGGCTATACGCAAAAGCTCTTAATGTTTTTTTAGCTAATTCAACTTCTTTTGGGTGAAAAAAGTTTCCGTCAGCATCTTTAAAAAAGCCTTCATTAGAAACTTTGTCATGAATAGATGCAATAGCTGTTAGAGCCATCATCTCTTTTGCGAAATAATACTCACTGTCAGGGAGTAATAATTTAAAATTAAATTGTGCATCTCCCAAACATTTGGATAAATCGGCTTCTGATTTTGCTGCATTCTGGTCAAAAAAGTTATTCCAAAATTTGCGTGCTTCAACAAAAAAAGTCGATACATTAGAATCTTCTGAAGAAATTTTTTCAATTATTGATGAAAGCATATTTGTTTCCTTTATTTATATTGTTAAACTAAAACTTTAGTTTATATATAGGTGTTAAATTTCAAATTCGCAAGAGCATACCAAAACTATCTACTCAACCCCGGATATTTTTTGACGGTGTAGTTTTCAGCAGGAAAGGACTTATTGCCAATATCCATCATTCTTGCCGTTGCCGATATTTTAAAGATGTCAGCTGTAATATCTGTAATTACTAGTGTGATGGGCGGGTTCATCTGTGGGCAGCTCAAATCATTTGATAAATACGGTCGATATGTCATCTCAATCATCTCTTGCGTTTCCACCGCTCGGTCAAGATAAGCAATAATCTCAGTTGTTACATTATCAAGCGAGAGCGTGATTTCAGGGGTTGGGATTGCCTCCACCGGCGGAAGCTCTAAATCAAACCCCATTGCGATAAATTCTACCGCTTTGCCTGCATCAAGCGGCGCAGTATCTTCAAGTGTGCAGATATGATTAACATTATCGCGCACTACCCGAATAGCAGTTAAATTGCCATTGTCATCCTTAAAAGATGGGTGCCGCAATTCCAATGTATGCAATAAAACAACGTTAGAGGGAGCTGAAGCATACGCCTCTTTTAAGGCTTCCGATAAAGTATTGTCTGTCATATTTATTCCTCATCACTTCTTGACCATCGAAATTGTTATATATCCTGTGCCAGAATGAAAGCCTTGTGTGTGTACAACATTTGAACAAAGAAGAGAATCTGCAAAAGAAGAGCCTCCGCCCCCTCCGGCAACATAGGCTCCATTTTTATTCCAATCTCCTGCACCCGAGCCACCTCCGTAGTAACCGGCTCCGCCAGCACCCGAATTTCCTTCATATCCGCAAATGCTCCCATTACCACCGAGAGCTAATTTTCCAGCAAGACCATCGTGGTGGTGACCAACAGATACAGGAGTTCCTGCTCCACCATTACCACCAGACGAAGGTGTTCCACCTTTTCCCATAGAAGAAGCTCCATATCCTTTTCCACCATCGCCACCGATTAAACCTCCACCCGCGCCGCCAATGGTATTTCGACTAGATGATGAACCACCACCACCTGCAACAATGACACGATGAGAGTATTCTGTTCCACCAATACGAATGTCACTGGCATTATATGTTGCTGTATATTCGTCATTAGGTATTGAACCAATCATTAGGTATAATGTTTGGTAGGGTTCAACAGCTAAATCACACTCAACTCTTCCTCCTGAACCTCCGGATCTTCCCCCCTGACTGGCTACACAATCAATATGGATTTTTTTAATACCTGATGGAACAATCCAAGTTTGTAAGGTTGATGATGCGTTAAAGCTGATTGCTTCAAAAGATAAAATTTTTGATATCTGTAAATTTTTACTCCATAAATTCATCATTTTACATCTCTTGCATTGAGGTATTTTGATAACATATTGTATTTAATATAAAAGTTATGAAGGAGAACACTTGCTGAGTCTCAAATTTATTTAGAATAACAGACATTATTTGCTCCTTTTAAATAAAATTTTTACATATCCGTTCTGTCCATTTGTTCCACTGTTTGAGGCGCGGTATGCGCCACCTGCACCATATCCGTTTCCTAAAATAGAAACTGTAGAAGATTTGACACCATTACTTTTAATAATCTCGGAAACACTGTCAGCATTACCAATTGTTAAAGTACCTCCATTTCCATTATTAGTTCCTGCACCATTTCCAGTTCCGTATCTTCCATTTCCAGCTCCTGCACTAATGATGTTTGTGGAGCCTTGAAAAATGCTAGATAACAAACCGTTAGTGCCAGCACTTGTATTTTTACCTGATGCTAAACCTCCCGCTCCACCTTTACCAATCGTAATTTTTAAAGTTGTTTTAGCAAACTTAATAAGTCCTTTAAACGCAGCACCCGATCCACCGTTAGAACCAAACCAAGAATGGGAAGTAGCTGATCCTCCCCCACCGACACCTGCACCACAAATAGAAACTTCAAAAATACCTTTATCGATATTAATAGTATATTTACCGGGAGCTGATTTTTCAAAAACAACTTGATTTAGAGTGTATGGAGAAACTTCAGCTCCAATCATCTTCTCACTCAATAACTCTCTCATTAACTTGCTTTTCCTTTGCTCATTG
Source organism: uncultured Rickettsiales bacterium (assembly GCA_900551865.1). Taxonomy (GTDB): domain Bacteria; phylum Pseudomonadota; class Alphaproteobacteria; order RF32; family CAG-239; genus CAG-267. The sequence goes on from URXV01000013.1 coordinate 32,047, forward strand.
TTCCAACAACCCAAGCACTCATGAGGTTGTCATAGTCGAAATACACATCGTAGTTACCTGCTTTAATCTCTGGAGTTTCATTATTGAAGAAGTTTGTTGTTCCCCAATTAATTGTCGGCATTCCTGTAACTTTAAGCATTACTTTAATTTGATTAAATACATTTTTATTGTTTGGTGTTGGTAATGAAAATGTTGTTGCTCCAGAAATAGATAAGGTGTAAATCTTGTTAACAGCCAAAGAGACTGTTCCGGATGTGACCGTCAAAGCTGTAATTGGTGGTTGAAAATTATCGACATAAGATTTTTGTGCCGTAGATACTGGTTTATTGATATCTGAAGTATTATCGACATTACTCAATCCAACCTGAGCTTTTGTAACATTATGAGGGTTAGAAACATTTTCTGTATGTGCATCAATATCGAATTTTTCTTCAGTATATGGGATAAGATATTCCCCTCGGCTGTTTTTTAATAAAACCTTAATTGCTGTAACTTCTTTTGTACTCATCATCACTCCATACAAAAAAAGGGCGGTTTTACGCCCCTTAATCATTTTTTATTAAATAATTATGCAATTTCTTCATAAGATAAGGCGTCTGTTATGCCATATCCTGCTAATGTTGTTGCTTTGTCAGCTTTACCTGAAATATCTTGGTGTTCCTGAAGATAGCGATTATCTGCTTCTGATTTTGTATAACTTTCGCCTTTTAATGCTACAACACTTGTATCAACCGCAACAGAATTACCGCTAATAATGATTCCGTTACCGGCGGAATATACATCGACTAAATCACTGACCAAAATATAAATATGTTCGTCATCAGTATTTGCAAGTAATAAATCGATATACTTATCGCCTGCTTTATAGCCCTCAACCGGCATATTATCAGTTACAACTGTTTGAACTGTACCTGATTGCACAACCATATCCTTGGTAATATTGATTTTGTCACCGACAGGTGTGCCATCTTTCGTTAATTGATAAGTTGCGGAATATCCATTATCTGCGGTTTCAGATTTGGATAGAGAATAAACAGGAACGCTCGGAATATTAATATCCACTTCTTTGGATTTGATTTCCAGCTCTACACCATTAACCTTAATTTTCTCAATTTTATTGACTTGTGCGCCTGTTTCAATTCCACCTAAACTTTCTCCATTATCATTCAAAACAAGGCTTGATTTGGTAACAGGATATAGCTTGTTGCCGTTACTGTCTTTTATATAAATATGTTTGTCTGTCATAGTTTTTTCTTTCAAAATTAATAAATTATTTAATCACGCTATATGTCATTGTGTCTGGATAAATGAGTGTTAACGCAATCTTGTCATCGATAATCGGCTCGTATGCCACGCCGTCTAAAATGCCATAACCAGCCAACGTATCAGCTTTTTTATCCATTCTACCTGCAATTTCCGCGGCGGCTTCAGCATAATGTTTAGAAGAATAGTCAAATTCTTCAACAGCGCCATCAGTTTTAATGGCCCAATCTTTAGCTTGTTGTGCCGCATTTTCTGCTTTTAGAACCAAATCATCCGTGCCGTTTTGAATATAGTTGCGAATATCTTGGACAGTTTTGGCGGTACTCGGCACTTCACCGTTTTCGGTAATTACAACGGTTGTGCTGTCGCCATGCGTGATGTCGTGTAAAATCTTGGCATCTGCATCAACAATTATCTGAATATCATTAATGGCTTTTGCGACACTTGGGACTTTACCGCTCTCGGTATCAACCTCAGTTGAGACAGAGCCATGCACAACTTCGTGCAATAGACCGGTATCCACCTCGGCTCTGTCCACCGCGGCGTTTAATCTTTCTTGCATATTTGGCATTATAGCTCCTTAATTTAAATCGTGCGGACAGGTGTAATGAACAAAGCGGTGCAATTTATCAACCGTGAGTTCCAACTTTTGGAAGTCGGAATCCATAATGATTTGCAACGCGTCTTCGGTAATGGTTGGTCTGTCCCTGATTTCAAGTTCTGACGTGATTTGCCAAAGTCTTCCGGCAATAAGGCTTGCCTCAAACTGCTGTGTAAAGCGCGCGTCCTGTTCGGTTAAGCCAATTCCGCCCAACAGATTGATGGAAAACCACTCCGCCCCCTCTTTGCCGTAGTATTTGTACCACGCCTCAAAAAGACAGAACTGCTCCGGAGACATAACCCATCGCACCGTAATTTTAGATGGTGTTTGCGTATATCTGCGCCGTTGCCTTGCGGGTCCGGATTCCATATCCGTACGGATAATCGCCTCATCGGGGCGAATGGAATAACTCTCAACCGTTGGATAAGGCAATCTTTCTGGGAATTTTATTGTCATCGGTAGCTCCCGTATGCAGGGTTAAGCGCGTATCGTTGTTCCAAAATCGGCGACAAGCCTTCGCCTTTGCTGATATTTTTGCCAATCGCGCCCTCAATTTGCTCGACAATCACGTCAATACTCACATTACCGCTGTTATCTCGGCTTGAGGTTGCACGCGCTTGAGTATTCGGGGCGTTGTTATGCACGTTAATATCCACATAAACAGGGGCTTTTCCATTATCTCCCAAGGCTTTCATTTGTTCACGCGTAAAAACACCTTCGCCGCGTTTAGCAATAATCGGCACTTCATCGCCAACAATACCACCACTATGAAATCGTGGCGCGCCAATAAAAGCCAAAGAACTAGCGGATTTTGTCGCCAAACTGTCAGCGCCGACAATTCCGCCAGTGTGCGCCGTTGCAAAACCAAAATAAGAGCTTAAACCTGACATTAAGGGTTGCGTGATAGACTGCCGGATAGCAATTTTTGCAAAATCGCTTACAATCGACTGCACTAAGTCAGCAATATTAGCTTTGCCTGTAGCCACAAAATCAGCCAAAACATTTTCCATATTGTTAAAGGCATGTTTGACGGCACTTTCGGAAAGGCTTGCAAAGTCACTCAACTCCTCTTGCAGATTAACAAACCCACACTTAAAGCCATCCTCCAAAGATTTTGAAGATTTCAAAGCCGCTTCGTCAGCTTTTTTGACCATATTGTCGTAAACTTGGTTGATTTGCTCCTTATAGATTTGGTAATCCTCCGAACTGGCATTGAGATTGCTAAGAGCATTCTCCCGCCACTCGTTGGCTTTGGCCATCGCCTGTTCGTAGGGGGATTTCAGCTCCAAAACCTTTTGCTTAATATCCTCAATATTTTTTTATATTTATCAGAATCAATACTGGAGGTTGGCGTAACGCTTGTCTCAATTTCCGCCTCGACTTTCGGACGCAGTTCAGGGTTTTCAAGATATTTTAACTCATCTCTTGCCATCAAAGCATCTTTTTGTGCCGCTTTCAAAAGCAGAATTTTATTCTGAACTTCCTGTGCCTGTGGCTGGAAATCAGGATAATTTGCCGCCAATCCCCAGATTTCTTTCTCATATTGCTCCAAATCAATCTTGGATTGCCGGAGAACATCTGCCCAATCCTTGGCATAAATCTCATAATCTTTCAGCAAAGCGTTCGGCGTAAACCGCGTTGTAAAAGATAAGCCGCCGGTGTTTTTAAGCTCTGTCCGCAAATCCTTGATATTTTGCTCGGCGGTTTTGAGTTTCAATCCCCATTCCGCCAACGCCATATCTTTAGTTTGTTCTGCCGAAAACTTTGTTGCTTCCTCGGTTGTCGCTTTGAGTTCATCTTGCAACTTTTTCAAGGTTTCAGCGTGGTCGTTGGCGGCTCGTTTGGCAACATCGTGGCTGTCAACGAGTTTATAAATTGCCATTCCGGCTAACACCGCCAAACCTGTCGGCCCGCCAATTAACGCTAACGCACCTTTCAACAAACCCGCCGCAGTCGCGGTAATCCCCATCTGTACCGCCGCCAATTTGGAAACCCGGCTCATCATCGTAATACCGGCAATCGCCGATTTTGTCGACACAGAAAGCCCGGCCATGGATACCTGCAGATAACCGACACCGGCTTTCAAAAGGTTAATACCACCTAAAATCGCTGACGAACCAAGCCGTACTCCTAATAAAGTCAATGCAACATCCGCGTGTTCTGCCAGCAAAAAGAAAGCCGAAGATGCTGTATTGACAGCAAAGGCTAAGGTTTGTCCAATCGTTTTTGCGGCATTTCCACCTTGTTCCACCAACTCATTAAATTGAGTAAATGTATTTTTAAGTGCGTTATTTAAGCCATTTGTACCAATATCGCGATAGATTTTTTCAAAACTATCCTCGATATTCGACAATACGCCGTTCATCGTTTTCATCTGCTCGTTCATTGCGCCGGCAAAATTGACATCACCGAGCGTTCGCAGATATTTTTCAATTTCAGCGGCATTTTTCTTGACGGTTGTTGTAACTCCGGCAAAGGTAAAACTGACATCATCATTTAAAACGCTGGCCTTAATACCAAAGGTTTTGAGACGTTCGAATTCACCGACTGTTGCCGCCGCAACTGCGTCCACAAAATCTTTGATGTTTTTACCAAACGCCGAAGCAGTGTTACCGTAAGAAGTCAACGCCGCCTCAGAAGGTTCAAGTCCTAAGGCTTTAAGCCGAATAAAAGCCTCAACAATTTCGTTTAGCTGATAAGGTGTGTCAATCGCAAACTTCTCAATCAGGGCAAAAGCCTCTTGCGCGCCTTTAGTCGAACCTGTAACGGTTTTAAGAGAACCGGACAATTGTTCGAAAGAAGTATTGGCGGAGAAAATGGCCGAAAAAGTATTCTTTAAGCCTTGAAACCCTAGGTAAGCCCCAAACAAAGCCGTTCCTTGCCGAATGACATCATTAAAAGACCTTGCGGTTGATTCCAAGGCTTTCAAGTTATCATTGGCCGGTGTAATAACTTGGATAATCCGCCGAAAAGCCTTATCGCCATCCGCCCCAAGGCTCTTAAACTCTTGCCGGACTTTATCCCCGCCCACCGCCGCAAGGCGTATGCTTAAATTCTTAACCGCACCCATTCGTTTCTTGACTTCCTAAAATAGCAAATATCCCCACAGGCAACAGCTCGCTCATCATATCCATATCAAAACCGAGGCTTTGGGCGATAGTCAGCGCCAAGGCTAAATCAGGCTTAGGAAGTTTGAGTAAAATCTCCCAAGCCTGATAGCCGACATCGGTTTCTAAGGTTGTTTCGGTGTATCGGCACTTGTGGAACGGACAGAGGCTTTGTGTTCCTCCGCATCCGTTGCAGTAGGTTCGCCCGTCTCCAAAGTGCCACTTGGTGCGGGCGAAGAGGCGTTTTTTTCTGCCGCCAAAATTTCTTGCAAGCCGCAATATTGATGGCGGAAGTTCTCAGCCACCGCCCAAAAGTTTGAAAACAGCTCGTCAATCTTGCTTTCTACCAACGGTGCAGGCTTATCCTCATCGGCTTCCATCACGCCGTCCCATTCTAAAATACCGGCAATGCCTAAACCTATCAGCAGGAATTTATCAGCTAAAGCCTCTCGTTTAACCGGATTCTCAATATCCACCGCCGTATCATTAGTAATTCCGGCCGCTTTGTTGGCTTGATAAGCTTTTGCCAATTCTGCCAGTTTGCTGTTCATATAAGCCTTAGCCTCATAAAAAACGGCGGAAGTGCAAGGTCTAACCTTAACTCTTACGCCATAACCAAGTTCCAGCCAATATGGCTCTTTTTGAATTTTTAATCGTAACATTTTTAATATCCCTCTACATCATTAACAAGGGTTACAGTCATCATTTTGCCAAGCGTTTGCTCTTTTGCGCCTTGAAAATCATAACTACATTCAATACCGCCGGGGCCGTCAATCGACCGTTTGGGCTTTGGCAAATAGACCTCATGGCAGGTAATCACGAGTTTCAAACCATCCGAAAGCTGATAACCAAGCTCGACATCAACCGGCGTACCGGCACGGGCTTTATCCAACAGCTCATTGTCGCCATAACGTGCCGAAATACTACCGGAAAGGCTTGCTACGCCCAAATCAATCGCCTCAACCTTGCCATCGTTACGAATGGTTTCAATTTTTTCCAGATTGTTGGAGTATGTCGCACTCGCCGAGGTTATGTTTGCCAACAGCTTGCCACCGCTTTTGATAAAGCCTTGAAACTGCGATACGCGCGTGTATTCGTAAATTTCCGGTTCAGTTGCGATTGTGGTGGTTGCCCCACTTTCACCCTGAGCCATCAGGTTGACCGTAACTTGTGCCTCTCCGGAGCGTTGGAAGTTAAAAGCAATACTATTCGCACGAACGCCCATAAAGCGGATAAACTGCGGAACTTCCGGCAAACCAACTTCTAAAGAATAGCTTGGAATAGAGATTTTACCGCTTTCAAAGGCGTGCGAATAACTGCCGTCTTCGTTTTCAGTCGTGGTTGGCGTTCCGAAAATGGCTTTGAACCAAACCCCGATGTTGCGCATATCCACCGGCACAGCCATATCGCCATCTACATTAATAACATCTTGAAACGGCTGTGTTGGGTCGCGCCCAAGCCCCAAGACATTGGAAGACACAAGACTTTGCTCGCTATCCAACGATGATGAAATAAAAGGTATTTGCCGATAACCGCTTTCCGGCAACACACCGTACTCGGTTTCTTCGGCAATTAAAAGGCTGGCATTCCAGCCGTATGCTCTGCTCATAGTTTTTCCTTTTGTTTAAATATAAAAAAAGCCTCATAGCGAGGCTTGATATTTAGAATTATTTTTTTACTATTATAAATTTACAAATCAAATGTTCTTTTTGGAGTTCATATAAAATGAGCTCACAATTATCATTATTTGCCAAAACGTTTTCATATATTGTTATATGTTTATCTTTTGTTGAATATATGGATGATAAAGCTCCACACATATAGTCAGCAAAACGAATCACATTAGAAAACGTATCATCATCACTTTGGCTTGGACAACCAAAATATATTTTTCTTTCATAAGGAATATTAAATTTGTTCCTTATGAATTCTTTTAACATATTATGGTTGAATATATATGTTTCATCTCTGTCAGGCAACCACACCAATTTATTTACCTTAGTTTTAAGGCACATAATCTCTGTTATATACGCCA
>URXV01000014.1 GCA_900551865.1 uncultured Rickettsiales bacterium
TTTTATATGTCAATAACATAATGTAATGATAAAGTAAGTTTTTTTATTTAAGATATTACTTGCAAAATTGAAATCTTGAATTAAAATCACTGCAAATTTTAGTAAAAATAAGGGCTTAAAATGAATAAATATGATGTATTGGTGATTGGCGGTGGGCACGCCGGATGCGAAGCAAGCGCAGCTGCAGCCAGAATGGGAGTAAAAACAGCTTTAATTACGCACAAAATAACAACAATCGGAGAAATGTCTTGTAATCCGGCTATTGGTGGTTTGGGAAAAGGGCATCTTGTACGAGAGATTGATGCCCTTGATGGTTTAATGGGAAAGGTTATTGACCGTGCCGGAATACAATTTCGTATGTTGAATTCTTCAAAAGGACCGGCCGTCAGAGGACCGCGTGCACAGGCTGATAGAGATTTATATAAAAAATATATGCTGGAAGAATTAAGCAAATATCAAAATTTGGATATTATCGAAGGTGCCGTTGAGCATCTGATTATTGATGAAATGAAAATAAAAGGCATAAGATTATCAGATGGAAGAGAGTTTTTTGCTGAATCGATAGTCCTTACTGTCGGAACTTTTCTTAATGGGATTATGTTTACCGGTCACCAAACGACTGTAGGTGGTCGCGTCAATGATGTAAGTTGTACAGGAATAACAGCGTATTTAAAACAATGCGGTTTGCGCCTGGGACGTTTAAAAACAGGAACGCCGGCACGGTTAGACGGAAAAACAATAAAATGGGATGTATTGGAAAAACAGGAAGGCGATGCAGCACCTGTACCTTTTTCTTTTATGACCAAAGAAATATCTCAGCCGCAAATTAAATGCTATATAACCAATACAAATGAAAAGACCCATCAGATTATTCGTGATAATTTTTCTAAATGTGCACTTTTTTCAGGACTTATAACAGGTGTTGGACCTCGTTATTGCCCAAGTATAGAAGACAAATTGGTGAAGTTTGCTGATCGCACCAGTCATCAGATTTTTTTGGAACCTGAAGGATATAATACAGATGTTGTCTATCCGAATGGTATTTCCACGTCCCTGCCGGCAGATGTTCAGGAAGAATTTATCCATACTATAAAAGGGTTGGAAAATGTCAAAATTATCCGCTATGCATACGCTATTGAATATGATTATGTTGATCCTATGGAGCTGGATCATTGTTTGAAAGTAAAAAGAACAAAAGGGTTGTATTTAGCCGGACAGATTAATGGAACGACTGGATATGAAGAAGCCGCCGCTCAGGGAGTAATTGCAGGAATTAATGCCGCACTCAATGCCGTGGGAAATAATCAGGAGTTTTATATAGACCGCAGCGAGGGCTATATAGGTGTTATGATTGATGATTTAATAACAAAAGGTGTAGATGAGCCATATCGTATGTTTACATCACGATCTGAATATCGTCTTTATCTGCGTGCAGACAATGCTGATTTGCGTCTGACGGAAAAAGGGCATCAAATTGGTTGTGTTTCTCAAGATAGATACACTGTATTTAAAAGCAAGAAAGAACAACTTGATAAATATAGAAATCTTATACAGCAAACATGCGTATCGTTTGCTGCGATTGATAAGTATAATTTACCGATAAAGAAAGACGGCAATAAAAAAAGTGTTTTTGATCTTTTAGGGTATAACGACGTTTCACGTGAAACAATAATGAAAATTATGCCTGAAATAAAAAATGTACAAAATAATGTTTTTGAACAATTATGCATCGAAGCTAAATATTCTGGCTATATGAAACGGCAAAGCAGCGATATAGAATTATTTAAAAAAGATGAATCGGTAAAAATTAAATCAGATATTGATTATCGTAAAATTGGCGGTTTGTCTCGGGAAGTTGTTGCAAAACTGGAAAAGGTGCGTCCTTCGACGATAGGTGAAGCGTCAAGAATATCCGGAGTCACTCCTGCAGCTGTAATCGCAATTTTGGGTTATATGAAAAAATAGAGGAAGAAAATATGAAAGAGAAAAATTTGATGTTGTCCGGAAAGCTGTATAAAGCTGTTGATGATGAGTTGAAACAGGATTTTTTGTATGCAAAAAAAATAACCCGCCAGATAAATCTGACTGCCGAAGACGAGAGTGAAAAAAGACAACTTTTGTTTAAACGGTTATTTAAATCTACTGGAAAAAATTTTTATATAGAGCCTCCTTTTCAGTGTGATTATGGAAAAAATATTTCAATAGGCGAAAATTTCTATGCAAATTACGATTGCATAATTATTGATGTGTGTAACGTCAATATTGGCAATAATGTGTTTTTGGCTCCGAGGGTTTGTATTTACACTGCAGCTCATCCTATTGATGCAGAAGTTCGCAATACAGGTCTGGAGTATGGAAAGGAAGTTAATATTGGCAATAATGTATGGATTTGCGGAAACGTTGTAATTAATCCTGGTGTTACGATTGGTGATAATGTTGTTATCGGTTCTGGTGCGGTTGTAACAAAAAATATTCCGTCTGATGTAGTTGCCGCTGGTAATCCTTGCAAAGTAATACGAAAAATAACAGGCGAAGATAAATTAAAGTGGCATAAACTTGCACAGGAATATTTTAACTCTAAATAAAAATTTTTCGTGTTTATAACTGTATTTTTTTATGCAAAAAAAAAATAGTTAAAATATTATCTTTAGTATGATGGATATTTTACAGATATATAATGTTTCACGTGAAACAAAAGAAAAAATAGAAGCTTACAAAACTTTGGTTCTTGAATGGAATTGCAAGTTTAATTTAATAAGCAAGTCTTCGGTTGAACATATTTGGGAACGGCATATATTAGATTCGGTTCAATTATATAAATACATTCGGCCTACAGATAAAATCCTGCTTGATTTAGGATCCGGCGCAGGTTTTCCCGGAATGGTTCTGGCTATTATGGCAAAACAGCTTAATCCGGAGTTAAGTATAAATTTAGTTGAAAGTATTGGTAAAAAAACATTGTTTTTAAATGCGGTAAAAGATGAATTGAAGCTGAATGTCAATATACTGCATGACCGCATAGAAAATATTAAAATGAAAAATGTTGATATTATAACATCACGCGCTCTGGCGGCGTTGTCAAAGCTTTTGGATTACAGCAAACCTTTTTGCAAAACTGAAACAAATCTTATCTTTCCTAAAGGGGAACATTGGGCTGATGAAATAGAAACTGCGCAAAAGCAATGGTATTTTAAATATAAAACAGAAAATAGCGCAACGGATAAATTTGGTAAAATTTTATGTATCAGCGAATTAAGGAGAAAGCGATAATGGTAAAAATTATATCTATTGCCAATCGAAAAGGCGGAGTTGGTAAAACGACGACTGCTGTTAATATCGCAACAGCTATGGCTGCTATCGGAAAACGCGTTTTAATTCTTGATATGGATCCGCAGGGGAACGCAACAACCTCTTTGGGAATTAATAAAAATAAATGTTTGTTTTCAACATACGATATTATGATAAACAATTGCAAAGCAGAAGATGCTATTGTCAAAACAGATATAAAAAAATTTGATATTTTACCGTCTGCTCCGGCATTGGCTGCCGCAGAAATAGAGCTTATTGATGTTAATAAACGAGAGTATGTCTTAAAAAATGCATTAAATGCCTTAAGCGGAAAGTACGATTATATATTGATTGATTGCCCCCCGTCTTTGAATTTAATAACGATTAATGCACTCGTTTCGTCTGATTCTGTAATCGTTCCTCTGCAAAGCGAGTTTTTGGCGTTGGAAGGTTTGACGGATCTTAAAAAAAGAATTTTAATTCCAAACTTGATTTGCAAGGTATCGTGTTGACGATGTTTGACAAGCGAAACAATTTGAGTCAGATGGTAGAAACAGATGTACGAAAATATTTCGGTCAAAAAGTATACAAAACGGTTATTCCGAGAAGTGTTCGCATTTCTGAAGCTCCGTCGCATGGACAGCCTGTTTTGATTTACGACTTTAAGAGTAATGGTGCTAAAGCTTATCTTAATTTGGCAAAAGAGGTATTAAAAAGGGAAAAGGAGTTATAGATATGTCTATGAATAAGAAACATGGTTTAGGGCGGGGGCTGGAAGCTCTTCTTGGAGATGATGATTTAAGTTTTAGCCTGGACAATATTAATACGGGCGAAAATACTGAAACCGGAATCAAAACCTTAAATGTTAATGAACTGGAACCCAGTCCGTATCAGCCGCGTAAGGAATTTAATCAGGAAGCCCTTGATGCTTTGGTGGCTTCTATAAAAGAAAAAGGCGTGCTTCAACCTTTGCTTGTTCGCAAAAACGGCGAAAAATATGAGATAATTGCCGGAGAACGTCGTTGGCGCGCTTCAAAATTAGCAGGTATAACCGAGGTACCGGTTATTGAAAAGGAAATGGATAATCAGGAAGTACTTGAAGTAGCGCTTATTGAAAACCTGTTGCGTGAAAACCTGTCCGCTATTGAGGAAGCCGAAGGGTTTAACCGGCTGATAAATGAATTTTCTCATACGCATGAAGCTTTATCGCAAATAGTTGGAAAATCAAGGAGTTATATAACCAATACCCTGCGCTTGCTCAGTTTGCCTGCCGCTATTCAGGAAATGGTAAAAAATAATGCCTTAACCGCCGGGCATGCTAGGGCTTTAATTGGTCTGGAAAATGCTGAAGAGGTTGCCCAAAAAATTATGTCACGCGGATTAACCGTCCGTCAGACGGAAGAACTTGTCAATAATTTAAAGAATCATGCTTTGACTCAAATTAACAGAGCTGTAAAAAAAGATCCAAGTCTAAAAGAACTAGAAAAAGATTTAACTAAAAATATAGGCATGAAAGTTAAAATTAACGCCGGACAAAACGATAAAGGTAAAGTAACGATTGAATACAAAAGTCCTGCTGAGCTAAATCAGATATTAGAACTTTTAGAAAAAAATAAAAGTTAAAATGTGCGCCGATTTTACGGCGCTTTTTTGTAATCCAAAATCTCTAGCCAAATACAGAGATTTTTATTACATATAAAAATGGCGATACTGAATAAACAGCGGTTGCGTGATATGATTATGTCAAATTTGATAAAATCAACACTAAGCGGTGTTTTTTTAGTTGTAGAACCTTTTTGATGTTTTGTGATAATCTTATCAAAAAAGTTATTTTTATATGCTCTATGCTAAAAAAACAAAGCAGAGTATAACACATTGTTTTTGCAGTGTTTCCTGCGAATTAAAAAATTTCCCGCCTTAATAAGGCTTTTTTATAATTTAAAACAATGTATTTAAAATATTTCTTTATATTTTCTGATTAATTCCTCTTTTGATAAACAACACCCTTGCTCGTACCAGTCTTTCTTTAATGCATCAATATAAAGCCCGATTAATTTCTGGTCAGCACCGATTTGAATAAGGTCTTTTCCATTAAGGGGGAAAAATGGAATATCCATTGAATCCAGTGTATTTAAAATATCTTTTGTCTTTTCTTCGTTAGTATTATCTAAGTTCAGACAAAGCCATTTGTCCCTGCAAACATCTTTGCCGTACAAATAAACAGCCTTGTTTATGGATACACTGTCTTTAAAACTGCTTTTTGATAATTTTGCTTTGCTTAGCTCCAGAAGATGTTCCTTTTGTTCTCTGTTCAGTCGGAAAATATCTGCCAGCCTGCCAGCTCTTTTGGTATCAGGTTCAAACATGACAAATATGCGGCGGATAATGTTTTTTTCAATTCCCAAAGAAGTAATAAGCCTGATAAGTTTCTCAAGATTATCAAAATTTTTTGGAGGGGCAATCAAAAAGTCGAGTATTCCGTTATCAAAAATAAGCTTGAGAGTATTGACCGCGTAGGGTGCCATAAGGATTTTAAACAATTCGTCTTTTATCTTTTCGGATGATATTTTTCTTAATAAGTCTTTATTTTCAATACAGGCTTTTAACGATTTAGCGTCGATTTTTTTTCCGAACATGGCGCAGAATCTGAAAAAGCGCATAATTCTGATATAATCACGTTCAATAGTTTCCTGTGGAATGCCTATAAATTTGATAACCCCGTTTTCCAAATCATTGATACCGTTGTAATAATCAAAAACATTACCTTTTTCATCGGCATAAACGGCATTTATGGTAAGATCGCGTTTCGCCGCATCGCTCTTCCATTCGTCTTTGCCATTGTCCTCTTCGGTACTTAAAGATGTAACCTTGAAAAAACTGTCATTGATAATAACGCCGATTGTAAAAAATTGTATACCGATAGGGACACATCTGAGGCCTTCATCATCGCACATATCCGAAAATTCCGAAGGAGACATATCCGTTACCATATCGATATCTGTCCTGTCTAATCCTGCAATAGCATCTCTTACCGCACCGCCGACAAAGCGCAAAACGCCGCCGTGCTTTTCTACTAATTTAAACAGTTGAAGAATATCGTCGTTATTTATCAGTTTTTTCGGATTAATATAATCAGGATGAAACATTTAATGCCCTCTTTTTTGCGGTATTTCTTAAACTTGTTAATTGTTTATTATAAATGTCTTAATTATGATATAACAAAATCAAATTTTTTAGGAATTAAAATCATGAAAAAGTATGTTATTTTATCCTTGGCTTTGCTTGTTTCTTGTCCGGCTTTTGCAGGGAGTGTTCCTGTAGAGCTGGGAGAGTATGGCGACTGGACTGCATATTCATATAAAGAAGGAAAAAATTTGGTCTGTTATATGGCTTCGACGCCCAAAAAAGACGAAGGAAATTATAAAAAACGCGGGGATATATATGCCGTCGTAACTCATCGGCCTGCAGATAAAAGCTATAATGTAGTTAATTTTGTAGCCGGATATGATTATAAAAAAGGCTCCGGGGTGGTCGTAAAAATCGGTACAACGTCATTTAACAATCTGTTTACCAGCGGAGATAATGCTTGGGCACCAGACGCTTCTACGGATAAGAAACTGGTTGATGCAATGAAGCGCGGACAAAGGATGATTGTTGAAGGAATGTCTTCACGCGGAACCAAAACCAAGGATACATATTCTTTAGCCGGTTTTACAGGAGCTTATAAGGCAATCAGCGCAAAATGCAAATAAAGAGCATAAAATGACAGAAAAAAAAGAACTTACAAATCTGACAAAAGAAGAATTGGCTGCAGAAATAGCCGAACTTGGGGAAAAAAGTTTCCGAGCAAAACAATTGTGGCAATGGATATATTTTCGCGGTGTAACTGATTTTGCCGAAATGAGTAATCTTTCTTTGCCATTGCGGCAGAAACTGGAAGAAAACTATACGATTACCCGGCCGAAAGTGATTACAGAACAGATTTCCGTAGATAAAACCCATAAATGGTTGCTGGAGTTTAAGGACGGCGAACGCGTTGAAATGGTTTATATTCCGGAAAAAGACCGTGGAGCCGTCTGTATTTCTACTCAGGTTGGCTGCGCAATGGGGTGTCGATTTTGCCACACCGGAAGCCAGAAATTTACCCGGAATTTAACAGTCGGAGAAATTGTCGGACAGTTTATGGTAGCCCGTGATGCGTACGGCGAGTGGCCAAGCCCGACAGATGAGGTGCGTTATTTATCAAACATAGTTGTAATGGGAATGGGGGAACCTCTTAATAATCTTGATAATGTTGTAAAAGCTTTGAATATTATAACCGACTGTGAAGGGATTGGAATTTCCCGACGGCGCGTTACTATGTCTACCTCCGGGATTGCGCCCCGCATCGTGGAAGCTTTGCAGCGAACGGGAGTGCGGCTTGCTGTTTCTCTTCATGCACCGAACAATATGATTCGTTCGCAGATTATGCCTATAAACGATAAATTCAAAATTGAAGAAATAATGAAAGCCTGTGCCGAATATCAAAAAGGGGATCACAGCCGCTATATTACTTTTGAGTACCTTCTTTTAAAAGGGATAAATGATAGTCTAGACAATGCCGAAGAGTTGATTTCGCTTTTGAAAAAATATAGACTTCGCGCACTGTTTAATTTAATTCCTTTTAATCCTTGGCCCGGATGCGAATTTCAGCCAAGCGATAAAAAAACTGTCGAGGCCTTTTCAAATACTCTGGAAAAAGCAGGATTCGCTGCACCGGTCAGAGTAGCACGGGGACAAGATATTTTGGCAGCCTGCGGTCAGCTAAAATCAAAATTGCCCGGAAAAAAACAACCTTAAATTGGTTATATTCTGCAAGCCCCTTCAATTTGATGGTCAAGCCGGTCTTCATGTATGCCATAAGGATCTTGGTGGATAAGTACCTGGCTTCCGGGATATGCTTCAAGTATTTTATGTTCAACCGCATCTGCCAGTTCATGAGCTTTGAGCAAAGGTATGGAACCATCAATTTCCAGATGCAGTTCAAAGTAATAAATATCCCCCAGACTTCTGCTGCGGAAATCGTGCATTCCGTGTATTCCTTTGCTGTTACGGACAATTTCCGTAATTTTTTCCCTGATTTCGGGAGCCAGTTCTTTGTCGGTTATCTGTTCTACGGATTCTGCAGCCAACTGATAAGCATTATACAGTAAATATGCCGAAATAAACAATGCAGCAATCACATCAAAGTATGCAAAACCAAAAAAATGTACCAAAAGCAATGATAAAACGACCGCTGCATTTGTCAGAAAGTCAACCGTATAATGCGCTCGATCCGCCTTGATTGCCAGAGAATTGGTCTTATTGGCAACATATGTCTGAAATAAAACCAACAGCACAGTTGCCAGAATACTGAAAAGCATAACTGCAATTCCTATAGTCGTTTGTTCTATTTGCACCGGATATATAAGTCTCTTTATTCCGTCTACAATAACAAAAATTCCAGATGCTCCGACAAAAACAGCCTGCAAAAAAGCACTTAACGCCTCTGATTTGCCATATCCGTAGCGATGTTCTTTAGTAGCCGGTTTAGTTGAAAAATAAACAGCGGCAAAAGAAACAGCCGATGCAAACAAATCGGTAACACTGTCGGCAAGAGAAGAAAAGATGGCCAGAGAATCTGTCTTTATAAAAGCAGCAAGTTTCAAAACAATAAGCAAAACAGCCAGAGAAACACCGGCGATTGCTGCTGCTTTTTTCAAATAATTATTTTGTTTCTGTGATGTCATTTTTTATTTTTTCCCATGTTTCTTTTGATATTTCCAAATATTTTCCCCGAACATATTTTTCAAAAAATTCAATATGTTTTCCGTTTGGCGCTTTCAGAAATTCATACTGTACATAATATTTGCCGTCATTACTTTCGTAAAAGATAAGGTTTACCAAATTATTATGCTCTGCACTGATTTCCAGATTGGCAAGTTTTTTTCCTTTGATATTTTCTGATATACTTTGATAATAAACATTCAACAAAATTTTTGCGATATTCATTACTTTTATATTATCGGTTATTTGATTGCAGCTGATTAACCGTCCAAAACGAAGATTCCATAAACTGCTGTAGGTCCAGGCGTTTCTGTCAAGAGAGAGGTCATAAAAATCTGCATCGGCTTCCCACACCTGAAATTGATTTTTCAGCCTTATAAAAGCGGCTTTTGATCCTCGTCCCAAATCCATATCGTACCAGCCTATCTCAAAATTTTCGATTTCCTGATTAGCATTGCTGTATAAACCGACTTCTATCGTGGGTGAATTTTCGTTTTTTAGGGAAGAAAAGCCAAAATATTTCATATCGGCAATCTTATCCGATTTTTTTTCATAAAACGTCATATTGTTTAGTGCAATTAAAAATCTGCGGATTCGCTCCTGATAAACCGGTATATTCGGATATTCTTCCAGTATCCATATGCCGCTTGCTTTTTTAAATGTCAGTGATGTCCGGCTGTTTTTCAGCTTTATCAGGGATATATCATTAATTTTGCCGTTAAAGTCTTTAAATACCGGTTGTCCCTCATATTCCGAAATACTGTTTTTGTTTTCCATGTAAATGCTGAAAAAAGCAAGGGCGGCTATTATGGCAACCCATGCAGCCAGTTTGACGGTTTGACGGTCAATAATAAAAAATCCTTTAATGTTGCAAAGTACGGCAGTACGTTTTTTATAATTGAGATTGGTTAGTAAAACAACAAAGATAATAATTAAGGCCACAAAATAGATATTGAAAAATTTAACTTTGACTTCAAGTTGTTCAATATCTCTGTTGGCATTTAGTTTTAATGTGCTGAGTTGTTGCCTGAGATGGTCGATTTCCGTGCGGATATTTCCGATAACGGCCAGTTCGTCTGAGCTGAAAGTTCCGCGTTCTTCAAAATTCTTTTTTGCAATAACTTCTGCCAGTCCCTGTTTTGCACCGTCTATAGCTTGAAAAATATCGTTTTCCTTTAATTTATAACGGTACATATTGGCTTTACGCATATTTTCGACTTTATATAACGGGCGTCTTTGGGCATTTTTTCCCCGCAGACTGATTAAATCGTCATTTTCCGTTAGATAGTCAAGTGCGTTCATAATAAAGTTTGCACTGTCAAAAATCGGCGTTTGATAAGATAAATCCAAAAATTTGGTTTCTTTGGCCCAAAAGGCGTCGTACATAAAGTCTGTGTCGCCTATGGCGATAACGTCAAAAGGCTTTTTAGGATTATTGCTTAAGAATTCGGCCGCAATAACAATAACATTATTTCCCGGAGTATATTGCTGAAGCACTTCTCTGGGGCTTTTGCTTTCTTTAGCCAGTAAGACATTTAATATTGAGGAATTTTTGCTGGTTTTTATCAGTGGAAAATATAAGACGTCGTTTCCCGGCTTGGGCATAACCATCGTTGCTGATGAAAACAAAATGTTATTCAGCTTATATGTTGTTCTGTGGTTTGGATTAAAGTCATCCGCGGTAACTTTAAATTGTAAGAGGTCTTGCGTAAAGGACGGGTTAGTTCTGTAATTAATTGTTTCGTCTACTGTTATAGAATTGTCGAAATCTGCCGCGACGCCGATATCATAAAACTGAATACCCCAATAGTCGGCAAGTTCGGAAATATCTGATGTTATAAATTGTCCTCCCAGCGGAGAATATAAACGCGATGCGTCATCGGCGACGTCCATCAGCAACAAAACTTTAGGCTGTTTTTTTATTTTTTCAATAACATCTTCGCCCAGCCCGTAAGGGTGCACCATCATCAAAACATCATATTGTTGATCTAAATCATCGGGTTTCTCGATAATTTTAACATTATAAAGTTCTTCTATATATTTGAGGATTTCCCATTTCCTCATCATAACATCGTTTTGCCTGACGCCTCCGTTTATCGGCAAGGAGCTTAAAATGCCGATAGTTTTCTTTTTATGGTGCATTTTGTAAATATTCGTGGTCAAATCCTGTTCCAGAAACGGCAGCCTTTCAATCGAAAAAAACGGAATAACGGCCTTGTTTGTAAGGCTGTCGGAAAGGCTGAGCCCGAACAAAGCGTTTTGGTTAATGTCTATTAGCGGGATTGGCTGCAATCCTTCGGCTAAAGCCCTGTCTTCATCTTTATCCAAAAATTCTGGAGTATAAATTTTATAGTCAAATTTTCCGTTTGCATAGGTTTTATATTGTTTAAGTATCAGTTTTATGCGGTCGAATATCTGCCGGACTTCCGGATTTCTCTGTCCTAAAATCGGGGAATAATATAATTTGGCAATAATCGGACGTTCAAGTCTGCGCAAAATATTTTTCGTGTTTTGCGTCAGGCTGAGATATTTTTCTTCCGTAAAATCGTAGCTTATCTGCCGCAGAACATTGTTGGCAATAATGTTTAAGCCGAAAAAGCCAATAAATAAAAGTATAAGCACCAAAACGCCGTGCCTGATGCTTGAAGATGAAATCAAACCTGAAGAGCCTTTCGTTTTCAGGCTGATGATGGCAATTGTTATCAAGTTGAAGAAAACAATCAACGAGCCAAAGAAAACCAAGTCTCTTAATTCAACCAATCCTCGGCTTAAAGAGGCAAAATGTGCAAGGAAACTGAACGAAATAATAGTGTCGACAATAACGTCGCTGAACAGTTCTCTGGCCCAGAACAAAACATAATCAAATCCGCTCCAGAAAAACAAAAGGTTAACAAAAACGCCTAAAACCAGAGCAATAACAGGACTTTTTGTCAATGCCGACATCGTTTGTGATATGGCAAGCATCGCGCCGGCCAGAATAAAACAGCCGAGATAGCCGATTATAATAACCGTATTATCCGGATTTCCCAAGATATTAACGGTAATCCAAAACGGAAAAGTCAGTAAAATGGCTATTATTGCAAAAATCCATGATGCCAAAAATTTGCCCCATACCAAATCGGTTACGGAAACAGGAACAGTTAAAATTTGTACAATGCTTTTGGTGTGAAACTCTTCGGCCCAGCTGCGCATGGCAATTCCCGGGATAAACAGCAGATAAATCCAAGGCTGATAATCAAAAAGCCCCCACAGTGAAGCGTGTCCGTCCATAAAAAAATGGCCGAAATAAATGGCGCAGGAGCCGCTTAACAGCAAAAAGCCGACCAGATAAACATAAGCCAGAGGAGACAGAAAATATCGTATTAATTCATACTTAATGATAGTCTTTATGCTGTTCATGCCTGGGTCTCCTTCGCAGCAGTCAGTTTTCGGAACGCTTTTTCCAACAACTCGCTTCTTGTTGCCTTTAAAATATCCTGCAGTGTTCCGTCCGCGGCAATTCTGCCTTTGTTAATAAGAATAATCCGTGAAGCAAGAGTTTCAGCTTCATCTAAAAGGTGTGTTGAAATAATGATTGTTTTGTCTTTTCCCATATCTTTGATTAAACGGCGCATATGCTCTTTCTGATTGGGGTCGAGGCCGTCTGTCGGCTCGTCTAAAAGCAAAATAGGCGGATTGCCGATAATGCTTTGGGCAAAACCAACCCGTCGCAAATATCCTTTTGATAAAGTTTCTATTTTTTGTTGGGTAATATCCCGAATTTTTGCTAAATCAATAATACGTACAAATTCGTTATCATATATTTCTCTTATTTGCTGTTTGCTTTGCGTTTCTGTTTCCACAAGATTAAGCTTTAATTCTATCATATACCTTAAAAACAATTTAACGGTCATATCCGCATACATCGGAGCGCCTTCCGGCAGGAAGCCGATATCTTTTTTGGTGGCAATGCTTTCTTTGCTTACGTCTTTCCCGTTGACGAAAATTGTACCTTCAGACGGAGAAATAAAACCGGAAATCATATTCATCAGCGTTGATTTTCCGGCACCGTTAGGGCCGAGTAAAGCAATAATTTCCCCTGTACTGGCGCCAAATGAAACATTGTCCACGGCCGTTAAAGTTCCGTACAATTTAGAAACATTCTCCAGACAGACTGAAAAAGGCTGAGTTTTCCTTTTAGTTTGCTTCATAAATTTCACCTCCGGGGATAGGTTGGCTGACGCCGGTTGTGGATGGAAAAGTTATCGGTAGGGAATAAACCGCCCGTGCACTCAGAAAGGCGCTGATTTCGGCATTAACGGTATCAATTGGAATATCAGCCTCTTTACTTACGATAACATCCATATTGGGCAGCCTTTGCCGAATAAAACGAACCAGCGTCGGGTTGCCTGCGCCTTTGCCGCAAACAATGACTTTTTTAGGAAGTTCCGGCAGATAAAGACAGATTGAATAACAGATTGCTTCGGCAACAAAGGCAGTTGCCGTAGCTGCTCCGTCCTCCAACGAAAGCCCTTCTAAATGCTCGGCTTTGTCGGCAAAAATCCCTGTATACGCGGCTTTAGGCGGAAATTTTGCAAAAAACTTATGGTGCATTAAAGAGTTCACAATTTTTTCGTGGACTTTCCCCATAATAGCCAGCCTGCCGTTATAATCATTTTCCATATTTGCGTGTTTGGATGTCCAGTTGTTAATAAAGTTATCGCCCGGGCCACAATCAAAACCTACAA
Organism: uncultured Rickettsiales bacterium; assembly: GCA_900551865.1. Classification (GTDB taxonomy): domain Bacteria; phylum Pseudomonadota; class Alphaproteobacteria; order RF32; family CAG-239; genus CAG-267. The sequence goes on from URXV01000014.1 coordinate 13,821, forward strand.
TTTCGCCAAATGACCCAATCCAGGTAATGCTTGATTTGCCGCTGATATTTACATACGCAGCGGGTTTTATTTCATCAATTCCGACAGCATTAAAATAACTTGAAGAAATAGGCGTTCCCTGACCGCCGCTGCAAATATCGGCATTGCGAAAATGGGTTACGGTTTTAGTACCGGTTCGGGCTGCAATGTATCTTCCGTTTCCCAATTGATAAGTATAAGGAATGTTAGGATTATGCATAATTGTCAATCCGTCGATTCCGATTAAATCTATTTCATCTTCATATTCGTTTTTAAATTCGTTGATAAGTTGAATGTAGAAATCTGAAACTTCTTCATCGACTTTTTTTAGTTTCTCTTCATTTTCCGGCGTATTTCTTTGTAACCCATAAACAGCTTTTATATGATCCTTCATCATATCGGGGTAGGGGACGGCATAAGCTTTTTTCCGCTCGTTTATATCAAGGCCGTCAGTCTTAATCAACGCAAGTTCAACCCCCCCGAAAGTTGAGGTTCCCGATAGGCCGAGACAATTTAATCCCTTAATAACCATATAAAAAAACGCCTCTTTATAATTGCATTATCAATTTATTATGCTAATATGCCATAAGTTTTAAGAATAAGGAAGTAAAAATGACAAGTTTTAAATCAGAATTTTTAAACATAATGCACGAACGCGGCTTTTACAATCAATGCACAAACGAGCAGGGTTTTGACGAATATCTTGCCGAGTGTGAAAGAAAAGGAATGCCGGCGGTGGGGTATCTGGGGTCGGATCCGACCGGAGACAGCCTGCACGTTGGGCATATAGTTCCATTGATGATGCTGCGCTGGTTTCAAAAATGCGGGCATAAGCCGCTCACCTTGGTAGGCGGCGCGACGGCGCGTATCGGCGATCCGTCCGGCAAGGATAAACTGCGCCCGTTTTTGAGCGAGGAAACGCTTGCGCACAATGTGCAGGGGCTTAAAAAGTCGTTTATGAAATTCCTTAAATTCGGCGACGGCAAAAATGATGCGCTGATGGTTGACAATTATGACTGGTTCAAGGACATTAACTATCTTGAATTTTTGCGGGATATCGGTACCTGCTATTCTGTCAACCGGATGCTGACGATGGACAGCGTAAAAAGCCGTCTTGAACGTGAACAGCCGATGTCTTTTCTTGAATTTAACTATATGCTGCTTCAGGGATACGATTTTTGCGTTTTATTGCAAAAATACGGCTGCCGTGCCCAGATTGCCGGAGCCGACCAATGGGGAAACATCGTTTCGGGAACGGAACTCGGGCGGCGCCGTTATGATACGGAATTGTTTGGGTTTACCAGCCCGATTATTACAGATTCTGCGGGTAAGAAAATGGGCAAGTCGGAAGGCAATGCCGTCTGGATAAACGAAGACAAACTTCCCGCTTATGACTATTATCAGTATTTCCGCAACATCGGTGATGCCGAAGTCGGAAAGTGCCTGCGGATATTTACGGATTTGCCGATGGATGAAGTCCGCCGTCTGGAAGTCCTGCAGGATAAGGAAATAAATGAGGCCAAAAAAATACTTGCCTTTGAAGCGACTAAAATCTGCCGCGGCGAGGCCGAAGCTGCTGCCGCACGGGAAACGGCCGTAAAAACCTTTGAAAAAGGGATTGCCGGCGATGATTTGCCGACGGTTTCCGGCGCAAAGGCCGGGGTAGGGGTGCTTGACGCGTTTTTGGCTCTTGGATTTGTAGCCAGCAAAGGCGAAGCCCGCCGTTTGATAAAACAGGCTGGTCTGAAGTTAAACGACAAGGTTATTACCGACGAGAATTATGTCATTACCGAAAAAGATATTGAAAACGGTAATATAAAACTCTCGCAGGGAAAAAAGAAACACGGACTTCTTGTTCTTGAATAACAAAGGGGGCTGAAAAGCCCCTTTGTTATATCTGTCGATGTTTATGGGAAATATCTTTCCTTGAGCTATTCTGCCGTAATGTCAATCAGCCGGTCTAAGCTGTTGGTTTCCTTGCTGTCATACCCGGTGGATTCATTTTTCTTTGCAGTCGGTTTTTCGACAGCTTTTTTCCTATTGTTTTTTATCTCCGGCTTGACCAGCAGCTCAAACATCTTGTCCATTTGTTCCTGATCTAATTTGGAAGGAAGTCCGGCAGGGGCTTTTTCTTTTTCTACCGGTTTTGCGGTGGCTTTTTTACCGTCGCTTTTCTCTTTTTTCTTCTTCGCGTCCGTATCGGCCTTGTTTATATCTTCAACTGACTTCATCGTGTTTTTGATAAAGTCTTCCGGCAGCATTTTTTCAATCATGTCAGAGCAGGGCTCAGCCATCATAAAATACTGGGATTTTTTCAGGGAACCGTCTTTCAGTTCTTCCGGCAGGACGATTTTTACAATCAGAAAGCAAAATCCCAGAATAAGTACCGCCCGCAGAAAACCAAAAACCAACCCAAACAACCTGTCCATAAAGCTTAACGTGCTGGTGCGTATCTTGGCAATCAGCTTGTCCGTGCCGATAATCCAAACGGCGTAAAAAACTGCCATAATTAACAAAAACACCACAAACTGCGCCATCAGTTTACTGGCGATAAACTGGTTCATCCACGGCGTTATTAACGGCGACAGATATACTGTCAGAACGACAAACAACGCCAGCCCTAAGATAGAAAGGACTTCTTTGACGAAACCGCGTATAAAGGCGACCAGCATTGATAGGGCAACGCCGATTAAAATGATGACATCAATATTATTTAACGGTTCCATCTGTTTTAGCTCCTCTAACTAAACCTGGAAATCAGGCGTTGAACGTTGCCGATTTCATGATAAGACATATTGGCAATCAGCTTTTGTTTTTTGTCTTTATTAAATGAATTGGGGATAATGGCATTGGAAAAACCGAGCTTCTGCGCTTCTTTCAGACGCAAGGTGGGCTGGCTGACCGCCCTGATTTCCCCGGACAGGCCTATTTCGCCGAACACCACCATATCAGCCGGAAGCGGTTTGTTTGTCATAGACGAGATGACGGCCATGGCAACGGCCAGGTCTGCGGCCGGTTCGGTAATTTTTAATCCTCCGGCAATGTTCAGATAAACGTCATGCGTGCTGAAATTCATCCCGCAGCGCGCTTCCAAAACCGCCAGTATCATTGCCAGCCGGTTTGAATCCCAGCCGACGACGGCACGTTTTGCTCCGGCATATCCGCTGTTGCCGACCAAAGCCTGAATTTCTACCAGCAATGGGCGTGAACCTTCGATTCCGGCAAAAACACACGAACCGGAAACGCATCCCTGTCTTTCTGCCAAAAACAAGGCGGAAGGGTTTTCCACTTCAACAAGTCCGTTGTCCTGCATCTCAAAAACGCCGATTTCGTCAGTAGCACCGTATCTGTTTTTGACTGCACGCAAAATACGGAAGTGATGTCCCCTGTCGCCTTCAAAATAAAGCACCGTATCAACCATATGCTCCAAGACGCGCGGACCGGCAATAGAACCCTGTTTGGTAACGTGTCCGACCAGAAACAGCGTAAATCCCTTTTTCTTGGCAATTTTTATCAGTTCATAAGCGGCTGCCCTAACTTGTGCGACGCTGCCCGGTGTTGATTCAACTTCGTCAATATACATAGTCTGGATTGAATCGATAATGACAAGCGTCGGATTTTCCTTTTCCAATGTCGCAATAATGTCCTTAACGCTGGTTGTGCTGGCCAGACGCACGGGGGCATCGGCCAACCCCAGACGTTTTGCACGGATTCGCACCTGATCAATCGCCTCTTCGCCGGAAATGTAAAAACAGCTGTTGTCTTGCAGTTTATTGGCCATTCCCGCGCAAATTTGCAACAATAGTGTTGACTTGCCGATTCCCGGGTCGCCGCCGACCAGAATAACCGACCCCGGTACCAACCCTCCGCCGGATACGCGGTTAATTTCGGAAAGGTTGGTTACCAGTCTTTTATAGGTTTGGCTTTCTCCGTTCAGAGAAACAAAATCAATCTGGTTTCCCTGTTTTTTTGCGGATATGTTGGAAAATTCTTCGGTAGGCCTTTTTTCTTCAACAATGGTATTCCACTCGCCGCAGGCGTCGCATTTGCCCTGCCATTTGGGATATACGGCGCCGCATGACTGGCAGACATAATCGATTGTTGATTTTTTAGCCATATTATTTCTCCACTTTTATCGGGCCTTTGGAAGAACCGTTGATAAACTGTCTGACATAAGGGTTGGTTGTCTTGTCCAGTTCTTTGACCGTACCGTACCAGATGATTTTTCCTTCATACAACATGGCTATTTTGTCGGCGATTTTTCTTGCGGACGCCATGTCGTGCGTGATCGTTAATGTCGTAGCGCCTAAATCTTTGGCCGATTCTATAATCAAATCGTTGATAACGTCCGCCATAATCGGATCCAGTCCGGTTGTCGGTTCGTCAAAAAAGATAATTTCCGGCCGTGTAATGACTGCCCGCGCCAATCCGACGCGTTTCTGCATACCGCCGGACAATTCAGATGGATACAAATCGGCAATGTCTTCGGTAAGGCCGACCTGTCGTAAAACTTTTATAGCCACGATTTTTGCTTCTTTTTTGCTGAACCCCCGGTTTTGAATAAGGTCAAAGGCTACATTTTCCCATACCGTCAGGCTGTCAAACAATGCGCCGCCCTGAAACAGCATTCCCATTTTGCTGTGCATACGGTCAATAACATCCGGGTTTTCGTTGACGATTTCTATGTCGTCAATTTCAATTGAACCGCTATCGGGAATAAGCAGTCCCTGAATACACTTGATTAAGACCGATTTTCCTGTCCCTGAACCGCCGATGACAACCAGCGATTCCCCTTTGTACAAGTCAAGGTCAACACCATTCAGAACATGTTTTTTTCCGAAACTTTTATGCAGGTCTCTTATTTTGATTTTTATTTCCTTTGCCATATCTGCCCCCGTTTATCTGGAAAAGAACATTTCCGTAATGAGATAGTTGAAAATCAAAATCAGGATTGATGAGGAAACGACGGCGTTGGTCGTAGCGTTGCCGACGCCCTGTGCACCGCCTCTGGACTTGTAACCGTGGTAACATCCCATCATTGAAATGATAAATCCGAAAACGGCCGCCTTGACCAGACCGGACACAATGCCGATAATCTGCAAATCCTGAAAAGTTGCCGTAATATAGTTGGCAGGGTTAAATCCCAGTTTGTAAACCCCTACGACATATCCGCCGAAAATGCCGATAATGTCGCCAATTAAGACTAACAGCGGCAAAACCAGCAACCCGGCCCATAACCTCGGAGCAACCAGATATTTAAATGGATTGGTAGACAAGGTAACCAAAGCGTCAATTTGTTCCGTAACGCGCATGGTTCCGATTTCTGCAGCCATTGCTGCGCCGATTCTTCCCGCGACCATAAGCGCCGATAAAACCGGAGCCAGCTCGCGTGTAACCGAAATTAAAACTACCGAGGCGATAACACTTTCCGCCTTAAAGCCGGAAAAGCCTGAATAAGTTTGCAAAGCAATAACCATACCTGCAAACAGGGTCGTCAGTCCCACCACCGGTAACGAATAAAAGCCTATATCCAAAACCTGTTTAAAAAACAGCTTAAAATAAAACGGCGGAACAAAACAGTGATATATTGCTTTTAATATAAAAGACGTCAAATCACCCAGCGATGATAAGAACTTAACTAATGGTTTTCCAAGAGTTCGCAAAAAAACTTCACCTAAACGCATTATCATTTTAATTACCCCGGTATATTGCATTTATGACTTATAATAAAGCGCTTAACTTATTATGCCACTTATTTTTGTTATAATTTTATAAACTGTAGAACATTCAAACGGATAAAGCTTTAATTTTGTAACGGATACCCCCAACAAATCGACAGTTTCCGGCAATGGCAGCCGCTCAAGCTCATTTTTGTCGGTGCAAAGTTCTGCGCAAAGAGCTATTTCTGCTTCTTTGGCTGCTGGAAAGTTTCCGATTCCCACATTCCTTATCTCTAATTTTCCTGAAATTGCTTCAGGGGCGGAACCGTACACTTTTCCGTTTTTTAATACAAGGTCAACTCTGTCGTCGGCAACCAGTTGTGCTTGGCTTTCCATAATCATCCGCAACGCCAAATCCGATTTTCCGCTGCCGGATTTTCCGGTCAGCAAAACACCTTTGCCGTTCAGGCTGACAAGTGTGGCATGAATGTTAACCGTCATATTCCAGCGCCTCTAAACGTTTTCTTTTATTTTCGCCTGATACGGAAACGTCAAAATACCGGACGGCTCCTTTGGTAGAAATGGTTATTTTCCAAATGTCTTTGGGCAGTAATCCGCCGATTTTTTCCGGCCATTCGATTAAATTTACGCCGTCATAAAAGGATTCTTCAATGCCCAACTCATAAGCTTCTTCGGGAGATTTAAGACGGTACATATCATAATGGTATATTTCGAAATTACGCCCCTCATACGATTGTACCAGAGTAAAAGTCGGGCTGGGAACTTCCTCTGCACTGCTTAAATTTTGAATAAAAAAGCGCGAAAAAGTGCTCTTTCCTGCGCCAAGTGTGCCGTATAAAGCAAAAATATCCCCCTTTTGCGCCACATTGCTAAAACAGCAGGCCAGTCTTTTAGTATCTTCTTCCGTTTTGCATTCAAATGTTCTTTTGTATTCTGTCATTTTATTTAAACCATGAGCCAAAATCAAAAAATCCGCCGCCTTTGGAAACAGTTGTCCGTTTGATTGTAAAATCGTTGCGGCGGCGCTTAATGTCGCGCCAGTCTTCCGGTGCATAAAATGTCCCCTGCCATAAGCCGGAAGATTCGCTTTTGGCCTTGGCTTCATAAGGGCGATATATGTCAGATTCTCTCGTATTTGCCAAAGCCCATCCGGCGCCGACAAGTCCGGCGCCTATGTCATATTCTCCCCAAACGCATGTAGCCAAATCCTGTCCGTTGGGTTCTATTTTTAACAAATAACAGTCAATGGGATTGTTATCTATCCAGCCCCGAACCCATGATGCGGCTTCTTCTCCGCAGTTATATGAGCTTCCGTTGGCATCTGAACAAATCTGGTCGTTATCGGGCGCGTCAACGCCAAACAGACGGACATAGCGCCCGCCTATATAAAAAACATGCGCATGTATAACATTAGCGCTTCCGCTTATTTTAGGATAAGCCGAAGGGTCAAACCCGGTCTCTCTTTTCTTTTTCTGTTTTTGTCTGGGTGTTTTTTCCTGTTTTGACAAGCTTCGGCTTTTTTCCAGTTCATAATCCAGTCGGGCATCAATAATTTCTTTTTCTTGTCCGACCGTTTCGTTATGCGTAGAGTATAAAGCATAGGCCAGTCCTGCTGCCGTCAGCGTAATCCAGAAATTATATTTGGGAAGCTGCTGGACAATGGCAATATAAGCCAAGGTAATGCCGCCGACAAGTATGCAAAAACCGATAGCCTGCCATACTTGTTCCCCGCCGTGGATAAGCCGTGCGCCGATAAATATAAAAATAAGCGCAACAATTCCGCATATAATTCTTTTCAACCAAAGCATGGCATCTCCACTGTGTCATTCCTCTGCATATAAAATGCTCTTTAATCGTAAAGATTTGGTAAAATCTTTTCGTTTTTGCCTGTGTTTATTTTTTGTTTGTCTGCTTTTTTCAAAGCAGTGATAAAAGCCGTAGCATCAAAAAAGGTTTCGTTATCCGAATATAAGAGCTGATTAAGCAGATTTAGCTGTTGCGAAAAGCCTTCGCTGCCGGATTTTTCGGCAATTATATTAAAATTTGCAATATTTTCATCGCCATATTTTACTTTAGCCCATTTCAGCAGAGATTTTTTAGCCGTTTTATAGTCGTTCCTTTTTATAGCTTTGATGACTTCATCACGATATATACGGGCATGATTTTTTTTGCGGCGCATTAACATCAAAAGGGTAAAAGCAAAAAGAACAAAAGAGATAAGAGCATATAGATAAAAACTTCTGCTGTTCTTCGGAAGAAATGGAGGTTCGTTTTGGTTCTGCCGCGGCAGAGGCTGGGCATTATTCTTGCCTGTATCATCTGCGGAGATTGCAGGAAGCGAAGATGGAGCTTTTTCTTCCGTCTGTTCTTCTGGGAGGTTTGTATTAGGGGCAATGTCAATAACTTCTGCAGGAAGTGTTGTTTTTTCAAACAACCCGCTGTTTACATTAAACCATTCTATTTCCTGTTGGGGCAGTTTAAATTTTCCTGCCTTTTCGGGAATATAAACAACATTGATGGTTGCAGTTGTAACAAGTTGTCCGTCAACGGCAGACATGCTTGTTTCCGGTTTTTCCGGATACTGCTTGAAACCTTCTATGTCGGGAAATTGTAAAGCAGGAAACATGTCTTCGGGCAGCCCTGCTGCCGTTATGGTTATTTTTCGGCTTAAAGCTTCTCCCGCTTTAAATTGCGTTTGTGAAGACCATTCAGCCTGCATTGTCAGATTGCTCAAGGGAAGCCATACGCCTGAAAATCCGCTTGGTTTAGGTTTAATGGTAATGTTTTGCGGTTTGGTTCTCATGCGGACAGGAACTTTTTGCCCGAAAGCATTGCGAAAATCGACGCCAAAAGTCATCAAATCATCATGAAAATCAGGAAATCCGAAATCAACGTTTTTGATATAAAAGCCGTTGAATAAAAACTGCGGAGCGGAAATTTTGCCGCTTTTAAGGGGAAATGCAGCAAAAGCATAAGTTATAACGTTCATGTTTTTTCCGTTTATAACGTCTTTTTTGATAAAAGGCTTGTTAGAAAGAGGCGTAATGGTCCAGTTTTTTTGCGTTTCATCGCTGATGTCAAGAGAACTGCCCTGCAGTCCCAGACTGTCATAAATTGTAACCAAAACAGTCAACTGTTGCTGAACATAAGGGGTTTCCGGGCTGAATGTCTGTTCAATTTGAAAATACGGCGAATTGGAATTTTCCTTGCTGTCGGGAACAAAAGCGATATTTGAAACTTCTTTTACTTCAACTTCGGCATAATTTGAACTTAATCCGCCGAGTTTAATCGGTTTTATGGTAATTTTTCCTGTTTTAAGCGGTTTTAAGCCAATCGTCCACCTTTTGGTTTGTGTCAATGTTCCGTTAATATAATTTATTTGCCGGGCAGCATAATTGGAAACAATCTGAAAATCCTGTTGCAAAGCGCTCAAATCCGGATTTTCGTCACTGTCACCGTTATAATCAATAGTCAAATTTAGGGTATCGCCCTCTGACATAGCGCTCTTGTCCAAATTAATGTTTATTTCTGCCGCATAAACGTGGAAAGCAAATAAACAGCCAAAGAAAAAAGTAAACAGGTTAAATATTTTCATCTCTATATCTGTCCTTTACATATTCTTTTTTTATAAATTCACGCAGCAACCCACCCGGATCTTCTGGAATTTCCCGATATTGCCTCTGCATCATAATTGCTTCGCCGTCATATTGCTCATTTTCGTTTCCCTGTTGAGCCCTGACCAGATTGACGGATTGTTCCTCTTGTTGTCTTTCTTTTCCGTTATTATCGTTTCCTGGAGTATTTCTGCTCTGGGTTTCGTCCTCTCCCTCAAGGGTGGCCTCAGCCGGCTGTTGCTTATGTTCACTGTTTTTTTGAAAACTGGTTTCATCGCTTTTTTCAGAATCTGGCCGTGTTTTTTGCTGTTGTCCTTCGGGATTTGTTTTTGCGTTTCTGTTTTCTTCATCTGCTCCGGAAGCGGTAGAATTGCCCTGTTCCGTTTTAGGAGAGGCTTCCGGTGTGTTTTTATCATTTTGCTGCGATTGGCTTTGACTCTGTCCGTTTTGGCCGGTTTGATTTTGAGAAGACTGTTCTTGTTGCTCTTGATTCTCTTTATTGCTTTGCGGCGGTGGATTGTTATTTGAACTTTGGTCTTGTCGGGACTTCTGTTCTTGCGCATCGTTTGTAGAAGGATTTTGCTGTTTTTGATTATTGCCGCACTCAAGAACGGAGGGGTCTTGTTTTGCTTTTTCAAATAATTCATTTATAATCGTAAGGTTATATTCGGCATCGCTGTTTTTTGCATCAGCCTCAAGCGCTTTGGCAAAAGCTTCTTTTGCTTCATTGTATTTGCACATTTTTGTTAGAATAACACCCTGATTATAAAAAGAAAGGCTGCTGTTGGATTTCTGAAATTCTTTTAAGGCATCTTCTGGCCTACCCTGTTTGTAAAGGGTTGCTCCTATCCAGTCCGCGTTCTTAAAAAACTTGAGAGCCTGTTCATATTGCCCTTTTTGGAACAGTCTGAGACCTTCCTGATCATTATTCAGAAAAAATCCGGCATAAGCCTGCAACGGAAACAGCAATAAAACAAGAACAATCATTCCCCGCCGAAAAAACATCAAAGTGCAAAACAGGGGAATAAATAACAGATAATATCCGTAGTCTTCAAAATCAGAACGCATATTTTGGCTGCGTTTAATTCTTTCCTCGTTAATTTTTGCAATCTCATTGACAAGTTTTTGCGTATTTGCACTTCTAACGCTTAAATAGACGCCGTTTCCGGTATCTGCCAAGACTTTGAGCTTTTCGTTTCCTGAAAATGAAGTATCAATAACATGAACTTTGTAATTAAGGGCAGATACTTTTTTGACGTGTTGTAATGCCAAATCAAACCGCTGCCCGACGTCGGAAGTAAATAAAATAATATTGCCCTGCGCATAACCCGCGGCTTTAAATCGTTCAATTGCCAAATCAATAGCCCGGTCAAGCCGGTCGCCGCTGTCCGGTACAATGTCCGGTTTGATTTGCGGCAAAAGGTTTTTTAATAATTTGACATCGTCAGCAATCGGCGTAATGACATACGGTTCCTCCGAATATACTTCCAGGCCGAACTGCCCCTGCGGAATGTGTTCTGCCAAATCGGAAATCATAAATTTAGCCCGGTCAAGTCTGGAAGGCGTGATATCCGTAAGTTGCATATCCTGCGCCAGACTGAGGACAAACATATTCGGATTTTCTACGGCAAGGGAAGGAATTTCCGTTTTTTTCCATGCCGGCCCGGCAGCCGCAATGGCCGCCACGGCCAATCCCGTATAAATGAGTTTTTTTACGGAAAAATGCCTTTGTCCGCTGTTGCTGACCAAAAGGAAATTTAACAAATTTTTATCACAAACATCTGCCCACGACGAAGCATTTCCTCCCGTTTTTAATTTCTTAAAAAACAAAAGCAGAGGAAGCAGCAGAAAACATAAAAGCCACGGGCGCAAAAAATGAAAATTTTGGAATAACTCGTTCATTTCAAGTATCTCCCCGGCAAAAACAACAGAAATAATGCCAAAATAAGGGAAAAAGTCAAAGGAATATAAAACAGGTCTTTTTTCTCCTGCACGATATTGCCCTCGCTTTTAGCCGGCTCTAACTGGTCAATTTTTGTATATATTTCAGCCAGCGAGTTGACGTCTGTTGCTCGAAAATAGTTTCCTTTTGTTCTTTGGGCCAGCTCTTTCAGGCTTTTTTCATCAAGTTCACCATTGCCGAGTCCGAACAGTGAGCCGAGAAAGTTACGGTCGGAACCGACGCCGACGGTATATATTTTTATTCCCTCTTTTTCTGCGAGGCCGATGGCTTGTGCCATGCTTAGGGAACCGTCGTTATTTTCTCCGTCCGTAAGCAAAATGATAACTTTATTATTTTTTTCTTTTTCTTCCCGCAGATTTTTTAATGCCAGACCCAGCGCATCGCCGATAGAAGTCGAATTGCCGGCCATACCTGCATCAGCATTATTCAGAATTTCTGCAACGGCATTTTTATCAAAGGTAAGCGGAGACTGTACATAAGCGCGTGTTCCAAAAAGAATTAACCCGAGCCGGTCTTCCGTTCTTTTTTGCACAAAAGAGCCGACAACTGCTTTTACGGCTGTCAGCCTGTCAATCCTTTGGGTTCGGGACAAATCCGGTTGCAGCATTGACGGTGATATGTCTATAACGAGCATAATATCCCTGTTTTCAGCTTTAAGACGGTATGGTTCGCCGACATGTTGAGGACGTGCGGCAGCAATAACAAGCAGCACCCATAAAGAAAAAAGATAAAGGTATTTAACGGAAAGCCAGGCTCTGCTTCCCAATGCCGGGAATGCCGTTTGTTCAGATTTTGCCTGAATATATTTGATATCTTTTAAAAAAGGAACTTTCAATGCATCGCCGTATATACCTTTAGTTTTGGGAAACAGAAAAAAAACGGCAAAAGGAAACAGCAGCAGCCAAAAAAATTGCGGATATTCAAAAGTGGTCATAGATTTTCCCCTATCCATTTCCGGCAGAAGTCTTTCAGGCTCTCAGCATCTTGCGGTACATAGGTTCGGTTGTTTTCTGAACCATTCATAAAAGGGGCAAACTTAAGAAGTTTTGCTGCTTGGGAGGATAAAGGAGAGGAGGTATGTTGATTTAAAAAGTCAATCCATTTTTCCCCGTAATATGAGCTTGCCTCCGGATATTTCAAAATGCAGATACGCCGCAATAATTCAGAAATCATAACCGCGGCATAAACCGGGCGAGACGTGGAAATTTCCTCAAGTTCTTTAAAAGCATAACGCCTTTTGCTGATTCGGCGCAGTTTTAAAATTATTTTTATAATCATAAAAGCAAAAACACCGGCAGCCAGAATAACCCACCATCCGTATGCTACGGGAAAAAAAGATACACCGTCAGGTATTTGTATATCTCTTATTTCCGGCAGATTGTTCATAATCTCTCCTCTTTAATAAAGTAAGCCTAACCATAAATTTATGTTAAAAAGTTTCAAATATCAAGAGAGCTTTGCAATATAATCTTTTATCAACGGTGCCATTCTTTGCGCTGCGGCAGAATAAGCCTCCTTTTTAAAATCAATAACGTTGAAAACTGCAAACTCCAGCGTATCCCATTTATAGCTTTTGAATTCGGGATGAGGCATATTAAGATTTATTTCACTGTCCTTTCCTGTAAAATAAAACAGTGAAAAATAAATATCCTGCCCGTCGTTAAATATGCCTCTTTTACGAAAATTTTCTTTTATCTCGGCAGAAAATTCATACCGTGTAGGCTCAACATCGGTATATACAAGCTCGACCGAAGATATACCGGTTTCTTCATAAAGTTCTCTGTACGCAGCTTCTGCCGGCGTTTCTTCCGTCTCTATGCCGCCTTGGGGAAACTGCCAGCTGTCGTCGGCAGTTTCGATTCTGCTTCCCAAGAATACCTTGCCGTCCTTATTAAAGACAATAGCGCCGGCACAAGGCCTGAAATGCTTGCTCACCGGTTTTCTCCTTTACTTTTCGTCAGATTTGGAATACAGGGCCAGAGCTTTTACCAAATCTAAAGCGCGGACAAGTTGATAGTCAGCCAAATCTTCTTTGCTTTTGCCGTTTTTCTTTTCATTTCCGGTATCTATGTCGCTGTCGTTTTTCAGGGCATTGTTCAAATCGGCCTCGCTGATGTTTAAGGCATAAGATTCAAGTTCTTCAATCTTGGCAGGTTTAACCTCAACATCGGGCTCAATGCCTTTTGCCTGAATAGAACGCCCGGACGGCGTATAATATCTGGCTGTGGTCAGGCGCATCGCCCCGTAATCCCGAAGCGGAATAACGGTTTGAACTGAACCTTTGCCGAATGATTTTTCGCCTAAGATAATTGCTCTGTGGTGGTCTTGCAGCGCACCGGCCAGAATTTCGGAAGCCGAGGCCGAACCTTCGTTGATAATAACGACAATAGGCAGCCCTTTGGCAATATCGCCTTCGTTTGCCATATATTTGACCGTGTCCGCCTCATTGCGCGAACGGGTGGATACGATTTCCCCTTTTTCCAAAAACAGGTCGGAAACGTCAACCGCTTGGTCTAACAGCCCGCCGGGATTGTTTCTGACGTCAATGACAATGCCCAGCAGTTTGTTTTTAAGTTTCTTCTTTGCTTTTGTAATTGCTTCGCTGACAGATTTGTCAACATCTTCGGTAAAAGAAGAAATTCTGATGTAAACAATAGAGTCTTCCTTAATTTCATTCTTAACCGACTGGATTTTGATTTCCTGCCGTTTAATTGTCAGTTCAATCGGTTTGGAGTTGACCCGCCGGATGGACAGTTTGACTTTTTCGCCGATTTTGCCGCGCATTTTGCTGACGGCGTCGTTTAAGCTCATGCCGACCACAGTTTCGCCGTTAATGTTTGTGATATAGTCGCCGGCCTTGATACCCGCTTTTGCCGCCGGTGTGTCGTCAATCGGCGAAACGACCTTGACCAGCCCGTTGTCCATGGTAACTTCAATTCCCAAGCCGCCAAATTTGCCTTTTGTCTGTTCGCTCATATAGTTAAAGCTGTCAGCGTCCAGATAGCTTGAATGGGGATCCAGCGACGTTAACATTCCGTTGATTGCCGATTCGATAAGTTTCTTGTCCGAAACTTCTTCTACATAATTAAGCTTTGCCCGCTCCATAACTTCGCCGAACAAATTTAAAAGTTCGTACGTGTTGGCATCATCGTCTTTGCTGGTCGCAGCCCTGACATTTGCAGTGCTTATCATCAGTCCTGCAAATAAAGAAATAAACAACAACTTACTTTTTCTCATTTTCTTTCCTATCAATAAAGTTTAACCGGCAATCCACGGCGCGGGGTTAATCGGGTGTCTGTCTTTCCGTATCTCGACATACAGCTTGGCGTTGCTGCTGTCGGGCATGGTACCGACCGGTTCTCCGGCCAGAAGCATTTGCCCCGGTTCGCAGTCGATAACGCCCAGACCGGCAAGCAGAGACAGGTATCCGTCTCCATGTTCTACTATAATAATATTACCATATCCTTTAAATGGGCCGGAAAAAATGACTGTTCCGTCGTATGGTGCGATAACCTGTGCTTCCGGGCGGGTTTTGTAAACAATCCCTTTGGAGGTTACGCCTTTGGAAAGCATTTGCCCGTATTCCGTTATGACCGTTCCTCTGACCGGGCGCGACAAAGTTCCTTTGGCTTTTGCAAACCTGCCGCCTTTAGCTTGTTTTTTTATGTCTTCGTGTTCTTTTGTACTGATGACGTGCGGCGTTTTTTGCCGTTTTAGCTCTTCCTGCCGTTTCAGGGCGGCGAGTCTTTCTGCCTCTTCCTGTTTTTTGCGGGCAAGTTCTTTCTGCCGCTCCAGCTCGTCAAGCAAATCCCGCAGGTTTTTTGCCTTGGAAGAAAGGTTTTCTGCCAATTTCTGCGTTTCGGCGCCTTTGGTTTCCAACACCTTGCGCATACCGGCTTTTTTCTTCATCAGCGTTCTCATTTCTGCCTGTTGCTTTTCCAGCAGTTCCTGTCTTTTTTTCGTTTCCGCGACAGTTTCTTCAACTTTTTTCTTCTGCTGGTAAACGCTGTCCAAATCGGTTTTGAGTTTTGAAGACTTTTCGTTCAAAAAAGGCACCGTTTCCCGGAGCAAGATGGCGCTTCTGATAATGTCAACCGGCGACAGCGGCTGTAAAATGACCGCTTCTGACGGGTTAAGCGACATATTTTGCAGCGAAGCCAGCGTCTGCACCAGCGAATTGTTTTCTTTCGCAAAAGCCGCTTCTTTGGCGGCCAGCTCCTCCTTCAACACCGCCAGCTTGTTTTCCAGCTCGGACATTTTGTCCTCGTTGTTCTGGATTTTCTGTGCCAGCCCGATAACCGTCTTGTCAATCTTGGACAGTTCCAAATTGAGCTGTAACGCCTGCGCCTGTAGTTTTCTGGATTCTATCGTCTTCTTCTTGGCTTCAGCCTCTATCCTCTTAACGTCGCTTTCGGATATGTCTTTGGCATAGCCCGAATTCCCGTCCGGGCAATTCAGGACAAAAGCTGTCAACGCTATGCCAAAGAATAATATCCGTTTCATCAAAGCCTTATTTTTCCAAGAGGGAGTTGCCCGTCATCTCTTTCGGTTTCTCAATATGCATCAGGTCCAAAAGCGTTGGGGAAATATCGGCAAGCCGCCCGTCTTTCAGGCCTTTTACCGGCGGCTCTGCGTTGTAAAGCACGGCCTGAACTTTCCCGACGGTATGCGCGGTATAAGGTTCGCCCGTCTTTTCGTCAACCATCTTTTCAACGTTGCCGTGGTCTGCCGTAACAAACAGAACCCCGCCGACGTCTTTAATGGCTTTCATCACTTTACCCAAGCAGTCGTCAACCGCCGCAACCGCTTTCAACGCCGCGTCCATAATGCCGGTATGCCCGACCATATCGCCGTTGGCGAAATTGCAGATAATGACGTCGTACTTTTGCTTTTCAATCGCGTCGGTCAGCGCTTCCGTAACTTCATAAACGCTCATCTCCGGCTTCAGGTCATAAGTTGCGACTTTCGGGCTGTTGATAAGGATTCGCTCCTCGCCTTTAAACTCTTTTTCCTCGCCGCCGTTGAAGAAGAACGTAACGTGCGCGTATTTTTCCGTTTCTGCGATTCGGAGCTGGGTCAGCCCGTGGTTTGCCACCACTTCGCCGAAGATGTTTTTCAGCGCTTCCGGCGCAAAAATCGTCTTCATAAAGCGGTTATGGTCAACCGAATATTCAACCATTCCGACCAGTATGGCGAAGTTGATAATTTTCTTTCTCTCAAAACCGGTAAATTCCTTGTCGCCCAGGGCGTATAGGATTTCTCTCGCCCGGTCGGCGCGGAAGTTAATCATCAGCACGGCGTCGCCGTCTCTTGCTCCCTGATAATCGCCGACAACCACCGGAACGACGAATTCGTCCGTTACGCCGTCATTGTAAGACGCGGTAATCGCTTCGTCCGCGGTGGCAAAACGCTTGCCGTCGGCGAGAACGATGTTGTTGTAGGCCTTTTCCACTCTGTCCCAGCGCTTGTCGCGGTCCATAGCGTAAAAGCGCCCGGCAATGGTTGCGAGTTTGACGTTCGGCATATCCTTGATGTTGTTTTCAAAATCGCTCAAAAAGCCTTTGCCCGATTGCGGCGGCGTGTCTCTGCCGTCCAAAAAGGCGTGTACGTCAACGTTGATGCCGTTTTTCTGCAAAATTCCGCAGACCGCCTCAATATGCTTCTGGTGGGAATGGACGCCGCCCGGCGACATCAGCCCCATCAAATGGCAGGTTCCCTTCGTTTCCTTGAGTTTGTTTATCAGCTCAACAAGCGTCGGATTCTTCTCCAGGCTTCCGTCTTTAATCGCCAGGTCAATCTTCGGCAAATCCTGCATAACGACGCGCCCCGCGCCCAGATTCGTGTGCCCGACTTCCGAGTTGCCCATTTGCCCTTCCGGCAGTCCGACGTCATATCCGGACGTTTCCACAAAACAATGCGGACAGGTCGCCAGCAGGTTGTGCCAGTTGGGCGTATGCCCCTGTTCAATGGCATTGTCGGGGGTAACGTTTGCCCGGTATCCCCAGCCGTCCAGAATCAATAGCATTACAGGTTTTTGCATTATATTTACTCCATATCTGATTTATTTTATCTCTAACCGAATATATAGGTCACTTTAAAGCAGAAAGCATTATATTTATCCATATTTTTTTAGGTTATAAACAATATAAGTCTTGTTAAGACAAAAAGATAGTTTTATATTTAGGTCAAGATAAGTTTATTTTGGGAAAAACGGATGAAAATATCCCCTTTGTGGCTGTTCTGTCTGGCCGCGTCGCCCGCCTGCGCCGGCACGCTGGAGACGGACTACGCGCTGGAACTCAACAATTATTACGGCTATACGGATTATGCCAAACCGTATAACCGCCTGCATAAACAGAATAATCTGAATTCTTCGCTGAATGCGTACGGGCGGCTCACCTACGAGTTTAACCGCGAATACGCCGCCTCGCTCATCGGCTATTTTATGATAGATTCGGCAAAGGAAGTTGAAAATTACAATCAGGGGATATGGGGCGAAGAAGTCTATGCGCTGGCGGAAACCCCGTTCGGCGAATTTTCCGCCGGGCAGAATTATAATGTTGCCTATGCGTTTGCCGTCGGCGCGCCGAATGTCGGAGCCTGGCGGGTAAACAATACCGATTTGGTTAATTTCATCACCAATCCGAACTGGTACAAAAAAGGCGGCAGGATGTCTTATAAGACCCTGAATTCAACCTATATCAACACCGACGGCGCTTCCCCGAAAGTCAGCTATGTAACGCCGGAATGGCAGGGGATGAAGCTGGGTGCGACCTTTGTGCCGGAAACCTACAGCCAGTCCGGGCTTGTCGCCAAAGACGCGCCGTATAAGGACAAAAGCGCCTATATCCTCGGCGCGTACGGTTCGTGGGATGTTTTCGGCTATGAACTGGAAACGTCGCTCGGTTTTGCCGATTTTGATGAAAATGACAAAGAATATTCCGCCGGAATCAGCATCTACCGCAAGGGGTGGACGCTCGGCGCCTCTTATCGCAAAACCGAAGCTTCCGGTTCCGCCTATGCGCTGGATAAGGCAAACCTGTACGACGCATATCGGGAAGGGCAGGCGTATAACGTCGGCTTGAGTTATGCCGTCGGGCCGTTTACGACTGGAATCGCTTATTTTGATTCCAAAGCTGACCACAGCGGCAATCGCGATAAGATTATCAGTTTTTCCAACAGCTGGCAGTATAACAAATATGTCGGTTTTTCGCTGACGGCCGCTCATCTGGAGTCGAAAGGGGCGGATTCGCTGCCGGAAAACAATGCCAAAGGCTATGCTTTCATTTTCGGGCTGGAGTTGAAGTTATGAACAAAATTTGTATAGTTTCATCGGATTCGCTTTTTGCCGGGGATTTGGCGCAGCAGATTCTGCGCGAAGTGCCGGAAACGGAGATTCTCTCCGCCGATTCGGCGCAAAATGCCGATTTGCTCCTGATTGACGGTGAATCCGGCGAAACGGCGTCCTGCGCCGGGCGAAATGCCGAAACTCCCGTCGTCCTCTTCTCGTCGGAGTGCGAATTGTCCGATTATGCCGACGTTGTGATAAAGAAGCCGTTTGCCCTTTCCGGGTTTTTGCAGGCCTTGCGGAACAAAACCCTTCTGCCGAAAGTCCGCCGCAAGGAATGCCTTAATTTTAAGGAATACAGCCTTTATCCCGTCAAAAAGGAGATTGTATCGTCCAAATCCGGCAAAACGACAAAGCTGACCGAAAAGGAAGTTGATATTCTTAAATATTTGTACCAGAACCTGCCCGCCGCGGCCAACAAGGAGGATTTGCTTGAAAATGTCTGGGAATACAGTACGGACGTAACCACCCATACCATAGAAACGCATATTTACCGTTTGCGTCAGAAAGTCGAGCAGGACGGCGGCAGCCAGCTGATATTGACGGAAAACAGCGGCTATCGTTTGAATATATAAAAACCTGCCCCGCGTTTCCCCTCCGCTTTGCGTCCCCGCCTTCACCCTCGTTTTCCTCCCCCCATTTACTCTGCCCACCCGCGCCCCGGGGTTTCGAATCCCTCTCGCATTCACCCCGTTCATTCCGCTCCCTCACTCCAGGGCTCCGAGTTCCTCCCATTTTCACCCGCGTTTACATCTCCCTCTCTCGTGCTCCAGAGTTCCGAATCTCCCCTCCTCATATACGGGTAAA
>URXV01000015.1 GCA_900551865.1 uncultured Rickettsiales bacterium
AAGAGGAACAGGGGCAATTCAAAAGCGTGGTGCTTGAGGTCTTCAACCCCGAACGTGATTCCCGCCCGCAGCCAGCCGAAGTCATCGTACTCGGCAAAAAGCTGGCAGTTTCCGGCGGCTACGAAAAAGAATTGAACCGGGTTTTGCAGGGACAGGGCGACAGCGGCAACTCCGCCAACGCGCAATCCGCTGCCGATGACAACTCTGCCGTCTCGTCATTCGTCTCCCGCCTCGGCAAACTCTTCGGCGGAAGATAACCCGCCTGCCGTGTCTGTTCCCTTCCGGGCAAAATCTTCGGCAGATAAGTCCTGTTTACCGGACTTTCTCTCCGGCAGCTTTTGCAGCGGTAAAGAAAACAATTGCCATTATCTTCTTTTGTTGTAAAAACCGTGGTAAATCTGCGAGTTTAATGTTGTGCCGCAGATTTTTTTACCCTAAACTCTCCTCAGCATAATTAAATTTTAATGGAGAACACCACAATGTTTATAACAGAAGCTATTGCTGCGACTGAAACGGCTGCTGCTGTAGAGCCGAGCCCGATGGCCGGTTTCCTCATCCAGCTGGTACTTGTTTTTGCAATCTTTTATTTTCTGCTGATTCGGCCTCAGCAAAAGAAGATGAAAGAACATGAGGATATGCTGAACGCAATCAAACCTAAGGACGAAATAATCACCGGCGGCGGCATATATGCCAAAGTTGTCAAAGCCGATGATGCTGTTCTGACGGTAGAAATAGCAAACGGTGTTGAAATCAAAATCTCCCGTTCCAGCGTCAGGGAAGTGGTTTCTGAAACCAAAGAAAATTCGGAAAAAAAATAACTTAACAGAGAGAACGAATAATGTACAAATTATCATTACAAAGAATAGTTATGATTTTGGCGATATGTTTGCTTGGCATATTTTTTGCTGTTCCGAACTTCGTCAAAGATCCTAAAACGACGCTGCCGTCATGGTGGCAGCCTGTAAATCTGGGATTGGATTTGCAGGGCGGTTCCAGTTTGCTGCTTGAAGTGGATATAGATACCGCGTTAAAAGACAGAATGCAGGCTTTGGAAGATTCTGCCCGTGCTTCGCTGAAAGAGGCCAGAATCCGTTATCAAAGCATAAATTCCGGCGCTGACGGGCTGAAAGTAAAAATTGAAAACGCTAACGCCCGTTCCAAGGCATTAACGCCGCTGCGCAAGATGGACGACGGATTGAAGGTCGCTGACAACGGCAGCGGAACGCTTGTCGTTACTTATGATGAACCTGCGTTAAATGAAATCAAAAGAAAGCTGGTCGACCAGTCTATTGAAATTGTCCGTAAGCGTATCGACGAATACGGAACCAATGAACCGATTATTCAGAGCCAGGGATACGGGCGTATTCTGGTTCAGTTGCCTGGTATCCAGAATCCGGAAGAAGTAAAGATTTTGCTCGGCAAAACCGCTAAAATGACATTCCATCTGGTTGACAGTTCGACGACAGCCGCCGAAGCCAAACGCGGTAAGCTGAAAAGTTCTTCGCGTTTAATCCGCGGTATAGAGGGCGAGCAGTATGTTATTGTTAGAAAGCCTGCCGTCGGCGGCGAAACATTGACAGATGCCGGCGTATCTTTTCAGGACGGAGCTCCTGCGGTCAGCTTTAAGTTTAATAATCTTGGCGCCAAGAAGTTTGGAGAGGTAACCAAAAACAATGTTGGCGAGCAGCTGGCAATCGTTTTGGACGACGAGGTTATTTCCGCTCCGACGATTCAATCGGCGATTACGGGCGGTTCGGGCGTTATTACCGGAAATTACACCTCCGAAAGTGCTCAGGAATTGGCTTTGCTTTTGCGTTCCGGTGCTTTGCCTGCTCCGCTGAATATTCTTGAAGAAAGAACCGTTGGTGCCGGTTTGGGTGCCGATTCTATCGAAGCCGGTATCTTTGCGTCAATAATCGGTTTTATCGGAGTCGTTGTTTTCCTCGTGCTGGCATATGGCCTGTTTGGGGTGTTTACGACAATTACGGTTTTCCTAAATCTGTTTTTAATGTTGGGCGCATTGAGCTTAATCGGCGCAACGCTGACGCTTCCGGGTATTGCCGGTATCATTTTGACAATCGGTATGGCAGTTGACGCAAACGTTCTTATTTTTGAACGTATGCGGGAAGAAGTCAAAAACGGCCGCTCTATAAAAGATGCCGTAGAAAGCGGTTTCTCTATCGCTTGGGGGACGATTATTGACTCGAACCTGACGACGCTTATTGCCGCTGCGGTACTGTTCTATTTTGGCAGCGGTCCTGTCAGAGGCTTTGCCGTAACGCTCGCAATCGGTATTGCGACGTCAATGTTTACGTCCGTAACGGTAACAAGGCTGATTATTGCGGCATGGTTTAACCGCTATAAGCCGAAAGCTTTACCGATTTAATTGATAAGGAATAACTAAAATGACTATGTTAAAATGGATTACTAAAGATACTAATATCAATTTTATGGGAGCCAGACATTTTACGTATGCCCTGTCGTCCCTGTTGGTGATATTATCATTTGCCAGTATGTATATCAAAGGGTTTAACTTTGGTATCGATTTCTCTGGCGGCGTATTGATGGAAATAAAGTCAGAACAGCCGATTAATGTAGAGGAAATCCGCTCCAAATTAAGCGTTGTAAAGCTAGACGAATTAAATTTGCAGACGATTGGTTTGGATGGCAAAGAGCTGATGATTCGTGCTCAGGCAGACAATGCAAACGAAGTAGCCCAGCGCAAAGCTGTTGCGGAAATCCGGGAAATCTTGGGCAGCGGCTATGAATACCGCCGCGTGGAAACCGTTGGGCCTCAGGTGGGCGATGAATTGAAAACGGCAGGAATTGTCGCTTCTGTTCTGGCTATTCTGGCGATTGCAATATATATATGGATACGGTTTGAGTGGCAATTTGCTGTTGGCACTTTATTGGGATTGTTTCATGATACCGTAATCACGGTTGGATTGTTGTCGTTTTTCCGGTTTGATTTCAGCTTAACAACGGTTGCCGCAATCCTGACATTGGTCGGTTATTCCGTGAATGACAAGGTTGTAACCTATGACCGTATTCGTGAAAATCTGAAAAAATATCGCAAAATGCCTCAGGAAGAACTGATTAATAAAAGCGTCAACGATATTTTCTCCCGTACGTTGTTAACGGGCGTAACAACGCTTGTTGCCGTCATTCCGTTATACCTTTGGGGCGGTGATGCACTGGAAAGCTTTGCGTTCACGATATTAGCCGGATTGATTATCGGTACTTATTCTTCAATTTATGTATCGGCAGCGGTCTTGAATTTGTTTGACTTAAGGGCTGTCAACCACAAAGATGAAGATAATTATTTCGGTTCAATCGGCTAATTTAGCTGAAACGTAGCCAAATTTCAAAGCTCCCCGGCAGAAAATTGTCGGGGAGCTCTTTTATTGAAAAAAATGTTTCTGAACCTAATTATAAAATCTGTGGGCTGCTTGTTTAGTTTGTACTTTGGGAGGAGTAAATTTGCAAAGTTCGGGCGCTCCTTCTACACGTTTAAATACTTCTTCTGCGAAGGCCATCTTGGCTACGTGTGTAATAAAAAGCGGACGTTCTAATTTCAATTTGCCGAGTGTTTCTTCCAGAGCTTCGAAGCTGTCATAAATCGTACCGACAAACATAAGGTTGTCTTTTAATTTATCTCTGCTCGCTTTTTCCATTTTCATACCTCACAAAAATTATAAACCAAACACTGAAAAAGTATGAGTTGGAAAACTTTTTTAAAGCTCTTAATAAAGCTATATTGACACAATAATATTGTAAAAAAAACCGATTCTAAATCATAAATTTCTGCCGAATTTGTTCACTGTGATTGAATTTTATGTTTTTGGAGCCCGATACAAAGTGCTTTTTATGCCAATTGTCAGCAACCATACCGACAAGCTCGCTGTCCATTTCATGATGTTCCGCAAAATTAAACCGGTTTGCCAAATCATATACAATATAATTGGCAATATTTACTTTATTCATAACAAACCTCCTCTCAAATTGATGCTATCAATATAAAGAGTTGTTTTTGCAAAATAAAGGGATGTAAAACCAATGTCTATGTTTATAAGGTGTTTTTTGCTCTGGACACCTGTATTGATAAACCTAAAGTTCTAGTTTTACTTAATTTTTTATTAAAATTTAATCTACCCCAGTTTCTCTTTCAACAGTTTGTTCACAAGTCCGGGATTTGCTTTTCCCTGCGATTGCTTCATTACCTGTCCGACAAACCAGCCGATAAGCGCCGTTTTACCACCTCTGTAGCTTGCAACATTATCCGGATTCGCAGCAAGAACGGCGTCAATAACAGCTTCAATCGCCGAAGTGTCCGTAACTTGTTTCAATCCTCTTTTTTCTACGATTATTTCCGGATCTTCTGACGTTTCGACCATAATCTCAAAAACATCTTTGGCAATTTTCCCTGAAATGACATCCTTACAGATTAAATCAACAAGTTTTCCCAAATTCTCCGCGCTTACAGGCGAGTTGGCTATATCTAGATTTTTCCTCTTCAGCATGGCAAAGAAATCGCCCATCAGCCAGTTGGCTACCTTCTTGGCATCTCGTCCGTTAGCAGCTTTTTCAAAAAAATCTGCGGTTTCTTTATTTTCGCAAATAACCATTGCATCGTAAGGCGTCAGACCCAACTGCGAAATAAACCGGGATTTTTTTGCATCAGGAAGTTCTATAAGTTCATCTTTAATTTTATTAATAAATTCATCGCTTAAAACTAACGGTGGCAAATCCGGTTCGGGAAAATAACGGTAATCATGAGCAAATTCTTTTTTGCGCATAACCTTGGTCGACAATGTGGCCGGGTCAAACTGTCTGGTTTCCTGGCAAATTTCTCCACCGTTTTCATATACTTCAATATGCCGCCGTGCTTCCGATTCAATTGCCTGCATCACAAATTTAACGCTGTTGACGTTTTTCATCTCGCAGCGGGTTCTTAATTCGTCTGTACCGTACGGGCGAACCGATACGTTGACGTCGCAGCGCATGGAGCCTTCATCCATATTGCCGTCGCAGGTTCCGAGATAACGTACAATGGAACGCAACTTGCGTAGAAAAGCACCAGCTTCTTCAGGCGCTCCGAAATCCGGTTTGGTAACAATTTCCATCAGACCGACGCCGGCTCTGTTCAAATCGATAAAACTTTTGTGCGGATCAATATCGTGAATGGATTTTCCGGCATCCTGCTCAATGTGCATTCTTTCAATTCTGATTCTTTTGCTTTCGCCGTCAGGCAAATCAATATCAATATAACCCTCTCCGACAATCGGATATAAAAACTGTGTAATCTGATACCCTTGGGGGAGATCCGCATAAAAATAGTTTTTGCGGGAAAATTCAGAATATTTATTAATGACGGCATTCAGGCCTAATCCGGTTTTAATAGCCTGATGGACGCATTCCGCATTAAGCGTGGGCAGCATTCCCGGCATTCCGGCGTCAACAAAAGAAACGTTTTCATTGACGTCATCGCCGAATTCGGCAGAAGCTCCGCTGAAAATTTTAGACTTTGAAATTATCTGGCAATGAATTTCCAGTCCGCAGACAATTTCCCATTTTCCTTTTTCCGTTTCGATAATGTATTCTGACATATTTTATATCCTAACAAAATTAGCGCCGCGTTCCAGCTGGTAGGCTGTTTTGAAAATAGTCCCTTCATCAAAGGCCTTGCCGATAAGCTGCATGCCTAACGGCAGCCCGTGAGAGGAAAGCCCTATCGGTAAACTTAGAGCAGGAAGTCCGGCAAGGTTGACAGACACCGTAAATACGTCATTCAAATACATGTTTATCGGATTTTCCATCATAGATTTGTCGCCAATGGCAAAGGGTTCAACCGGACTCGTCGGCGTTAAAATAATATCACACTTTTGAAAAGCCTCGTCAAAATCGTTTTTAATCAGGCGGCGGAGCTTTTGTGCCTTCAGGTAATATGCGTCGTAATATCCGGCAGACAATACATAAGTGCCGATGAGGATGCGGCGTTTGACTTCTTTGCCAAAACCTTCGGTTCTCGTATTTATATAAAGCTCATCAAGGCCGTTGCCGTCAACCCTCAGGCCATATCTGACACCGTCATATCTCGCAAGGTTGGAAGAGGCTTCTGCCGGCGCAATGACATAATAGGCCGGCAGGGCATATTGCGTATGCGGCAGGCTGATTCTGACAATTTCAGCCCCTGCTGCTTTCAGAATTTCAGCAGCCTTATCCCAATACCCTGTTACTTCGGCGTTTAGTCCTTCCGGTCTGTATTCGTCAGGAATTCCGATTTTCAGGCCTTTAATACTTTGTCCGATAAAAGCGGCAAAATCGGGAACTTCTTTTCTGGACGAAGTTGAATCTTTATCGTCATATCCGGCCATGCTGTTGAGCATTAAAGCACAGTCGGTAACGTCTTTGCAAATAGGCCCTGCCTGATCAAGTGAAGATGCAAAAGCAACAATACCGTAGCGGGAACAACGTCCGTATGTCGGTTTAATGCCGGTAACGCCGCAAAAAGCAGATGGTTCGCGAATTGAGCCGCCGGTATCTGTTCCTGTTGCAGCAGCACACATCTTTGCGGCTACGGCAGCGGCCGAACCGCCGGAGGAACCTCCGGCAACAAGCGGCTTTTCTTTGCTCCACGGATTAATTGCCGGCCCGAAATAACTTGTTTCGTTACTTCCTCCCATTGCAAATTCGTCCATATTCAACTTGCCGAGAAACAAAGCCCCGTCGTCAAGCAGGTTTTGTGTAACCGTCGATTCGTAAGGCGGTATAAAATTTTCAAGAATATGTGAACAAGCCGTCGTTCTCAGACCTTTGGTGCAAAACAGGTCTTTTATGCCCAGGGGAATACCCTCCAGTTTACGGTTTGAACCGTCGGCATATTTGGCCTCTGCAGCTTTAGCCTTTTCCAAAGCCTGTTCGCTCGCTGTTGTAATATAGGCGTTATATTTTTTATTGCTTTCCATTGATTCGATATAAGCCTGCGTAAGCTCAACAGGTGAGATTTCTCTGCGTTTAAGTTTTGCAAGGGCTTCGCCAATAGTCAAATCTGTCAGTGTATTCATCTTGTTTACTCCACAACCTTGGGTACGACAAAATAGCCGAATTCCTGTGCCGGTGCATTTTTCAGAATTTGCTCGCTCATTTGCCCGGCTGTTATATTATCCTGCCTTAAAGTCAGTGCTTCGTCATTTACCGACACAAGCGGTTCAACATTGTCTGTATTGACCTCTCCGAGCTTTTCTACCCATTCCAGAATGTTGTTAAATTCAATTTTCGTTTCTTCAAGCTTTTCAGGTTCAACCTTGAGCCGAGCCAGAAAAGCAACCTTTCTAACTGTTTCGTTGTCCACAGACATTGGCATTCTCCTTGCAAAATACCCTAATTTTCTATCACTGCCAGCTTTTTTTGCAAGTTTAAATTTTTCCAAAACAGAAAAAAGTGGATGCACGTTTCAGGTAATATTTTTCTTGCCAAAATATTTTTTCTTGTATCTAATATAAATGTTTTAAATATATGGGTAAAAGTCATGCAGTTGAAAATACGCGACGTTTTTCTGAACCACCCGTTAATTTGTTTTTGTGTAATTCATTTTCTCATTTGGGGCTTCCTCCCTTTTTTCAGAACAGGAGCGCCGATGGACAGTATGGAAGCTGTCTGGTGGGGAAAATTTTGTGTCTGGGGAACCAATAAACACCCCCCGCTGTCCGGATTTCCCGCTTATGGCATATATCTGTTATTTTCCGAAAATATTAAAGCGGTCTACATACTGAGCCAAATTTGCATAACGGTAGGTTTCTGTTTTATTTATAAGCTGGCGTCTTTGCTGCTGGAACAAAGAAAAGCTGTTCTTTCGGTGATGCTGTTGGAAGGTTGTGTTTTTTATGGGTTTTGCTCTCCGGAATACAATGTTAATGTTATGTCGTTGGCTCTTTGGCCTGCTGTTGCATATTTCTTTTACCGGGCTGTAATGGAAAATACGCTGTGCCTGTGGTGCCTGGCCGCAATCGCCTGTGCTGCGAATTTTCTAAATAAATATACTGCTGCATGGCAACTTCTGGGATGTGCCGGTTTTTTGTTTTTCACGCCGAAAGGGAGGGAAACTCTTAAATCGTATCGCCCTTATGCCGCTCTTGTTGTTTTTCTTTTGCTAATCTTTCCTCATTTTTATTGGCTGTGGCAGCATGATTTTATGGTTATGGAATATTTTTCTTCACGCAGCGGAGGAGTATATGGTCAGGAAATGCCTCTTTGGGAAAGTGTTTTGCAACATTTAATCAGCCCGGCAAAATTTCTGGTGTCAATGCTGTTTTATGGTGCGGGAACGTTGGCGTTGTTTTTTGCTTTTGGCCGGAGTTTGGAACCGGAGAAAATAGATTTGGGCAGTCGTCGGTTTCTGTTTTGGTTTGGAGTTTTCCCTCTGTTGTTGGTATTGGCATATGGCTTGATAAGCGGCAGCCCCGTAAAAAGCATGTGGGGATACCCTCTGTTCTGTCTTTTGGGAATAATGCTGTTTAAATTTGTTAAATTTAATATGTCCGCGGAAATATTCATAAAATTGCAAAAAGCCGTTTATATATTAATGGCTGTTTATGCGGCTGTATACGGAGTGGTTTTGCTGCTGAGCAACAGCCCGAAATATAATCTTGACGGCAGAAAGTTTGCTGCCGAATACACCAAATTGTGGCACAATCAAATGTTCCGCCCGCTAAAATATGTAGCCGGCGAAGTATGGCTTTCCGGGCTGATGGTACTGGAAAGCCCAGATAAACCGGCACCGGTGATATGGGGTGAACCTCGGCGCAATCCTTGGATAGATCCCGAAAGTTTTAAGAGAAACGGAGCTTTGGTTTTTGCAGAAAGCCGGGAAGAGTATAACGCCTATATGTCCGGCTGTCAGCAGAAGGCAGCGCCACCCGAAGAAATTGTCCTGCAATTTGAAAATATTTTTGGGAAGAAAAGGAAGAAAAAGATTTATTACGGTTTTCTGCGGGGAGAACGGCTATGACGAAAAAAATTATCAGTATCGTGATTTCGGCATATAACGAAGAAGGGAACATAAACGAACTCTATAAGCAGTTATTACAGAACACAAAAGAAAAAGACCGCCGCTATAAATATGAATTTGTTTTTGTTAATGACGGTTCAACAGATAAGACGTTGGGAAAGATAAAAGCGCTCCAACATCATGACAGTGATGTCCGCATCGTAAATCTTAAACGTAACTTCGGGCATGAAATTGCCATGACTGCCGGAATGGATCACGCTTTGGGTGATGCCGTCATTTTTATGGATGCCGATTTGCAACATCCTCCGGTTTATATTCCGCAAATGGTAGAACTGTGGGCAGCAGGAGCGGAAATTGTTTTAAGTCGCCGGATTGATAATTTGGCGACCGGAAAAATTTATAATTTCTGCTCTGCTGTTTTTTATAAAATCTTAAATTGGCTGTCTGATACGAAGATTCCTGCCAAAAGCCCGGATTTTCGTTTAATTGACCGGCGGTATGTGGATTTTCTGAAAGGCTTTAACGAACACGACCGGCTTTTTCGCGGACTGTTGAGCTGGATTATGCCGACGGATAAGGTAAAAGTTATAGAATTTATAGCGCCGGAACGGTTTAGCGGAAAGTCAAAATACAATTTTTTTAAAAGTTTTTCTTTGGCGGCTGACAGTATTGTCCAATTCTCTGTCCGGCCGTTACGGCTTGCTACATATATCGGGCTGCTCGGCGCACTGATTTCATTGATAATGGCGGTTTACGTTATTATTGAGTATTATATAATCCAGCATCGTACGCCGGGATATGCGACAATAATGGTAACGTTGTCTTTTCTGGGGTCGGTAATTCTTATTGCCCTGGGCATTATCGGCGAATACATCGGCAAAATCCACATGGAAGTAAAAAAACGCCCTTTATATATGGCAGATTATCTGATTGTTCCGCCTTCGACATTAAGGAAATCAGATAAGAGCAGTGTATTTAAAAGAGAAAAGGAAGCTGAGTAAAATATATGGTCGAGATAATAGTAAACGCAGATGATTTTGGTGTCAGTAAAGGTGTAAATTACGCTGTATTTAAAGGCGGAATGTCTGGAATCCTTAATTCGGCAAGTTTGATGGTTAATCAAAAATATACAGAAGATGCCGTTCGGATAAGCAAAGCGATGCCTCATCTTAAAATAGGGCTGCACTTAAATTTCACAAACGGATATTCTGCAGCATCTGCGGAAAAGGTTTCATTGCTGACGGACGGAAACGGGAAATTTGTTAACGGCTTTATTAAATTGCTCTTGTTAACGCTGTTGCAGCCCCGAAAGATGAAGTATCAGATATGGCGGGAGGTGGAGGCACAGATATTGGAAATGAAAAAATACCAGCTTTCTCCGGCTCATATCGATGGACATCGCCACATCCAGATGATACCGCTTTTCTATAAGATTGTAGCAAAAAATTGTAAAAAATACAAAATACCGCGGATACGTCTTGTAAATGAAGACATTTTCCACACATGGAAAACGCAAGGGATGTTTGCAGGGATAAAAAATGGCGGTATCATTAAATATATGGTGCTAAAGATAATGACACTGTATTTAAAGCAGGTAACGCCGGTTTATTTTTTCAGTATTTTGTTTTCCTGTCGGATAACGCCGGAATGTATGCGTAAGATACGTATTCCCAAAGAGTGGAATGCGATAGAAATAATGGTTCATCCGGGAATGCCGGAAGTTGATAAAAAAGATTTGTCTGGTGTTTCTGATAAAAATATCTTATCCTCAAACAGGCAGAGGGAATTGGAAGCAGTTCTTGATAAAAATTGTTTGAAAGATATCGTAAAATGATTGTGGAAACATATAGGCGTTTGGAGAATTTTTGGTTTAGCATAAATCAGAAAATCCGTTTTCTGCTTGTGGGCGGTTTTAATACTGGAACGTCTTTTTTGATATATTACGCCTTCCTGTATATAACGCAGGGGCGGGAACAATTGTCGCTGTTGCTGATGAATGTTATCAACATTAATATTTCTATTATGACAATGCGTTACTATGTTTTTCAAAGCAAAGGAAATTTTGGCAGAGAATATGCAAAGGCGTTTTCTTCTTATATCATGCTCTATTTTATAAATACTGGGTTGTTGGCTTTTTTTGTAAGAGTTATACGCTTCAAAGAATGGCTTCCTGCAGACAGTGTTATTTTAATGTTGCCAAATTTAAATAAGGCGGCAGCTCAGCTTTGCTGTATCGTCATTATTACCTTTTTGACATTTTTTATTCATAAATACTTCTCATTTCGCAAAAATACATAATATATTATTATTTTTACGGCAATGTTTACTAATTGTTAAATATATTTTCTTTAATTTATAACTGAAATGTCCGGAGGACGTTTCGGGGTTTGAAAGCCTCTCTAATGACGCATAATGTAAAGGCGAAACTTTGCATGCCTTCAGTCGTGGACTGGAAGGCGGTAAAATAAGCCGTAGTGGTGAATATACCGCACTGTATCATTGGACAGCTTTCAACTTCCAGTCATCTCTTTATTAAGAAGGCCCATTTTATATCCATTTGTTCGGATGTTATATTTTATACTTGAAAAATCAGGATTCGCAAAATTCCAAAAAACTTTTCATTATCTTTTTTTTGCCGTATCCGTCAAAAATGACTTCATACTTGTCTCCGTCAACCCCGGTAATTCGTCCGTAGCCGAAACTGGAATGATGGACACGGCTTCCTGTTAGTGGCGAAGTTTTTTTCGTTTGGTAAAAATAATCGTTTTTTACCTTTTTGTAAGACATTTCGTCGTCCTGAGACATATCATAAGCAGCACTTTCATCGCTGTCAAAATATCCGCCCTTGTCTGTCTTTTTATAGCCGCCATTATATCGGGAGCCATAACTGCTGCGGTATCCTCCGGCATATCCGTCATCATAGTTGCCATAATGTTTGGAGTGTTGTCCTGAAGAATATGAAGCAGAATAATTATTGTTGTTTTTGCTGTAAGCGCTTGTATGTTCTGAAACAGAGCCATAGCCGGTATTATTGATAAGTTCAATGCACGACGGAGGCAGCTCGTTTAAAAAACGTGAAGGCATATTGTTTTGCCACTGCCCGTATAATTTGCGGTTGAATGCCATGGTAATATATAAAAGTCTGCGTGCGCGCGTAATGGCAACATATGCTAGGCGGCGCTCTTCTTCTATGCCGCCATCGTCGCCGTCGAGACACTTTTGGTGTGGAAAAATCCCTTCTTCCCAACCGGGCAGAAATACGGCGTCAAACTCAAGTCCTTTAGCCGCGTGCAGAGTCGAAACGATAACCTTATTGGCGTTGTCGTTATATTCGTTATCAATGACTAAACTGACATGCTCCAGAAATTCCGCAAGATCTGGATAATTTTCCTCGTCGCTCATGACACTGATAAGTTCTTTTATATTTTCAATCCTGCCTGGTGCTTCAACAGATTTATCCTGTTCCAACATGGCCATGTACCCGGATTCGTCAACAATGGTTTCGGCAAATTCGCCCAACGGTATTGCTGGCATTATCCGCCGCCATTCCGTCATAAGGTTGATGAAATTTTCCAGAGCGTTTTTTGTCTTGCCGCTAAAAGCCCCTTCAGAAGTCATGCTTACCATTGCCTGATAAAGAGGAATCGCATCTGCTTTGGCTCTGTTTCTGAATTTGTCGATTGTCTTTTCTCCGATTCCTCTGGCCGGTTTGTTGATAATTCTCTCAAATGCCAAATCATCGCTTGGTTGTAATACCAGTCGGAAATAAGCCAGCATATCCCGGATTTCGGCACGCTCATAGAATTTCAATCCCCCGACAACTTTATAAGGGATTCCTTCTTTAATAAAACATTCTTCAAACGCCCGGGTCTGAGAAGCAGTCCTGACCAGAACGGCTATTTGTTCATAGTTAAAATCGTTGTATTTCAGCCTTTGAATTTCCTGAGTAATATATTTTGCTTCATCGTCGCCGCTGTAAGTGCTGACTACTTTGATTTTTTCATTATTGCAGGAAGAAACAGGGCTGTGCTCCGCCACTTTAAGCGTTTTCCCCAAACGTTTGGTATTATGGCTGATGACCGCAGAAGCTGCTGTCAGAATATTGGCAACGGACCGATAGTTTCGTTCCAGGCGGATGGTAACCGCTTCCGGAAAATCTTCCGTAAATTTCAAAATGTTTTCAATCTCGGCTCCTCTCCAGGAATAAATGGATTGGTCGTCATCGCCGACACAGCAGATATTACGGTATTTTTGTGATAATAAGCGGAGAAGCAGATATTGTGTTACGTTTGTATCTTGGTATTCGTCAACCATAATGTATCTAAATCTTTCCTGATATTCTTTAAGAACGTCGGGATTTTTTTGCAGAATATCCAATACGTATAATAAAATATCTCCAAAATCGACACAGTTTAATTCAATAAGCCTGGTCTGATATTCTTTGTAAATAAATACGGTGACATTTGTCTTAAAATCATTCGTAATACGGTCGATAGTCAGCCCTTTGTCTTTAAAACGGGAAATCTTTTCCAAAACAGACTGTGGCGTATATTGCTTTTCATCGATGCTGTTGTCTTGAAGAATCTTTTTTATAACCCGCTTTTGGTCATCTTCGCCGAGAATTGTAAAATTAGGCTTCAATCCGGCAAGTTCCGGGTATTTGCGTAATATTTTAACGCAAATGCTGTGAAAAGTGCCTAACCATACATTGTTAACGGTTTCGCCGATAAATTGCCGAACTCTTTCTTTCATTTCGTTTGCCGCCCGGTTCGTGAACGTAACAACCAGACAGTTCCACGGTCTGACATTGTTGTTTTGCAAAATATAAGCCAACCGGGTCGTCAGAACCTTAGTTTTGCCCGTTCCTGCACCGGCAAGAACCAACAGAGGACCTTCGGTTTGTCTGACAGCTTCCTTTTGCTCGGGATTTAGTCCGTCCAAAAAAGCAGGCTCCGGTTTTAAAGCGCTAATATTGTCATAAATCGGCGCAGCATTTTCCTCATTGTCGTCGCTAAAGTCAAAAATGTTACTCATCTTGCAAAATTTCTTGTTTTTTGTTTCGTAAAATCCTATATGTTACCTTATACAGGATAAATCCGGAATGAAAAGCATTTTGTTAAATTTTAGAACAGAAATAAAACATTTGGGGGTGTGATGAGCGAAGTTAAAGAAAAAATTATCGCATTGCAGAAATATCTGGACAGCCGGATTATCGGCCAGAAAGAACTGGTCAGAAAGCTTGTGATTACGTTGTTGGCGGATGGGCATGCGCTGCTGGAAGGTGCCCCGGGGCTTGCCAAAACTAAGGCGATAAAAACGCTTTCCGAATGTATTCGTGCAACGTATAACCGGATTCAGTTCACGCCGGATTTGCTCCCGTCCGATATAACCGGAAGCGATATTTATATTGCGGAACGGTGTGAGTTTGAATTTCGAAAAGGCCCGATTTTTGCCAATCTTGTTCTTGCGGATGAAATCAACCGGGCGCCGGCTAAGGTGCAGTCGGCTCTGCTTGAGGCAATGGCTGAACGGCAGGTTAGCGTCGGCGGCAAACAGTATCGTCTTCCTGATTTGTTTATGGTTTTGGCGACTCAAAATCCTATTGAGCAGGAAGGAACTTACAATCTTCCCGAAGCGCAATTGGATCGTTTCTTGATGTATATAAAGATAGACCAGCCGGATGTTGATACCGAACGGAAAATTCTCAGGCTTGTCCGTACGGAACAGCGCGAAACAAAGGAGCAGGATCCTGCATGGCAGGAGTTTTCCAAAACAGTAGGCAAAATAGCGGTGGAAGATATATTGGCTGCCCGCCGCGAAGTATTGTCAATGCACGTTAGTGAAGGTTTGGAGGAATATCTTGTTCAGTTGATAGTGGCGACACGGAAACCCGAAAAATACGATGCGTCTTTGCGGGATAAAATATTGTTTGGTGCCAGTCCGCGGGCAACGATAGCCCTTGATAAATGTGCTAAGATAAATGCATGGCTGGACGGCCGCGATTTTGTAACACCGGAAGACATTCATGCCGTTATATATGATGTTTTGCGTCATCGTATTATTCTGAGCTTTGAGGCACAGGCTGACGGCTTGACAACCGATGATATTATTGCCTCTTTGTTAAAAACAGTGCCTCTTCCTTAATGTATAAAAATAAACGGTGTATTTAAATGGTGTGTCTGGATGTTTTTTAAGAGCGGGAATAAGGCGGAAAACCAATTAAAAGGTCTGTACGCAGGGGTGGATGAACTGGTTTCTCAGCGCAGATATTTGCCGTATATCCGCCAACGCCATAACAGTGTAACATCATATCAGGCAGGGGATATCCGGTCGGCATTCAAAGGGCGCGGCATGGAACTCGAAGAGGTACGGGCATACGGCTACGGAGATGATGTCAGGGATATTGACTGGCGCGTAACCGCTCGCAAAGGAGATACCTATACCAAGATATTTTCAGAAGAAAAAGACCGCGAAGTTTATGCTGTGTTAGATTTATCGCCGTATATGCTTTTCGGAACCAAAAAAGAGTTAAAATCTGTATCTGCGGCAAAAGTTGCAGCTCTGCTGGGGTGGCAAAGCCTTGCCAACAAGGATCGTTTCGGAGCGTTGCTTTTCAACGGAAAGGAAACCCGGGTATTCAAACCGCAAAATAATCAGAAAGGACTGATGGCGGTATTTAAGACGATAGAAACCGCCGGTTTGGATGCTCTGTCATCAGCAAAAAAGGATAATGGTAACAAAATTGCCGAAAATAAAGGTCTGGCTGAGCCACTGCGTTTTTTGCAATATAATCTGAAAAGCCGGGCAATGGTTTTTATTATCAGCGATTTTAACAATATTGACGATGAAGCTAAAAAGGTTTTGGCAACGCTAAGCCGAAACAGCAGGGTTTATTGCATAAATGTTTATGATTTGATTGAGGAAATCGCTCCCGAAAAAGGCGAGTATCTGGCTCAGTATGACGGCGAAAAACTTATTTTTAACACGTCTCCTCAAAATTTTCGTGAAACATATGCAAAATATTTCGCCGCCCAAAGGAAAGAAATGGAAAATTTTTGCAAACGTTTTGATTGTTATTTTCTGAATATTCGGACTGACCGCCCTCTGTATAAGCAGCTAAAAATTTTATAACAAAGTTATCTTGCAATAGATTATTTTTCCGGTTAGACTGACGTTAAGGAAATAAGAGAGGGCTGAAGATGTACAAAGTAAAATCAGGCATGGCATATATAACAGCCGCAGCCGTTATTGTTGCGCTTTGGGTATATTGGATTTCAAACCGGATATCCGTCAGCGTGATTGTGCCAGTGTATAATTCTGAAAAATTTTTATC
Organism: uncultured Rickettsiales bacterium; assembly: GCA_900551865.1. GTDB lineage: Bacteria > Pseudomonadota > Alphaproteobacteria > RF32 > CAG-239 > CAG-267. The sequence goes on from URXV01000015.1 coordinate 16,341, forward strand.
CCGTTGCTTAGACAGCATTGTAGCCCAAAAAGGAAATTTTGAAATTATCGCCGTGAACGACGGTTCAACGGATAACTCTGCGCAAATACTTTCCTCTTACGCGGAAAAGTATGGCAATATTACCGTCATTACCCAGAAAAATCAGGGCGTGTCGGCAGCGCGCAATCTGGGAATGGCGAAAGCCGCCGGTAAATATATAACGTTTGTTGACAGCGATGACTGGCTGGAACCAGATGCATTGGCTCGGGCAGTTTCCGCTTTGCGGCAAGATTCTCCGGATATTTTGTTGGTGGGGTTTTATGATGTGTACGACCATGAATGGGTGCGGCGTACCGGAGGAGATACCGCCGTTAGCGAAGCTCCCGAAGAAGCAAAATTTCCAACACGAAAGCTGGATAAATTGGCGCTTTTTTCCCCGTTTGAAGCCCGGGATGCGCATAGCGACCTGTTCTATGCGGGAACGGGCGTACGCGGGCAGTTTTTTAAAAATGAATTTGTGAAAAAAAATAAATTATCATTCCCTCTGGGAGTAAAATGCGGAGAAGACGATGTCTTCGTATATCGTTCTTTTTTACACAATCCTTTGATTTCGATACTGCCGGAACCGTTGTATGACTACCGGAACCGGGTGGACAGTCTGGCCAAAGCCGAAAGTATAATTACCGATAACCGCAAAACCCTTGCCTTGCTGCAACAGACGGAAGAATATCAAAAGGCGGGACGGCGGACGCAAATGCTTATAAATGATACATGGCTTTCATGGACGATTTTAGGTATTAGCAATTTGGCTCGCCACGGAGCATCTATGGCGGCAGGACTTGAAGAGGCGTATCAGGCCTATAATACGTTCTCAGCCTACAATGCGGAAGAAAGAAAATCATGCCGGAATTTAGAGCGGCTCCGAAAAATTTTGTTTAACTATTCCCGTTGAAAATCAAGTTTTCAATAGATAGCCGGCTTTTGCTTAATCGACTTCTTTAATCGGCTTCTTTAATACGCTCGATTTCAGCTCCGACGCTTTTTAATTTTTCTTCCAGTTTTTCATACCCTCGGTCAAGGTGATAGACACGGTTGACAATAGTCTCTCCTTTAGCCGCCAAACCGGCAAGAATCAGGGCAAAAGAGGCGCGCAGATCCGTTGCCATGACCGGAGCGCCCGAAAGCTTTTCAACGCCGCGGACGATAGCTGATGCATGCCCGTGAATATTGATGTTTGCCCCCATACGGCAAAGTTCCGGCACGTGCATAAAACGGTTTTCCCAAATGCTTTCCGTAACCAGGGAGGCTCCGTTTGCGACAGTCATTAAGGCCATAAACTGTGCCTGCAAATCGGTCGGAAATCCGGGGTAATAATCAGTATAAATATCTTCTCCTACAATCGTTTTGCCTATGCCGTCAATGATAATGGAATGCTCTTTTTCTTCAACGCCGACACCCATTTTTTCCAAAACCCGCAATGGCTGTTGCAAATGTTCAGACCGGGCATTAACCAATTCGATTCTGCCATGGGTAATTGCCGCGGCAATGGCGTATGAACCAGCCTCGATTCTGTCTGAAACAACAGGAAGCTCGGCACCGTGCAACTTTTTAACACCTTCAATAGTCAGAATGGATGTGCCTCTGCCTTCAATTTTTGCCCCCATCAGGTTTAAAAGGTCGATTAAGTTGGAAATTTCCGGCTCCTTTGCGGCATTTTCTATTCTGGTGGTACCATTAGCCAGTGTTGCTGCCATCAAAATATTGCAGGTAGCACCGACGGAGGCCTTGCTGAAAATAATATGTGCTCCGCTTAAACCGTCAGGCGCATCGGCAACGACATATCCGTTTTTAATTTCAATCTTTGCGCCCATCTGTTCCAAAGAAGAAAGATGAATGTCTATCGGTCTTGCTCCGATTGCACATCCGCCGGGAAGAGAAAGTTCCGCATGTCTGAATCTGGCCAGCAACGGTCCCAGAACATAATAAGAAGCGCGCATTTTTCTGACAAAATCATACGGGGCAATAAGCTCTTTGATTTCATCGGCCTGATATGTGTAGGTTGTAGAGATGTGAGATTCAAATAATTCTTCTTTTTCGAAAATTTTGATTCCGAGGTATTTTAAAAGACCGTTCAAGAACGTAATATCAGAAAGAGCAGGGACATTTTTCAAAATGACTTTGTCATTAGTTAAAAGTGCGGCGCAAATCAAAGGAAGTGCGGCATTTTTTGCGCCGCTGATATATATTTTGCCGTTAAGTTGGTTTCCGCCGATAATTTTAATCTTGTCCATCTTAAATGTTCCCGTTCTGACTATAAAAAATTAATTTGAGTTTTGAATCGTTTTTTTGTCTTTTTCTGATTTCAAAGCCTGTTCCTGCTGTTTTCTTTTTTCCAGATTTTTCTTCAAAGCTCTGGCTTCTTTTTCAAAACGCGTGTTTTGAATGCTCTTTTTGCTGTTTTCTTTTGGCATAATTGCTCCGTTTCCAGGGGTGGTATTTATGCCGTGTATGATAAGACATAATTGTATATAATTTGTTAAGGAAATAAATATGTATTTTATATTGAGGATAATTTTTATTTGGCTTAAAACAAAAAGTTATTAAAAAAATCCCAAACGAGTGAAAATTTTTCTTGCATAAATAAAAAAAACTGTTATAAAAAATTTCGTTAAACGATGCGGGTATAGCTCAGGGGTAGAGCGCAACCTTGCCAAGGTTGATGTCGTGGGTCCGAATCCCATTGCCCGCTCCAGTTTTTAAGTAAACCGGTAGGTTGTAAATAGATAGAAAGAGCACTGATTATCAGTGCTCTTTTTTATAATTAAAAAAGTAGATTTCTGATTAACCAAATATCAATATAAACGTGCTATTGCTAATACAGTTGTAGGCAAAAAATATTGTTTAGTATAAGTGGAAAAAGTAATGGGATTATTTGGTAAAGATAAAACGGAAAATAAAACCGCGCCGGCGCCGCAGGAAAAAGCGCCTGCTGTAGATATTCAGGGGCGTGTCGTCAGAAGTTCAACAATGAGCAGTGCTTCTTTATTGCACAGTGAAGCAAAAACAACATCTCCCAAACCGGCGTTTGCTGATGATTTGCCTAAAATGGTAAATGATGTTAATTTTTCGGATTTATATATTACGCCCGATAAGAAAAGCTATATTTGGAGCGGTAAGAGCAACAGCGGGTTAAAAGTCGGAAAATTTATTGACATACAGGATTTTATTACCGCTGTAGAAGAAAAATACGATGGAAAAAACAGCAGTTATTCTCTGCGTTACAAAGGAAGAAATTATCGTATTGAAAGGACTGTGGCTCTTGAAGGAGAACAGTTCTGCGCACGAAAAATGCCGACGGAAATTCCTGATCTGGAAAAGTTGGGAATTCCCGGCGGAGTGTATCGCCAGCTGATTAGTCTGGCACCCAAAAGCGGTTTGATATTATTTGCCGGAGCAACCGGAACCGGTAAAAGTACGTCAATTTCCGCCCTGATAAAAAAGTATCTCCAGACGGAAGGCGGATATGCCTTTACTATTGAAGACCCGATAGAAATGCCGCTTGATGGTGTTTATCAGACCGAAAACGGAGATTTGGGGCTTTGTAAACAAACCACGCCGCCTGACGGTGTTTGGGAAGAAGGAATTAAATCGGCATTGCGTTCCAAACCCCGTTACATTTATTTAGGTGAGATTCGTTCTCCTGAAGCTGCTGTTGAATTGCTGCGTGCGGCAACGTCGGGGCACCTGGTGCTTTCCACCATTCATGCCAACAATGTCGGCGATGCAATTAATGCTCTGGCAAAATATGCGGCATCAAGCGGCATCAGCGAAGAAATGGCCTATGAGCTTATGGCAAACGGCTTGTTGGCTTGTATTCATCAGAATTTGATAGGTTCGCCGCGACGCTTGCAATTAGAAGCATTATTTGCCAATCCGGATATTAATGCCGGCTGTCAGGTTCGTGCAATGCTTCGCACCGGAAAGTTGAACCTTGCGACAATTATGGAAGCCCAAAAGACGAAACTGGAAAGAGGGTTGCCGTTATTTGATGTCTATAACAGTTAAAACAAAAAAAGCCGCCCTGCGAACGAAACGGCTTTTATTTTGGATGCGGACGATTCTGATTATGGGTTTGAGTGCAGTCGTTTAGTCGCGGCTGCCGGTAAGTTTTTTCTCCCATTCCGGGATTTTAAAGCCGATGAGAATAAAGTCGTCGCTGATAACCAGAGGCCGTTTAACCAACATGCCGTTACTGCCGAGTAATTCCAGTTTTTCATCGTCAGTCATGGACGGGAGTTGATTTTTTAAATCCATGGATTTATAAAGGAGTCCGCTGGTATTAAAAAAGCTTTTTAACGGCAATCTCGCGATTTTCTGCCACTGTTTTAGTTCGTCCGCTGTCGGGCGTTGCTCCGTGATATGGCGGTCTTCAAAAGCAATTTGATGGTCTTGGAGCCACTTTTTCGCTTTTTGGCAAGTGGTGCATTTGGGATATTCAATAAACAATACTTTTTTCATAAAACCTCCGGAAAAATAATTCATTACAGCCAAAGTCTAAATGCATTTTGTTTTAAACGCAATTAGTTTAGAAAAAATCGGGTTACCCGTTGATAAGCAAAAAGTTGATAATATATAGGCGTTAAATATAACCGAGAGATGAAAATGCATAAACTTTCCGTCTATATGATAACCTTTAATGAGGAAAAACGGCTGGAGAAAACGCTGCAGGCGGCGAGTCGCGTTGCCGATGAGATAATTATTGTTGACAGCGGCAGTGAGGATAAAACCGGGGAAATTGCCCGGAAATACGGTGCAAAGTTTTATTATCACGATTGGTACAGCTATGCCGCGCAAAAAAATTATGCGCAAGGTAAATGTGCCAACGAGTGGCTGCTTTCTTTAGATGCTGATGAAGTTTTGTCAGAAGGCCTGATTCGCGAAATAAATCAAATAAAATCAGAACAGCATCCGCAATTTAATGTATACAAAATTAAAATCGGAGAAATGTTTCCGGGATTTCAAAAACCCCGTCCGGGAACTAAAAAATATAATTTAGAAAGGCTTTATCATCGTGATTATGCCGATATGCCCGCGGATAGAATGACTAAAGACCGCCTTATTTTAAAACAAGGCGCGGCGGTAGGGCAGCTTAAAGGAACAATATATCATTATTCATATCTCAGTTTGAGCCATCAGGTCAGCAAGCTAAATCGTTTTACCGACCAGGTTTTGCAAACGGCGGTGGCGGAAAACAAAAAATATGGCAGAATACGTTTGGCGACGGAATTTTTCCGCCAGTTTATTTGCTATTATATCATAAAAAGGAATTTTTTGAATGGCCGCTGGGGGTTCGTATCGTCGGTCAATCATGCCTATTTTCGTTTTTTAAAGATTGCGAAATGGTTTGAATACCAAAATACAAATAAGGAAACAAAATAAAAGGCACCGTTTTTTGGTGCCGGAGAAAATTTTTCTTAAAATTTTTTTCTTCTTGCCGCAAGCAGGCAAAAACAAAGGCAGCCCAACGGAACTGCTACCGAAATCCATAAGGATGTTTGCCCGGTAAGGTACGCCAGTACACAGACAAGTCCTGCAATCAGAGCGAAAATAAGTCCGAAAACAAGCATTACGGCAGAATGGTACTTTCTTTTAATGTCAGGATTCCCTTCTGCAAGTTTGACTTCGGGATGTTTCTTTTCAAATCTCCGAAAATACAACGCTGCTCCGCCGCATAAAATAATGCCGGTAAGGCACCAAACTAATAGAATTGAATTTAATTCTTTCATAACGCAATAATTTAAATAAACTTACATATCTGCAATCAAAATAACGATATACAAAATATTTGCAAGAATTATTTGCTCCGAATTTTGACGTTCGGCACCTCTTGGTCTCGGAAGGTGACCGAATTTTCACTGCGGTTTAAAATGCATGGCTGCGGAATTTATGCAAAACCTTTGCCCGGTCGGAGTCGGTCCGTCTGTAAACAGATGGCCGAGGTGTGAATTGCATTCGGCACAGATAACCTCAGTTCTGGACATTCCATGGCTGAAATCGGGAACGAAGCTTACACTGCCGGGAATCGCTTCGTCAAAACTTGGCCAGCCGCTGCCGGAATCAAATTTGCTGTCGGAAATAAAAATTGGATTACCGCAGGCGCCGCATACAAAAATTCCGTCTTCATCAATATGCAGGAGAGAGCCGCTGAAAGGCTTTTCCGTGCCTTTTTCCCGTAAAATGCGGTATTGCTCGGGTGTCAACAGTTTCCGCCATTCATGGTCTGTTTTGTCTTTTTCGTTTTTGTTCGTTTCTTTATAGCCAAAAGCGGAGCATTTACTTTTTCCTCGTTTCGCCAGATATTTCTGATGATATTCTTCTGCCGGATAAAATGTCTGTTCGGGCAAAACCTGCGTAACCACGGGGGATTTGTATATTCCGGATTCGTTTATTTGCCGGATTTTGGCCAGTGCTGCGGCTTCCTGTTCTTCATTGGCCGTAAAGATAGCCGAACGGTATTGGGTTCCGATGTCCGGTCCCTGTCTGTTCAGAGTTGTCGGATTGTGGCTGGCAAAATAAATGTCCAAAAGCTTGTCGTAGCTGACAATCGTTTCATCAAAGTTAACCAAAACAGCTTCTGCATGGTTTGTATCTCCTCTGCAGATTCTTTCATATGACGGATTCTCCAGAGTCCCGCCGGTATAGCCGGCTAGTGTGGAAACAACCCCGTCTACGGCGTCAAATGTAGCCTGTACACCCCAAAAACAGCCGGCGGCAAAAATTGCGTGTGACAATTCCATTTGTTTTCCCTTTCCTTTATGCTATTATGTTTTGTTTTCTGCATGCCGATAATATATGCCGTTTTTTTTCGTATTAATCCGTATCTATTCTATTGTTCTGGTAGCCATCTCGTGCAAATATTATATTTATGGAGTCGTTTTGGCAAAACGGATAGAACTTTAAAATTGCCGGGAAGTGCGAGCCGGAAAATAAATCGCAAAAAATAGTGATAAAATAAAAAACCGCTGATGTGGGGAAACAACAGCGGCGGGTGGTTTGTTAATGTTTAAGATATATATTTAGGCTTAGGCTTTTTTTCTTCTTATTTAAATTTAATATAGCATATTTTTCCGGTATCTTCAAGAAAAAAGTTAATAAAAGATTTAAAATTTAAAATAGATTCAATAAGTTCTTGAATCTTAAAAAGATGTTTTGTATTTTCATGCCGTTTGCATTTTATTGGAGGAGAATAATGTACCGGTCATATTGTGGGATTGATTTTGGCACGACCAATTCGGCTGTATCTGTTGTAACACAAGGGAATATTCCTGAATTGATTCGTTTTGGGAAAGGGAAAGAAACGATTCCGACAGCGATTTTCTTTCCGGAAGAAAATACATATTGCCCCATGTTTGGTGATGATGCCGTCGCTCAATATATTAACGGGGCTGTCGGGCGGTTTATGCGTTCGCTGAAACGAATCCTTGGAACGGATTTAATGGATATGAAAACGGAAGTTAATGATATCCGTCTGAGTTATGAAGACATAATTCTTTGTTTTTTGAAATATCTGAAAGAAACCGCAGAAAAACAAATCGGAAAGACATTGGATAGTGTTGTTCTGGGACGTCCGGTTCATTTTCAGGATTTTGCTCCTGATTCGGATGTTAAGGCAGAAGCTGTTTTGCGCAAAATAGCAGTTAATGCCGGGTTTAAAGAAATAAGCTTCCAATATGAGCCTTTGGCCACTGCATTTGCTCATGAAACCCGACTCCGGCGTGAACAACTGGCCTGTGTAATAGATATAGGCGGAGGAACGTCAGATTTTAGCGTGATTCGTCTGTCGCCTCAAAAACAAAATAGTCAGAATCGGAAAGAAGACATCCTTGCTAATGCCGGAATACGTATCGGTGGTAATGATTTTGACCGGGACTTGTCAGTCAGAGGATTTATGCCGGGGTTGGGATATGGGACGATGTTAAAGCCGAATCCGTATAATGGTCGTATTCTTCCTGTTCCCTTTTCTCCTTATGTAACATTGTCGGAATGGAGCAGTATTAACAGCCTTTATGCATATAAGGAAAAAGAAGCCGTCCGTAAATTATATGAAGAGTCGGCGGAACCGGATAAGGTAGGAGTCTTATACGAAATTATAAAAAAAGAATTGGGACACACGTTTCTTAATAAAGTAGAGAAAGCGAAAATTGAACTGTCAGATAATAAAGTCATAAAGAGTTGTCTAGACTTTCTTTCCCGGATGCCAGAGATAGAAATCAATTTGGAATGTTTTGAAGAAGCCATCAATAATGATGTCCGGAAGATAAGCGTCGCTTTGGAAGACTGTCTGAAAGCGGCGTCCGTATCTTATTCGGAAATAGAATTGGTTATTTTAACAGGTGGTTCCACGGAAATCCCCTATATAAAGAGAAAAATAAAGCAGCTGTTTCCTTTTGCGGCTTTATCTGATGCCAAGAAGTTTTCATCCGTTGCAATGGGGTTGGCTTATGAAGGAATGATTCGTTATGAATGATTTTTTTTTACAAGGATATATAAGAGGGTTATAGATAGTAATAATAAGAGCTACATTGCGAGGAGCGGTGAGATATGATAGTATGGGAAGC
>URXV01000016.1 GCA_900551865.1 uncultured Rickettsiales bacterium
CCTGCGGCAACCGAAACGGAAATCGTCCGCGAAAAGGCGAAAGCCGGAACGGGAATCGTCCGAGAAGCAGCGGGAGCCATAGAAGCCGGAGAAGAGGGAACGGGCGAACCGCAGACTGCGTTTGCCAGAATGAAAGCCTTTGTCCGCAAGGCTGTCGATTGTTGCATCGAATAAACAAGAAAGGAGAATATAATGCGTTATATTTCTTATTTGCTCATTATTTTTGCCGGATTATGGGGCGGAATTTTCTCCGCCCGGGCTGACGACGCCTTAGAGAGCGAAAAGATTTATTTTTTCACTTATGACGGATGCCCCTATTGCAGACAGGCTGACGAATACATAACCAAGAACCATCCGGCGCTGGCTATGGAAAAAGTTGATATATATAAGCCCGGCGGTATGTATCTGTTTAAGAAATGCGCTGAAAAGTTCAAACTCGGCAGAAACATCGGAACACCGCTGTTTTGTATGGGAGATGACTATATTATGGGCTGGTCGGATGAAAATCAGAAACGGTTTGACGAATTAAGCACCAATTTTCAGAAATAATTTTTTCGGCAGTTTCCATCCTTATCCCCCGGCTACATAACCGGGGGATTTTTATTGCAAAGAGGGATTTTTTCTGCTATATAGACAGGCAGAGATTTTACAGAGGAATTGTGTGGATTATGCAAAAACCGCTGCCAACCGAAATTATGAAAAAGGCCGTTAAAGGCATCAGCTATATTTCTCATCCGTTGCGGCTGCGCATCTTGGAATACCTTGACGTTAACGGGCAGTCTTCCGTTTCCGCCATTACCAAAGCGCTTGGCGCAGAACAGGCAATTGTTTCGCAAAGTTTGAAAAAAATGCGCGAGAACAGCTTGGTTAAAACGACAAGACGCGGCATATTCATCTATTACGACATTTGCGAAGAATATCCGGCAAGTATTTTTGTCTGCCTGCGCAAATTATACGCATATATGACGGACTGTTTCTTTTTCCTGCAGGACGGCATCAAAGCTGTGCTCCCGGCCGATTATACAATGATGACGGCAAACAGGATGAAACTGTTTGCCCACTATGATAAAATGCGCATTTTGGAATGGCTGACACTGAACGGCAGGCAAAACGTTACCGAAATCGTTAGCGGAACCGGACTGGAACAGCTCAAAGTTTCACAGTTTTTAAAAAAGCTGCGCGACGACGGTTTTGTTACGGCAGAAAGGCAGGGACGCTTTGTTTTTTATGACATTAACGACGGCGTTCACAAGACCTGCATTCAGTGTATTCATAAAAGATATGACAGCTTAAGCGACAAAAGCAGCTTTTGATTTTAATCGCCGGGATTTTCCCCGCTTGTTTCCTTTCCGTAAACCAAGGAGGCGATACTGGCAATCTTTTCCGCATTTTCTTTGTCAGACAAATAAGAATCGGAAACCATTACCGCCAAATAGTATGTTTTGCCATCGTATTTTATGATAGCTACGTCATTGTCGGCAATTTTTCTGCCATCCGACAGACGCGAAGACGAACCGGTCTTGTGAGCCACGGATACGGACGACGGCAGATACTTTTTTATCTTGTCGGTTCCGGTGGAGGTCTTTACCATTATTGCCAGCAATTCTCTATGCAGTTCCGGCGCAAAAAGTTTCCCACCGTCAATCAGCTGCAACAGGCGGATAATTTCGGACAACGGCGCCCGGTTCGCATATTGCAGCATAACGTCCCGGTTCATTTCCGTTTCGGTCGTCTTTATCTCGGTCTGCGACAGCCCCAGCCGATGAACATAGGTTTCAATGTTTTCGGTTCCGCCCAGCCATCCGATTAAAATGTCGCAGGCATTATTGTCGCTTTCAGCCACCATATAATAGAGCAATTCCCGTAATGGGAGGTGCAGTTCACGAACGCCGTATTTCCGGAGCATCGGGCTGTATAAGTTTTCTTTCAGTTCTTCCGGAGCAATACGGAGTTCTGTATCCAATGCAATATTTTCCCGGCCGGCTTTATCCAAAACGGCAGCGGCAACGTGCAGTTTGAAAACGCTCAATAAGGGATACTTCCGGCTGCTGTTCTGCCAATATGTCGCAGTACCGGCAAAAGCGACGCCGATGTCTGCTCCGGCGTCAACGGCAATTTTTTCCACAGCTGCCGGGATATTTCCGGATTGTTTTCCGGCAACATCCGATACCGCTGCCGTTAACAGCGGAACACAAAATATCAATATAAAAATTATACTGCGGATTTTCATTTTGTTTCCCTGTTCCATATTTTTACAAAAGAAAAACCGTTCTCTGAAACAGAAAACAGTTTTTAATGGCTCCGACTGCTGGGCTCGAACCAGCGACCAATCGGTTAACAGCCGATTGCTCTACCACTGAGCTAAGTCGGAATAATACTTACTGGAGGCCGGTACCGGAATTGAACCGATGTACAAGGATTTGCAGTCCTCTGCATGAGCCACTCTGCCAACCGGCCAACTCAAAGTACCAACGTCAACGTGGTGATTTGTATATATACATAAAAAATTTTGAACGTCAACATATTTTTTTTTAAAATGTGAAAAAATTTTTATCTTGTGCATATCTGACATTTTCCTTATATTTAATACAAAGTTTTGCTAATAGTGCTGAGAAACAGAAAGGGAGACGCAAAATGAAAATTGCTATTGCATCCGACCATGCCGGGCTGGAAATGAAAAACATCATCAACGACTTTATTGCCGAAAAAGGATATGACGTTTTGGATTTGGGAACTTATGACTGCTCGTCCGTCGACTATCCGGCCTATGCAGACAAAATGGCCGCCAATATCCTGGCTCAAAAAGCCGATTTAGGCATTTTGGTCTGCGGTACGGGAATCGGCATTTCCATCCGGGCAAACAGACACAAAGGCATCAGGGCGGCTTTGCTTTATTCTGATGAGGTTGCCGAGATGGCAAAGAAACATAATAACGCCAACGTCATTGTCTTCGGCGGCAGGACGATGAAACCGGAAGATGTCCGCAAACGGATTGAGATTTTTTTGAATACGGAATTTGAAGGCGGACGCCATCAGAAAAGGCTTGATATGCTGGATATATAACGGAGACGAAATGTATACGGAAAGTTTAAAAGATTTTGACAGCGAAATTTTTAATACCATTAATAAAGAACTGAAACGCCAACAGGACAACGTTGAGCTTATTGCATCGGAAAATATCGTATCCAAGGCAGTGTTAGAAGCGCAGGGTTCCATTCTGACCAACAAATATGCGGAAGGATATCCGGGCAGGCGCTACTATGGAGGATGCGGTTTTGTCGATGAAATTGAACAGTTAGCGATTGAGCGGTTAAAACAGCTGTTCGGCGCACAGTTTGCCAACGTTCAGCCCCATTCGGGTTCACAGGCAAATATGGCTGTTTTCGGCGCTCTGCTTAAACCCGGCGACACGGTGTTGGGCATGAGCCTTGATGCCGGCGGGCATCTTACCCACGGCGCTAAAGTTTCTTTTTCGGGAAAATGGTTTAACGCCATACAATACGGTGTTGAACGGGAATCCGGATTAATTGATTACGAACAGGTTAAAAGCCTGGCCGTCCACCACAAACCAAAGCTTATTATTGCCGGATGCTCTTCATATCCGCGGCAGATTGACTTTGTCAAATTCAGAGCTATTGCCCATGAATGCGGAGCCATGCTGATGGTTGACATGGCGCATTTTGCCGGACTGGCGGCAAGCGGGCTTTATCCGAATCCGCTGACTTATGCCGATGTTGTTACCACAACGACTCACAAAACTTTGCGCGGTCCCCGCGGCGGCGCCATTCTGACCAACAACGCCGATATTGCCAAGAAAATCAATTCCGCAATTTTTCCGGGTATGCAGGGCGGCCCTTTGGAGCATATTATTGCGGCAAAAGCCGTTTGCTTTAAAGAGGCAATGAGCGAAGACTTTAAACTTTACTCTGCGCAGGTTATAAAAAACGCAAAAATTTTGGGAGATACCTTGCTTAAGCGCGGATTAAAACTGGTTACGGGGGGAACAGACACGCATTTGCTTTTGGTTGACCTGACGCCTAAAGGAATTAACGGCAAAGAATTAACCGAAGCGCTGGAACAGGTCAATATCACCGCCAACAAAAACGCCATTCCGTTTGACCCGCTGCCGCCAACGGTTACGTCCGGCATCAGGCTCGGCACGCCGGCGGGAACGACGCGGGGATTTAAGGAAGCGGAATTTGAACTTATCGGCAATGCCATCGCCGACATTGTTGACGCCCTGCATACGGACAAAGAAACGGAAATTATGTCCGACGTTAAAAAACGTATTGCGGCTTTGACTGCTGCTTTTCCTATTTATGAGGCATAGTCCGGTAGCGCTAACCGCGTCCATATTATCAAATGCAGAGGTTGCAAACGCCGGAAGCCGTTCTGATTACGGGAAAAATTTCAGGCGTTTTGCAGCCATGGCGCGAAGCCTGTTTTTGTCTTCTTTGCCAACCCGGTACGAATCGCATATTTTGCTTATGCTTTTGCGGAAAACAAATTTATCCAGTACCGCTGTTTGTAAAAAATCTTCAACTTCGTGAGGAAATTTTACATAAGCTACGGAAAGAAACCATGCCGCCGCCATTTTATCATAAAACCCGACAAAAACCTGCGAAGAAACAGCGGACAGCAGCTCCGGCAAATATTCGGGGGTGAGGAAATACATCAGCGCCAAAACATAAAAAAAACGTATCTCATATTCTCGCGCACTATGCAGATATGTTTTGAACTCCGGATAAAACGGAGCGGGATTTTTACCGACTTCTTTTAGGTCTCCGCAGAAAATATCGCATACAGCCCAATTGTTTATGCAGGGAACAAAATTTTTAACCATGGCGATTTTGTCGGGTTCGGGGATTTTTATCCCGGCCGTTAAAAGTGCGTAAAGCATAAACTCTTCATGATAAAACAGACTTGTACAGGAAAGCGCCAGATATTCTCCGGCTTTTCCATCCTTAACCCATGATTTGGCCAATTGGCGCAGGCATGGAATACGGACGCCGAGCAGCGGCGTTTCCGGAGGCAGGAGCTTTGCGGAAAAAAGGCGATACGGTTCGTCCGCTTCCTGCCGCAGCTGCTGCAAAAATTCATCGCGTAAACGGTGCGAAAGGTCAGTAAGCATTGCGTTCAATATCTTTTAGATAAGAAACGGTTTCCTGTTCCAGTCTGGATGCGGCGTCCTCGTCGCAAACATAAATCCCGTGGCGGTGCATCTGCAAGGCGCTGACAGCCCAGCGGTGATTGACGCTGCCTTCTATCGCGGCTCTGGTCGCTTCGGCTTTGGCGGCACCGGTCGCCAGCAGCATTACCTCGCGGGCATCCATAATCGTACCGGTTCCAACCGTCAAAACCGTATGCGGCACCTTGCTGATATCTCCCCCAAACAATTTGGCTTTAATTTTCATCGTTTCGGTTGTCAGGGTTTTGACGCGCGTATGGGAATCGAGAGAAGAAAACGGCTCGTTAAAAGCGATATGGCCATCGGCACCAACCCCGCCGACAAACAGGTCTATACCGCCTTTCTGACGGATTGCCAGTTCAAAATTGGAGCATTCCTTTTCATAGTTTTTGGTTCTGCCGTCAAGAATATAAATGTTGGCCTCTTTGGTATCTACATGTTTCAGCAGATATTCGTCCATATAGCTCCGACAGCTCTGCGGCGCATTTTTCTCAAGCCCGATAAATTCATTCATGCAAAAAATAACCACATTGGCAAATGACAATTTTCCGGTACGGTTTAGTTCCACCAGCTTTTTATACATTCCCTTTGGGGTATCTCCCATCGGCAGCCCCAAAACAAAAGGTTTGGCCGGCGTGGGCCGGGCACGGTTTATCCTGTACGCAATGTAGGTTGCCGCCCAATCGGTTACCTGTTCATAATCCGGTTTTATAATTACCCGCATGGTTCGTCTCCTTTTTGCAGAGGTTAGTTCTGTTATGCTGATAATATACAAAACGATTAGTAAACTTTTTGCTAATTCTAATCCTGATATTCATAGCTTTTTGTCCGCGGATTATAGCGGCACTGATAGCTTTGATATTCCGGCTTCAGGATATACAAATCGTCGCGGTTCAGAGGAATATACATTTCATTCAGCAGGTGCGAACTTATCCAGTGTATCGGATATTTTCCGATGTCGCCGCGGTATTCGCGGTATGTGTCGTAGTAATTTTTGCCGTAAATGATTTTCGGGCGGTATTTGCGGATAAGGCTTTCCAAATCTGCCGTCGGGCGGATGCCTATGGTGGCAGCGATAACATCTATCTGCCCTTTCAGATTCCAGATAAAATCTATGTCCTTGTTGAACAGATTGTACCCTATGCGATAACCGTTTACGACATAATCGCAGGGATTTACCAAGCGCAAGACAAATCCCGACGCACCATATTTGTAATCATCGCCCACGGTTATCCGCCGACTGTATATATCGGCATAAATTCCCCCGAGTATGACAAAATAACCTGCAAAAACCAACGCCATTCCCTGCCTTTTCCTTATCATTTCCGAAGCAGCCACGCCGGCCAGAACCGATGCGATGGCATGTAGAAACGCAAAGTAATACACAAAAGGCGTGAAGTAATAAAAACGAATGATATATTCAAACGCGAAAACCGCACCGATGATTTTTACATACAGGTTTCCGTTCCAGACGCAGCGTGCCAAAGCGTAAAAGGCCAACAGAAGAGGAACTGTCATCTCAAAGCTAGGATGAATAAAACGCCTAGTATAAAAGACGTCTGGTATATGCGAATTCAACTCAAAATTGGCTTTAAAATACATCACCAAAACATCTTCATAGTACAAAAAAGCCAGAAAAGCTGCATACAAAAGCACCGGCAATGCCGCTGCCACCAGACAGTCTTTCCAAGCAGCGCGCCCCGTATACAGCAGCCATAAGACGACAGCACCAATACCGATTATAACCAATACGGCTTTCTGCGTAAACATAAAGGCGGCGAAGAACAGCAAAAAGGACAGCACAAGCGCACTGACGTTACGAGACTTCAGATAACGGAAAAGATAGTAAATTCCGGCAACCAACGCCAAAGCCATAAAATTATCCGGCTTAAAATCCTTATTGTATAAGCTTTCCTGCGGCAAGGCACAAAAAGCCGCGGCTACCAGCCCGCCAAAACGACCGGACAGGAAGTCGCGGTGCAGGCGGTAAATATAAAACAACATCAGCAAAAAAGCCGTTACCGTCAGCATATTGACGGCATCAACCGCGCGCAGACTGTATTCGTAGAAACCAACCAGCGGGGCGCCGATATACCATAAAAGAGGATTGTGGTGCTGGAAAAAATCCTTGTAAGGGACTTTCCCATGCCAGACCAGCCACGACGTATGGACATGCTCCAGCGTATCGCCGTCGCCGGAGCCGCTGTAAATCACAACCCAGTAAAGCAGCCCGGCGCAAAAAAACAGGTAACAGGCAATAATCCACGCCGGTATTTTTTTCAGTCCCGCAATCATCAGTTTGCCGTCTCCTTATAATAGTAATCCCAGCTTCTGGTTTCCGCATTATAGCGGCAACGGCGCTGTGCCTGATATTCCGGCTTTAAGATAAAAATATCAACAAATGCCGACTGATTGTAATATTTGTCGCGCAGTCCCCGGTTTATCCTGTGAACCGGAACGTCTATGTGTTTTTTGCGAAGCCGCTCGTTCCAGTAAGGTCCGGTATAAAT
Source organism: uncultured Rickettsiales bacterium (assembly GCA_900551865.1). Taxonomy (GTDB): domain Bacteria; phylum Pseudomonadota; class Alphaproteobacteria; order RF32; family CAG-239; genus CAG-267. The sequence goes on from URXV01000016.1 coordinate 7,699, forward strand.
GATACGGGGCAGATATTTCTGTATGGCGCCATTTAAATCCGGCAGCGGTGCCAGCCCGATTTTACTGCCGATAACATCCAACTGCCCGTTTAAATTCCAATAATAAGTTACATCTTTGGAAAAAATTCCGTAAGTCAACCCGTAGCCATTGATAACAACATCACAGCGGTTAGTCTGTTCAAGCACATATTTTGGTGTTACATAACGGTGGTAATACGGTTTCAGTCTGTTTTCCAGACAATAGTTTTTAAAGACCAAACAGCCGGACAGCGACAATGCTGCAAAAACATACGCTGCAATCTGCCATTTTTTGATTATTTTCCACGCAAATGTGCCGGCAAGCATCCCGTTGAATATTTGCAGCTGATAATAGTAGTGCCTGTCCAGCGAAAAATAGAAAAAGCGTTGCAAAGCTTCGGAAACCCACAGCAGGCAAATTATCCGCGCGTATATGTTTCCCCGATACAATGAGTAAATGCAACCGCACAAAGCCAAGGCACTGACAACATAAAATTCCGGTTTGGTTTTCTCGACCAATCCACCGTAAACATCGGGAATATGCAAGTTAAAAATGTAATTGGCGAGCCAATAGCGCCCGACCATATCGTGCGCAAGGAGCCATGCCAGAAACAATATCCCTCCTATACACGGAAGAATCAGCGCTTTTAAAAAATCCCGAACAGAAATTCTGCCTGCATACAGCTGATAAAAAACCACCGCAGCAAAAAAGGCCAGCAGGAAGATGACTTTCTGCATAAACAGAAAGGCGGTAAACATCGCCATAAAGGACAGTACCAAATCCCTAAGCTGCCGACGTTCCAAATAGGCAAAAAAACAATACAGCCCCAGCATAAACATCAGAACCATGTAGTTGTCGGGACGAAAATCCTGCCCGCTGAAAATGACGTATGACGGAAATACAGATGCGATACAGAGCAACCCTGCATACCAGTTTCCTGACATAAAACGTTTTACTATCAATGCAGCAACATACAGGCTCGCAAACATGACGACGGTCGATATTATACGGACGACATCGAACAAAACCAAATCATAAGCAAAATATCCGGCTAAAGGCGAAAACAAATACCATAACAGCGGATTGTGATGCTGAAAAAAATCAATATAAGGAACTTTTCCTTCATGCACCAGCCAGGCGGAATGCAGATGTTCAATATCATCACCGGTTTGAGGCTGATGATTATAAAGAAGCCAAAAGGCAAGCCAAACACCGGCGACAACCTGAATTATAAAATAAACTAAGGGCAACCAGCCATATACAGGCTTCAGCACCGTTTTTCCTGCCGGTTCAGACATTTCCTCTCCACCTTTCGTGCGCAACGGTTATTTTGAAGAAACAAGAGTACGGTTTGAGACAACATTTCCGACTGTTTGCCGACACTATATCGCCGGGCTATTGTATTCCCTGCCGAATGTATTGCCTGCCAAAGTTCCTGCCGGCATCCGGCAAAGGAACCACTGTTAAGCCTCTTCCGAAGCAGGGGCGGATGGCGCATTACCGGCCGGAGCGTTATCCTGCGGGATAACATCCGGCAACATGCCTATAGCCTTTTTGCGTTTCAGCTTGTTGACAAATTTTATAGACCGCTGGGCGTCCCATTTTTTCTTGCCTTCTTCCCGTTGGAAGATGTGTTTGTAAATTTCTATCGCCTGGTCGAACTCGGAGAGCTTTGTCAGGCAGGAAGCCAAACCGTCATACAGCTTGTGATGATAACGGCCATCGACCAAATTTTTGGCTTTATTGTAGCATTTCAGAGCATCTTTGAACTTAAACATTTTCTGATAAACGAAACCGATACTTATCCACGCCTGAATTTCCGTGCTGTCGATATTCAGAATTTTGGTAAAGCACTTCAAAGCCGAATCGTTATCTCCCATCAGCTGATAGGTAACGCCGATACCATTCCATGCCTTAACATTGGATTTATCAAGAGCCAGAACCTTTTTAAAATACCCGATTGCCCGTTCATACTGCTTCAGTTTTTGCAACGTAACAGCAATACTCAGCAATGTCTGGGGGTGTTTGGGGTCAACCTGATAGGCCTGTTGTAAAACGTCCAGAGCCTCTTTGAACAAAAACATGTGCTGCAAAGCAATCGCCTTGCCGTTCAGAGCCTCAAGAGAAGTCGGGTCATTGGCAAAAGCCTGTTCAAAGCAGGCAATCGCCTCTTTGTACAGCCCGCGCATGCTAAGCGTAACACCTTTATTGTTCAGCACCTCAACCGATTTTGGGTTAATTGCCAAAGCTTTATCAAAACACTCGACAGCTTCCGTGTATTTGCTCATCTTCTGAAAAGCAAACCCTTTGGAATTTATAGCTTTCCATGAATCGGGCTGCTGAGCCAAAAACTCATCAAACTGAGCTATTGCCTCCCTGCACATCCCTGAATCCAAAAGTTCCTGCCCCCTTTTATAGGCATTATTATCACTTAACTTAACCATATTCTTTCTCTACATAGTTTTACAAAATAATTTACGTTGCATTATATGGGAATATTTTTACTTTTGTCAATACAAAAAAATGAAAAAATAATATTTTACCCGTTTTCTTCTCCCTGCAAACAACTTTTAGATATTTCCCACTTTCGCAGGCCTGTCTGTCATATATCAACGCCGCAGTTTACGGATAAAATACCGGCCCGGCACCGACTGCTTTATAATATCCCCCTGGTTTTGCCGATACAATCCACTCTTGACAAAAATATGTTTTTGCCATAAAAAGGGTATTCTAAAATTAATTTTATGTTTCACTATTAAATTTTATTGTTATGGATAAAAACAAAAAAAGATGCAAGCTGTCTTATTTTAAGAAGCTTTTGATGCTATGGGAACTTCAGCAACACGGAACGTTAGAAAATTTTCCGCCGCCGGAATGCCAACGGGCTTTTCTTAATGCCTTATCCGTTAAGGAATTCAGCAAAATTTACCGCAACCTCAATCAATTTGAAGCTGCTGCCTTTGAAATTCTGCTTACGGACAAAAACAAAAAGAAATTTGACGTACATATTCAGCAAGGCTGTTCTCTGAGTTCTTTTAATGGTGCTATTGCAGCCAAAGGCTCTGACGAACAGATTCTGGCTATGCTGTCGGTTTCTCTCGGATACATACCTCACAGCAGTCTTCTTATTGAGCAATCGGAGAAATTTTTTCTTCCGGTTGTCAGAAAACGAAAAAATTTGCCTCATTATGTCCTGCAAAACATTATTGAGCAAAAACGGGAAGATTTGCTGGTTGCCTATTTTGAAGAAACCCAGCCGACAAGTTTTGACCTTTCGCTTTCCTATAAACTTATGGAAAGTTCTATGAACAAAGCTAAGGAGGCGTATATTACGACTTGTCAGAATCTCTCCGAAAGCGCAGCGGTTTTTGCCTTTAAAAAAGGCGATGCCAAGCTTTGCAAAGAGGTATTGAACAAAAGGCTAATGGAATGCAATCAGGAGCTTGAAACGCTTTTTGAGCTGAACAATCAGGAATTTCTGGTTCTGGCAGTTGAGAAGCTGAACAAGGAAACAGCCGCCAAAATGGCCGACAGAAATCCCGGAGAAGAAAAAGACGACGCGGAACCGTATTGTTTTCCGGAACCGTATGAAACACGGCTGATGGAAAGCGGATGCTTTGAAGCCATTCGCGCTTATCTTTCCGGCCGTATTTTAGGCTATAATGCCGAAATAGCTCTGGTCAAAAGCGGAAACGGAGTTCTTATCAGATTGTATCTTGAAAGCAACGACTTGGAAAACGGGTTTATCAATGCAGCTGCTGAGCTTATATTTTCCGGGCAGGATAAAGAGCTTATGTCTTTTTACCTGGAAAAATACGGACTGCCGTATACGCTGGAGGCAAAGTTAATTTCTGACGGCGACTGCGATGCGCTATGTTCTTATATTTCTTCGCATCAACTATGCAACATTAATGCGGCAAGGCTTATGGAATCCGGTTTAACCGAAGCAGCCAGGCTCTATTGCGAAAAGCATGGCTTAAAAAAACTTGCAGCCACGGTTTTAATGAAGCGGGGCGATGCCGAGGTTCGGCATTTTTATGTTGACCGGCTGCTGGCAGAAGGAGAGCATCTGACTGACGATGCCGAATTCCACTTTTTGGAAAACGGCTGTAAAGAACAGGTTCTCCGGTATATCACGGCGGATAACCTGAAACTCGGAACAAAATCGGTTACGGCTTTGCTTAATCGCGGCGACCTTGAGCTGATTGAAGCTTACGCCGAATTGTTTGAAATTCCGACAGAAGCGCTTAAACTGTTTGCGAAACTGGGTTCAAAGCGGGCGTTGGAAACCTATATCGCTTCCTATGCCCTGTCGGACGAGGCTGAGGAAGCTTTGGTCGAACGCGGCGACTGCGAACTGCTGATACGTTATTTTGAACAAAACGACTTATATTCAAAAGCGGAATGCAAACTTATGCAGTCGGATTTTGCCCAGACAGGAGATGCCGTCCGGTTTTATCTGGACAAATATGACCTGTTTGATGAAGCGGAGATTGAACTGGTTAAACGCGGAGACCGCTCGATGCTGGACGTTTATATTGCCAAACATCCGCTCGGGCCAGACGCCGAAGACCTTATCGTATGCATTTTTTAGCAAACGGATACAATAGGGTATATTTTGGCGCAATTAAAGCCGTTTTCAGCAATGAGCGTGTTATGAGCCTGTTTCCTCTTCGGAAACAGGCTTTTTTATTGACAAATGCTATAACAATGTTAATCTCGGCACAATTAAAATAGTTTTATGTCAAATCATTAAATTTTATCATTATGGAACAATTCAAAACAAAAAAGCCTTCGCGTTTCGATACCTGGTGCGCTATGGCTGCATTCAACCTCTGCGGTGCGGAAATTGAAGAACGGCACCATTGCAACCTGATTCTGGGCAAGGGCTGCAACCGAAAACAGTTCGGCCGCTATGTCGCACAGTATCCGCTGTCTGACGAAGCCGTCAGAAACCTGATTGGCGCCGCAGACAACAAAATGCTGTTTTTCTTTTTAGAAAAAACTTCATTTGACATCAGTGACGACAATGAAGCGGAATTTGTGAAGAAATACGGAATTGCGCCGCTTGTCCGAGCTGGCAGAATGTTGTCCGAACAATCAGAGCTCCTTCTTGTCAATGGCAGAGATACGGCTCTCATCGGCGAATATATCAGAAAGTATGACCTGCATTACATTGCCGAAGAAACGCTGTTTGAAACCGGCGATGCGGATTTTTTAAAAATCTATGCCGCAACGCAGCAGCTTTGCCCGGAAACACAGGAATTTCTGATAATTAACGGCAAAGAGGACTATATCAGAATCTTTGCGGAAGAGGAAGAACTTGATGACGATGCCTATACGGAACTATGCCGCAGCGCATCGGACGGCCTGGTCATCTTTTATCTTGAGCACCGGCTGACCTGCCCGACGGACATGGAATTCAAGCTCCTGCTAAAACGGAAGAGTCCTCAAATCATAAAGGTACTGGACAAGTGTTTCGATGATTTTTTCGATACGGAAATGCTGAAACTCCTGCTTAGGGAAAATGACGAAGGCCTGTTACGGGCTTTTATTGAGACAAGAGCAGAACGGAACGTTCCTCTGCCCGATGAAGTGTGGCACTGCCTGTTTGCAGCAAAGGCACGGAAAGAACTGCTGAAAGATGCTTTGGGCCGTTTTCCCCTGCCCTCATATCTGGAAATCAAACTGCTTTTGGCTGAGAACAAAGAATTGCTAGACTGCTACCTGAAACACGGGGCTTTACAGAATTTCGGCTTTGCCATTCTGCTGGCACAAAACGACCGCGGCAGGCTGACGGACTATCTAAAGTCCCACCGGCTGCAATGGCGGGAAGAATGCCTGCTGATTGACCAGAAAGACAATGAACTGCTGGAATGTTATCTGGCACATCATGCCTTGAGCCCCTTTGCTTTGGGGTATCTGATAAAGTCTTCCACTTTTGCCGAAGCGCTACACATCGTACAGGATATTGAGGATTTCGACGATATGGTTCTCAGTGCACTGCTCTTCCATAACGAAAGGGAACTCTGGGAAATATATCTGAAGAAATGCGATTATGACTTTGATGAAGACTTCCTGTCGGACTTTTTGCGCAAAGCCGATAAAACTACTGTTTTGGATTACCTAAAACATCATCTGGAAGACGGTATGCTGGCTTTCTGTTTTGCTGACGGCAATATGGAGGACGAGGCATATAAAATATTGTTCAGGCGGCATGACAACGACTTGGACGATTTTCTTCTGCAGCACGGAACATTTTCCCGCCAAACGGAAGCTTTTCTAATGCAATATGCCGACAAGCGGACGGTGCGGAAGTTTCTTGAAACTTACTGCAGCGGCGAAAACAGTCTTGGCGATAATGCCGAAAAAGCCCTTATTCTTCGCGGTGATGGGGATTTAATTGACCTTTATCTGTCCGGACATTCTCTGAACAACGATGAAGCCGTGCAAAATCTGGCGGTTCTGCTTAACCCGGACTTGTTGGACTGCTGCCTGCAAAACTGCGACAACAAAAGCAACTACAGATTAGATTATTATTTATCCCGCTGACAATTCTGTCAATTTTCAAACAAAGCCTTTCTCTGCCGAGAAAGGCTTTTTCTTTAATTTTCCACCTTACTTCTTTCAGAATTTTATTGACAAAAAATATTTTTCAACTATGCTGGCGGCACTAAAAATAATTTTATGTTTCATCATTAATTTTTATCATTATGAAGAAAGAAGTACAAAAACCTTCGGCTTTGATGACAAAAATCGAAGTTTTAAAATTCAGGCTGAAAAATTCGTATCGGATTCCGGCCGTGCATCATCTGAACATGGTCTTATTCAGAGGTTGCAGCAAGACAGATTTTGTCCGTTACCTCAACGCTGAACACCGACTGTGCGACGAGGCTGTCCTGCTGCTGATAAAGACACCGAAATCGGAAGCTTTTCCGCTCTGGCTGAGATATAACCAATACAATCGTTTGTCTCCGGAGTGTGAAACGGCTTATATTAAAAAATTCGGTGTCCTCCAGCTGTTGAAGAACGGATTTGTGCTGTCGGAAAATGCTACTCTGGCGTTGCTGGAAAAAGGGGGCATCCAACTGCTTCCCGAATATCTGGACTGCCTTGCAATTACAGAAGCTACCGAAGCCGCAATTCTGAAGCTGCATGACGAAAACTTTACAACCGCCTATTTGGACAGGTACAGCGTTTATGAGGCAAATAAGGAGCTGATTCTCATCTATGACAATCCGCTTGTCTACCGGGCATTTGGAAACAGAAACAATTTGTCCGGTGACATGATAAACGAAATTATCCGCAAAAAAACGTATGACGTGTTTGAAACAGCGATTGCAACCTGTCCTTATACATACTTGGAGCAGGCTGATGAAGAAGCGCTTGTTGACAGGAAAGACGCGCGTTTTATTAAGGCTTTTCTCAAAAACCACTATTTTTCTTCTGACGGGGAGAAATATCTGGCGGAAAAAGGAACCGACGAACAGTTTGCTGCTTTTGTCTGCAGCGGGTATTTCAGTGACGAAGAAAACAATACGGCAATCTACGACCGCTTGTTTGCGCCGGAAAATGCAGCCTTGCTTAAAAATTTTTTGAGCAAATACAGAGTTCCGGGAAAATATGAAATCCGACTGTTGGAAGAAAATGACGCTGACCTGATCGGCGCTTATTTTACCGACGGTATTGAGGTCGAGCCGGAAACGATGGAGTGGCTGTGGGAACACGATTCCTCCGAACTGGCACAAAAACTGTTAAATTCGGACACACCGCTCGGTTATCAAACAGAGACCAAGTTGTTCCAATCCGGCGATTTGGAACGGATAAAAGCTTACCTCAACGGGCACGAACTGTGCGCCTTCAGCGAGGCGATGCTGTTTATGCATGCTCCGGCGGAAATTTTGCAGACATATATGGAAAGCAATGTTCCCGACCGTCTGGCGCAAATTGCCCTGGTTCGGCGAAAGGATGCAGATATCATGCGTTCGTTCTGGAAAGAAGACTATCGTTTTGACGAGGCTGCCATCCGTTTTTTTCTGGCTGAAGCTGACGAAGAAATGATTTTGGAATATTTCCAGCTGCTCTCTGACTGCGCGCCGTTTTATTTGTATGACGGTTCGGACAGCGATGAAATTTACTGCAGCGAAATCCTTTTCCGGCGCGGTTTGAAAAAAGCCGGCGAATTTTTTGTCAGAAATGCCGATTTAGATGAGCAGGATGAAAAAAATCTGGCGGCATACGGTTCTCCCGAACTGGTTCTCCTCTATCTTGAGGAAAATACCCCGAGCTGTGATATCGCCCCTACCCTTGTCCTTCGCGGCGACAAAAAACTGATACGGGAATATATCTCCCAACATCAGCTCAGTCCGGCCGGAGAAGAAGCTCTTCTGTCCCTGCTCGACATTGACCTGATTATGTATTATGACAAACAATGCGGTTTCAACGATTATGATGCCCTGACGAATCTCGGGCTTTAACGTTATTGCCGATGTTTCAGCCAAAGGCTCCCTTCCTCCGGAAAGGAGCCTTTTTTTATTGACAAATATACAAAACATTTTATAGTGGTTTCTGTCTTTTATAAACTTATGTCAAACTATTTAAATTATATCATTATGGTACAACAAAATGTTAGCATTGAAAAAGCTAAGCTGTTAAAAAAGGCCAGGTGGGCTTTTCGCTTAAGTTACTGGTTCGGCAAATACTTTCCGGAAGAATATCTCTGTATGGCGGTTAATCTGGAATGTTGCTCCGAATACGGGCTTAAGGTTTATCTTATGAATCACGGCCTGACTAAAGAATCCGAACTCCTGCTCGGAGAGAACTGCCTGACGGGAAAGCTGAACATACAACTGCTGCTTGATTATATCAAGAAATATGGAATTTGTGATGACGTTCTGATTAAGGCTGCCACAGCAGAAAACACCAAAGTTTTAATGGAATATATAGAGTTTCGCAAAAATAACTACGCCCGCTCTTGTACCTATTTTACGGAAAACTTTTGGAAGAAATTTATTCCCTTGCGTAACACCAGCATATTCGAATGGCTGCTGCGCTCAGGCTGCGACCTTTATGGTTCTTCAGTTGAGGAAATCATAAAGCTTAATGACTTGGAAATGTTCCGCATATACTGCCAGAGGAAACCAGATTCAACTAAGGCGCTTCACCGCTCGACGGAAGATATTCTTTTTGAATGCGGCAACAGCGAAATGCTTGATCTTGCCTTTAAAACGTTTCAATTTTCAACCGGCAGGCTTCTTGCCTTGGTTAATGCAAGCAATGAAGAAATACTGAAAAGGTTCTTTGCCTTCCAAGCCCTGAATAGCTGGCAACAGGAGGAACTCATCCGAAACGGGAATAAAAAGGTAATTGCCCTGTATTTATCAAACCGGCCTTTGGATAGAGACGCGCAAATGCTGCTGGCTAAAAAAGGGTACAAAGACCTTTTAAAAATGCATTACCTAAAATACGGCATTCATGATGACGTTTTAGCTTATCAGGCTAACCTGAACAATTTTAAAAACTACATCGGCGTATAGAACGGGTTAAACCGTTACCAAATGCCGATATGAAAAAGCCTTCCTTTACAGAACTCCTCACGGGGAAATGCTCTGAAGGAAGGCTTTTTTTACGGGATAAGAACTGTTGAAGAACAGCCTATCCCTTTTAGCATATGCGTTATCTGTTCGCATATCACGCGCGGTTCTATACAATCTATGCTGTCTATGTTTTTAGCAAAGCCAAAAGGTTTTTGGCCGCTTGTATTCCGCTCGTTATACAACATCCAATACAGTTCCAGAGAAACAAATCCGCCATACAGTTTCGACAGCATATCTGCCGCCAGGCGATTGCCGTGAAACGCAAATTTCCGTTTGTCCGGAACCGTCGGATATTCTACCAGAACCTGTAATTCTTCCATGGGAATCCGAGCCGTATCTTTCGCACCCGCAATGTAAGCGGCAGCACCGCCGGTTTCACTGCAGCCGATATACTGGAAATACAAAAAATCTTCCCACTGGAAAACCAGTTTTACTTTCATTTTCTGTTCAAGACAGGCAATGAATTTTTGTTTTTGGTCTTGGGTCTGCATAATTTTTATGTTTTTAATTGGTGTAATAATCGTTTTTCGTATAAAATTTACTCCCGGCAGATTTTTTTGTCAATCTTATTTCTGATTTCCGCCAAAAATATCAGGCTGAAAATTACTCTCCCTTATGTTTTTACCTTTTGACTTTTTCATGACCGGTGTTTATTTTGTATAGCGGACGTGCTGTTTTACGGCAAAGTTTCACGATAAACCAATACAAAGGAGGAGAAATGCGGCAAAAAGCAGGAAAGGTTACGGCGGCAATCGTCAGCGGCTGTGCCTTATATATTTTTCTCCTGTATCTGCTGCAAAACTGTTTTATCATTTTTCCGGACAGTTCATACATTTCCCCGCAGCAGGCAGGCATTCCCCGGTTTCAGGAAAAGCCGTTTACGGCAGACGACGGAACAAAAATCATGTGCTGGTACGCCAAAGGAAATCCGGACAAGCCGGCAATCCTTTTCTTTCACGGCAATGCCGGACAAATAGCGACATTTTCGTTGCAGATGGCGGCTTACCTGCGGGAAGGCTATTCGGTTATGATGCCGGAATACAGGGGGTTTGCGTCAACGCCAGGAAGTTTTGCCCAGGAGCATATTTACCGGGACGGTACCGCCGCTTACGACTTTTTGCAAAAACAGCTCGGCCATTCCGACATTGTCGTTTTCGGCTATTCCATGGGAACAGCGGCAGCGGCGGCCGTGGCGGCACGGCGGCCGGCACAGGGGCTGGTTCTGGCTGCGCCGTTTTATTCGTTGAAAAAAATCGTCAGCGAAAAGCCGGTGCCCGGCGCGCCATTGATATTGAAAAACGAGTTGCCGTCGTATCGGTTTGTCAGCGCTTTCCGGAAACCGCTGTTTATCGTCCACGGCGCCGAAGACAGACTCATTCCCCCTCATCACGGCAAAGCGCTGTATGACATCAGCCCCAGCCAAGACCGCGAGTTAAAAATTCTGGCCGGGCAAAGCCATAACGCACTGTTCTTTGAAGACGACGGCCATAAAGCCATATTAGACTGGCTGTCCAGACACTGACGGATACGAATGCCGCGAACAGGTACGGCTTGTTTTCAGGCAATTAATTCAGAATGCGGAAACGGGCAGCCCCTCTTTCCAATTCCGTTCAATCTGCTCCAGTGAGCGCCCTTTGGTTTCAGGAATATACCGCCAGGTATAAAACAGGCTGAACACGCCGACAACGCCGAATATGGCAAACGTTGCGCTCTCGCCGATTGAAGCCAGAAGCGTCGGGAAAACGAGCGCGACGACAAAGTTAAATACAAAGTTTGACATCGTGGCGATGCTCATGGCCGTACCGCGAACCGCCAACGGCATAATCTCGGAAATCAGTATCCAGGCAATCGGCCCGAGCGAAAAGGCAAAACAGGCAATGAACGTTACAATACTGCCGACAGAAAGCCATTTTGTATCATATCCGTAAGCGCCGCCCAGCCAAAACGAAACCGAAAGGACGAACAAGCTCAGCGTAATGCCGGACAGCCCTGCATACAGCAACGGTTTGCGCCCCAGGCGGTCGGTAAAGAAAATGGCGACGAATGTCATAGCAAAATTTACCACACCGACACCAACGGACGCATACAACGCGCCGATATTATCCGTAAAGCCTGCCGCTTTGAAAATTGTCGCCGCGTAATAAATAATCGTATTAATGCCGGTGCAAATCTGAATAAACATAATAGCAACGCCGACCATTATCGGACGCAGCATCCAGCGTTCAAAAATATTCTTCCGATTGTTTCTGCCTTGTTTCAAGGTTGATTTTATCTCCCTGACCTGCGCTTCGGCATCGCATTCCGGTTCAATTTTGCGAAAAATAGCCTTTGCTTCCTTTTCACGGCGGCGGCTGATAAGCCAACGCGGCGTATCGCCAAGAAAGCTGATGCCGACCAGCAGAATAACCGCCGGTATCAGTCCGGCACCAAGCATCCAGCGCCAGTTATATTCGGACAGGGCAAAAATACGGTTAATCAGGTAAGAAAACAAAATTCCGGCGGTAATCGCCAACTGGTACAACGACACCAGCATACCGCGGACTTTTTGCGGCGACAGTTCGGACAAATAAAGCGGAATAACAAAATTTACCATCCCAATTGCCAGCCCCAGAACCATTCTTCCGGCAACAAGCCAGCCTATACCCGGCGCCAGACCACAGAGGACAGATCCCACGGCAAAAACCGCTGCCGTGGCGACGATGACCTTTTTGCGGCCGTATATATCCGCTAAAACCCCGTTGACGGCAGCCCCTGCAACAGCGCCAACCAAGGCAGAACTGACGACCCACCCCTGCGCCAGCGTGCTGAGCGGCCAGGTTTCGTTGATATATAAAAGCGCGCCGGAAATAACGCCAGTATCAAATCCGGACAGCAGCCCGCCCAGCGAGGCTATAGAAGCAATGACGTAAAGCAAAAAATGTTTAATCCGGGGCTTGTTTTCGGAGATTTCTACGGACATGGCTGCTCCTTTCTTTCAGAGTTTATTTATAACAGAATAAATAATTTTAAAAGGGTTAAAAAAATCTTTAATATTGATAAAAAGCTTTCTTGACTCTGCTGCCAGCCATGATATCCTGTTAATGTTTATTTAGCGATATGGAAATTATTTATAACCGATAAATTATTGAAAAATGAAGAAATTGACAATTTACCGCCACGGCGAATATGACAAACGGCTTCATCTGCTGCCGCAGAGCGCTTATGAACTTTTTTCACAAGCAAAAAAGCTTAAAGGCGAGTTCGGCCCGGCCGAGGCCATTTATGTTTCTCCCGTTATGCGAGCTCTGCAAAGCGCCGCAGTCATCCAGTTGGTTATGCAGGCAGAAACGTTCAAGCGGCGCCCGCAACTGGCTGACTATAATGCGGCGATTATGCGGCCGTTTGCCGAGGAATTTGCTGAGGACGTCAGACTTAATCATCCCGGTGCGGAACATATTCTCTGGGTAACGCATGATCCGAATATATATACCCTGTTTTGCAAAGATATTTATATGGGGGAGTGTTTTACGGTTCAGGCTGAGGCTTGGAAGGACATTTTTAAGACCGACCGGCGTGAAATCACTACGCCTTTAAGCAGAATCGAGACGTTAACCAAAGACAGCAACAAAGCGATGGAGATGCTAAAGGCTTTTTATTGCGATGATTGTACGGATGACGAGCGCCGTATGATTGACGACAGATTGTCGCTTTTCACTTATTAAGTTAAGCCTCCCCGTTTGGAGAGGCTTTTTTTGACCGGGAAGAAAAATAAGAGCCGACAGCTCTGGCGAGGCAATCGGCCGCCGCATATTACGGGGAAGGAAAATTACGGAGGAAGAAAATGAAAAACACAACAGACTATGCCGCTGCGGCACAAAAAAACGAAAACCAAGCCCATGCTGTTATCCGGAAAAGCGGCGTGGTTCAGGCGTGGGAGAGCATCGGCGCCAAAATCAACCTTGTCGGATCGCTTAAAATCGGAACACTCGGCAAGCACCCGGACATAGACTTCCATACCTATACGCCGGAACTGGACATTAGGCAGAGTTTTGCAGTCATGGCGCAAATTGCCCAAAATCCACAGGCCAGGCACATTGAATTTGTAAATCTTGCCGATACCGAAGAGTGCTGTTTTGAGTGGCATATATGGTTTGATGACAATAACGGAACATTGTGGCAAATTGATATTATCCAGATTAAACGGGGTACAAAATACGACGGCTATTTTGAAAAACAGGCCGAGGAAATTAAGGCCGCAATGAGCGAAGAAATGCGGCAAACCATCATCCGGCTTAAATTTGAAACGCCGGACAATTTCAAGATTGCCGGCATTGAATATTACAAAGCGGTTATCCAAGACGGCATTACCGGCTTTGACGATTTCCTGAAATGGCGAAAATCCCACAATTTTGAGGGAATTATCAAATGGTAACCGAATTATTAAGCGATATCTGAAACGTTATATCACCTGCTTGCAGACATCTATCCACCCGGCCGGCCCGGCATAGCGTTCCAATTCATCCGGCGTAACTTCAATGGCGCTGTTGGAACTGCCGCAAGCGGGAAAAACTGTCTGAAAACGTTTTAACGATACATCCAGATAAACCTTTGCATTTTCAGGAACGGCGAAAGGACAAACGCCGCCGACGGCATGCCCTGTTCTGGCTAAAGCTTCGTCAGGCGAAAGCATTTTGGCTTTGACATGAAAAAACTGTTTGTATTTGGCGTTGTCAATTTTGCAGTTTCCGGCCATTACCACCAAAACCGTTCCGCCGCTGACGTCAAACGACAAAGTCTTGGCAATCCGGCAGGGTTCGCAGCCTAAAGCCGCAGCCGCCAATTCTACGGTTGCACTGGAAACAGGAAATTCCAAAATCCGGTTTTCGACATTAAACTTTTTTAAATAAGCCCGAACGTTTTGAATACTCATTTTACATTCTCCCTACTTTGGAATTTTATTTATCGGCTGTTAATTTTTGCTTAATTGATATTAAGCGGCAACGTTGTAAAATGTAAAACGCTTCTGACGTTTTTTCAGATGAATAATACGGCGCTACCTTCCGCCGAGAAGCTGCCGGAGAGAGGGAACGGACACGGCTGGCGGGTTTATCTGCGGTCGGAGTTGCTGTCTGAAAGATGCCGGATATGGCTGACGGGCTTACCTACTGCTAACGAGATTGCCGAAGATTTTGCCCGGAAGGGAACGGAGCGGCTGGCGGGTTATCTTCCGCCGAAGAGTTTGCCGAGGCGGGT
>URXV01000017.1 GCA_900551865.1 uncultured Rickettsiales bacterium
CCGCCTTTTACGCCTTATATAGAACAATTTACCATATTTTATACCCTTTGGCAAGCTATTTGTGAGAAAAAGACGAAAATTTCCCGGACATTTTTTTCACCGAGCTTATTAAGGTTTGTATCTTATTACGGATAAATTTAAAACTTCTGGTACCGGCAAGATGCGCTTTGTATGCGTTAAGGCGAACATTCAGATATTCTTCATCCAACACGCCGCAGCGATAATAATGAGCCATTGTTTTCAAATACTGACGCTGCCGAATTTTGGCCGATGCCCGCAGGGATTTGACGATTTTTCCCGAAACGGTAAGTTTATGATTAAACCCGAGAAAGTCTACACCGTTTTTGATTTTGCCGATTTGCGTTTTGTTATTCAGAGAAAGTTTCAGCTTTTCGGCACAGACCTTTTGTATTTCCGCCCGGCACTTCTGTAAAAACTCCTTACTTTCACTCAACAGTACGAAATCATCCATATAGCGAATATAATACGGAGCGCGCAGCTTTTCTTTTATCAGACGGTCAACTTCATCCAGATACAACAGGGCAAACCATTGGCTGGTCTGGTTGCCGAGCGGCAGCCCCTGCTCCGGATGCGACCTGATGACCTGATTCATAAACCACATTTCGTCTTCAGAAAAACCGCAGCGTTTCAGTTTTTTCAAAAGAATATCATGATTGATATTCTGAAAATACTTGGCTATATCACATTTCAGAAAATATCCTTCATTACCGCCGTTAATAAACATCCGGCGCATAAACCCGTGCAGACGCGTTATGGCAAAGTCTGTTCCCTTGCCGATACGCGAGGCTGCATTGTCATAAATCAGACGACGTTCTAAAACCGGCTCCAAAACGTTACGACAAAAGCACATCAATACGACCCGGTCCTTATACGGCAACGCTTCTATCAGGCGCCGTTTGGGGTCATAAATTTCAAAAACCCTGTATTTTCCCAGCTTATAGGTCTTATCGGCCAATTCTTTAGCCAGTTTGCAAAGGTTTACGCCCAGCGCTATTTCAAATAATATAGTGCCGCGTTTATGTTGTTTGCTCCGGCGGCACATCTTGTGCGCTTCGAGCAGATTTTCAAACGTAAATATCTCCTTTGCCTGCATTGTTTTTCCTTTTACATAAAAAAAGAAATGCCCGATAACACGCCAAAGCCCCTATGCGTCGGCGTATGTGGCATTTCATAAAACGGCGTTGGCATTTGCTACCGCAATAACTCACATTATTTGCGGCGGCGCCGTTTTTGTTTCTTCCCGCCGCCCTGAAAAGACCGGACGGACGGGAAAAGAGAAAACTTCCTTTATCCTGAACGCGGACGGAATTTTCCTAAATTCCGTTTTTCGGGTTTGTTTTTCAGAAACCTGCGGCTTTGCCAGACACAGCAACGTTTCTCTTCAAGGATAAATCGGGACACCCGGCGGCTTTTCGTTTGTTAGGGTTATTGTTGTTCTTGTCGCCGTTTTAGTTGACGGTGCGGACGTTTTCATTTTTGTTGGAAGACGCCGACCAGGCTAAAGCTCTTTTATAAGTTTTCCCTTATCTGCGGCTGATACCGCAAATTCCGTATGTGTTATCAAATCTTTCTTTACACCTCTTGTGTTCGTTTCCATTTTTCTTCGTCGCTTTTTTTCCACGCAGACAACAAATTTACCGTTTCGCCAATCTGCAGCGATATCTGCTTATACTGACGCAACAAAATACAGCCGGCATTTTGCGCAACCATTGCCACATAAGCAAGCATCTTCAATTTAATGAGGGCGTCAGTCTGGTATTGCGCCCGCTGGCGGCGGTTTTCGGCATCAGCCGGACGGATGAAGTTGGCATTCAGCATATCCTGAAGCGCATCCAAACAATAATTCTGCATTCGGTTAACAAATACTCCGCGATATTTTGCCGGCGACTTTTCTGTTGCGGCTATTACATAAGCACCGAGCTTTTTAACTTTTGTAATAACGATTAAATCGCTGGAAGATTCGGGAATTTTGGATATTCGTTTCCATTCGGCATCTTCCGTTTCAGCCTTTTGCCGGGAAACTTCCCGGTTCAACTTCCGGTCATGCGCCGTAGCATGTGCTTCATCAGCAGCCACCCTGTCAGCAACCGTATTAATCATCCCGACTTCATTTTTCACGGTTATCGGGATATTCAACTGCCGGTTCCTGCTTATATGACTGTTTTTCATAATCGGCCTTTAACTCTGGATACTTTCTGTAAAAAGAGTGACTCGCCAATTTTATAAAGTCAAGTTTTTTATCCTCTTCTGTGAATATCAAAAAAAACATTGCAATATAAAAAGGCTGCGTTTCCGCAGCCTCAGGAGATATAATCCCCGGTACCAATTAACGTTTGGAGAACTGATAAGAACGGCGAGCTTTGGCGCGGCCATATTTCTTACGTTCAACAACACGGTCATCACGCGTCAGGAAACCTGCCTGTTTCAAAACAGAACGCAGTTCCGGTTCATATTCGTTCAGAGCCTTGGAGATACCATGTTTAATAGCTCCGGCCTGACCGGACAAACCACCGCCCTGCACTGTGCAAACGACATCAAATTCGTTTTCACGATTGGTGATTTCAAACGGCTGATTGATAATCATCTTCAAGACCGGACGGGCAAAATATGTGTCAACCGGCTTTTCATTGATGGTGATATTGCCTTTACCCGGCATAATCCATACGCGGGCAACAGCATTCTTTCTCTTACCTGTTGCATAAGAGCGCCCCTGCTTATCGCGCGAGGGTTTGCGTTTTGTTTCAGCAACAGCAGAGGTCGCTGCAACAGCTTCTTTAATTTCGGTTAAAGATTCAATTTTTTTATTAGCCATTACAGTTCACTCCTTTTGTTCTTTTCGTTCATTGATGCAATATCAAAAACTTCAGGATTTTGAGCAGTATGCGGATGATTTTCACCGGCATATACTTTCAATTTTGTCATCTGCTGACGTCCCATCGGATTACGGGAAATCATGCGTTCTACAGCTTTCTCGACAACTCTTTCAGGAAAACGGCCGTTCAAAATTTTGCCTGCGGTCGTTTCTTTGATACCGCCAATCCAGCCGGTATGCTTATAATATTTTTTATCAGTCAATTTTTTGCCGGTCAGCTTTACTTTATCGGCGTTAATAACAACAACGTAATCGCCACAATCCAAATTCGGCGTGAAATAAGGCTTATGCTTGCCGCGCAGCAATTTTGCGACCTGAGCGGCCAGACGGCCCAATACGACGTCAGTTGCGTCAACAACGTACCATTTTCTTGTAATATCAGACGGCTTGGTTGCGTATGTATTCATCTTATTGGTCTCTTTTCTAAAAATTCAGGTTAAATTCGGTGTTTAATATTAGAGATAAATATGCATTTGTCAACACAAAAATTTATCATATTTTCAGCATGTTAGTTTAAGGTATAATATTACCTCTTTTTAACATATTGTTTTTAATCATTTTTGCATTTAAACAAAATTTAATCATATCGGTTTTATTATAGCAGCCAAGGAGGAGTGCAGATGATAAAAAGGTTATCGTTGCTTATTTTTGCCGTGATGTTTTGCCTGACTGCTTTCTGTTGCCATGCCGCCGATGTCAGGAGGTATACTTCTGCACAAATAAAAAGCTATGTGGACAACACGCCGCGCAATGTTGAAAACAATATAGCCCCGCTGGTTCGCTACCTGACCAAACCCTTTAACGATGATTATGACAAGGCCAAAGCCATTGCCTACTGGATTGCCAGCCGAATATATTACGACGATTTCCTTTACAGCGGAACGGACAACAAAGACACATATCTGCGCAAAGGATATCAGAAACAGACACCGGCAAAACTGTTGCGTTCCCGCGCCGGAATTTGTATAGACTACGCCAACCTGTTTACGGCGATGTGCCGGAAAGCCGGAATCACTGCGCGGGTTATTTACGGCTATGCTTATCCGGCACAAACTGCTTTTTCCCCGGCTGTACGCAAAAATAACGCCCATGCATGGAATTACTTTTATTATAAAGGCTCAAAAATATATGTCGACCCGACTTTTATGGCAGGCGGAACGCTCGGAGCAGACGCCTACCCCAATTCGGCAAAACGCAACCGGGCATTGCGACAGCTTCGGAAGGATAATAAAAATCAAAGCATGAAGTCCAGTGTCAACGATTATTATTTTGACTTTTCTTATCAAGACGAAAAGCGTACACACGGGCAAGTTCACAGGGAACGATAGGTCATATTTGGCTATTTTTGCAACATTTTTTATATTTAAACAGAAAGGACTTTGAGGATGAAGATTTTTTTTATCGCCAGTATGATAGTTTTGTTATATGTCGCATACACTTCGATTATGCCTGTTCATGCTCAAAATGAGGTTTCTGTTCAAAAACAAAATATTTATAATTCCATTACTGTTAAAATATTTTCTGGAGAAAGGTGCAGACGTCAATATCCGCGATTTTCAAGGAAACACACCGTTATTTGTCGCTAATTTTGCCGCCAATAAGGAAGTAACGGATTTATTGTTAAAATTCGGAGCTGATCCGACCATCCGTAACAATAAGGGTATTTTGTACAAGGATTTCAAAACAGGCGAATTATATATATTCAATTAAAAGCGGCTGAACTTCATTCGCGCCGGCAAACAAAACACCAGAAGGCAGAAAAAAATTTCCGCCTTCTGTTTTCTTGCTATTTATAATCCGATGTTTCGCCTTCTGAACATAGTTTTATTTTTCCGCCAGAAAACCTTTTACTTCCTCTGCCAGGTTTTCCGCCGTCAGGCCGTAATGTTCATACAGTTCGCCGGCCGGCCCGGACGCGCCGAACGTATCTATCCCGATGGTTTTCTGCGCATAACGGTTCCACCCGAAAGTTGTTCCGGCTTCAAAGCTAATGACAGGAGCTTTTCCCAAAACTTCCAGCTGATAATTCAGGCTCTGTTCCTCAAACAGTTCCATACAGGGCATAGAGACGACTGCAACATCAATCCCTTCGCCGGCAAGCAATTTCTGTGCTTCCACCGCAATGGACACTTCGGAACCGGTTGCAATCACAGTAGCCTGCCTTGTTCCAGCGGACGGAGAAATTACATAAGCCCCTTTGGCTGTCAGGTTCTTTTCCGCGGAGGTACGCAACAGCGGCAGTCCCTGGCGCGACAGAGCCAGAATACTCGGACGGCGTTCCTCCGTCAGCGCCGTCTGCCAGGCCTCGGCAGTTTCCACTACATCACAGGGACGGAAAGTCAGAATATTCGGCATAGCCCGGTATGAAGCCAGATGTTCAACCGGCTGGTGCGTCGGCCCGTCTTCTCCGACGCCGATAGAATCGTGCGTCAGGACATATATCACGCGAATCCCCATCAGAGCCGCCAAACGCATGGACGGGCGCATATAGTCCGAGAAAACGAAAAACGTTCCGCCATACGGGATTACGCCGCCATGCAACGCCATTCCGTTCATAACCGCCCCCATCGCATGTTCGCGAATCCCGTACATAATATTATTACCGTGATAATCGTCCCGGGTTACGGTTTTCAGCCCGTCCACAAACGTCAGGTTTGAAGCGGCCAAGTCTGCCGAACCGCCGACAATTTCCGGAATATGCGGCACAATCGCTTTCAGACACATTTCCGAAGCCTTGCGCGTGGCGACTTTGGTCTTTTCGGCGATTGCCTGTTCTTTTAGGGCATTAAGAACCGTATCCCAACCGCGCGGCAGACGGTTGGCGATAAAATCGCGGAATTCGGAACCGGCTGCTGCGGCGCCCTCCACCCAACTGTTATATGCAGGTAAATTGCGTTTCTGCGTTTGGCGCCAGTTATCCAGTATTTCCGCCGGGATTTCAAACGGGGCAAATTTCCAGTTCAGCGCCTGCCGCATAGCTTCGGTTTCTCCCGTTCCGAGCGGCGAACCGTGGCATTTGGGCGTTCCGCATTTGGACGGCGCGCCAAAGCCGATGGTCGTCTTGCAAGCTATCAGTGTCGGTTTGTCCGACTGCTGTGCTTTGGCTATCGCCTGTCTGATAGCGACATAATCATGCCCGTCAATGCTAATGGTATTCCAGCCCATTGCCTGAAAACGCAACAGCTGGTCGGTGGAGTTGGACTTGTCTACCGCACCGTCAATGGTGATGTTATTGTTATCCCAGAAAACAATCAGCTTATTCAGCCGCAAATGTCCGGCAAGCGATGCCGCTTCTTCGGAGATTCCTTCCATCAGGCAGCCATCTCCGGCAATGACGTAAGTATAGTGGCAACATAAATCATCTCCGAAGCGGGCATTAACCATTCTTTCGGCAAGAGCCATACCGACAGCGGAGGATATCCCCTGTCCCAACGGCCCGGTGGTCATGTCAATTCCGTCCAGGTGCCCGTATTCGGGATGTCCTGCGGTTTTGGAACCAAACTGGCGGAAATTCTTGATATCCTCAAGCGAAATATCTTTATATCCCGTCAACCACAGCAGAGAATACAGCAGCATAGACCCATGCCCGGCGGACAGGACAAAACGGTCGCGGTCAAACCATTTCGGCGCCTCCGGATTCAGTTTGATATATTCCGCAAACAAGACTGTCGCCACATCAGCCATTCCCAAGGGCATTCCCGGGTGCCCCGAATTGGCGTGGTTTATGGCATCTGCCGACAAAAAGCGGATAGCGTTGGCCATATTGCGCAGGGTTGAGGTTTCCATCATGTTTTCACTCCTTCGTGTTTTCGAGGTTAATTTTACTTGCAGGATTAAATGTAAACAGGGCAACCAGCTCCTGATGCCCGGAGTAGACAAACTGGTCGATGAGCTTTACCCGCTCAAATACATAATCGGCATTAATCAGCACTTCCGCATCATAAACAAAAGTTTTAGGATTGCAGGAAACAAAAACGATTTTTTCCGGGCGCCGACACTGCGGCAATGCGGCGATTGCACGGCACTGTTCGTGGGCTCCCGCGCGCGGCGGATCCATAACCACGACCTTCACACCATCCAAATCTTCCGCCTCAAACGGAGACTTGAACAAATTGCGGCTGATTATCCGGACATTATGGATTTGATTACGGTTCAAAGCATTTTGCAGCCCTTTAAGGGCAGCGAGGGCAGAATCGGCCGAAATTATTTCTTCCGCTCTGTTCTTTGCCAGCGGATAGGTAAAGGTTCCCAGCCCGCAAAACAGGTCGGCGGCTTTTCCCCCGGCATTCCCGACATAGCCCGTTACCGCTGTTATCATGGCATTTTCCGCCGCTTTGGAGGCTTGCAAAAACACTCCCGGCGGGACGGCAACCGCACAGCCGGAAATATAAAGCTCGGGCACCTGCTTTTCAACAACGGTTTCCGGCATTCCTCCGCCGATACTCCATGACAGGCGCAGAAGCTCAGGCACTGAATTGACAAAATCTGCCACCGCCAATCTGTGTTCCAATCCCGGTTCCGCGGGCAAATCCAAAACGACATCCATTCCGTTGTCTGCCTGCAACATTCGAACCGAACCGCAACGCAGGCTTACGGTTTGCGTTTTCTTCCTTTTGGCTTTGACCGTTATGGAAATCTGACAGAATTCAAACAAAAAACGGCGCAGCTCCGGCAGAAAGGCATTTAATCCGGGTGTCAGCATCGGACAATTCCGCACATCTACCAGATTATGTGTTCCGGCTTGATTAAATCCCAGTTTCAGCACTTTTCCGCTTAGAACAAAAGCCATATCGGCACGACGGCGGCAGCCATCGCCGATAAATACCGGTTCGTCAAACAAAGGAGCCGCATTTTTAACCGCAGCCAACGTCCGTATGAAATCTTCCGTTTTTTTCCGACGATATTCATTCTCCGCCATTGAGCGAAACGGACAGCCGCCGCACAGGGTACATGCATTTTCTATTATTTTATTGTCAGCCATTATTGCTCCTTTTTTGCCTGTTTAGCAAAAAAAAATCATAAACACAAGCAAGTTTTAAACATTTCTGCGGCGAAAGTTTAAAAAAAAGATGAATATTTATTTTAATGATATATAATGAGAGTTAAGTTCAATTTTATGCGGAGATTTTGATGTTAATTCACGTTCCAGACCATTTCAGTTCAAAATTCTCTTTTGATTTGGCAAAACTGCCGTCTGCCAAGACTGACCGATCGTCCCTGCTGCTTGCCGTTTCCGGCTGGATATGCGGCACTTTGTTGCTCTGCCTGGGAATTTTTGAACTTTTCAGCTTCATTACGGCAGAAAAGGGAAGCGGGCAGTCTTTTCTGGCAGTAGAAATTTTCGCATTCATTATTATTTTAATTGCTCTGGGAATTGTCATCGGCTCGACACTCTCTATCATACGATACAAAAAATTTTATTTTGACGGCGAAACCTTCACCATAACCTACCGTCCGGCCATCGGCGTTACGCACCGCTTTACGGAGCCGCTGCAAAACTATGCCGGCGTCAGGCTGAGAGTTTTGTTCGCGCAGTCTGGCCTGTTTAACCGCAGCCGCTACATTATAGATTTATATCATAAAGACCCTAACAAAATCATACCGCTTTACATTTCAACCCAAAACAAAAACATACGCAAAATCTGGGAAAATTATGCCCGGCGCTTTAACCTTCCGGCGCTAAGCATCGGCGACCGCGGGCTTATACAAAGGGACTGCGCCGACTTGGACAAGTCATTAAAAACGCTCGCCGCCGAGCAAAAGCTCCCCTTTATCGCCGGCGGCAAACTGCCGGCGCCGGAATCCCTTTCCGTTGAAGAACAGCGCACATCTACGGTCGTCGAACCTTCAGGCATCTACTGGGATATTTTCAGCTCGCTGTTTTTGCTGATTGCAATTGCCGCCGTTTTGCTATTAACGGCCGGTGGCGTATACCTGACGATTATCGGCACGACACTCCCCTTGAAATACTGGGCATTCGGCGCAATTCTGCTGCTGGCCGTCTTGTATTTTTCCACAAAACTGTTCAATTCTTACCGGCTCATTCTCGGACGCGACTCGGTTTCCGTCATAAAAACGCTGTTCGGTACCCCTTTAAGCGAAGAGAACATCGCTGCCGACAAAATCGAGAACGTAGAGCTCAGCTACAACCCTACCATCGACCGTTACAGCCTGGCGATTATCAGCGATGAAAAGGTTATTACGCTTGGCGGCCGCCTGCCGGTCAACGACCTGTTGTGGCTTAAAGATTTTGTCATTCGCAAATTAATTGGTAATTAATGACAGATTTTCATTGCGAAGGCGCAAGGGATTTCGTATTTTAAGGATAAACCGTTTATTTTTAACTGAAGGATTGAGTTATGGCAAAAGAAATCAAACGCGGCGGAGCCGGAGAAAGAAAGTCGGAAAACGGAAGCAATCCGTATTTTAACCTGGATGCGGAAAAGGCTTTTTTTGACGAGGTCGATGAAGAGGTAAGAAACGAAAAATTCAAAGAGCTCGTCAATAAATACGGCGGTTTTATTCTGGCCGTCGTTATTGCAGGACTTGCTTTTGCCGTAGGTTATGAAAAAGTAGGGGAATGGCGCATCAGCAAAGCTGAACAGAGCAATATCCGCTATGTACAGGCGGTAACGCCGGGAACGGATTATGAAAACAACATAGTCGAGCTAGAAAGCATCGTCAATACAGAGAGCGGTCTGTATAAAGACATTGCCAGACTCCAAATTGCCAATATTCTGCTGGACAACAACCAAACAACCAAAGCTCTGGACGTGTTGAGCAAAATTTATCAGGATAACACGGTCAGCGAGAAAATCAGGGAAATTGCGGCAGTTAAGCTGGCCACCTATAAAATCGATTCTGCCTCTTATGCCGAAATTGAATCTATGTTAAGCCCGATTGTCCGCAAAGGCGGCGCATGGGCACCAATGGCTAAAGAACTTCTGGCAATGTCGGCAATTCAAAACAAAGATATGGCAAAGGCAAAAGCCATTTATGAGGAACTGCTGGCCGGCGGAAATATCTCGGAAGAATTCCGGGCAAGAATTAACGATATGCTGGCTTCCATAAACGAAGCGCAGTAAGATGTGCCGATAAAAAAGCCTGTTGTCAGCCTTTCGGTGTTGTGCTTATTTTGCATTTATCTGTTTGGGATTACGTTTTGGTTTTCTAAAGAACGGATTATATAAAAGTCGGAAAGGCTGGCGTGAAAATATTAATTTACCGAAGGAGAGGAATATGCATTGGCTGGGTAGAGGACTTTGTATATGCGGAATAGCGCTTTGCGTAGCGTCTTGCGCACAGGATAAGAAATTGCCGGAAGGCGTTCGCGTTTCGGTTTTGGATGACGAGACGCCGGCACTGGAAGCCGAGCACAAGAAACTTGTCAGGCTTCCGCAGCCAAGCGTTAATGCTTCATGGGCACAGGCCGGCGTTAATCCCCGGCATATCATCGGCAATCTGAAAGCCGGATTTACCCTTAAAGAACAATGGGCTGAAAATTTCGGAGCAGGAATAAACAAGCGCGATTTGATGCTGGCGGCTCCGGTTTCCGGCAAAAACGCTGTTTTTGTCATGGATACACACGGAAAGGTCAGCGCATTTAACCTGCTGACCGGCAAGAGACTCTGGGAAAACAGCCTGACGGCCAATATCGGCGGATTTAAAGATACCAAGAGCCGGGCATCAGGATTGGCTTTTGACAATGATACGCTGTTTGCAACAACGGGGTTCGGGGGCGTGTTTGCAATGAATGCAGAGACCGGCGCGCCCAAATGGCGCAAGATTATGGAATCGCCAATCCGCATTGCGCCGACGGTAACGGCGAATATGCTGCTGATTCAGACTGTAGACAACAGGCTTTATGCCTTAGACAAGAGCAACGGCCAGGAATTATGGCGTTTCGGCGTGGCGCACGAAGACACGGTTATTGCCGGCGGCGCGTCTCCTGCTTATGACGCGGAAGACAATGTTGTCGTCGCCGGATTTTCCAACGGCGAAATTGTCGTTTTGAATGCGGCAGTCGGGACGCCGTTGTGGTCGCAAATGCTGGTTTCCAACAAGCAGGCGCGGTCGACAACGGAGATTAATACAATCGGCGCATATCCGATTGTCGAGGACGGTATTATCTATGCCATCAGCAACAGCGATATGACCGTAGCGCTGGATATGCGCACCGGCGACAAGCTGTGGGAGAAAGAAATCGGCTCCACGCAAAATATGCTGCTTTCCGGCGACTATCTGTTCATCATTTCCAACAAAAACATTTTATACGCCGTTGAGAAATATACCGGCGAGATTTTGTGGTCTTTGGATATCAGGGAATATCTTAACGACGAAGATGAAAAAGCTGCCGTTTATGCCGCGCCGCCGCTGATGCTGAACGGCAATATTCTGCTGGCTTTCTCGAACGGCAAAATTTTGAAGATTGACGCTGCCAACGGCATTGTCAGCGCAAAGACGGAGCTTGAACTTGACATCAGTAACGGTTTGATTGCCGTGCAGCAGAAAGTCGTCGCCGTTTCTGACGATGCAGATGTGATTGTGTTTGAATAGATTATTTTACGGAGTCTGTTATGGTAAAAATTGTTGAAGCCGATGCCGAAATTTACCCACTGGAAAAAAAAGAAGATATTTGTACCCATATTGAGAGATGCGGCCGGACATGTTATAAATCGGAAAATATGATAACAGATGAAACGGCGGTTCCGTTTATCAACGGGATTTTAAAAAGCGGGCACGAATCGGTCATCGAGCACGCAAACGTTATTTTTACCATGCCGAACATACCGGAGAATCGCCGGATTTTGATGATGCGGGACATTCGCGGGCTGAACATATCCGTGGAACGGGATAGCCTGACGGGAGAAGACGTGATTGTCGTTTCGGGCAATATGCGCGCATTTCGCGATTTGGCGCGAAAATATGATATTCAGGATTTTCTGCTGCTCATTGGCAATCCGCTGTTTTTCATAAAACAAGATGCCTCGCGGTCATTTGACGGAGTCAGGCTGGAAAGCGTACAAACGTCCCGTTTCTCCGAACAGCATAATTATATCACGACCCATTCGGTATGCGATTTGGGAGCATATAAGGACATAACGCGGCACAGGCTTGCTTCGTTTTCCATAGAATCGACCCGCTATTGCAATTATGCGAAAGGGAAATTCGGCAGCGAGCTGACCATGATAGAGCCTTGCAATATTGAAAAAGGGACGGAGATGTATGCCGAATGGCTGAAATGCATGAATCTGATTGAAGAATCGTATATGAAAATGGCAGCATTGGGCGGAAAAGGCGACCAGTTGCGAATGCTGCTGCCCCACTCCATCAAAGCAGATATGATTATGTCGGCAAACGTTACCGAATGGAAGCACATTTTTTCGCTCAGATGCCATCAGGCGGCTCATCCGTCGGTACAGCTGATTATGAAGAAAATGCTGCGGCAGTTTTATCAGCTGCGCCCGGATTTTTTTGCCGGACAATACCGGGAATTTATTGGGCAGCAATAGCGAAAGCGATGAGGCGAGCGGTAGCGCAGGCAATGACATAAGCACAGGCAAAAGAAATGATTCGGGTGACAGCGGCGATGTAACAGTTGCGGCGATTTTAAGGCTTGAAAAATTTAAGCCTTTATGTTATATGCAAGACCAATAGTTTATTTTTACAGCATAAAGGGAATAAAATGGCTTTGAAAGCAGCAATCGTCGGACGGCCGAATGTCGGCAAGTCGACTTTGTTTAACCGTCTGGCCGGCAAGAAACTGGCATTGGTTCATGACCTGCCCGGCGTTACCAGAGACCGCAAGGAAGTTACAACAAAGCTGAAAGATTTGGAATTGACCGTTATAGATACGGCCGGATATGAAGAGGCGCCCGCCGGGCAGATGGAAGAACGGATGTGGCAGCAGACCAGACGCGCGATTGAAGAATCGGACGCGGTTTTATTTTTGTTTGACGCGCGAGCGGGAATGCAGGCTTATGACGAACATTTCGCCGATTTGGTGCGCCGCAGCAAGAAGCCGGTTTTCCTGTTAGCGAACAAGTGCGAGGGACGCGCGCAGGAACAGGGGATTTACGAGGCCTATAAATTGGGGTTGGGCGACCCGATTATTTTTTCTGCCGAGCATAATATCGGTTTTGATGAGTTGTATCTGGGGCTGAAAGAACTGGAGGAAAAACTGGCTGAGGAAGCCGGCGAGTCGGCGGGAAGAGATGGAGAGTCGGCAGAGGCACGCGGGATTGCAGGGAAAGCCGGAGAAGAGAATGAAAGCGATATGGAAGAAGACAAAGCCGAAGGGTTAAAAAAACGCCCCGTTCAAGTGGCAATTGTCGGGCGGCCGAATGTCGGAAAGTCAACACTTGTCAATGCGCTGCTGGGCGACGAGCGGATGCTGACCGGCCCGGAGGCAGGGCTGACACGCGATGCCATATCTTCTCGCTGGGAATGGAAAGGCTGGACAATCAATCTGGTTGATACGGCCGGGCTGCGCAAACAGGCGCGTGTTTCCGGCGCGATTGAAAAGATGTCAGTGGAAAGCACGATGTATGCCGCAAATATGGCACAGGTTGTCATTTTGGTTCTGGATGCGGACGGCGTTTTGGACAAGCAGGATTTGACAATTGCCCGTAAGGTTCTGGACGAAGGGCGAGCATTGGTTATCGCTGTCAATAAATGGGATATTGCCGATAAAAAAGAAGCTTTGCAAAAACTTAATGACAAGTTGGAAACATCTCTGACACAGGCGGAAGGTGTTCCGACGGTTACGATTTCCGCACTCAGAAAAAAAGGGTTGGACAAACTCTTCAGCACGGTTATTAAGGTTTACCAGCGCTGGAATGTCCGCATCCCGACTGCTCCTTTGAACAAATGGTTTCGTGACGTACAGGAGATGAACCCGGCGCCGCTCGGCAAAAACAAAAGGCGGATTAAACTGCGCTACATCACACAGGCAAAAACCCGTCCACCGTCATTTTACATCTTTTCCAGCAATCCCGAAGGACTGCCGGATTCGTATTTGCGTTTTCTGACAAACCAGCTGCGGGAAACTTTTGACCTCAAAGGGATACCGCTGAGGATTACGGTAAGGAAATCTGACAACCCGTACGCGGATTAAAGTTGTGGAGCAGAGTGTAGTACGTCAGGAAGAGAAGAGAAGAGAAGAGAAGAGAATGGAATGGAATGGAGTGGAGTGGTTCGGAAAGAAAAGGTGAGATGAATGTGAGAACGGTACGTCAGAAAGATGAGAAAGAAGAAGGAGTGCCCCGACAGGGAACACTCCTTTTTGAGTACGCTAACTTACGATTAGAAGTACTTCCAAACAACACCATTCAGGTCCTCAGCGCAAGCGGTGTTCGCATCGGTAATCGTGAACGGCAAACCGTGATCCTGGTTACCCGGGATGTGTAAGTTGGCACTTGCGGTTAAAGTAGAGGTTACATTTGCCAAAGTACTTGTCGTATCAAGGTTTGTTTCGGCACTGTTTGCAGCACCTTCACCAATCCACATTGCTGCTAAACCGGAACCGGCATCCCCACCCCAGTCAGTTGTTGCGATTGAAACACAAGAAGTCTGCGGTATCTGATCGAAGCTGATGGCAAATGCCATTTCATCACCAGCGGTAGACTGGGCTACCGCTTTAATTGATACACCACCGCCGAAAGCATTGGTGATAGGATAACTAGAAGTGTAGTCAGACGCCGCAGAAGCAGCTTCATACATTTCACCTGGAATCAAACCGGCGCGCAGAGCCATACCATTGTTCAACCCTTTATATGTTCTCTGAGAAGAAAACAGGGTTCTGATGTTGGTAGAAATCATCTGCACCTGGTCGCTGATTTTGTTAGTTTTAAATTTGTTCATAGCTTTTGAATAACCGGCGATACCACCAACGGACAGAACGCCCACGATGGCCAAAACGCCGAGCATTTCAATCATTGAACGACCTTGTTCATTAACTCTCATATTAATTCTCCTAAAATATAAGTACCTTAAACAGTGTTTACTTTACATCAAAAATGCC
Organism: uncultured Rickettsiales bacterium; assembly: GCA_900551865.1. GTDB lineage: Bacteria > Pseudomonadota > Alphaproteobacteria > RF32 > CAG-239 > CAG-267. The sequence continues at coordinate 14,916 of URXV01000017.1, forward strand.
TTTTACTCAATTATGTAAATAGTCATATATCTAACGAAAGTTATAGCTAAGGCTGATTACCTAAAAGTTTATTACATCGAAACAGTACTAAACTTGGTTGTTATAGTAAGCGAAAAAAATTAATATTTTCCTAATGGCCGGCAAATATTTTCAACGCCGCAGGAAAATGAGGCCGCAGGCGGAAATCCGAATGCTGAGTTACGAGCGGAAGAAGCGAGGGCGTTCGGGAGGTTTTAACCAAAAGCCTTTCCGTTACAAGCCGTTTGAGCCGCAGGAGAATCCACCAGGGCAATATTAATATTCCGTTCTTCGGCAATTTCCAAATGCGCAGCAAGAAATGCCGTCAGTTCGCCAATAAAGGCATCTTTGCCGCCCAGCCCGATGGACTTCAATTCCGCCAAAGCCCCCTTGGCCGCAGCACTGCCGCCAAACGCCATATTCGGATTATATATAAAATTGGCGACAACATAGCCGACGGGTTTTCCTAAAACGCGGGCTGTCAGCTCCGAGGCTTCCTCGGCAAGGGTGGCACCATTTTTGAACTCAACATTTGTATATACGGTTAAATAAGGCATTTTCTTTCCTTTCAATTATCAGGTTGATTTGACTGCTGCCAATCTCAAACAGGACGCGAACCGGCGCGAACGAGACCGGACACCGCGAGCGTATGCAGAAACGCAGGAAGCATGTGCAGAAACGCAGGGAATGGAGCGGCTGTATTGGAAAGCAAAACTCCACATTTTCGTCAATGCAGCTGCGTGTGGTACAACGATGCGTAAATGCCGTTCGGCCTGTCTATCAATTCATCATGCGTGCCGATTTCTGCGATTTTTCCATAATTGACCACAACGATTTTATCCGCATTGCGCACAGTTGAAAGCCGATGGGCAATGATAAATACCGTACGGTCTGCCATAAGGTTTTCTATCGCCTGCTGCACGATTGCTTCCGACTTGTTATCCAGCGCGGAAGTCGCCTCATCCAAAATAACTATCGGCGCATTTTTGATGAAAGCACGGGCAATTGCAATCCGCTGCTTCTGCCCGCCGGAAAGCAGAACGCCGCGTTCGCCGATTTCCGTATCCAGACCTTTGTCCAGCGTGTTGATAAACTCGTCAAGGCAGGCGCACTTTACAGCGTTGGCAATCTCTTCGCCCGAAGCATCTTCCTTGCCGAGAAGGATATTATCGCGAATCGTGCCGCCGAAAAGGAAATTATCCTGAAAGACGATGGCAATTTTATCCCGCAGAGAATCGATATCCAGCTCGCGAATGTCTACGCCGTCTATCATTACTTTGCCGCCGGTTACGTCATAGAATCGGGGCAACAGATTGACCAGCGTGGTTTTACCGCCGCCGGAATTGCCGACAAAGGCAATCGTTTCGCCGATTTTTATTTTCAGGTTAATGTGGTCGAGCACGGTTTTGCCCTTGACATACGAGAAGCAGACATCTTTGTATTCGATGCAGTCTTTCGGGGTCGGCAGCAATTTCGGAGCCTCGCAATTGACAATTTCCGGCGTCCGTTCCAAAACGCCGAACACGCGTTCCATCGCCATCAACGCCATTTGGACGCTGTTAAAGTTGTTGCCGATACTCTTTATCGGATTATACAGCATAATCAGCGCGGCAATAAAAGAAACGAAACTGCCGGCCGTTATCTGGTGCGTTACAATCAGGTACGACCCGAGCCAGATGACTGCGGCGATGCCGAACGACACGATAAAGTGCATTAACGGCGACAACATTCCGGTGCGCTGTATCATTTTCATTCCGATTTTAAACACGCTGTCCAGCGTCGTACAAAAACGCGCATTCTGATATTCATACAAATTATAAGAGGAGATAATGCGGTTGCCGCTGTATGTCTCATTAAAATGTGTCATGACTGCCGAACCGGAAAACACAGACTTGTCCATCAGCGACTTAATCCTTTTGCGTACGCGGGTCAGCGGGAACAAGGCTCCGAGCAGCACTACCGTCGCCACAATCGCCAGCTGCCAGGAATTATAAAACAGGACGGCTATTAAGGACAGCGACGAAAAAAGGCGGGTCGTGAAAAGCTTCATATTATTCAAAAGACCACTGCAGGCGGCATCCACGTCATTGTTAAAACGAAAGATGATGTCTCCGGAGGTGTTTTTATCAAAGAAAGAGGCGTTGTAGTGCATCAGCTTATAAAACAGTTTCTTTTTAACATCCATGGCGATACGCTGGCCAACCCAGGTATTTAAATATGTCGCACTGTACGTCAGCAGACTCTGGAGCAGGCTGAATACAATTATCAACAGAGGTATCAAAAACGTTGAAGAGCCCATTGTATTTTTTTCAACCATAACGACATCCATATACGGCTTTAGCGCCCAGGCAATCACCGCATCCATCGACCCAATCGGAATCGTTATCAGTACGGCCGTCAGCGCCCGCCCCCAATACGGTTTGACATACGGTAAAATCTTGCGGTAATTGACAATGAGGTTCAAATTTAAAAATTTTGCTTTCAGCTTTTGAAACATAAGTCTTCCTAACAGATAATTTTTGCGCCTGCCGCTTATAAAACCAATACCAGCTTATCAATACCAGTTTACGATGCCTATTTTCCGGCAGGCAATACCATATATCTTATCTGCCGCCGGATGCAGCAGAGCCGATATCAGTTTTTGGATTTTTAGCAAAGTTTTTACGAGATGTAAACAGAAATCTGCCAGATATTACAAATGCGACGAGCGGAGTAACGATAACGCAGCGGGATGTACGACTTTTCAGACACTTACAGACACTCACACGGACACAAAAAAAGTCGCCCTGCAAAGGACGGCTTTTTGAAAACGGCTCTTGCCAACGATTACAATATTTCGATGGCGCCAGCAGCCGTACGGCCGCGGTCATCATAGATTTCATAGCTGACGCGCTGTCCTTCGTACAGCTTGCGCAGGCCTTTTTCTTCCAGTTTCGTAATATGGACAAATACATCCTTGCCGCCGTTTTCAGGTTGAATAAAGCCATAACCTTTACGTGAATTAAACCATTTAACAGTTCCTGTTGTCATATTATCTCCTATCTTCAATAGTTACACCTACTCCGCCAGGCTTTTATGCCTGACAAGCTATATTTATAATACTATTATTTTTTTAGTCAATAGATAATATTCATTTACAGGTTGTTTTTTGATAAAATATTTTGCACCTGTAATTTTAAATATTCGCGAAATTCGGGGTTTATACCTTTTTCGGCAATTTTAGCCTCAAGAATTTCCACAATAGCCCGCTGGTATTTGGGCTTGTTTTCCGCAATCTTCGCCAAATACCACGCCGTGCCTTCAAATATCTGCTTTTCTTCGCTGTCCAAACCGGACACCATGCTTTCATAACTCGGGGAAAAGCGTTTTTTTACCTCCGTATGCGCCAGAGCGTACGACGCTTTTTGAATCTTGTGCGCTTCCGCCGGCGTTATATCTCCGGCTTTTCTGCCGATTAAAAAGTCTTTCAGTTTTTTAAACATTGATGCGCTGACGCCATCGGTCATTATTTCCTCCCTGTTATTGCCAGCCTTTGACTATGGCGGCAGTTAAAACGGCTTAAAATATAAATAAGGGGAGATTTTTGTTTTTGCAATCAGATTTTGAGGAAAATTATAAGAAAAAGTATTGACACTTAAAATAAAGCGTATTATGAATGGGTCGTTGCTTGAGATTGCTTCATCGTCTAATGGTAGGACAGCGGACTCTGACTCCGTTAATCTTGGTTCGAATCCAGGTGAAGCAGCCAACTTTAGAGATGTACGGCAGAGAGGATACTTTCTGTCGTTTTTTGTTTTAAAAATTTATTTTTATTTCTTTCTTCCACTTCTTGACATCTGTGTCATAGTAGTATATCAGTTATTCTATGGTAGAAATTTGTTTATGGATTTTTACCATAAGCTCCCTCGTCAGAGGGCTTTTTTTATGTCTGTATTTGATGATGCGGACTTTTTTATAAGAGCTATGGCTTTTTCGGCCGTGGCTCTTTTTGTTTTTAAACTTTATTTTTTGAAAGGATATTTCTATGGGGATATATAGTGATTTTGCACTAGATGTATCAGAACAAGATGAATTTAAGAGAAACAAGCAAAGAAAGAATCCGTTTGATTTTGATAGTGAGCTTAATATTGATGACCTGGATATTTCTGAAAGGCAACGAAATGCCATTAAAAAACTTGATATGGCTAACCAGCTTACTATTATCCGGGCGCTACGCGAAGGGCAAGAGCTGAAAAACTCTAATTATGGGGAGCACTATGCAATGAATGACAAACGTACGGCCTCGGATAGTGATGAGGAGTTCGGCAGTTTGAGTGCCAAATATGAATCAAATAATAATCCACGGGCTAAAGGATATGATAAAAACGGAGGACACAGCTATGGCCGCTATCAAATAGAAACAAGACATGGAACTATGCTTGACTACATCAAATATCTAAAATCAAAACCAGAGTATCGTGATTTTGCTGATACATTAAACGATGCTGGTGGTTATGAAGGAGCTTATAACAAGACGGAGGATTTTGTAACCGCTTGGGATAAACTTTCTGCAAACAGGGATTTCAATGATTCTCAACAGCAATTTATTCTTGATAAGAAATTAGCTCCTGTGCTTCGTGGTGTCAAGAAAATAAAGGGATTTGATGTAGAGAACCGTGATTTTGTTATCAAACAGATGCTCTATTCGTTAGCTACACAACACGGCGAAGGAAATGCTTTAGAATTGATTAGAAATGCAATAGGAGACAATGCTGAGGACCTAAGCGATGAAGATTTAATCAATCGCATTTACGATGAAAGGAGTAACGTTAATAGATACTTTAAGCGTTCTACGCCGTCTGATCGCGAAAATATCAAAAAGAATCGATTACCGAGGGAAAGAAAAGATCTATTAAGAGATTTACGGAAGTAAATCATCCCATCTACCATTAGCGTATGTACTCTGGTAATCTAGGACGTCGTATAGAACCTCTTCATAACGGCGTCCTAACTCCATATCATTTACC
>URXV01000018.1 GCA_900551865.1 uncultured Rickettsiales bacterium
CCTGCGGCAACCGAAACGGAAATCGTCCGCGAAAAGGCGAAAGCCGGAACGGGAACCGTCCGCGAAGCAGCGGAAGCCATAGAAACCGGAGAAGAGGGAACGGGCGAACCGCAGACTGCGTTTGCCAGAATGAAAACCTTTGTCCGCAAGGCTGTCGACTGCTGCATTGAGTAAGACGACGGAAAATTATTGCTGTTCATAACAAACATCCCCGGAAACGAAGCTCCGGGGATGTGTTGTGTATAATGAAATGAGTGATTTTAATAAGAACTGACGAAACTTTTTCGTGCTGCGAGAAGCGGCGCTGCCAATTCTTTTGCGTTATGCTCCTTTTCCTTAGCCGTAATGAATTTATTCATCTCAGCCTTAAAAAATTTAACGCCTTTGTTTTTGTTAATCTGCTGATATTTGTCAGCCGCCATGTTAACGCAATCCTGATGCGAGGTTCGCAGCCCCTGCCCCGCGTTAAATTTCGCAACCTGTGCGTTTAAGGCAACAACCAAATCATTGTCCCGCACATTTTGCAGGCGATTTTTCAGGGTATCTTTATCCATTGTTTTGTCCAACAATTCAAAGATATCTTTCGACGAACGGCACCCTTCCAGCGAGGCGACAAACTCTTTTCCGTTCAGTTCTTTCTTGACTTCCTTGCTCATGGCCAGCTCCTCCTATAATAATTTTCTTCTGTTTATATTCGGAGTATAGCAGAATTTTGTCCGCTTGGCAAGGGATTTTGTTACCAAAATGTCATATTTTTAACGACTGGGGATCAAAAAATATCTTGACAGCAATTTTAATGGTAATAGGCGGCTTTTCAGTGATTGCGGATCAAAAAATATCTTGACAGCATTCTCAGATGAGAGGCGGCTTTTTAGTGGTTACGGGTCAAAAAATACTTTGACAGCATTTTCAGATGAGAGGCGGCAGAACCGAACGGAACAAGCAGCGTTTCTGCTTCATCTATAAGATTTCCGGCAATCCGGCGGGCTTTTTCCACGCCGTAAATGCTGACAAAATTCAGCTTATGCTGCGCCTTGTCCTTTTTCAGCGTTTTGCCGACCAGCTTTTCATCGCCCTCAACATCAAGTATGTCGTCGGTTATCTGGAATGCGATTCCCAGATTGCGGGAAAAGCGTACCAGCGTTCCGCGTTCAGCGGCAGACGCTCCGCCGAGGACGGCGCCGGCTTCGCACGGATACCGCAGCAGGCAACCGGTCTTTAATTCTTCCGTATGGCGGATAACGGCTTCGGGGTCGGCAAAATCCTGATGAGAATCGGTGTACAAATCCAAAACCTGCCCAGAAATCATCCCGTTAAACGCACCGGCGGCATGCGACAACAGGAGTGTCAGCTCAACTTTTTTCGCATCGGAAACCGGCGCCGTGTTCAGAACTTCAAACGCATAGGTCAGCAGCCCGTCGCCGGCAAGTATCGCCGTCGCTTCGTCAAAAGCCCGATGGCAGGTCGGCTTGCCGCGGCGCAGGTCGTCGTTATCCATCGCTGGCAAATCGTCATGTATCAGGGAATAGGTATGCAGCATTTCCAACGACGCGGCAACAGGAAACGCCGTTTCATAATCCACGCCGAACAGCCCGGCCGTTTCATGCAGCAAAAACGGGCGCAGACGCTTGCCGCCATTCAGAATACTATAACGCATCGCAGCAACGGCCTTCTGTTCCGGAGCTTCGGATACAGGAAAATAAGTTTCAAGCTTTTGGTTAAACTTTTGGGTATAAGCGGATAAAATGGTTTCAATTTCAGTCATGGCAGTTCCGATACAGTTACGATTTCAAGCATTTACCTTCATTGCAAAAGGAGGGGCTCCTGACGAGAGAAGAGGCGAATCTATCAACCCTCGACATTATCCAGAGGAACGGTTGACAGCGTTCCGTCTTTGCCGATTTCGATTTTTTCAACTTTAAGAGCGGCGGCAGCAAGCCGGTCGGAACAAAGCTTTTTCAGGGCAACGGCCTTTTCATAGGCGGCGACGGCGTCGTCCAGCTTTATGCGTCCGCTTTCCAGTTCGCGGACAATGGATTCAAGCTTTGCCAGTGCATCCTCAAAGCTCATATTTTGCAGTTCGGCGGCAGGATTGGACGCGGTATTTTCCGCACCGACAGTTTCCGTACTTTTCATTTCTTCCGTCATATTTTATCTCCTTATTGATTGATAGCTTCCGGCCATAAAACCGCCGTCAACGATAATGTCCTGCCCGCTGATAAACGTATTTCCCGGGTTGCCCAGGAAAAATACGGTACGGGCGATGTCTTCCGGTTCGGCCAAACGGTTAATCGCCGTTTTGGCGGCAAGTTCGGCGCGCTTGGCCTCGTTATTGTTATTTTGAAACATCTGCGTGTTGACAAAACCGGGCGACACGGTGTTACATAACACGTTATAGGGCCCGTATTCCAATGCCAGAGTCTTTATCAGCCCGACCAGCGCGTGCTTGGAACTGGCATACGCCGCACGCCCTTCGCGGGAAATTGACGCGTACAGCGAACCGATGCCGACGATATAGCCGCCGTGTTCCTTAAAATACGCATCGTTGGCCTTGACGATTTCCAGCAGCGATATGTAATTGACATACTGGGTTTTCATAAACTCTTCCAGAGGGATTTCGGCGGCAGGCAGCGGGCGGTTATACCCGGCGCAGTGAATGATGACGTCAAACTCGGAACGGTGCGACGAAAACCAGTCGTGTATCGCAGACATATCCGACAAATCAAGTTCACTGCTGCGGGGAGCGACGACTTCGTAGCCGCTGTGCAGATAAAGTTCCTTTATTGCGCCGCCGATACCGCCGCCGGCTCCGGTTATAAATGCCCGCATACCGTTTCCTTTCAGAGTTTTATCAGTTCAATCTGTTTATTCGGCAAATCCTTGACGCCGACGCCAAACGCCGCCAGCCGGTCGCGGATTTCATCCGACTTCGCCCAGTCTTTCGCCGCGCGCGCCGCAGCCCTTTGTTCCAGCAAAGCGGCTATTTCCGGCGTTACTTCCACCGTCTGCGCCTGTTTTGGAGCGACATCCTTCAGAAACAGGTGCAATACGTCGTCAACATGCATTAAAAACGCCAGACGGAGCGCTGCCGATTTGCTGTTGTCCTTCACGACGCTCCACATATAGGAAAGCGCCACCGGAGTTTTCAAATCGTCAAACAGATAGCCGTCAAACTCTCCGGCCAGCTGCGCCAGTGCCGTTTCTTCTTCTGATGACAAATTCCCGGCACCGGCTTCGGCTTTGAAAGAGGCGACATAGTCGGCCAGGTTTTCATACGCTTTTTTAGCGGCGTCCATCGCCTCGTCGGAGAAGATTGCCGAGCTGCGGTAATGCGACGTCAGGCAGAAATATTTATAATGCACCGGGAGCCAGCCCTTTTCCTTCAGCGTATCCAACGTCAGGAAACCGCCCTTGGATTTGCTCATCTTGCCGGACTTGTTATTCAGAAATTCCATGTGCACCCAGAAATTGACCCATTCATGGCCGAGATGAGCCTCGCTCTGGGCAATCTCGTTTTCGTGATGAACCGGAATATGGTCTATGCCGCCGCAATGGATATCTATGCGTTCGCCGAGATATTTGGTCGACATGGCGGAACATTCAATGTGCCACCCCGGATAGCCCCTGCCCCACGGGCTGTCCCACTGCAAAATCTGGTTTTCAAACTTAGAGGACGTGAACCACAGCACGAAATCCGACGGGTTGCGCTTGTTCAAATCCTGTTCGGTACGGGCGCCGTGCTTCAAATCCTCGCGGTTCTGGCCGGAAAGGCAGCCGTATCTAGGAAACCTCGCCGTGTCAAAATAAACGTTGCCGTTGGAAATGTAGGCAAAGCCCTTGTCTTCCAAATCTTTGACAAAGTCAATCATCTCCTGTATATGTTCGGTGGCGCGGCAGACGACCGTCGGGCGGGCAAGCCCGAGTTCCGCGGTATGGCGGAAAAAAGCGTCCTCATACATTCTGGCAATTTCAAGAACGCTTTTCTTTTCGCGTTCGGCCGCAACCTGCATTTTATCCTCGCCCTCATCGCCGTCGCTCGTCAAGTGCCCGACATCGGTTACGTTCATCACATGTTTGACCTTATAACCGGCCAGTTTCAGCGTATTGACGAGCAAATCCTCAAAAATATAGGTGCGGAGATTACCGATATGCGCATAGTTATATACGGTCGGCCCGCAACAGTACATCGTTACCAACGGCGGATTTAAGGGTTTAAACTCATCCTTGCTGCGGGTACGGGTGTTATATAAATATACGCTCATTATTTTATCCTTACGTTTTAAGTTAAAAAAAGAGGCAGTTTTGCGCAGCTGCCTCGTTTGTTCTTTCCAGCTGAAACCAGCTCCGGCAGCAGGGCTTAGGAGTTGCGGCAACAACAGAAGCTGATTACAGTTACGGTTAACATTTTCCTCTTTATTCCTTTTGGGTCAGTTTGGCCGGTTCCGGCGGCTCTGTCAAACAGAAACCGGAGAAAACGGTTCGCTGTCAGGGTTTTAGTTTGGCCGGTTCCGGCGGCTCTGTCAAACAGAGACCGAAGAATACGGTTCGCTGTCTGGACGTTAGTTTGTCCTGTTTTAGCGGCCTTGTCAAGCCCCTATTCCCAACATTGCGCAATTTTATCGGCCAGCCCGAACCACCTGTACGCATCGGTGTGCGATTATGATTTGCTCAAGAGTGCAATTTTATCGGCCAGTCCGAACCGCCTGTACGCGCCGATGTGCGATTATGATTTGCTCAAGAGCGCAATTTTATCGGTGTGCGTATTTTGTTGCGCCGCACGTTCGGTAAGCCTGAGCTTTGAGCAAAACTGCACATTTGCCGGAACCGGGGTTTCCCTTTTTTAAGCCAGAAGCCGCTGCAATTCGTCAAGTCCCGCTTCGTCGGTCAGGTCAATCCGCAGGGCAGACACGGTAATACGGTCTTTAATAGCCGTACAGTCGTCAGGGTAACGTCCCGCAGCGGGAGTACCCTCCAGCGAATCGGCTTTCAGGCGGCTATTTTCTACCGTTCCGGGCGTAAACCGGCGGCTGCCGTGGCGGCAGACGGTTATCCCTTTCAGCTGTTCAAACGGCACATTGGGGAAATTGATGTTAATCAGCGTATCAGCACCGAAAGTCCCGCGGCAGATTTTCTGCAGCAGGCCGGGAAGATATTTTTCCGCCATCTGCCAGTTGACAACTTCCGCGCCGTCTACCAGCTGCGACACGGCTATCGACGGTATGCCGTGCAAAATCCCTTCTACCGCAACGCCGACCGTACCGGAATAGGTTATGTCATCGGCAATGTTGCGGCCGTTGTTTATGCCTGAAATAATCAAATCCGGCTTTTTATCTGCCAATATCATATTCAAGGCGATACGGACACAGTCGCTCGGCGTGCCGTCGACGGCATAATGCCGCTCGGAAACTTTGACAATGTCATTGGGAAACGCATCTACCGAACTGTGCCCCTGCATACTGCGCAGCTTATCTGACGTGATGGCGTGGCTGGCGCCGCTCTTTTCGTTTTTCGGCGCGACAACCCAGACGTCGTTGCTCAGCTTTAGCAATTCCTGTTCCAAAAGTTTAATGCCGCGCGCGTCTATGCCGTCATCGTTCGACAGCAGAATCCGGCAACGGCTTAAATCGTCAAGCGGTTTAAAGTGCATTTATGTTATCTCCCCTGATGATTGTCCAAAAACATCGGCATTGTCGACGGAATGTTCCGCTCGATTAAACGGCTGTAAAGCGCGCCCTGCATAAAGTCTGCCAGGATTTTCTTTTCCCGGCCGTTAATGCCGACTTTTTGGATTGCATCACTGATTATGCCCAGTTCGTTAACCAAACGGTCGATTTCCGCCGGATTGAGCGGGCTGCGTTCTCTGCGGCGCGCTATGTGGGGCACAGCCTCTATGTTTGTAAACGGAATTTCGCGGTTATCGCGGTCGACCATCTTCAGGCTGACATTTTCTCCGCGGCCAATCATCCCCACGATTTCGTTAATATTCTGGCGGGTACCGGCGGAAATGGCACGATGAACCTCCGGACGAACCATCCGAGGAATGTCAAAATTTCCATCCGGATTATTCAGGTTGTTGGCACGGGCTTTGAAATGGCGGGTGAAGTTGCTTAAAAAGCACAATTCTTCACCGGCATTAATATAAACGACATTCAGCTTGTAGCCTTTGTTCAGAAAAAGCGCTTTCAGGGAATTTTCCGGCGAAGACTGGATATCCAGCGCAGGCGCGCTGATTAAAACGCTTTGCCCGTTGGCCGCTGCGCCCATCATCAACCGGTCTTTAATAGCGCCGGGTATCTGCCCGAAATAGTCGGCAACCAGCGGATTCTCTTTGCTCTTTTCCAGCATACGGCTGTCAAAACGGCGAAAATCGTCATAGTCAATTTTTAATATCGTTCCGGGATAGCGCGCGAGGATATCTTCTTCCACCAGCGTTTTTCCCGACCCGGGATACCCCAAAACCAGTTCGACGTGCGGGTGTTTGTCGGCCGGAACGGATGCCAGCCGGTGCCCGACAACATTGCCGATAATCTTTTCAGCCTTATCGGAAGGAATTTTTTTGACATCATTTTTGCCGAATTTCGGATAACTGTTCAACGGGGCATTATTTATCACATACAAAATATTGTGGTATGCTTCAAGCAAGTCGGCTTGTCTGCTCATTGTCTGTCCTTTCTTATTGTTTTTGTCTTATGCCTTTTAAATAACCTTTTTTTAATTTTTGTCAAATTATTTATCCGATTATTCCCTTGCATAATTAACAAAAAAAACAATTTTTCCGCTTGCATTTTTGGCAGCGGCAGGCTAAGTTTTACCGGTTTAATAATTTTTATTCATATCATTAATTTACATTTATGGTTTATCTTACATTTATTCGCTACGCCGAGGTAAAAGCCGACGGCTGTATTTCCGTTAAAGATGCCAGGCAGCTGTTTCTTCTGGCAAAAAACATCGTTGAAAAATTCGGCAAACCGCAGATGCTTTATGCCGCGGGAGACGACGGAGGCCTGCAATCCGCACGAATAGCCAACCTTGCCTGTACGGCGCACGGCATCCATGAAAGTCCGGCCCTGAACGATAAGGCACCGATACAAGACACACGGGCTTTTATTGATATTGCCGAAGCGGAAGCCGGAAAAATCCAAGCCCGGCATATTGTCCTGATTTGCTCGCACAGCGCATTCAACCGCCTGTTGCACCAAAGCCCCGCTTTCGGCAACAGCTATACGCTCTGCGCTTCGGACTGGGGGAAATTTTTGGACAATTATGTCAAAATATGGTCGCCGTTTGATTTGGACTGCGAACATCCCGACGAGGCAAGAAAGCTGGCTGACCGAATTTTCAACATCCCATGCAGCACAGACGAGTCTATGCTCATTGAAAGGACGCTGGCCGCATACGGCGCCATTTAGCATTTTGCCGCCCGCAACCGGAATTTGCGGCAAAATTATTGCAATTCATTGCCGGAACCTGTCTGTTGGCACTCCGCGCATTTTTCCAAATCCCTGCCATACCTTTACCGGGCGGCAGGGATTTTTGCATTGCGCAGCGCTCCGAATATGCTCAAGCTGCAATACGCCGTTTGTTTTCTTTGACTTTCAAGTGAAAAAGGTAACATTTTTCGCAACGGGAAGATTTAAGAACTTTCATAATTGGAATTCCCAGAAAACAGATGTTTTTCCGGGTAACGGCATATTTTGCGGGTATCAGGTCATTTACCGAAGCGAAAGCCCGCGTATACAGGCGTGCCAACTGGTATTCCGCCGTTGACGGCTTCTCGCGCACCATACCGGCTGCCGGCTCCAGCGGAGGCATATACCAAATTCCGGAAACCGCTGCTGCCCTTTTTAACTTTTTTAGAACAAGCGGCGTCCAGAACATATCGGCAAATTTTGTATCTTCTTTAAAAAACAACCCGTTTTCCAACAACGCCCGGCGCAGATAGATTTTATTTCCGACATAAGAATATTGCGGTATTCTCCATAAACGGGCTTTTTCTTTCAATGAAGACGTGACCCCGGTTTCGGCTATATTGACCAGAATATCCTCCCCTGCGGAATTTGACGTTTTAATGCCGCAGCCGGCAATTTCCGCACGCTTTTTGCAAGCAAACCGGTACAATTCCCGATAGAATCCAGGAGAAACTTTTGCTCCGGGTTCAAAAAAGGCAACATATTCGCCCCGGCTTTCTTCCAACCCGATGTTCATTGCCGCATATTTTTCGGTTCCGGGAGCCCTAACAAAACGCAACCTCCCGTCTTGCATCATATCTTCAGGCAGAGATTGCAAACTATTCTCCCGGGAAAAAGATGCATTGAAGCAAGACGCCTTTGGAGAAGCCGAGGACAAAACAGATTGGTTAAAAAAAGAACTGCCCAAAGAAAATGCTTTTCGGGACGATGCGACGCACACCACTTCAATTTCCGAACCGTATTCATTTAGGATTTGCCGCAATTCGGGCCAGACAGCCCCGGCATTGCGGCTTAAGGGAACTATTATTGACACCTGCACCATTTTTACCTCCTCTGCCGAGTTGGATATAGGTATTTAAATACAGATAAAAAGAGGCCGCAGAAAAATATTCTCCTTCTAAGACTAAATAACGCGGTGAAGACGCCTGCCGATAAACAAACTCATTCTCAGGCGTTTATCTGGCGGACCAATTCGGCAACGTTGGTAATAAACAATTTTACGGAAATTGCCAAAAGCACCATACCGAAAAACTTTTTCATAACATAAATGGCGGCGCTGCTCAGATGTTTTTTGAAAAAACGCGACAGACGGATTGTGCCGTATATGGCAACGCAATCCAGCAAAACGGCAAGCAAAACATTTATATCGGCATACTGGGAACGGATGGCCAACAGTGCCGTCAGGGTTCCGGCGCCGACAAACAGAGGAAACACGACCGGGACAAACGTAGCATCGCCGGAAATGTCCGTGCCTTCGCAGACCAGATTAATATCCAATATCATTTCCAGACTGAACAGAAAGACTATCAGCGCACCGGCAATCGCAAACGAGGAGATGTCCAGCCCGAACAGTTTCAGAAACGCTTCGCCGGCATAAAAGAAGAATACCAGCAACACCAGAGAATAGATAAATGCGCGGCGGGCGCTGATTTTTATCCCCTTGTTCTGCAGGTTTATCACTATCGGCAGATTGCCCGGGATATCCGTAATCGCCAACAGGACGACAAACGAGCTTAGCAATTCGCGTAAATTAAATTCCGATAAAAAATGCATTTTCCATCCTTTGTATTTTCATTTGGGTTATGCCCGGACGAGAACCGGCAGGCAGCCGGGTTCTGCGACCACCGAGCGGAAGCCGGGAGAGCAGCCGGACAGCAGGAGCTGACCGGGCGGGCAGCCGGTGCCGTGGTTGCCAGACGGGAGCCGGGTTTAGCGCCACGGGGCTCAGATTTCGTCCCAGCCCTCAACGGCGGTGCTTTGGTTATACGACGATACGTTGGCTTCAAAGAAGTTCCCTTTTACATTTCCCTCGCCGTTGGTATCGGCAACCTTTTCCAGCTGCTTGTACGGGTTCTGGTCAAAGCCCTCATAGCGCGGTTTCAGCCCCAGATCCTTCAGGCGCTTGTTGGCGATAAACTTCGTGTACTCCTCAATCGTCTTTTCGGTAATGCCAATAATGTTATGGCCGATGATGTGATTGCTCCAGGCAATTTCCTGCTCAACCGCCTTGTCAAACATCGCATACACCTCGTCCAGATTGAAGAAGCCGCTGTTCTCTTTCATTATTTCCTTAATAATATTGGCGAAAATGACGCAGTGGGTCAGCTCGTCGCGGTTAATGTACTTTATCTCGTCGGCAGTGCCTATCATCAGGCTGCGGGCGGCGAGATTGTAGAAGAAGTTAAAGCCGTTATAAAAATACACGCCCTCCAGCAGGTAGTTGGCAATCAGCACGCGGGCAAAGTTGATGTCGCTTTTGTTGTCAACAAAGTCCTGATAGATTTCGGCGATGTATTTGTTGCGTTCCAGCAAGACCTTGTCTTCACGCCATTTGTCATATATCTCGGCACGCTTGGCGGCGGGAATGATGCTCTCTATAATATAGGCGTAACTTTGCGAATGTACAGCCTCCTGATAGGTCTGAATCGCCAGAATCAGGTTGACTTCGGGCGCGGTGATGTATTCGCTGATGTTCGGCAGGTTGTTGGTCTGGATACTGTCCAGAAAAACCAGAAACGACAAAATGCCGTCATAAGCCGCCTTTTCCGAAGCGGTCAGCTCCTCATAGGCGCGCTTGTCGTCAAACAGCGACACCTTTTCGGGAATCCAGAAGTTTTCCATCATCAGGCGGTAGACTTTGTTTGCCCACTGGTATTTGACGTTGTTCAGGTTAAACAGGTTGGTTACGTTGCCGCCAATCATGCGGCGGTTGATGATTTCGTCATTTCCGTTGACGTTAAAAAGTTTTTTTCTCTGCATTTTTCTCTCCTATCCGGCGCAGCTGACGCATTCCGTCTTTTCCAGACTGGAACCGTCCTTTTGAATGGTACGGGTGTAATAAAGGGTTTTGATGTCCTTTTTCCAGGCGCTCATTATCGTGTTGTAAATGTCTTTGGCGCGGATGTTGCGGTTTAAGTTATACATCAGTTCAATGGAAATGCCGGTATCAATCCACTTGTTAATGCGCGCCATAATGTCAACGACGGTTTCCTGGCTGATGTTGCGGTTTTCCTGATAAAACCAGAACTTGTCGCGAATATACGGCGGGCAGTTCGGAATGGAGCCTTTGCCGTGGGTTTCCACAAAGAACTTGCTGTAAACCGGCAGTACCGACGCCGAGCAGCCCTGTATCAGCGAAGAACTGGTATTAGGCGCAATCGCCGCTATCTGGCTGTTGCGAATGCCGTATTTCTGCAAATCGGCAAAGACTTCGTTCCAGGCTTCGGGATAGCGGGCATTTTTATTGAACCATATTTGGTCATGCCCCAAGATGACACCCCTGCTCCAGTCCGACCCCGCATAAGCGCCGAATGTTCCCTTTTCTTTGGCGAGCTTAACGGAAGCACGGATATTATACAGCGCGATTTTTTCAAACAGCTCGTCAACATAATCCGCCGACAGAATATACGGAATATTATTTTTGGCCAGCATATCGGCCAGCCCCATCGCGCCGACGCCGATGGTGCGGTAGCGCTTATTGTGCTCCTGCCCTTCCAGCACCGGAACGCGGGTAAAGTCTATCGCATTGTCCAGCAGGCGTACGGAAGTTTCGCAGACGCTCTCCAGCTCTGCGTCCGAATCGATATTCGCCAGATTGATTGACACCAGATTGCAGACGTGAACCAGACCGCCCTCCGCGGTGCGGACGACTTTGCCGTTTTCCAAAACGTCTTCGCCAATATGGCTCGGGCGGACGTTGCTGTGCGACTCGGTACAGAGGTTGGTGCCGACGATAACACCGTCGTGCTTGTTGGGATTGTAGCGGTTCAGCGTATCCTTAAACGCGATATAGGGCATACCGGTTTCTATCTGCGAACGCATAATTTTTTTCAACAGCTCTTTAGCCGGATAAAACTTAAACAGTTCCAGCTTGCCGAACGAGGCTTCCAGATACAGCTGGTTGTAGGCTTTTTCAAAGTCCTTTCCCCAGAGGTTAGCCAGTTCGATTCCATATTTGGTACGCACCTCGTGCGGGTCTACCATCAGCCAGTCTTCGTTGTTTTCCACCTTTTGCATAAACAAATCCGGCACGACGACCTGCGGGAAAATGTCATAGGCTTTCATACGCTGGTCGCCGTTTTCGGTCCGCAGCTCCAGAAAATCCTCAATATCCAGATGCCACATATCCAACGACACGGTTACGGCGCCCTTACGTTTGCCCTGCTGGTTGACGGCCACCGCGGTATCGTTCAAAATGCGAATCCACGGAATGACGCCGCCGGAGGAATTCTTTATCCCCTTGATGCGGGCACCTTTAGCCCGGACGCGGGAGGTGTTCACCCCTACCCCGCCGCCGAATTTGGAAATCGACGACACCTGATCTATAACATAAAAAATAGACTCGCGCGTGTCTTCCATTGCGGTAATGAAGCAAGAACTGAGATTACCGTTCGGACGGCGCAGGTTCATCAAAAGCGGCGTACCGAGCGAGATTTTGCGGTCAGCCAGTTTTTCATAGGTATCCTTAACTTTGGCCATACGCGTGGCTTTGTCTTCGTCCTGTTCTATCAACAGCGCGATTGAGAGGAACATATCCTGCGGCAACTCAACAATTTTATCGCCGTATTCGCAGAGATAGCGTTTCAGCAGCAGATTGGCACCGGCATAGTCATAAACGAAGTCAAAATCGGGATTAATAAAGGATGCGGCTTCGGCAATTTCCTCTGGCGTATATTTTTCCGTAATTACAGTGCTGTATATTCCGTTATTGACAGCATACTTTAGAAACGACACATAATCATACGGAGGTTCGTTCTTCGGCATATTCCGGGCAAGGGAAACCTGTTTGTACAACGCAAGCATCTTCAGCCGGCCGGCAACGTTCTTCCATTCCGGCTCTTCCACCGACGTCAGGCTTAAAACGTTCATTGTCAGAGCATTAAACAAGTCTACTGTCGTCATACCGTCTTTTATATATTCGTCCAGATTCAACAGCGGCTTTTGCGAATCCAGCGGAAAGCCCCGGCAGACATCCGTCAGCAGCTTTTGAAGTTTAAAAATTGAAAATTCCTGCACGGCGCCGCCGCGTTTTACCAGATTTAGTGCCATTTTATTCCCTCTTTTATTTGTTGTCCGGAGGCAGTATAGACAAGCGTTTGCCTGCTGTAAAGAAACGGATTAAGTTATGCTGATATTTTTTTATAATTCAACCAGCGCACGGCATTTTGCACGGTTATGCAGCAAGGCAGCCAATATACTTTTTCACACCGTTTTCAAAAAATGCTTGCATTTATATTTTTTTGGCATATAGATAACTCTTGCTTATATGCGATATGAGCAATGTTTTGTGTTGGGGTGTCGCCAAGTGGTAAGGCATCGGCTTTTGGTGCCGACATTCGTTGGTTCGAATCCAGCCACCCCAGCCAAGCATATAAATAGCTCGTTGAAATAACGAGCTATTTTTTTTGATTTTTACTAGTGATCTGCTAAATGATACAGCAAGGTGACACAGCAGATGACTCAAAATCAACCTAGATTACTTCTTCGGAAACACTCTTATTATATTAGAATATTTATCCCACGTAAACTCCAATCAGTTGTAAAAAGAAAAGAAATACGATATTCTCTTCACACAAATAACTACTTTGAGGCTTTAAAAAAGCTTCGTCAAGAATCTGCTAAAATTGACAGTTGGTTAGAAGGATTAGGCAATAATGAGGAAGATATGGAGTTAAAAGATAAAAAATTAAATCTCACAGAAGAAGATGCCAACAGCTTATTGCTTTCTCGCCTTGATGAAATTGAAAACTATTTCATCAAACAACAAGATCGGTTAAAAATAGACAAGCTCAAAGTATTGGATATTAGTCTGTTTGAAGAACATCTAGGAATGTTAAAAAGTCCTAAAATAAACAGCAATCTCTACAAATTAGCTATATTAATCAAAAATTTATTAAGAAAAACATCACAGTATTTACCAGACGATGCTCCTGAAAAAGAAATATTTAAAAATGTAAAACAAACTGAAATATATGTAGAGTTAGAAGACATAAATTCTCCATATACTTATGGCATAAGTGAATATGTGGATTTCAAAGCTTTGGTTCAAGACAAATATTTTTTAGAATATCTTAAAAACTGTTTTGAAACAGAGGAATATATTGAAGAAAAAGCAAAAGCTATCTACAAGAACAAAGAATATAAATCAAATAATCTAAAAATTTCTAATTTTGTTAATATTTTAAAGCAAAAAGAATTATTAAAGTTAGAAGAGCATAAATTAGTCAAAACACACTGGAAAACGGTATTCAAGAATATGTGTAGTACCGATAAAGCTAAAACCAGCAAAAATACGATTAACAAATACGAACAACTCTTGAATATGGTATTTTCAATTATTGGAAAAGACAAAATTGAAGATATTAATTTTGAAGATTGTAGCAAATTTGTTTCTCTTATTTATAAGTTACCTCCCAAATGCAAAGAAAAGTATCCAAAACTAAATATTGAAACGGCTATCCAACAAAATGAGGCTAAGAATGGTGATTGTATCAAAATTAAAACAGTCATTGACCATTTTAGAATCTTTAAAGAACTAATGGCATACGCAAAATTTTCTAAGGTTATCAAAGAAAATCCTTTTGAAAATTTCAAAACACCTAAAAAAAATCATAATAATGACGATAGTAAAATTATTGATTCTTTTACACCTGACGAATTAAAGAAGATATTTTCAAAGGAAACATACCCTAGCAGATATGATCGTAAAAATTTCTATCGCTTTTGGATACCTCTGATCGCTTTATATCACGGAGCGAGACAAAGTGAAATTGCTCAATTACAACTTGATGATATAATAAAAAAAGATGGATATTATTGTTTTAATATTACCGATGAAGGTACAGAGAAATCAATAAAAAATAAAGCCAGCAGAAGAACAATACCTATACATCCCACATTAATAGAATTAGGGCTGGTAGATTTTGTTAAAGAAATTAGAAAAAAGAAAAACAAACCTAATAACAGAATATTTTATACGTTAACTCCCGATTCCCGAGGAAAACTCAACGATAAAATTTCCAGTTGGTTTAATACCACATATTTAAAAAGATTAGGATTAAAAACCAAATCCAAAAATTTTCACTCATTTAGACATACTTTCAGAAGTGAAGCTGGACGACAAATAAAAAATGATAATGTAATCATCCGCATTGGAGGTTGGGAACTTCCTGGAATGGCAAAAGTATATCAGCATATAGGCATACCAGAAATGTATAATGAACTGAAAAAGCTTAAATATCCAATTAATATACAAGATTTAATGCCAGACCCTAAACAAGGAATATTTTAACCAAATGGAGAATTTATATGGAAGAACAATCTTATTCAACTTTAATATTAGGTAGTATTATGGCTTTCATTGCTTTTCAACAATGGAGAACAACAGAATGTCAAAGACGAACTGAATTATTAAAGAAACGAATAGATTTATATGAAAAAATAAGATTTCATCTTATTGACATTCATTTTGAAACAGATGCTATAATTGATCTATTTGAAAAATTTTCTGATAATGATGATTTGTTAAGAGAAAAAATTAATAGCAGATTGAATTCTTCAAAAGACAAAACTGAATTATTTATAAAGGATTTTCAAGAGATCAGGGCTATATTTGATGGAAAAACCGAAAATTTACTCATTGCAGCAGATGAACAACATAACCGTTTTGTTGATGATATGTATTTCAATAAATTAAAAAAACATACACCTCAGCAATTAAATGAATTTTATATTACTCCGGCACTACAAAATATCCATTACTTAGAGGATTATATTCCCAACAGATATTTGGTTATAGAAAAAAATTGGGGAATGGCTTTATATGATGGTATAAGGAATTTTATTGATGGAATTTTCT
>URXV01000019.1 GCA_900551865.1 uncultured Rickettsiales bacterium
ATGTGGAACCAACACGATAGTTATAGGTTATACTGTTGGATACATAAGAGTTATTTATGCGACAAGAAAATAAAATAATTTTAATTCAATTAGATATGGTTGTATGAAAATAATAAAATTCTTCAAAATTTTAAATTCTTATAAATATTGATTTTATTAAAAAAAATAAATAAAAAGTATATATTTATTTAATACGCATAAAACAAAAGCTTTATCCGTGAAAGTTTTTAATATTTTCGCTTATTACGGGATATAATAAATTAATACAAATCAAAAGAGGCGTTATGAACGCCTCTGATTTATCTTCCCGCCAACAACGATACAGAAGATATCGTATCACCCATTCCAACCAGTGTTTTAGGCTTCTCTATCAGAATAGTAGGAATAGCGCTCAGCCAAAAATCATCAATTTCACAAATCCCTGCTTCTAACAACTCTTTTTTGTGAAGCATTTCCGACAAAGCGGTCAATTCGTTTAGCCCCTGATTTGATACCGGCATACCCAAAGTTTTGGTAACATCGTCATACTTTGCAATTTCACCATTGTACGCTTTACTGGATGAAACCACGGCAGCCGTCATCATTCCTTTTAAATTTTGTTCAGGGGTATATATAAAATCTTTATCCTGAATTGTCATATAAAGGCCAAACATATGCAACTGAATACGTTTGACGTTCAAATGTTTTTTCAAATACAAAACAGCTTCAAAAAGATTACAGCTGTTTGTTTCTGCCTCAATTCGCTTAGCTAATGCATCTTGCCCCAGAATATTAAGCAAATCAATAGTTTCACGTTCATTAAGCCCGACGGAATGAACATGAGGTACAATATTATCTACAATCGCTTTTCTGACAACTCTATCCTGAGTTGAGGCTATTTCCAAATGAATAAGCAATTCAGGGTTATTCTCTTTCCATTGTTTTAATACCGGCACCGTATCCTTAATAAGCTGGATGCCGTTATTGCTTTCTAACAAAGCATGAAAACCTGATAGCAAAAGATACTGAACCGGGTGAGTATTCAAATGGTTTATAAAGCCCCTGTTAATTACTAAATTCATATTCAATGGATCATAAGTGGCAATAAAACGATTAGATTTCGGGCAGGTAAATGTTATACCGTCAATCTGAAAGCTGTCGCCTTTATCAAATTCAATAATCCAGTGAATCAACGGAATATCTTGTTCTCTGGATATATCATAAGCTTTTCTGGACACGCCGTTTTCATCAATCCCCATCAGATTATTTAAATTCAGGAACTGCTCGGCCTGAATTTTCGGGTGCGAGTTTGTATGGGCAATAACCTGATTAACGCCTAACAGTGCCAGTGCATTTGCAATAATGCCGCCTTGACCGCCCATTTGCAAACGTTCATAGCCTAAATTAGTTTCCATCCATTTATAAATGTTGATGTCTTCGGTAACCCATTCTTCGGCAATCCCTCTGCTGAAACATTTGACAATGCCTATAATAACATCGGTAGGCTTTCGAAAGTTCGAAAGCTCTATATTAGTAAGTTCATCGGCAGTGATATGATTATCGGTGATAAGTTTTTTCAACGATTCGCCGCTAATCTTAAGTATGGCGTCAATATTTGTATTAAAAGCGGTGGCAACGGCAGGAATTTGCTTTAATTTTTCTAGTTGTTGCGGAACGGTATCATATTTCTGCGCCCAAATCTGTTTTAATTCATCGTAGTTCATTGCCAAGCTCCTTAATTAAAAACGTTATATAGGCGCTAAATTAATCGTTTTTCAAATTTCCTCAACAGTCGCCGGTTCGTTATCAACATAAAGATGCCAATAGCTCCTTCCGATTTCTCCACAGTGCGGGCAAATCGGCTCCCAATGGTCTTCTACATGTCCGCAGTTGGCACAAACCCATTGGAAATCTTTGGGGCAATGCTCCAGTGCTGCAGAAGCTTTTCCTAAACTAGTAATTTTCTGAGCAAGCGATTTAACCAGTCCGTCAGGCTTTGAAACCCGTTTGTGCGTTTTGGCATCAAGTTCTTTAATAATTTCCGCAATTTTTTGCGTAGCAGGATTTTTTAACAAAAAGATTTTACACTCTGTTCTGGCCTTGGCGTATTTTTTTGCTTTAAGATAAAGTTCAGCCAAAATAAGATTGTTCAGAGACGGACGTTTGCAGTTGGCAAGAGCCAGTTTTTCCATTCGCTGAATCTTTTCATTTTTGGTATCTTTGGGAAAAAGTTTAAGATAAGCCGCCGCAACTTCATAACACGGATTTTCCAGCCACATATCATATAAAACCTTTTCTGCTTTTCTGACCTGCAAATCATTCTTAACATAATATTCAGCCAAATCTAACGCAGCGGGAATCAGTCTTTTATTCTCACATAGCGCCTGTGTCATAAATTTAAAATATTTTGTCTTGTCTTTTTCAGCAGCGGCTTGCTTAGCCAGCTCATACAGAGCCACTGCTTTTAGCCGTGCCGCCTTTTGCTCGGGCGTAATGTTCTTATCAATTCCGGCCTCAAGGACTTCCAATGCGCCCAGCCAGTCATTGCTTTTGGCACGCAGCAGAAAAGCGCTGCTGATAACCCAATATAAATCCTGCCTGACTTCAAAGGCTTGATTAACCGTCTTTAATGCTTCGGTAAATTCCTTTTTTTGCATCTGAGCTTCTAAAGCCGCTTTCATTCCTACTAATTGTATATCTTCATTCTGCATAAGCTTTTGTGAAAGCTGTTCCATCTTGTCGAAATTTTTTTCTCCTTTATAAATCTTGAGCATGAGAATATCGATAATAGCATCATCGCCGACAATTTTTCTGAGCGAAACCAAAAGCCTGCGAGCTTCATTCATAAGGCCGGCAGTTACCGCGCCCATTGTCCGGACGATAAGGATAGCCGCCTCGTCAAATTGATTTCTGCTCAAAACAATCTTGTCTTCATTTCCTGTTTGAATGTTTTCAATCGATTCTTTATCGTTTTGAAAAGAATGGTTGGATAACAAAACGTCATTTTTAAGCAACGTTACCATTGCCCGAAAACCTAAAAACAAAAGTTCTGCCAGCAGAAAAAAGACAAACAGGCCAATGGCTGCTTCAGGAATGGATAAAGCATATACGGCGCCGTTAAAGGTAAAGCTGAGCAGGCTCTTTTCGTCAGCCAGCCAAAGAAAAAGCGTAAGCAAAGCCAAAATAAAAGCTGATTTTAAAAGGTTGCGTATCATTTGTACAATTTCCCGTTATATAGTAAATCTCTGCCGCAGGGCATTACTGATAAATAGCTGTGTTATTCTTGAGAAGGTAAGCGATTCTCGTTATGGTTGAAATCCTGGCGTAGGGCATTTAACTCTGCTGCAATGATATAAGAAACAGCCTCGTCAAAAGAAATTCTCCTCTCAGCCTGTTCTGCCCAGTAGGTGAGTTCTTGATTCTGAGTTTTTTGAAATTCGGGAGTCTCTCTGATAAATTTAACCGCATTTTTAAAGTCATGGTTTTCAACTAAAAAGGCAAGCCGTTCCATTGACTGTTTTTGTGCATCTGTTCGCTTGTCTTTTTTCAAAACGACAACCTTGTCAAAATTTATTCCGGCAACTGTATCTTTAATTAAGGCAATGCTTTTGGCTACGGCATTATCGCCTGCTTCTTTGTTTTCTTGGAGTTGCTCGTTGGGAGCGGCAAAGGTGAAGTCTTCAGCTATTTGCTGGTAATTTTTTATCAGCTCATCGTTTGAAGCTATGGGTAGGCCTTTAAGGGATACAATGGTTTGAACGGCAGATGCAATATTGTCCTGCCCTTGAGCCAATTGTGCTAAAATATCCGCCTCAGCAGCAAAGCTTCTATTATAGAGCGCATTTTCTTTAATGAGGAGTACAGCGCTTAAAATAAGGGCATCAGTACTTTTTGTTTCTTCAAGCGATTCTAACCGGTGGTTAAGATTACTGAACTGCTGGTTCAGAACTTCCACCTTTTTATTTCCGACCTCGTCTTTCAATGCCAAAAAATTCTCGTTATACAGCTGAAGAAGTCCTGCATTTTCTGCAATTTTCTGTGCGTTGGCAGAAATGGCTGCCGGAAGGTTTTGCAGTTCTGCAATATGTTTTCCCTGTTGTAAGACCGTTTCGGAAAGGGTCGCAAAATCCTTCTGCTGGTCATTATGCTTCGATTCCATAATTAAAACGGCACCGGAAACGGCGGCAGCTTCAAGGATTGCAATGGCCACAATGGCTGAAGTCCACTTAAAAACTTTGGATTTTAGCTTCTTAGGCTCTGTTTTTACCGCTTGCTCAGACATTTTATAGCCTCCTTATATAATAGTTGTTTGCATTCTGCAAAATATAGTCTATAAAATAAAAAAATAAACTTCAATATTTATTGGATAAGAACATGATAGTTTTAGGGATAGAAAGCAGTTGTGATGAAACGGCGGCGGCGCTGGTAAACGACAAAAAAGAAATTCTCGGTGAAGCGCTGTTGTCGCAGGAAGAACATAAGGCGTTTGGCGGTGTTGTTCCCGAAATCGCCGCCCGTTCGCATTTGGATCATATTGACGGTATTTTGGAACAGTGCTTTGCCAAAACCGGGCTGACGTTGAAAGATGTAGACGCCGTTGCAGCGGCGTCAGGGCCGGGGCTCATCGGCGGCGTGGTTGTCGGCGTTATGACGGCCAAAGCTCTGTCTGTCGCGCTGGATAAGCCTTTTGTTGCCGTTAATCATTTGGAAGGGCATGCTCTCGCTGCCCGCATCAGTAACGATGTAACGTTCCCTTATTTGCTGTTGCTGGTGTCCGGCGGACATTGCCAGATTTTGGTAGTAAAAGACGTTGGGCAGTATGAGCGGTTGGGAACAACGATTGATGATGCCGTAGGCGAAGCGTTTGATAAAGTGGCGAAAATGCTTGGCCTGGGCTATCCGGGCGGGCCTGCGGTGGAAAAATTAGCGGCAACCGGAGATGAAACCAGGTTTACGCTGCCGCGCCCGCTTATCGGAACGCCGGATTGTAATTTGTCGTTTTCCGGATTAAAAACGGCAGTACGCAAAATTGTTGAAACATATTCGCCGGACGGAGAAATTGCTCATGCTTACATTCCGAAGCAGGATATAGCCGATATCTGCGCTTGTTTCCAATACACCGCAACGGAATGCCTGTGTCGGAAACTTGGAAAGGCAGTCGCCTATTTCAAGCAGAAATATCCGTCAGGCAGAAATATTGTCGTTTCCGGCGGAGTTGCGTCTAATACGTATCTTCGGGCAAAATTACAGAAACTGGCTGATGACAATGGGTTGATATTTGCCGCGCCGCCGATTCGCTTTTGTACGGATAACGGTGTTATGATTGCTTGGGCAGGATTGGAGCGCTTTCGTAAAGGCTTTGTCAGCCCGCTGGATTTCAAGCCTCGTCCGCGCTGGCCGCTTGATGCAGATGCGCCGAAAGCCGCCGGAGCCGGCGGTGTAAAAGCCTGACAGGCAAAAACAACAAGGATACTCTTTATGCGAAAAAAGTCTGAAATTTTAGAAATAATGGAGATATTCAATCGGGATGAGCCTAATCCCCGATGTGAATTAAATTACAGCAATGCTTATACGCTTCTGGTTGCTGTGGTTCTGTCGGCGCAAACGACGGACAAAGGCGTTAATCGGGCTACGGCAGAACTGTTTAAGGTAGCGGATACGCCGCAGAAAATGGTCGAATTGGGCGAACAGAAACTGATTTCATATATCCGTACCATTGGGCTGTTTAACAATAAAGCCAAAAACATTATATCAATGAGCAAGGACTTGCTTGAGCGTTTTGGCGGTGAGGTGCCCGAACGCCGCGAAGACTTGGAGACTCTTGCCGGAGTAGGAAGAAAAACGGCAAACGTCGTTTTAAATGTCTGGTATCATAAACCGGCTTTAGCCGTAGATACCCACGTGATGCGTATTTCTCACCGGCTTGATTTCAGCCAGGGGAAAACGCCGCTTGCGGTAGAACAGGATTTGCTAAAAGTTTTGCCTGACAAATATGTTATCAATGCCAACCACTGGCTGGTTTTATTCGGACGTTATATCTGCAAGGCGCAGCGTCCCGAATGCGAAAAATGCCCCATATCATCATATTGTCGCAGTAAAGATAAAAGGATATAAAGTTAGAAACTTTTTAACCTTAAACAATTACAATTAAATTGACAGTAATAAAACTGGATAACGTATGAAAACGGAAATTTGTCAGGCAAGGCTGCTATTGTGCGGGAAACAGGCGGATAAATCGTTTCCGGCTGTTTCTGCAATCAGATAAGGAACGGTCAGGATGAACACAGAATGCGAAAAAAACATTTTCCCCCGGTTGCTTGCCCAAGCGGCAATATGGCTGTTGATTGCTTTCGGGATTGGTTTTGCCGTTTGGACCGTTTTTTTTACTGAAACCGGAAACGGGGATAACGTCGAGCATATCCATGCGACATGGCTCGTTGCTTACGGAAAAGTTCCTTATAGAGATTTTTTTCAGCATCATAATCCTCTTTTGTGGTACTTGTTTGCGCCTGTAATCAGGCTGCTTGGCGGCAATGCCCTGCAGATTTTGGACGCGGCACATGCGATGGCGCTCAGCGCCGGATTCTCCTTTCTTTTCGTCGTATATAAAATTTGCGCTCGTTTTTTTGCTTCCCGATATGCCGCTTTGCTAAGTTTATTGGTTTTATGTCCGCCCTACTATTATATATATTGTTTTAATTATAATCCGGATACCTTTATGGCGCTGTCATTTGCGGTGGGATTGTATTTTCTCTTTGCTTATTGGGAAAACAAACGCCTGCCGGCACTGGTTCTGTCTTTTGTTTCATTTTTTGTGGCTTTTCTTTTTACTCAGAAAATCCTGACTGTTTTGGCACCGCTCGGTCTTATTTTTCTGTTGGCAAACCGTAGGGAAAAAGATTGTATCTCCGATACGTGGTATGCTTTGCTTATTCCTGGAGTCGGATTGTTGTTTTTTATTGCATTGCTGTATTATGGAGATGTTTTAGACATTTACTGGCAGTCGAATTTTGTTTTTAATGTTAAAATGCAGGCCTATTATGGCGATAGGAAGATAGATGTAATTGACTATCCGGTATTTTTTCTGTCAGGTGGGTTGGCGTTGTTAAGTATTGCAACCCAATGGCAAAGACAGGGAATAATATACAGGACAATTGCGGTTTTGTTTGTTTTAGAGCTGTTTCAGCGCTGTTTTTATTTTGCCATAGCTCCTTATTATATGCTTCCATTTATGGCTTTTGCCGCCTGTCTGAACAGTGTCCTGATTGAACGGGCGATGCATAAACATTTTTGGACGGTCTGGTTGCTTTTGGTTATGGCCGCAGCTTATGCAGTCATTTCCGAGCCGCGCTATTTGTCTGCGCGGACGACAGACCGGAGTTTTGCCAGATATGTTTCTGCCAACGTAACACCGTGCGATTATGTTATCAGCAGCTTTTTAAGTAATCAGTCAATCATCAGCAAAGATCCGCATTATTACTGGTCTTTGCTGGGACACGTGGATATTGCGGGAGAAGAAACGGGCATTGCCCTGAAACCGGATTTGAATAAGCTTGTAATGCAATATAAGCCCAAATTAGTCAGCAGCGGCGTCTATTGGAATAATTATTATCTGAATCGCGGCAGAAATGTTCCTGTACAGCAGATATCCCCGGAAATTATAGGCCGTTATTACCTGCCGACGCCATTTCAGGGCTTATATTTGCTAAAATACGAATATCAGGGTAAAAACTGTATATACGATAAAAACAGGGGAGAGTGGCGTTATGCAGAATAAGATATTAACAAAATTCTTATGGCTATATATTATCTGTGCAACTGTTGCTGCCTGTTTTGTTTATGGTATAATAGCCAAAGCTAACGGCGATAATGTAGAACATTTGCACAGTTCCTGGCTGATATGGCAGGGATATGTGCCCTACAGGGATTTTTTTCAGCATCACAATCCGTTAACGTGGTATTTGGCAGCGCCGTTCGTCGCCATGCTGATAAATCAGTTTATGATTTTTTCCATATTTAATATTTTCAGCATATTGGCTGTTTGCCTGATGGTGTATTTTCAGTGTCGGATTATGCTTGTAAATGGCGGAAGGGAAATTTCGGCGCTGTTTTTGGCAGCATGTGTGGTATCGTCATACTCCGTATTGTGGGCGTTGAATTTCCGGCCGGATACTTTTATGTATCTTTGCCTTTTCGCCGGGATATTGTGTTTATACCGCTATGTGCGGGAAAAAGCGCTGTGGCTTTTAGTCATGTCGTTTCTGTGTTTTTTTCTGGCATTTATGTTTACGCAGAAAGTGCTTTTAAATTTAATCGTCCCTGGCTTATTTGTTCTGTACTGGCTTTTAAAAGGAAACATTGGCGGAAGAGATTTTTTGCAGGCATGTATTTTGCCTGTGTTGCTTTTTGCCGTATTTTCCGCATATTTATATTATAATGATGCTCTTTCGGTGTATTGGTATGCAAATTTTCCGTTTAATGCCCGTATTCCGGATATCTTTGAGCATAACCGGATAACTTTTCCGCCGCGGGAATATTTTGAATTTTACTTATTTGTTCCGTTGGGAAGCATTGCTGCCGCATATTTTGTCTGGAAAGGAAATGCAATTGAAAGAATGATAAGCTTTATGTTTGTCGAAGAGGCTTTGCTGCGAATGTTCTATTTTTCGGCGTTTCTGCACTATAGCATCTTTTGGCTGATACTGGCAATGATGCTGACGGTGATGTTTCTGGATAAAATCCCCGTCGGACACAAGGTATGTGCTGCTGTCGGCATCATATACCTGTTGTTCTCCGCATATTACAATTATGAAATGACATACAAAAAGGAACTGCCGAACCACAACTATTTGAATGGGCATGAATATGCATTCTATAATCTGACGCCGTGCGACTATGCTTTGAACGGTTATTATTCCGTATATAACCTGAAAGCCAAAGATGCCGGATATTATTCAGTTCTTTTAGGCCAGATAGATGTTTTGGGCGAAAAAATGGGTATAAAACAGCGGGATAATCTAAATGAGTTGATTCGTGCCAAAAGACCCAGGATTATTTCCGCCGGAATATATTGGGATACATATTGGGAACAGCGCGGTAAAAAAATTCCGGCGCACCGTTTGGATACGGCACTTATTGATTTATATTACGAGTATAGCGGAATAGGGGATATTTATATTTTAAAGCCCGAATACCAAAAGCATGATTGCCGCTATAACGGCAAAACTTGGGAGTATGCTGATTAAAGATGTTTGATATCAAATTGGGGCTGAAAGTCCTTCGTGAAAATGTCAAGGTTGCGCCGGAAACTCCCGGAGTATACCGTATGCTTGATGAAAACGGTGCGGTTTTGTATGTCGGTAAGGCAAAAAATATAAAAAAACGCATTGTGGCATATACGCGGATAGAACAATTGACGATTCGTTTGCAGCGTATGGTAGCCGAAGTGCGCAAAATGGAGTTCATTATTGTCGAAAATGAAAACCGGGCGCTTATTGTTGAAAATGAACTGATAAAAAAACTGCATCCGAAATACAATATCCTGCTCAAGGACGACAAGTCCTATCCTCATTTGATGCTGAATTTGCATGATGAGTATCCGGCCTTGCGCAAATTTCGCGGCAACCGCAGCGGCCAGTGCCGGTATTTCGGGCCGTATGCCAGTGCAACGGCGGTAAACGAAGTGATGGATGTTATTCAGAAAATTTTTATGCTGAGAAGCTGCCGGGACAATGTGTTTCGCAATCGTGAGCGTCCCTGTCTGTTATATCAGATAAAACGCTGCAGCGGTCCTTGCGTCGGCAAAATCAGCAAAGAAGATTATGCGCAGCTTGTAAAGGAAGTTATCGCTTTTTTAGAAGGGAAAAATACGTCAATTCAGGAAGATTTATCTCGTAAAATGCAGCAGGCAAGCGATAGGGAAGATTTTGAACAGGCGATTGTTCTCAGAGAACGGATAAAAGCTTTGACGGGTATCCAAACCCACGCCAACTTGGAATATTCCGGGTTGAAATCGGTTGATATCATAGGCATTGCTTTGAAAGAAGACTGGTTTTGCATAGAAGTCTTTTTTATCCGTGGCGGTCAGAATTGCGGCAATGCTCCATACTTCGTGAAAAGGGCGGAGGAAGCGTCAGCAGCTGAAGTTTTAGATGCTTTTTTAAGTACTTTTTATGCAAACCATGTGGCGCCTAAAGAAATCTTTGTATCGGAAAATCTGGATAACGCCGAACTGCTTGAAGATGCCTTGGGAGTTAAAATCCGTACTTTCAGCAAAGGGGATAAATATAAGCTGGTTGAGAATGCCAAAAAAAATGCCTTGGCCGCTATTGAACGCAGGCTTGCTGAAAACCGGAGCATAAAAGCCAATTTAGAAGAAATGCAACGGTATTTTGACTTGCCGAAACTTCCTGAACGGATAGAAATTTACGATAACTCGCATAATCAGGGAACGTATGCCGTCGGGGCCATGGTTGTCGCTACGCCGGAAGGCTTTGACAAGAAGTCGTATCGGACGTTTAATATCAAAGACCAGACAATTACCAATGACGACTTTGCTATGATGAAAGAAGTGTTAAAACGGCGCTTTGACCGTATGGCGCCGGACAACCGCCCCGATGTCATCTTGCTTGATGGCGGCCTCGGGCAGCTGCATGCCGTACACGAAAGTTTGAGCGGATATGATTTGAGCGGCATCTCGATAATAGCTATTTCCAAAGGTGTAGACCGAAATGCCGGTAAGGAGTTCTATCATCAGCTCGGCAAAGAAAGTTTTGCTCTGCCGTATCGTTCGTCAATAGCCTTTTATCTGCAGACGCTGCGCGATGAAGCGCACCGCTTTGCCATCGGAACACACCGCAAGCGGCGGGCAAAATCAATGACGAAATCCAGTCTGGACGATATTGAAGGGATCGGAGCCAAACGGAAAAAAGATTTGTTAAATCACTTCGGTTCTGTTGCCGCCATAAAAGATGCATCGGTTGAAGATATCGCCAAAGTTGTTGGAATCAATAAAAAAACAGCTGAAAACATATATAATTACTTCCATAAATAAAAATAAAGGTTATGATAAACCTCAAAAAGAACGTAAAATTATTGGAAAGGAAGAGTGTCGTGTATAATTTGCCGAATTTGCTTACGATTTCGAGAATTGCGGTTATTCCGCTGATTTTCTTGTCGGTTTATTTTGAGTGCAGCTTTTTTAACTATATTGCCGGCGTTTTGTTTATTGCGGCATCAATAACGGACTATTATGACGGCAAACTTGCCCGCGACCGTGGGGAAGTTTCTGCATTCGGGCGTTTGCTGGATCCGATTGCTGATAAGCTCTTGGTAGCAACGGCACTTGTCGTTATTTTGGCAAAGCCCGGCATGATTCATGAAATCAGCTATATCCCCGTATTTGTTATTTTATGCCGTGAATTGCTGGTTTCCGGCTTGCGGGAGTTCTTGCGCGAAGTAAATGTCGGCCTGCCTGTAACTCGTCTGGCTAAATGGAAGACGGGCTTTCAGATGACGGCGCTGGCAATGATTTTTTTCAAAGGATGGTGGATATGGGGTGAAACCGGTGAGGTTTTGTTGTGGATTGCCGGAATACTGACATTCATCACGGGATACCAGTATTTTGAAAAAAGCCTGCTTTATGTAAAAACGGAAGCCGGACAGAAAAAAGCAGCTTCCCAGTCAGCTTCGGCTGCGGAAAAAAAGGTTTCTGCGCTAAAAGCTGAAAATAAAAGTACGCCGGTTCGGAATACTGCGGCAAAATCTGCTCCGAAAGCAAAATCTGCTCCGAAAGCAAAATCGGCAGCCAAAACCGGACAGGCAGCCAAAAAGGCTCCGGTTAAAAAGAAAAAATAGAGGAAACCGCAATGCCGGAGGCCAAAAAACATATTTTGGTGGTGGATGACGATACCCGCCTGCGCAGCCTTCTGCAACGATATTTGAGGGAGCAGGGATTTTTGGTTTCCGCGGCAAAAGATGCTGCGGAAGCCGAAGGCTTTTTAAAAACATATTTATTTGATATCCTGATTGTCGATATTATGATGCCCAAAGTAACCGGGATAGAGTTTTTGGAACAGCTGCGGGAAGGCGGCAATTGGGTCCCAGTCGTATTGCTTACGGCAATGGGAGAAGCTGCCGATCGGATTAGTGGGTTGGAAACCGGTGCGGATGACTACGTGCCCAAGCCGTTTGAACCTAAAGAACTTGTTTTGAGAATTAATAACATTCTGAAAAGGACTGCCCGGGAAAAAGACATTGCGTCAAAATTAGTATTTCACGGTATAGTGTATAATCTGGAAAAAGGTGAGTTGAAAACGGCGGACGGCAAGACAATCCATATCACGCCGGTTGAAAGGACATTGCTTAACGTTTTGGGCGGAAAACCGGGAGAAGTGCATACGCGTGAAGAACTAGCGGAAATATTGGGCGTTGCCGAAAATCTTCGAACCGTTGACGTACAGATAACCAGGCTGCGAAAGAAAATAGAAATCGATACTAAAAATCCCCGTTATTTGCAGACAGTGCGCGGCAAGGGATATATGTTGATTTCAGAATAGATTAAGGCTGTTCAAGCAAAGCTGAGCAGTCCAAAATAAATTGACTTCAAGTAAACAAGGAGAGAACAATGCATATAAAACTTCCGGAAAAAATGGATAGGGTGTTGCAGTATCTTAAACTGAAGATATTCCCCAATACTCTGTTTTTCAGAACCATGCTTATGATTTTTATTCCGCTGATTTTGGTTCAGGTAGTATCGGTAATTGCCTTTTTCAACGGCAACTGGGAAAAGGTCGGTCGCCGCTTGTCGGATAATCTGTCAAATAATATTGCGGTTGCGGTGGAAATGACATCGCAAAATCCCAATATGCTTCCGGAGATTCAAAAACTGTACGAAAGCAGTTACGGTATAAAATTTGAATTGATAACCGGAGAGCGTCAACTCGCAGTTAAAGCTGATACTCATTATGGCAAAGAATACAAAATTGTGACGGGTTTTCTGGAAAATTCGCTGCACCAAAAATTCCCTAATGCCATTACTACCGTATATTTGGCAAACGGGCGCGATGATGTTATCGTATTGGTGGAGGCGCCTAACGGATTATACCGCTTTACGGCATCTACCAAAAATATATTCAGCACTTCTATCTT
This sequence comes from uncultured Rickettsiales bacterium, assembly GCA_900551865.1. Lineage (GTDB taxonomy): Bacteria > Pseudomonadota > Alphaproteobacteria > RF32 > CAG-239 > CAG-267. Next base: position 13,129 of record URXV01000019.1, read on the forward strand.
CGGCTTCGTCGCTTGGATGGTCGGCACATCATTGCTGCTGTTCCTTGTTGCAACCCTGTTTTTGCGCATCCAGGTACGGTCTATTGCCACATTGGCTCAGGTTGCCGAGGATTTCGGTAAGGGAATCAATACGCCGTTCAAACCTTATGGCTCTTCGGAAGTAAGAAAGGCCGGCATAGCTTTTATCAAAATGAAAGAGCGCATTCAAAAGCAGATTTCCGAACGGACGCAGATGCTGGCAGGGGTTTCGCATGACTTAAGAACGCCGTTGACCAGAATGAAACTGCAGCTGGCTATGCTGCCGGAGAGTCCTGATAATAAGGAATTTATAGATGATATCGGCGAAATGGAAAAGATGTTGGACGGATATTTGGCATTTGTATCCGGTGAAGGCGGAGAAAAAAATACGTTTATTGATATGAACGAGCTGATTTTAAGCATTATCAATAAATTCCGTAATACCAAAGCCATGATACGTTACTCTACCAATGATCAGGTCAGTGCGATTCAGGGGCGTGAACAAGCTTTGAAAAGGGCAGTCACCAACATTATTTCCAATGCTTTCGCCTATGGCAAAAATATTGCCGTCGGTCTTGAAAGCAATAATAATAAATTGGAGATAACCGTTGACGATGATGGTCCCGGTATTCCGGCCGATAAGCGTGAAGACGTGTTTAAGGCGTTTTATCGCTTGGATGAATCCCGTAACAAAGAAACCGGCGGAGTCGGTTTGGGATTGTCTATTGCCCGCGACATCATTACTTCTCATGGCGGCAAAATTGAATTAACCGATAGCGAATTAGGAGGCTTGAGGGTACTCATTTCGATTCCCTTATAACTCTCACATACGAAAATATGTGTTCCGTTGTGGTTACTAAAAAGCACGGAAAAAACAAAAGGAGGCGAATTAGTCTCCTTTTGTTTTGGCAGTTTTCTCTACTTGGCAGAAGGTATGAACTAAATAAAGCTGATTGGAATAAAACTGGCCGGTATGTGTCAGGTAAAATATACAAAAAACAAACCGGCTATAATATGCCGGGTGCCTTATACACAAATAAAGAGGGAGAAAATCTCCCTCAATACTCTCTCTGTACGGTATATGATATGTCGCTTATATATCCCCGATTTTAATCGGTAGAATTACATATGTGAATTCAACCAGTCTTCAATTGTTGCCTGAGAATTGAAACCGACTTTAGAATCAATCTTTTCCCCGTCTTTGAAAAGGAACAGGGTCGGAATACTCCTGATTTCAAAACTTGCCGCGGTTGCCGGCGCTTCGTCAACATTCATCTTGCAAATCTTGACTTTCTCGCCCATTTCTTTGGAAACCTCTTCCAGAACCGGGCCAAGCTGGCGGCAGGGACCGCACCATTCCGCCCAAAAATCAACCAGAACCAGGCCTTTTGATTTTAACACTTCATGTTCAAACTGGCTGTCATCAATAGCTCTCATTGTTTTCCCTTTCTCTTTTTAATGTTACTGTATAATTATATAGTTTGTATCTTTCA
>URXV01000020.1 GCA_900551865.1 uncultured Rickettsiales bacterium
ATATAGTTTGTATCTTTCAAATATTAAAGATTATTTTAAACTTTAATCCGAAAGTTTTATACTTTCATCATATTACAGGTATTAGTCCACAGCAAGTACGTTTCTATATCTTTGTCAGGGTAAATCTTTTGTAAAAGTTTTTTGTATGTATTCAATTGGTTAATGTATATCTCGGGAACATCGTTCAGTGATTTTGCCGCAGGTCTGTTAGTCTTAAAATCGACGATGGTGACCTTATCTTTATTAATTATCAGCCTGTCTATTTTAGCGGAAACGATTTTGCCATCAACTTCGCCGATAATCGGAACTTCGGCTCTGGAGTTTTCGGTAAAGATGTCTTTATATGTTGAGCAAAGGTTCAAAACTTCTGTCACGATGTTTTGCAGTTCATTACGCGGAAAATCAGGCAAATGTTTTTGTAAAAACTCCCAAGCGGCAGTTTCGCGCATAGAATCATCGGTCGTACCGATGTATTGGAGCAGTTTATGGATAACTGTTCCCCGGCGATAAAAGTTTCCCTTGTCTTCCAAGGGGGAAGCGGCCAGTTCTGTTTCATCGCTTTCGTTTTTTGAAGGGGCATAAGGTTTTGCCAGCGGATTTTCTATTGGTGCCGGCGTTAAAATGTCCGGGCGCTCCGCCGGAACCAAAGATTCGTAAACGGGTTCATCGGTACTTTCGACAGGATTTTGTTGCGGAATATCATAGATAATGCGTTTATCGTCTTCAGGAAGTTTTGTATTTGATTTAATGTTTTCTGCCAGCAATTTATACCAAGAGTCCTCGCTGGCATCTTTTGTTTTGGTAAAACCGGCAATATAGAGCCTGTCTTCCGCACGCGTCAATGCTACATACAACAGCCTGCGGTATTCGTCAAAATCGGCTTCCAGATTAGCTGCTTTGATTTTGGTGCAATTTGCATCGTATGCGTCGGCAGATGTCGGAAAATATACCAAGCCGTCATCTGACCATAAAAATTCGCTTTTACGGGATTTGTTTTTGATTTTTGTCGTGTCTGCTAAAATAACAATCGGCGCCTGTAACCCTTTGGAACCGTGTACCGTCATGATTTTAACCGTGTTACTTTCGCCCTGTTCCATTTCTTTTTGAATAATAACTTCATCTTGAATAATCCAGGCAATAAAAGCTTCCAATGTCGGCGTGTTCGTTTGCTCAAATATTAAAGCCAGATTTAAGAACTCATCTAAGACATCTTCAACTTCGATTCCCATACGGGAAATAAAGTTTTTCCGGCCGCTGAATTTTACCAAAACAGTGTTAAACAGTTCGAAAGGCCGGGCAAATCCTGCCAGATTTAATAATTCCTTTAACTGGTCGGCAAGGGTAACGTAATTGGGATGGCGCAGGAGGCTGTTGAAAAGGGAACCGTCGCGCTGATAGCATAAAACAAACAAATCGTCGTCGGTTAGCCCAAACAATGGCGATTTTAAAACTTCCGCCAGCGAAAGGTCATCATTTGGCAGTAACAGGAATTTTCCCAACGAGATTAAGTCCTGCACGGCGATTTGTTCCAAAAGCTTTAGTTTGTCTACGCCTGCGACGTTAACTCCCAAATCTTTGCAGGCACGGACAAATTCTTCGACAAAGCTTTTTCTCTGTTGAACCAAAAACATAAAATCGCCATATCGTACCGGACGGTTTTGGGAGGCAAGGATTTCGCCGTTTTCAACCATCTTTTTTATATTTGAGGCAATCTGGCGTGCTAAAATGCTGGAAACGGATGACTGTTGTTCTCTACTGATTGGGATAATCCAGTTATAATTTTCTTTTTTTGCGGTCTCTCCTTTTTGCTCAGCATCTTCTTTCTTTATCACATTTTCCTGAACCAGAAGCGGAAAAATTTCTACCCTGCCGCCGTCTCCGAGACGGAATGGCCGGTGATTGATGTGTTCTCCGTCGGGGACAACGCCTTTTTTAGCCTGTTCTGTTTCAAACAAGGTGTTGACGCAGTCCATGATAGCCCGTGTCGAGCGGAACGAAACATCCAGATGAACGGTTCGGAATTCACGGATTCTTTCATCAAAATAATGGTGCATTTTATCAAATTCGGTCGGATCTGCACCTTGAAAGCTGTAAATAGACTGTTTACAATCCCCGACAACAAAAACTGTGCGCGGCAGGGTATCTTCATAACTTCCCTGTCCGGCAAAGAACTCCTGTGTCAATGCCCTGATAATAGCCCATTGGTTTGGGGAAGTGTCCTGCGCCTCGTCAATTAAAATATGGTCAATGCCGCCGTCAAGCTTAAATAAAACCCAGTCGGCGACGGATTTGTCTTCCAGCAGGCGCCGGGTTATGACGATAAGGTCTTCGTAATCCAGAGTCGCATATATTTCCTTATAGGCATCGTAGCGGTCAATAATATTTTGTGCAATTTGCAAAACGGCCGCGGTAGATTTTAAAACATTCAAAGCAGCAAGCCGGTTTTCAATCATTTTTAGCCGTTCAGCTTCATCTTGCATAAAAGTCAGTATTTCCGGACAGGCCTTGACAGCACTTTGTGATACCAGCCGCGCTTTTATGCTTCCTGAGGCCGTAAAGAAAACGCTTTTGTACAAAGGATACGCCGCTGCTGAAAAGTTATCGGCTGCAACGGTGGTGAAAATTTCAGCACGCTGCTGGTCTTCCTTGCCTCCGGAGCTGAAAACGTTCGCAACGGCTTTAAGTTGCTCACGGTCGATAAGCAACATTGCTTTGAATTTTATTTCTTCCTCTGTCAGGTCTGTCGTTACCTCAAGCTTTTCCTCAAGCTTTCGGATAATGGCGTTCATATCATTACCGTAATTTTTCAAAAGCGCAGCGATTTTGCTGCGATTTTCCGTAATCATATTCATAATTTCAGGAAATTTGTATTCGCTCACATTTTGTGTGAGATAGGAAATTGCTGCTGCCAATTCATTTTGATTGCCGGTATCAGCCTGTTTTAACAACTCAATTTTGATTTTTTGCAGAATTTCCTTGGAACTTCTATCGTCCATAACTTCAAAATAAGGAGAAATCCCGGCCTCTAACGGAAAACGTTTCAAGATATCCTGGCAAAAGCTGTGTATGGTCTGGATTTTCATTCCGCCCGGAGTATCAAGAAGTGTAGCAAACAGAGTTCGCGCAAATTTCAGCAAATCAACAGAATTTTCACAGCTTCGCCCGCCATCGCCGCCAAAATCGTTGCCCAGCAGGCGGGAAAGCTCGGCAGCCAGTTCTTCTTCGCCTTCAACAGCCCATGTGCTTAAGCGTTTTGCGATTCGTTCATTCATTTCAACTGCAGCAGCTTTGGTGTAGGTCAGGCAGAGGATTTTTGCCGGATTTACTTTAGCCAAAAGCAGGCGCAGCACTCTGTCTGAGAGCACTTTTGTCTTTCCGGTTCCTGCGGAAGCTTCCACCCAAACCGATTTTTCAGGATCCGCGGCAGACATTTGCTGTTGCGTTGCCAGCCTTATTAATTCTTTTTTTTGTTTATCAATATCATTCGTCATTATTGTCGCCCTCTTCCTGCACCGACCATTCTTTAATCCGCGCCAAATGGTCATAATCTTTGTTTTTGGGGATAAATTTCGGAGTCGGGCGCGAATGGTACGGAGTCGTTTCAAAATCAAATGTTGTAATCAGTTTAAGCAGATACTCTTCGCTTTTTGCCAGAATGTCTTCTTCATCTGGCTGTATTTCTAAGGAGCCTGAACCAAGCTGCCAGTAAATTAACTTTTGAACTTTGTTGTTTGTGATGCCGGTAAAGCCTCCTTTGGATGCAATCAGTCCTTCCAGCGGCAGTTGCAGGGCATGTCCGCTCATAACCTGCTTTTTGCTCGGAATTTTGCCGGTTTTGTAATCTATGATGTTTATGCTTCCGTCTTTAAGCACATCAATTCTGTCGGCTTTTGCCGTAAAAGTAAAGTTGCCTCCGGGGAGTTGGTATGTAATTTCGCCGTCAGTTTCGTTATTGACCTTTCTGACTTGTCCGCGATATTCCTTTTCGGCAGCAGCAATCCATTCTGCGGTTTTTTCAAATTTGGGCCGCCAAAAAGCTTCAAGTTCTTTTGAGAGCTGCATTGTTTGGAAATGCTTTTTCCCCAGTTCCAGCAGAATATCCTGCATATTTTCCGGAATATCTCCGGGATAAATGTTGTTAAATTCCTCAATAATGGCGTGAACCAAAGTCCCGTAATCCCGTTGGTCAGGCTCTTTATCCAAATCGTCAAGCGGATGAAGTTTTAAAATATATTTGGCAAAAACCGAATATGGATCTTGGATGAGCAGGTCGACACCGCTGGCGGAAAGCTTTCGCGGACGGGCATATGCAGGGGGGCAGGGCGCCGGAGCTTTAATCGGGCAGTAGGAAACCGGCGTATCCAGCCGATTCGCTAAAACATAGAATTCATCGGCTTTTAAAGCTTCAATATTGGAACCCAGAGCTTTCAAAACTGTTTCTGTTCGGAGCAGCCAGCGCGATTTTTTCATCGGCACGCCGTCAACTCTTTCTGCTCTGGTAATAATGACGTTTTCAGAAGCTAAAAAACAGCATAAATCAGCTCCGAGAATTCCAACGGCTTTTTCAGGAAGACTGAAACCGAAGTCTTTTTTCATCGGCCGGGACATCCACATATCTGCCTGAGCGGCTTTAGGCCAAATCCCCTCGTTGGCCTCGCCAAGGATTACATAATCAAAATGGCACAGCCTGGCTTCAATCGGTCCTAAAATGCTTAGCCTGGGGTGTGTACCGTAGTTGGTACGGACACTTTCCATACCCATCAGTTCGCACAAAAGAGGAAGATAGTCTTTTCCGTGAATTTTTCCCAATGTATCGGCAGAAGTCAGAATTTTAGTAATAAAATTAGCGGCACTTCTGCCTGCATCGCCGCGCCATAACAGATTTTTTCCCGCATTGTCGGCAGAAGAAGCCAACGTTTCAGCCAGGGCAATATGCTGTTCAAGAATTTCTCCAAATTCTGTTTGTGGATTTTGCAAAGTTTCAGCCAGATTTTTTAACGAAATCTTTATTTGATAAAAAAAGCTTTCCAAAGCAGGCGGCATGGGAGATTTGCCCTTTTGCCGCAAAGCTGTTTCGTAAGCGTAGGCCTTCTTTCTGAAGTCGGCTGCGTTTTGCCCGCACAGCATAAAAGGATGTTTTAATAAAGTTATGAATTTCGTTTCCGATTCGCAGTCTTCGGCTGCTTCTGCAATAAGCCGTAAAAAGATGCCTACCGGCGACAAACTTAAGGGCATTCCGGCAGAATCGTCAATTTTGATGTCAAAACGCTCCAATTCAGCAGCAACACGGCGTGCCAGATTTCTGTCATAGGTAATTAAAGCCGCTGTTTTTTCCGGATAGTTTAATACCTCGCGCATCTTCAGAGCGATGGCCAGCGCCTCGTCGCGCTGGGTGTTGCAGTTGATAAAACTAGTACCGTTGGTAGCTTGCGTTATATTAAAATCCGATGGAAGATTACGCCATTTATCGGAAACCGGTGCAGGCCGCATGATTTCTGAAATGAATTTTTCTCGTTCCGGACGTAATGGTGCGGAAATGTCAATAACCGATTTTCGGTTAATGCCCAACAATTCCAGCAATATCTTATTTTCATAAAGGGGATGAGTTTCATCAACGGCATCCCAATAAGAATTATCGGCAAAACGGTCAATCCCTGCAAAATAAATTTCACCGTGAGGAAGTTCCCGGATACTTTTAAGAAGTGCGACAACAGCGGGAAAACTGGCGGTAATCCCTGCTGCAACAACGTTTTGCTGTGTTTTTTCTTTCTGCCAGAGTGCAGCTTGGTGAAAAAGCAGTCTGTTTTTTAAATCGCAACAGTCAACAGCATTTCTTTCAGCTAAAATTTGTGGCCAGTATTCGGTGATAATTTTCAACAGCTTAAGCGTTTCTTGCCAGTGCGTGGCATATTTTTCGGGTACCAAATCCTGCAGTTTGTCAAAAGAAAGTCCCTGGCTGCAAGCCGTATCAATGAGCTTGGCCAAATCGATGGCCAGACTGAGAGCTTGTGCCAGAGAAATTTGCTTTAGTCCGAAGTCATTCGGTTTAGACATTATCAGCCGGGCAAAGATGAACAACCGCTCCTCTTTGCCAATGGTCGGTCGTTCTTCTCTGAAAGCCTCGCTCAAGTTGAAACCGTTAAAAAAGATTTCGTCGTCATCCAATTCGGCAATAGGCGTCATCTGCGGAAGAATAGTTGGCTGCATACCTTGCAGGCGGATAAATGCGGCCGTCAGCGCCTGGCATGCTCGCCGATTTGGCAACAGAAACAAAACGCCGGCTAAATCAAGCCTGTTTTGAGAATATTTTTGCAGATAAACTCTCGCCAGCGTTTCCCAAAACGGGCTGCTGATACGAATATTGAAAATGTTAGCTGGCTCCTTTTCCATTAATTATCTTCATCCAGTGTCAGGTAACTGATAAATTTCTGCAAAGCTCTGCCGCGGTGCGAAATCTTGTTTTTCTCTTCGCTGCTGAACTCGGCAAAAGAACGGTTAAATCCTGTTGGAATAAAAATAGGATCGTAGCCGAACCCGGCGTTTCCGCTTTTGCTGGTGGCAATATTGCCATCAACCCGTCCTTCAAAAGATTTATAAGAACCATCTGGATGGGCAAGTACGATGACGCAGGAAAAATGTGCAGCTCTGTTCTGTGAATTCGTTTCTTTCAACTCATTCAAAAGTTTGTCCATACCCAGATTAAAATCCCGATTCGGCGCATATCTGGCCGTATAAACGCCAGGTTTGCCGCCTATGGCGTCAACGCATAAGCCGGAGTCGTCGGCAAAACAGGGAATGTTGCGGGCTTTCGCCGCAGCCAGAGCCTTAATATAGGCGTTTTCTTCAAATGTTCTGCCTGTTTCTTCAACGTCCGGCAGTTCCAAATCGGCAGCAGACAGAACTTTGATCCCGTAAGGATTCAATATTTCCCTTATTTCGGCAATCTTTCCCTGATTATGGCTGGCGAAAATGATTTCCTTATATTTTAGCATGAGTTAAAGCCTCTTTCTGAATGGTTATAAGATAGTCGACGCCTTTTTGGGCAAATTCCAGCAGCGTCTGGTAGTCTTCTTTTGTAAACGGCGCGCCTTCGGCCGTTCCCTGAATTTCGACGATTTTTCCGTTTTCGGTCAAAACAAAATTGGCATCAACCTGAGCTGTGGAATCTTCTTCATATTCCAAATCAAGCAACGGAATGTTATTGCAGATTCCGGCAGATATCGCGGCAACGAACTCCCGAATGGGATTATGCGTAATTTTTCCGTCTTTGACCATTTTGGCCAGAGCTATATAAAGGGCTGTAAAACTGCCTGTAATTGAGGCTGTGCGCGTACCGCCGTCTGCCTGAATGACATCGCAGTCAATCAGGATGGTAAAACCTTTGAGTACGCTCAGGTCAACCACGGCACGCAGCGAACGGCCGATAAGGCGCTGAATTTCATGCGTTCTGCCGCCGACGCCGTGCGTTTCACGGTTTACTCTTGTTTTGGTTGCTCTGGGCAGGAGGGAATATTCTGCCGTTATCCATCCCTTCTCTTCAGCTTTAAGCCATGCCGGAACTTTTTCCTCTACGGTAGCAGTACATATGATATGCGTTTGTCCGCATTTTATAAGGCAGGAGCCTTCGGCATAAGGATTAAAGTCCGGAATAATTTCTATTTTTCTGAGTTCGTCAAAATTGCGGTTTTCGGTTCTCATGAAACAGCCTTTTCTTTTGGGGATTGGTTAATATAGCCGGTTATGGCCTTTAAAACGCGCTCAACCGTATTGTCAACGGCTTCGTTTTTTGTCTCCACGACAATGTCAGCCTCGGAATAATAAGGATATTCCGCGTCAATATAAGTTTGCAGCTTGCTTTTGATTTTCGAGTCGCTGCACTGCAGGAAAGGGCGTCTTTTTCTACCGGTTGTCCGGTTGTAAAGAACGTCGATGTCGGCCTTAAGCCACACGGTCAGAGCCGTCTTTTTTGCAAGTTGTCTGGTTTGGTCGGCAACAAAAGCTCCTCCTCCTGAGGCCAAAACGCAGGGAGAGCCGGACAAAAGCCTTTTCATTATCCTTTCCTCGCCGGCTCTGTATTCTTCCATGCCGAAACATTTAAAAACGTCAATGACGGATAACCCCGC